>JAHHRZ010000004.1 GCA_020025515.1 Oscillospiraceae bacterium | reverse complement strand
AAGCTGTCCTTTTTTCTTTCCCTAATCTGTAACACATCATTGACAAACCTACAAATCTCACTGCGCGCTTTCAGGATGTTTGTTAGATGGCAATGCTTGACATAATTCCAAACAAGTGATAGTATTCTAGAAAATGAACATATGCGGTCGATTTTTGTTGCAAAGATAAATCTGCAATTTCCCTATATATGTTCTTTAGCAAGCCGTATTTCTGAAAAGATATCATACTGAAAGTAGAGGAAATATTATGGAATCCACATTGACACGAAAACAATTCGACATTCTGATCTGCATAGAACAGAGCGAAAACGAACTGACCCAGCGGGAACTTTCCGAAATGACAGGGATGTCTCTTGGTTCCGTTAACCGCACAATGACATCTTTGGTTGAACAGGGATTTGTAGAAAACGCAAAAATCACAGAGCAGGGGCTTCATGCGTTGGAACCGTATCGGGTAAAACGTGCTGTATTTATTGCCGCAGGCTTTGGGCATCGTCTGGTTCCCATTACCCTGAACACCCCCAAGCCTCTGGTGCGGGTCAACGGAACACGAATGATCGATACACTGCTGGATGCCGTTGTTGCCGCAGGAATCAGCGAAATCTATGTGGTCCGTGGATATTTAGGCGAGCAGTTTGATCAGCTGCTGTACAAATACCCCACCATCCGCTTTATTGAAAACCCTGCCTACAATGAGGCAAACAACATCTCCTCTGCAATGTGTGTGCGCCATCTGTTGCAGAATGCCTATGTTTTGGAGGCGGATTTGGTGCTGTACAACCCAAAGCTGATTCAAAAATATCAGTATACCTCTAACTATTTGGGTGTTTTCACTGAGAAAACAGATGACTGGTGCTTCGAGACAAAGAATCGTGTAATCACGAAGATCATGGTGGGCGGCACAAACTGCCATCACATGTATGGCATTTCCTATTGGAATGCGGAAGACGGTGCGAAATTGTATGAAGACATCAAAACCGTCTATGAAATGCCCGGTGGTAAGGAACGCTACTGGGATGAGGTGTCTCTGCGTTACTGCCAAAAGCACTATCAGGTAGAGGTGCGAAATTGCACATTTGATGACATTATTGAAATCGATAATTATTCGGATTTGAAGCAGCTTGACAAGGCTTACTGCTGATCGATAGGTGAACATATGAAAAAATGGTTTGTTGCGTTGCTGGCTGTGACGCTTATGTTTACACTGCTTGCTGATTTTGGAGGCAAGGAAAGTATTGTCATCTGTTCGTCCGCTGAGCAATTCCGAAATGATGCCCTGCAGAAACAGCTCCATGACCGTTTCCCGGAATATAATGTTGTAGTCATGTACATGTCCACCGGCAAGGCTGCAGCAAAGATCTATGCCGAAAAAGAGAATTCTGAAGTAGATATCCTGATTGCCCTTGAAACCGGATACCTGGATAAAATCAAAGATTCCCTGGCAGACATTTCCGGAATCAGCAGGATTCCCTATCTGGAAGGCCTTGCCCCCGCTGACAATCATAATCTTTGGGTCAGTTGGGAGCGTCAGGCCGGCGCAATCGTGGTAAATCGAGAAGTTTTGGATAAATATGGTCTGGAAGCGCCTACCAGCTATGCCGATCTCTTAAAGCCGGAGTACAAAGGCCTCGTTGCCATGCCGGATCCAAAATCCAGCGGTACCGGCTATTTTTTCTATAAATCATGGGTCAATACCATGGGAGAAGACGGTGCCTTGGAATATGTAGATCAGCTCTATGGTAATTTAAAGCAGTTCACAGAGTCCGGTTCCGGCCCCATTAAGCTGTTAAAACAAGGCGAGGTTGCCGTGGGACTTGCGTTGACCTTTCAGGCGGTCAATGAAATCAACGCAGGCCAGCCTCTTGAGATTATTTTCCCTGAGACCGGATCTCCCTATTCCCTGACGGGCAGTGCTGTAATCAAGGGACATACAGAAAAGCCCGGTGTGCAGGAAGTCTTTGATTTTATCGCAAACGAATTCATTGTGTACGACAAGGAAAACTTTTCTCCTGAGGCCGTGTTTGAAGGCCAGCACAACCAAATCCCCCATTATCCCCAGAATATACAATACGCAGACATGCATGGTATTCAGGACATCCAAGAGAAAGAGAGGCTTCTTGACCTATGGAAGTATTAACTCCTAAACTATCTGTTCGCAACATTACAAAGAGTTTTGATGGTAAAACTGTATTAAATAATCTCTCCTTTGACCTTATGTCAGGTGAATTTCTCTCCGTTCTTGGTCCCAGCGGCTGCGGAAAGACTACACTGCTGCGTATTCTTGTGGGTCTGGAAACTGCGGACAGCGGAGAAATTCTAAAAGGCGGCAAGGATATTTCCAAGCTTAGCAGCTTTGAGCGGGGCATGGGAATCGTATTTCAGAACTATGCGCTGTTTCCCAATATGACCGTTTTGGAAAATGTTCAGTATGCACTGACTCTGCGGAAAGATACCAAAAAGGATGCCAAAGCGATTGCACAGCGCACTCTGGAGCAGGTTGGACTCACCGATCAGATGAACAAAAAACCCAGTCAGCTTTCCGGCGGCCAGCAGCAGCGTGTAGCCATTGCCCGGACGCTGGCCACAAAACCAGATGTGATTTTATTGGACGAGCCTATCTCTGCATTGGACGTAACCAACCGGGAGATTATGAAGGCAGAACTCAAGGCTCTGCAAAAGAAATTCAACGTTACCATGTTGTTTATTACGCACGATCAGGAGGAAGCGTTTTTCCTGTCTGACCGAATTATGGTTATGAATAACGGCAACATCGAACAGATGGATACGCCCCTGACCATTTATCAGAAGCCAGCCAGTGACTATGTGAAAGAATTTGTTGTACATCAGCTGGATAAAAAATACACGGATCTTTTGCGCTATACAGGACGGGACAGCCATGAAAAATAAAAGCTTCTTTTCCCTGAAATACCTGTTGCTGTTGTATTTGGCGGTAACGGTGGTGTTCCCTTTGGTTTCCCTAATCGGTACCATCCGGGGTGGAGATATTGCGGATGTATTTTCCTCTTCTCAGTTTGTCCCCATGCTCCAAAATTCCCTCGTTACCACCATCCTGGCAACCATTGTTTCCGTTATGCTGTCCTTTGCTCTTGCTTATGCACTCAATCGAAGCAACATCCGTTTCAAGTCTTTCTTCGTAATGCTGTTCACATTGCCGATGCTGATTCCCAGTATTTCCCACGGCATGGGTCTGGTGCTGCTGTTTGGTGACAACGGACTGGTGACCAATCTCTTAGGGCTGAATATCGGCCTCTACGGGTATAAAGGCATTGTAATGGGCTCGGTGCTCTATTCTTTCCCGGTAGCATTTCTGATGTTCCACGACTCTTTGCAGTATGAAGACTATACCATATACGAGGCTGCATCGGTCTTAGGTCTGTCCAAGTGGAACCAATTCATTACTATTACCCTTCCTTCCATGCGACGCACAATCATTTCCGCAGTTCTGGCAGTATTCACTATGGTCTTTACAGACTACGGTGTTCCTCTGATGACCGGCGGTACTGCCATGACTTTACCGGTTTATATGTACCGTGAAGTTATTGGCATGATGAACTTCTCAAGTGGTGCAGTAATCGGTGTTGTACTGCTGCTGCCTGCTGTTGCAGCATTCTTAATGGATCTTCGCAATAGTGGCATCAGCAGTTCTGCCAGTACCATTACCAAAGCATACAAAATTGAAGAAAATAAGCGCAGAGATATCTTGGTATATATCTGCTTTGGTGTAGTTTTGTTTTTACTATGCCTGCCTATTGTGGCTTTTATTTGCCTGAGCTTTGTGAAAAAGTACCCGATAGATCTGTCCTTCTCTCTGGACTCCATCAAGAAGCTGCTGGAAAATAACATTGGCATGTTCTTTATCAACTCCATGGCTGTTACTTTATTGACTGCTCTGGCCGGTACATGCCTTGCCTATTTCTCTGCATATATTACAGCCCGTTCCGGGAAAAAACTTTCCAATAAGATCATTCATTTTATCAGTATGCTGTCACTGGCCGTCCCTGGCGTCGTTCTGGGTTTGTCCTTCGTGCTGTCCTTTCAGGGATTTCCTCTTTATTCTACAATCTTTATTCTGGTAATTGTAAATGTAGTCCACTTCTTCTCCTCTCCTTATCTGCTGGCTTACAACTCTCTATCCAAGTTTAATTCCAATTTGGAGGATGTGGCTCAGACCCTTGGAATCAGCCGGATCCGGCTGCTGTTCAGTGTGTACATTCCCTGTACCATGTCCACGATTGTAGAAATGTACAGCTACTTCTTTGTCAACTCCATGATTACCATTTCCGCTGTTTCGTTCCTGGTAAATTTCCGTACCATGCCACTGTCCCTGTTGATTCCTCAGCTGGAAAGTCAGTCCTTTATTGAAGGCACCGCCCTGGTTTCGTTGCTGATTCTGGTCATTAATGTCATTGAAAAACTGATTGCGTTCTGGATCAAAAACAAACTGGAACGAAGCGCCAACGAAAGGGCATTGGAAATCCCCATTGATCTGTAAAGAGCGGCTTCAATTTCGGAAGCTTGCTGATCTTTGAAACAAATTATTTTAAGAAGCGGCATAGCCAAGCTATGTCGTTTCTTTTTTCATATACTGCTCTGCTGCAAAGCAATCGCCTACGCTCCCAAAACCTTCGTTTTTAAAGGATAAGCAGAAAAATCCCGCCTCCAGCTATCCTACAGAGGCGGGTACTTTCAGTTAATCCAGATGTTCTTGGTGGTGAAGTTGAGAAATGCGTTGTCCTCTCAGACAAATCTACCTATCGGTGGGGAATTGGTAATCTGCCTATCATTCAGAATAAATTAAAAACAAAACTTGATTTTCAGAACATCTGTCTACTATTGGGATTTTCACAAGGTTGTGGATTTGCGGACAGCTACTCCCTCGTATATGCTAACTGTTTTCAGTCGGTTTTGGCCCTTCTGCGCAGCAGTGCCAGGATCCCCGCTCCCACCAGCACGCCGGAAAAGTCGATCCACACATCCTGCACCATTCCCGCCCGGCCCGGAACGAAGAGCTGAATGGTCTCGTCCGTCATGGCTGCCAGCAGACCCAGCAAAAGTGCTTCCACCGCAGGCCGCCCTCTGAGGGTGCCGTTCCAGCTGAGAAACCACCCCAGCAGGGCAAATTCCGTGAAATGGCCCAGCTTTCGGATGAGAAAGGTGGCTTGCAGCACAGCATCTCCGAAAATCCGGGACAGGAGCCCCGCCGCAAAGCCGCTGACCTCCGAGGATTCCTCCCCGGACAGACTGGAATTGCCCCAGATGAACACCAGCATGACCAGAATGCAGACCAGGCTGATTCTCCTGTTTTTTGTATTTTTTTGAAACATAGACACTTCCCTCTCCGGCCTCAGGAAAAGTATTCCTTCACAAAGTCCACCTGCTCCACCTGAAAGCTCTTTCCGTTGAGATACTCCAGAATCCCGCTTTCCGTGGTGAAGGTAAAGGTGAGCTTGTAGGAATACAGGGCCTGATACCGCCGGTCGAAGCGCTTGTCCAGCTTTCCATACTTCCCGTCTCCCAGAAGGGGATGCCCGGCATGAGCAAACTGGGCACGGATCTGATGGGTTCGGCCTGTAATCAGCTCGCACTCCACCAGAGACAGGCCGTTTTTCTTTTCCAGCGTCACATAGTTTGTCACCGCCGTTTTGGAGCCGGGCTGGGGTTTGTCTGATACAAAGACCCGATTTTTTGCGGCGTCCTTAAAGATCTGCCCCCTGAGGGAGCCTGTTTCCGGCTTCATGACACCCTCGATGATGGCCAGATACCGCTTATCCAGCTCCCGGTCCTTCACCTTCTGATTGAGGATCCGCAGTGCCTCGGCGTTCTTGGCCGCAATCACAATGCCCCCGGTGTTCCGGTCGATGCGGTTGCACAGGGCAGGCACAAAGGTGGAAGTCCTGGGCTTCCACTCCCCCTTGGCATAGAGATAGGCCTGAATGTGGTCAATGAGGGTCTTTCCGTACTCCGCCCCGTCGTGGGGATGGACCGCCAGACCGGGGCGTTTGTCCACCAGAAGGATATTTTCATCCTCATAGACAACGGTAAGCTTTGGGGCCGCCACGGTGAGATAGGCATTGTCTGCCCGTGGCGTGTCGAAAAACTCGTCGTTGATATACAGCTGCAGACGATCGCCCTCCTGGAGCCGGTCGTCCCGCTGGACCCTTGCCCCATTGCGCTTGATGCGCTTGATGCGGATGTATTTCTGGGCCAGGGAGGCGGGCAGCAGCGGCACCGCCTTTGCCAAATACCGATCCAGCCGCAGTCCGGCGTCATTTTTCTCAATATAGAATTCCTTCATGGATACACCTGCCAATTCCGATTTTCTACAGAAATGATAATCGACCCCGGGATATTTGTCAATAGGAGGGAAATTCCACTTCCCGCAGGGCTCCGGTCCGGAAGAAATAAAGCAGCAGCTTTTTCACGGGCTTTTTGAAGATTTTCCCCAGGGCTCTGCCATAGGCTTGCAGCTGGGGAGCGTACCGCCGGACCATGGCCTCCTCCCCGCCGGGCTTCACCCGGTCGGTCTTGAAGTCCAGAATGGTCATGCCGTCCTCTTCCATGAGGCAGCAATCCACCACGCCTTGCAGCAGCAGCTGCTCTCCCGCCAGCTGGGAAGACAGCAAGGTGCCGTCTTCCAGTACGGAGAACTTAAATTCCCGCAAGACCTCCCGTTGCGTAGAAAGCCGCCTGCCCAGATCCGTGGAAAAGAAGTCCAGGATCCACTTCCGATTCACCGCATCTGCCTGTTCCGGGGTCAGGAAGGCCCGCTCTTTCAGCCGGTTCAGTTCCTGCTCCACCCCCTGGGCTGTGGTGCAGGCCTCATAGCGGATGAACTGCATGGCCAGATGGGTGGCAACGCCGAAGCTGCGGCTGTCCAGTGCCTTTTGGGGGGAGAAATTGGGCATCTGCCAGCGGCCGGATGTTGTGGCCCCCGGCTGATAGGCTCCCTGGGCGGCCTCCTGGTCCAGCTCCCGCCCCTTCAGCTCCGTGGCCGTGACCTTTGAGGGGGCCAGCGTGGCGGCCTGATGGGCATATTCCCCGGGCAATGCCCCGGACAGCCGGTCCGCCGTCACCACGGGGCCGGTCTGCTCCTCCTGCACCGCCCCGGTTTGGGTCTGCTCCGGCCCCAGCTCCTTCCAGAAGATGCGCCAGGGAATGTCGCTGACCCTTGGCTCCATGGGATAGCCCCCCTTTTCAAAGAGCTGCCCTGCCTCCGTGCGGCCCATGGCGGCCATCAGGACCCAGAAGCCCATAGAGCCTGCCTCCTGCGCCAGGAGATAGTCATGCTCCGGCTGAAGCCGGGTGGCGATGGTTTTCAGCTTGGCGGCCGCAAATTTGTCCGCATAGGTCATAATCAGCATATCCTTGGCCCTGGTCATGGCCACATACAGCACTCTCAGCTCTTCGGAGGTGTTTTCCTCGTCGATTCGGCAGGAAATCGCCATCTTGGCCAGAGAGGGATAGCGGTACCGCCCCTCCCGGTTCAGGACGCTGCATCCGATCCCCAGCCGGGAGTCTATGAGCAGATTGGGCTTTTGGTCCTCCAGACTGAACCGGGCCGAGAGATTGGCCAGCACCACCACGGGGTATTCCAGTCCCTTGGATTTGTGGATGCTCAGGACCGTGACGCACTGGCTCTTGCTGCCCTCCCGGCTCTTGAGGCCCTTTTCCCGCAGTGTTTCCAGATGCTCCAGAAACTGGCTCAGATCCCGGCGGCCCCCCTGCTCGAAGGCCGCCGCCATCTCGTAAAACTGCTCCAGATTCCGCTTTCTGGCGGGACCGTTTTTCATGGCACTGAATACGGACTCCATGCGGGTCCTGCGGTAGATCTCTTCCAGAAGCCGGGCCAGGGTCTCCAGCCGGGCCGTCCGGCGCAGCTCCTGCAAGGTCTCCAGAAATTCCCCGGCCTTCCGGTCCCCGGCCTCAGCCCCGTGGCACAGGCAGTCATACAGGCACCCATCCCCATGGGCGGCCCGCAGGGCCCCCAGCCGGTCCGCAGAAAACGCAAAGATGGGACTTGCCAGAACGGAATGCAGGGCAATGTCCTGCAAGGGGTTGTCCACCACCCGCAGAAGGTCCCACAGAATGTTGATTTCCCCGGTGTCCAGGATGCTTTCCCCGGAATCCGCACTGGCGGGAATCCCCTGGGCCAGCAGGGCCTGCACATAGTACGGTGCCAGATTGCCGGGATTTCGCAGGAGGATCACAATGTCTCCCGGGGTCACGGGTCGAAAATCGTCCCCCTGCCGGATCATGGTCTTTTCCTCCAGCAGCCTTGCGATTCGCCGGGCCACATATCGGGCCTCCGTCTCATCCTTGCCCGCTCCCTCCCGCAGCTGCAAGCAGTGAAGCTCCACTGCGGCCTGGGGCAGGTCCTTTCGGGGGATCCCGGGCCGCAGGGCCTCCGCCTCCCCATAGTACAGCCCGCCCACCTGGGGACACATGGTTTTGGCAAACACATCGTTTGCCGCCGCCAGCACCTCCCGGCCGGACCTGAAATTCTGGGACAGCAGGATCTTTCTCCCTTCCCCCGGCCGGGCCTGCTCATGATCTGCAAAGTGATTGTATTTTTCCAGGAAGATCCCCGGGTCTGCCAGACGGAAGCGATAGATGGACTGCTTCACATCTCCCACCATGAAGCAGTTGCCCCGCTGCCGGGTCAGCACCGAGAAGATCTGGTCCTGCACCTGGTTGGTGTCCTGATATTCGTCCACCATGACCTCCCGGAACCGGCCTGCCACTTCCGCCGCGATCCTGGTGGGGCCTGACAGGTTCTTTCCCAAAAGCAGCTCCAGGGTCTTATGCTCCAGATCTCCGAAGTCCAGGACCCGGCGGCGCTCCTTTTCCCAGGCATAGCGCTTTGCGAAAGCCGAAACCAGCTCCATCAGCCCCTCCACGGAAAGGGCGGTCTGTTCCAGATCCTCCAGGATCTTCCCGGAGGGGGTGGCAAAGGGCTCCTGATACCGCTTGACCCCCTCCCATGCCGCAGCCCGGAGGGCCTTGACCCGTTCGGCACAGTCCGGGTCGAAAATTTTTCTCACAGGGGGGATCTTTCCGAAGGAAGTGATCTGATTTTCGTGGATCTCCTGCCAGGTACGGCAGGCTCTCAGGGCCTTCAGCTGATTCCGGTTTTCTTCCAGCACGGGGCCGTACTTGGGTCCGATGTCCTCCTGGGTCCGGGCCAGATTCAGGGCAACGGTCAGGCTTTCGATCTGACTGTCCAGATAACCATGGAGCCTGTCAATGAGATAGGCCCCCCACACCGTCTCGGAGGCATCCCCCGCCTGCTGGACTCTGGCCTGCTCTATGCACCGATCCATCCACTGCCGGGGTCTGATGTGGCATCTGGCGCTGTCATAGACCTTTTCTATGAGCTGGGGCACCGCCTTGTCGCTTCTTCCGAAGCCCTGGGTATCCACAAAGGACTGCAAAGCGGGGCTGTCCTGAATTTTGCCGTAGGCCTCCTCCAGCACTGCCTCCATGGCATTGTCCCGATAGGTGCGGCACTCAGTCTCCTCCGCCACCCGCACATCTCCGGGCAGCTCCAGATAAAAGGCATACTCCCGGAGCAGGTCGCTGCAAAAGGAGTGGACGGTGGAAATCTTGCTCAGATACAGCCGCTGCATCTGCCGGTGCAGATGGCGGTTGCCCGGCTCCTGGGCCATGCGCTCCGCGAGCTTGGAAGCGATCTTAGCCCGCAGCTCCGAGGCGGCAGCCTTGGTGTAGGTGATGATGAGAAACTCATCCAGATTCGCCGGGTCCTTTTCCTGTGTGAGATACCCCAGAAGCCGGTCCACCAGCACCTTGGTTTTTCCGGAGCCTGCGGCGGCGGAGACCAGAAGAGGGCCTCCCCGGTTCTCTACCGCTGCTTTCTGGGATGGGGTCAGGGTCTCACCTGCCATGGTTTTCCACCTCCTGCCAAAATTCTTTCCTCTTGATTTCCTTGAATTCTCGTGGTGCTCCCCACAGATCCAGATGACAGGCCCCCCGATAGTCGCAATAGGTACAGGGGCTGTTTTTTCCTCTGACATAGGGATTGGGCTCTATGGAGCCCCCGGCGATCTGATCCACCAGCTTGGAAAGGCAGTCTTTCACATACTGTTTCAGCTCCCGCAGCTGGCGGGCATCGGCCAAATCCCCCACCAAAGCATCCTTGGATTTCTTTACCGGCAGAAAGCGAAATTCCTCCGTCTCGTCCATGGCCATGAGGACATTCTCTTCTTCCAGGACCAGACCGTTTCGCCTCTGCTCTTCCCGGCGCTTCTTTTGGATCGCCTTTTCATCCATGGCATCGTCCACGGACAAAATACCGGCTCTGGCGGGAAAATACAGAACCCCGGCAGCCTCAGGCGCATCTCCCAGCAGCTCCTCTCCCACATCCTCCAGAGCAAACAGATAGATGAGCATTTGCAGCCCGATTCCGTTGAGCACATCGCAGTAGTCAAAGGTTTTCCTTCCGGTCTTATAGTCCACCACCCGCACATAGGTCTGTTCTCCCCGGCTGTACACATCCAGCCGGTCCACAAAGCCCTGGATCCGGGCAGGCATTGCGGCGCCGGAGATCTCCACGGGGTCCATGGCTCCCCCCGGGCCGAACTTCACCTCAAAGCCGCCGGGGACAAACCGGGACTGCCGCAGCTCCTGCCACAGCTCCTCCACCACGGCGTCCAGCTCCTGCAAATTGCGGCGGAAGAGATAGTCCTGTCTGGCGGGCTGCTGGTCTGCCAGCTGGGCAAACTGTTCCTTCTGATATTCCATGGCATACTGCCGGGCCAGCTGTCTGGTCTGTTCCAGACTCACCGCCCGGAACCCGCCCCGGTTGCAGACCTCCCGGGCCGCATGCTCCAGCACATAGTGGACAAAGGTGCCGAACTGGGCCGGGTCCACCTCAATTTCCTTTCTCAGCCTGGCTTTCAGACCATAGCACATAAAATAGGCAAACTTACAGGTGGCCGCCTTGTCCACCTGAGAGGCCGACAGGGTCAGCTCCCTGCCATACAGCCCCCGAACCGTTTTGGGGCTGAGCTTTCCGGGGGTGTAGGCCGCATGATCCCGCAGCTCCTGCCACTGCTGCCGGAAAGGCCCCGGCTCTTCCTGGGACTGCCGCACCAGAATGGCGCCTGCGCTCCAGGCGTCGGCCACGGTCTCCTCCTCCGGCAGTACGCTCACCGCCTCCGGATCTGTCCCCAGCATCCGGCACACTCTTCGGTACACATAGGCAGGCTGGCCCTGGCTGCATGTCAGGGTCAGATGTTCTTCTGCCGCAGACGCAACCGCATAAATCCCGGCCAGCTCCTGCTGAAGCTGCCGGTACAGGTCCTGCTTCAGGGGGACTCCCAGATCCATGAGCCGGTGGCGCTCCGGCTCCGTCAGCACCATGCCGCCGGAACCGCCCTGGGGCAGAAGTCCCTCCTGCGCCCCCAGCAAAATCACCTGCTTTGCCTCGTGGCGGCGCATGGAGGACACATCGCCCACGGTGACGCTGTCCAGTGTCTGGGGAATGGTTCCCACATCGTACTGGCTCAAAAGCAGGCGCAGCAGTCTCACAAAGACCTCCGGCTCCATCTGCATCTGCCCCAGAAGGGCGGCCATCTGCTCCATGGCCCCCACCAGGATGCCCCAGAGCTGTTCCTGCTCCCGGGCGCTTCGGCGGTCCTGCCTGGACTCAAAATGCTCTGCCAGGGCTTCCAGCCGCCGGGCCAGGTCCAGGGTTTCCAGAAAGGCATACAGGCCTTGCAGCTGCTGCAACACCGTTTTCCCCTGCCTGAGTGCCTTTGCCAGCTCCAACAGGGGCCCCACCCCACGGCGTCTGCTCTCCTCCAGCCGGGCCAGGGTCTCCGTGTCCCGCTCCGTCCAGGGCTTTCCCAGCCCCTCCGGGTGCTTGTCAAAGGGCTTCGTCCAGGCGGTGCCCCGGATGCCCCAGACAATGGCATAGTTTTCCAGTCTGTCGCATTCCTCCGGCTCCAAAGGGGACAGCATGGACTTGAGATAGCGCAAAACCAGTCCCGTTTCCAGCCCCTCCGTGGCGGCCTCCAGGGCCGTCATCACCGTATAAACTGCGGATTTATGCAGGATATCCTCATTGCCCGCAAAATAAGCGGGAATCCCGTACTCTCCCAGCACCTGCCGCAAAACCGGGCCATATTCCTGCAAATTGCTGCATACCACCGCCAAATCCCGGTAGCGAAGGCCCCGGCGGACCCCCTTGCGGATCTGCAAGGCGGCATAGACACATTCTTCCCGTAATGAGCCCAGGCGCACCGCCTGCACCCATCGGTCCAGCCCCGCAATGGGGCTTTGCTCTCCCCACAGCAGCCCCGCCCGGAGCGTTGCCAGCTGCTGCTCCGGGTCCGGCAGGGAAACCACCGTGGTTTCCCCTTTGCTGTGGCGAATCAGCTGCAAGGCCGTCTCCCCTGCCAGCTCAAAGCCCGGCGTATCGCTTCCTTCCCGGTCGCAGACCAGATTCACCGTGACCTGCGAGCTCTCTTCCATCAGGTGCGCCACAATGGCCAGCTCCTGGGCCGTAAAATCGGAAAAGCCGTCGATATAAAATACATGGTTCCGGGCAAAGTCACTGTCCTCCAGCTCCTCTAGGAGCCGGGTCATGCGGTCTCTTGGGTCCTGGCCGAACCGGGCGCAGATGCCCTCATAGCCCTCTAGCAGCAGGGCCAGCTCCTCCAACTTCTGCGACAGGGCCCCTTCCGTATTCCGGGAGGCATTTTGCAGGACCTCCGGTGTAATGAGGCAGGTCTTGAATTCGTCCACTGCCGTCACCAGTGCCGTGAGAAATTCCGGCCTGCCTGCGGCTGCGGCATAGGATTTGAGCCGGGGCCGCAGCTGCCACACGGCGGCGGCCATAGCCAGGAGCCGCCCCCCCTTGTCCAGGGTCGCCACGGCCCCGCCCCCGGTCTGAGAAAAGACACGGCTGGCCAGTCGGGTGAAGCTCAGCACCTCTGCGTATCTGCTGGCGCTGTCTCCGGCGGCCCGGCACAGGCGCCGCTCATAGTCATGGGAGGCCTGCTCCGGCACCAGAAGGATGCGCCCCGGCAGGCCCTGTTTCACATCATCAGCCAAATGGGTCAGGATGGTTTCCCGGCCCACACGCCAATTCCGACTCAAATATAACTGCAACATATGTATCACCTCTTCGGGCAGGCCACCCTGCCCACGGCTTCCCTCCATCTCACTGCGGAGGGATTTTCTTTCTGAAGCAGGGCGGTATCCCAAGTTTTTCCCCCACTGCGTAACAGAATCCCTTCCATTATACCACATTTCCCAAAAAAATGACAGAGCATCTGCCCTGTCATTTTTGACATTCTTCTATTTTTCCTTTTCGCTGCACAGCTTTCCCCTCAGCTCCCCCACTAGGTCCATGATGCGAAATCTCACATCATAATACCCGGTCTGCTGAGTCAGAGTCCGGGACAGCTCCTGAGACATTCCGGAAGCCTCTGCCGTTTCTTCAAAGCCCTCTGTGGTGGCAGGAATGCACAAGGTGGGGAACAGAACACACCACCAGTTATGCCCCTGACCCTGCCCGATGGTGATGCGCAGGGACTCATAGACCCCCGCAGGCAGCCGGAAGGTGTCATAGACTCTGGTGGGGAAGGTTTCCAGGGCAAAGGTGGCCACCGCCTTCATCTGCGAACCGGCCTCCCGTAGAATCCGGTTTGCCTCCTCCTCGATCTGGGGCAGGTGCTCCGTCACATATTTTTTCGCCTCTTCCAGGGTGGTGAGGCCCTCCATGGCAGAGTCCAGAAGGTTCAGCACACCGTCGCGCACCTTCAGCTTGACTGCCTGATCTTCCCCGGAATCGGAGTTCGCTACCACATGCAGCCGCAGAAGATTCTCCTGTAACTGCTTCTGCTCCCGGGAAATCCCCAGAATTCCCAACAGCAATGCACCAAATACCGTGAAAATTACCAGGCGTTTGAGCCATTTCCACATAAAAAATCACCGTCCATCTGTAATTACTCACAGTATGGACGGTGACTTCAAATTTTATACACTTTTGGCGATAAATACCTGAGGGTAATTTTCTTTCAGCATGGAGCAGGCCACGGCGGCATACTCAAAGGAGGCCGCGATTCCAAACACCGCAGAGCCGGAGCCGGTCATGGCATAGCCCGTGACTCCGTAGGAGTTCATAATGGACTTGATATAATTGAGCTCCAGATGCTCCGCCGTCACCACAGGCTCAAAGACATTGCAGATATTCTGTGCGATCTGGTCCATGTCTCCCTTGGCGATGGCCGCCTCCATGGCGGTATGATCGGGCCGTCTGGCGATCACGGTCTCGTCCAGCTTCTGATACAGTGCCGGGGTGGAGACGGAAAAATCGGGCTTGCACACCACGAACATGGTCTCCGGCAAATCCGGCAGTTTCCGCAGACGCTCGCCCCGGCCCTCTACCAGGCAGGTGCCGCCTACTACGCAGAAAGGAACATCGCTGCCCACCTGGGCACCCAGCTCTGCCAGCGCATACAGGGAAAGCGGATAGTCAAAATGGCGGTTAAGGGCCCGGAGCACCGCAGCCGCATCTGCGCTGCCGCCTCCCATGCCCGCCTCCACGGGGATCCGCTTGGTGATGCGGATGGAAAGGCCCTGGGGGTCTTTGCCTGTCAGCTCACAGTAGAGCCTGGCAGCCTTCCAGGCCAGGTTGGTTTCGTTCTGAGGGATTTCCTCTTTGTCGCAGGTGAGGCTCCAGGGCTTGCCTGTGCCCACCTCCAGCTCGATGTCGTCCCGGATGGAGATGGTCTGCATGACGGATTTCAGGTCATGGTAGCCGTCCTCCCGACGCCCCAGCACATCCAGGGTCAGATTGATTTTTGCGTAAGCAGCTTCCTGCAGGGTTACACTCACTTGATCTTTCTTCCTTCCAAATAGTATCGTTTCTCACGGGCATGGCCCATGGAGAATGTCTTTCTGGGCAGAACGCCGTCTGCCACCACACCACGGAAGAGCTGGCTCTTTGCCATTGCGGGCAGGAGGAAGCCAACGGCCTTGTCCTGACGGGCCAGGTTCTTGAGGTCCTCGTCTCCGTGGATATAGTCGATCTTTCCGGGCTTCTGGGCTAAGTACTCGTCCAGGAACTGCTGCAAAGCACCCACCTCCAGCTCGCTGCGGCTGCGGTCCAGATACACGGTGCCGGACTTTTCACCGGCGAACCACTCAATGGGATAGCCCCCGGGGGCGCACCAGCTCTCCAGTGCCTTCATCAGGTCCTCCACATCGGTATCCACCACCACCCGGTGGATGGGCTCAAACTGCTGGGCCTCATCGTGGATGTTTTCCAGCTCCACCAGAGCATAGCGGGCGGGATGGTTGGACAGGTCCTCGCCGGGGTGATTGGCCTTCAGCTCCTCATAGCAGCTCTTGGCAGTTGCCAGAGAGTGGTTGCCGTCGCCAACGGCGAAAACCAGAGGGGCGCCGTTCAGATCGGCGTATTTCTCAGGACAGGTCTCAGTGTAGGCGGTAAGGCGGTCGTTGAATGCCTTGGCCTCGTCTCCTGCCACCAGGTAACCAGTAATGTGGCCGCCCTCTTCCATGAGGTCAAAATCATAGAGCTTGGGCAGGCTGTCCCGCTTGGCCTCGATGGGCTCCAGCAGCACCTTCTTATCGTCATCGCACAGCAGGAGGATATGGGGCAGCTCAATGCCGGCGTCCCGGCGGACTCTCTGGCGGGGAGGGATGCGCTCGGTCACGGTTTTCTCCGTAGCACGGATGGCAGAGACGGCACCGGCATGATAGTCGTAGGCCTCCAGATCCACCATGCCCACAAGTCCTTTGCGGACGGTGCCGTTTGACAGCACCCGCTCCACATAGACAAAGGAGTCGGTATAGGTTTGGAACAGGCCTTCCTTGAGATACTCCTCCATGGTACGGTTGATCTGCTGGATATGGGCTGCTTCCCCCTCAGAGCCAAGCTCTGCTTCGGGCAGAATCATCCGCAGGGTGGAGGGTGCGTCACCAACATTATTTTCTACACGGTTCCAGTAGGCAGGGTCAGAGGTAAACTGGTCACAGGCGATCACGGCCCATTTCTCCATGGATTCCACTTTGGGCATCAGAATATCGGCGGGCATAAATGCATTCATCGGGGCTCCAACCTTTCATTTGTAAGTTTTTACCGATTCTTGTAAATCGGCAGGCCATTTTATTATACACCATGACCACAAAAAAGGAAAGTCCCTTCTGAAAATACAATATACAAAGATACAAAATTCTTTTCCACGCCACAAAATCCCCCCATCTTTGTGGCGGGCCATATAAACGAAGCCCTTGGTTTTCCCTAAGACCTGTCCCATTATAGCCTATTTCTCTCTGAATGTATAGGAAGAATTTTAACGGAGGGCTTTCCCTCTGGTTTTTCCAAGCACAGGAAAAACAGCGCTCTTGTAGGCATAGGATTGTACAAAAGGAGGTTATGCTTATGAAAAAGAAGGAGCCTGTGGTGCACTGTGTTTTTACCCGGACCGAAACGGAGCTGCCAACACTTTTGGTGGAGTCCTTTCGGCTTTATTTGCGCCGGATTCTCACATTGGAAACAGAATCGCAGCTTTTATGAATGGCTTCGTCTGTCTGAGGGAATCCTATGGATCCGAAAATTAAAAATCCTGCGGATTATCATGCCGCACTGTACATCCGCCTATC
Organism: Oscillospiraceae bacterium; assembly: GCA_020025515.1. Taxonomy (GTDB): domain Bacteria; phylum Bacillota; class Clostridia; order Oscillospirales; family Oscillospiraceae; genus Faecousia. The sequence continues at coordinate 107,451 of JAHHRZ010000004.1, read as the reverse complement.
CAAAGAGGACGAATCCGAAGGGCCTTCTCAAAGTATTCAAAATCAGGAATCCCTGCTGCTGGAGTTTGTGCGGCAGCACCGTCTTTCCGTCTATGATACCTATATTGATGACGGCTGGAGCGGCACAAATTTTGACCGTCCCGGCTTTCAGCGGATGATTTCCGATATCGAAGCTAAAAAAATCAACCTGGTCATTACGAAGGACCTGTCCCGGCTGGGCCGTGATTATATTATGACCGGCCACTATATGGAGCGGTACTTTCCGGAACATCGGGTGCGCTACATTTCCCTGCTGGACGGCATCGATACCGGGACCGATTCCACCGCCAATGACATTACCCCATTCCGTGCCATTATGAACGACATGTACGCAAAGGACATTTCCAAGAAAATCAAGAGCGTGAAACGGGACAAACAGCGCAAAGGCCAGTTCATCGGAGGAAAGCCGGTCTATGGCTACCGGATGCACCCCACCCAGAAAAATAAAATCGTCATCGACCAGGAGGCGGCCCCTACGGTCCGTGCGATCTTTTCCATGGCCCTGGATGGCATGAGCTGTCGGCAGATTGCGGCCCAGCTCAACCAGAAGGGGGTTCCCACCCCTGCGGCCTATGCCCATCTCCCCGTGGCAAGGCCCGGGCCCTATACAGGGCTGTGGAGCAGCGAACGGATTTCCGAAATGCTGCAAAATGAAACCTACATCGGTAATATGGTCCAGGGCCGCAGCGTAAAAATCAGCTACAAATCCCAAAAATGTCTCCGACAGAAGCCGGAGAACTGGGTGGTAGTGGAGGGTACCCACGAGCCTTTAATAGACGAAGAGACATTCCGCAAGGTGGGCCAGCTCATAAGCAGCCGGAAGCATACCCGTAGCAGGACCTATGATTTTTTGCTGAAAGGGCTGATTTTCTGCCATGAATGCGGCTATCCCCTGTCGGTGATCAATCGCAAAAACGCAGCGGGAGAGGATGTCTTATATTTTGTCTGCCGAACCTATCAGCGGTTTACCAAAGCAGGGGTCTGCACCTGCCACTCCATTCAGGAAAAAACCGTCACCAATGCCGTCCTTGCCAAGGTGCGTCAGCTCTGCCGGTCCTATCTGACATCCTCTGCCCTGCTGCCCATAGCCCGGGAAATGCTGGACCGGGCTGAAAGAACGGACTGGACAGAAGCAGCTCTTTCCTCTCTTCAAAGCAAGCTGGACACTCTCACCCGGCATCTGGACCAAATGTACCTGGATCGGCTCAACGGTCTGCTGGCGCAAGAGGATTTTCAGCGGCTCTCTGACCGGACCCGGCTGGAGCGAGCCAGACTGACGGAGCAGAAAGGGGCCCTGGAGCGACATCGAAAGAGCCCTACCCTTAAAGAGAAGGAAGCTCACATATTGGTACAGCGCTTTATGGACTCTCTGGATTCCAACCGTGAACTGTTGGTCAGCCTCATTGATCGGATTGAGCTGACTGCGGACAAAAAAATCATCATCAAATTTTGTTTTTCCAATCCGGAGAACCCCAAGCTGCCGGGGGATGCATAAGTTTTTTCCTTTTGGTCATACTAGAGCCATCCTAACAAAAGAAAGGTAGAGACGCACATGGATACGCTGGCACTGATACTTTCGATCATCGGCTCTCTCAACTGGGGCCTTGTGGGTTTTTTCCAGTTTGACCTGGTAGCCTGGCTCTTTGGCGGTCAGACGGCCATCATCAGCCGCATTATCTACGCCCTGGTGGGTATTGCAGGCATCTGGAATATCACCCTCCTGTTCCGCCGCAACAACCAAACCAATATGATGAACTAAAAACAGCCGAGTTAAATACGGGGACGGGGTGTGTACTGCATTTGCACCCCGTCCCCGTATTCTTTGATTACAGGAATCCGGCAAACAGCAGACAAAAATCGGCGTCCAAAGATCTCCTTTGGGCGCCGATTTTGCAGGTTCTTATGATTTAAATGACACGGACAATGCAGGTATAGGTCTTGCCGTTATAAGTGCCGGTGACCTCCGTATAGCCCGTTCCTACTGCGGTGATCTGGTTACCGCTGATTTCGCAGACACTGGAATTTCCCTGGCTCCAGGCCACATCCACGGCATTGCCGTCGCTGTCTTGCAGACGCAGGCTGAAGGATTCGCCCTCCTGCATGGTCACATCGGTGTGACTCAAGGTAAGCTCTCCGGAACTGCTGCCACTGTCTTCCTCTTTCATGGAACAGCGCACAATGCAGACCGCTTCCATACCGTTATACTCCGCACGAATCTTGGTCGTGCCGCCGCCTACCGCCACGACCTTACCTTCTTCCACCTCAGCCACGGAAGGATCGTCGCTGCTCCAGGTCACCTGCGAAGCGGACAAGCCCTCCACCTTCAGCCGGACAGACTCACCCTTTTCAAACATGGTAACATCGCTGTGGGACAGCTCCAGCTTCTTGATGTCAGCGCCGCCTGGCTCCGTGGTTTCACCGGGCTCCTTGGTCTCTTCCGGCTCGGTGTTGCCGGTAGGCTTGGTGGGGTCGGATGCGCTGGGATCTGTGGACTGGTCGGTAGCACCGGGGGTAAAGTCACAGCGGATCTCGCTGACCGCCACAACTCCCTGACAGGTGATGGTAACCGTAGTCTTGCCAGCGGACACTGCCGTGACCCAGCCGTCAGCCGTGACGGTTGCAATGCTGGGATCTGCGGACTCATAGGTCACTTGATAATCCTTATTTTCAGGCTCCAGACGAACGGTGAGGAATCGGCCCTCTCCCTGAACGGGCAGAGTCAGGACCTTGTCCGCCGTGATAGTGGGGGTTGGCAGGGTTGCAGAGGTAGTTTCCTGCTTCCCATTGGTTCCGGGAAGGAGGCGGGGCTGTAGGAATCGGAAGGCAATATAGATACCCAGCAGGGCCACCAGCACCCCCAGAATTGCGCAAATAACCTTGTCCTTTCCTCCGGCAGTGGGGCGTTGCTTTTCCTCATGCACCTTCGGTGCTTTTTGCGCCTTCTGCTTTTTGGGTTCTGATTTCTCTTCTTTGGGAGCGTTTTCAGGCTTCCGGGCAGGCTGGGGTACCACGGGAGAAACTGGAATATTGTATTCCTCCTCATCCTCCTCCTGCTCGGCTTCCTCCTCAGGGATTTCCACGGACTGAGGGACCGCTTCTTCCAAGTCATCCTCTTCATCGTCATCCTCTTCCATATCCTGGAAGTAGTCTGGCAGATCGGGGTCCACAGGCACCACGGGCTTCGCCGGAGGCTCAGCCATAGGCTTTGGCTGTGTCTTGATTTTCAGCGCTTCGGGCATATCGAAATCCAGATCCTCTTCCTGAGGTTCTTCCGGCTCTCTGGACATTTCCAAAATCAAATCATCCAGATTGGGCAGGATCTGGGTTTCCTGCAAAGGCTCCTGATTGGGCTCTGCGGTCCAGTCCAGCTTGCTTCCGCAAATGGGGCAGACTTTTTTGCCCGGAACGATGACGCTTCCACAGCATTCACAAACGTTTTTATTCAACTTAGATTCCCTCCGTATTGTGCAGAAGGGGCTTCTGCAATGTTTCGACAATATCATAACATTTTCCAGTTCATAAAACAACTACAATCCTGTTGCTTTTTTCGCTTTTTTCGCTTATTATATAGGGTAGTGACCGATACAAAGGAGGCGATGAAGTTGTCGGATGCCCATACCGTATCACCGCTGCTGGATGATTTTTCTCTGGGAAAGCCTTTCAGCAGTCACAATGGTATCACTTGCTGCCCCGCAATTCACAATGTCACGAAAGAGAAATACATTCTAAAACGGATTTCTGTCCCGGAATCCCAGGATCAGGTGGAGGCCATGCTCTTCACCGGAGCCTGCCAGGATCGGCCTGCCGCTCAGGTTTACTACGAAGAATCCGTCCACGCCCTGGAAAATGAAGTTGCCCTCTTGCAGGCTCTGTCCAAATCAAGAGGCTTTCTTCCTTTCTCTAGCTTTCAGACCGTTGCCAAGGAAAATGAAGAAATTGGCTTTGACCTCTATCTTCTGGCGCCTTATCGCATCACCCTGGCGGCCTATTGCCGGAAAAACACAATGACCCATCTGGGGGCTGTTAATCTGGGAATTGACCTGGCCGCCGCTCTGAGCCAAAGCAGACGGGCCGGATTTCTGTATCTCAACCTGCGGCCGGAAAACATCTGCATTACCGAGGGTCGGCGCTTCCGTCTGGGAGATCTGGGCTTTATGCCTCTGGATGATTTGGCCTACGCCACCTTCCCCCAGAAGTACAGAAGCGTTTTCACCGCCCCGGAGCTGTTCGATGATTTCAGCGAGATCAGCACCACCGCGGATGTGTACTCCCTGGGTATGGTGCTGTACCACATCTACAACGGCGGCCCCCCTTTCCATACCGCAGAAAATACCCAGGGTGCTGAAAAAAGCCGTCTCAGCGGTCAGGAACTGCCGCCGCCTGCCTATGCAGACAGTGAGCTGGCAGCCATCATCCTGAAAGCCACCGCGTTCCACCCCACTAAGCGTTGGCAGTCTCCCGATGAAATGGGACAGGCCCTGATTGCTTACATGCAGAAAAATCCGGTCAATGAATCCATCATCGGCCCTCCTGCCCCGGAGCCGGAACCTATCCCTCAGGAACAGGTGCAGGAAGAAAAAGCCGAAGAACCCCCGCAGCAGGAAGCGTCAGCCCAGGAGGAGGCAAAGCAAGGCGAACCAACACAGGAAGAACAGCCTCCGCCTGCTCAATCGGAATCTTCCCCGCCGCCCGCAACTCCACCGGAGGAAGCGCAGGAACCCTCAGAAGCTTCATCAGAAGCACCCCAGCCTGAGGATACAAAGGAAGAGGCCCCTCCCCCGGAGGAAGCGTCCTCTCAGGAGGCGCAGTCCCCTGCCCAAGTAACACAGGAAGTGCAGGAGGAGTCCTCTCCCGTTGCAGAGGAGCTGCTTTCCAAAGAGCTGGTCCAACAAATTCGGGAGGCGCCCCAGGCGGAATCTCCGTCAGATGACCTCTTTATCTCCCTGGAAAATGACCCGGAGATGTCCGAGATCCTCAGCCGGGCCGATTCCATTCTGAAGGCCAAGGATCCTGATCCCGTTTATGAGGATGCCGAGCCGGAAGAAGAAACCCCAAAGGCCCCCTCCAAATTCAAAGCGGCCTGGAAAAAGCCTCTGGCCTGGATTGGCGGCGTGTGCGTTGTGCTGGCTCTGGTGGTCAGCTGCATCTTCTTTTACCGCAATTTCTATTGTATTCCCATTGACAAAATGGAGATCATTACAGGAAATCAGGATGCCGTGGCCGTGGCAATCTCCACCCCCGCCGACGAAGGCTCCCTGAAGCTCAAATGTCAGGACACCTACGGAAATGTTATCGTAGGCACTCTGCAAGACGGCATTGTTTCTTTTGTGGGCCTCAAGCCAAATACCCAGTATACCATTACCGCATCCATCGACGGCTTCCACAAGCTCACCGGAACCACCAAAGTAACCTATACCACCCCCAATGTCACCGAGATCGTCAGCTTCACCGCTGTGACCGGTTCGGAAGACGGTTCTGTTCTGGTAAACTTCACCGTCAGCGGTGCTAACGAACCTGAAAGCTGGAATCTTATGTATGCCACCGGAGAGGAGGCCTTCCAGTCCCAGACGGTAAACGGACACAGCGCCCTTCTCACCGGCCTCACCGCTGGTGAAACCTACACCCTCCGGCTGGAGCGCAGCGATGGGGACCCCCTCAGCGGTTCTACCTCCATCACCCATACCGTCAGCAATGTGATCACCGCACAGAAGCTTCGGATCACGGAACGGACAGAGGACGGCTTCACCCTGAGCTGGGACGGCCCTGAAACTCCGGTGGAGCAGTGGACGGTCCATTGCACCAACGAAGCAGGGTTTGACAACATGGTGACGGTCAATGAAACCACCGCCACCTTCACCGGCCTGGACCTCAATACGGACTATGACATTGATGTCACCGCAAAGGGAATGTCCGTCAGCAGCCATATCACTGTCACCGCCGGCTCTGCCACGGTAAAGGATGTAAAGCTGGATGCCGAAACCCCGGGCAAGATTACTCTCACCTGGAACAGTGAGGGATCCTACACCGGCCCATGGGTCGTGCAGTGTACCTATGGGGATGTCACCGAGTCCTATGAGACCGCCGAGCCCAGTCTGACTGTGAATCCTGCCCTGCCCGGAACCGCCTACACTTTCCTGATCCAGTCTTCCGACGGTTCTACCGCCATAGGCGGTGAGGGCCACAGCGTGACCACTGCGGCAGCCCCCACCTTTGAGCGCTTCGGGCTCAAGGGAGAAGACATGTCCGTCGCCACCTTCCCCGCCCCTCAGGGAGAATGGGGAGTGGATGACCTGAACAGCCTGCCCTCCAAGACCGACTTCACCACAGGCGAAATCATCGGCTTCCTGGTCAATGGTCAGGGACGGGACAAGAGCGACGAGAATGTGGACATTCTGGTGCTCCTGCGGAATGAAAATCAGGCTGTTGTGTCCCGTGCCTTCCATACCAGCACCTGGAACAACATGTGGAATCAAAACCTCTATCTGGGTCAGCTGCCGGAAACTCCTCAGTCTCCCGGTAACTATACCCTGGAGATTTACTTCAACGGAGCTCTGGTTCGTTCTCAAGCAATTACCATATCTTAAAATAGGAAGGCTACCTTCATCAGTTTTGTGCTGTTGAAGGTAGCCTTTTCTCCTGGTTGGGATAAAATCGAGTATAGGAAAATAACCATGGAACTTACGACGATTTCAACCCGATATATTATATTTTCACAGCTATGGTAATTCTTGTAATATAATCATCCATACTGGTGAGTGACATCTCATTCAGACCTTCCTCATAGGCATATCCGTGAATCTGAATGTGATGTGCTTCGGCGTAAGAAAAAATCTGCCGATATACATCAGGCAGCTTGTCCCAAGACCCGATGCAAAAAGCTTGAAGATAGGTTCCCTCTGGAAGCACTGCATCACAAGCAGCAAAGTCCTCCGGACAGTAAGAAAAATACCGGTCATATTGTGCAAACTCATGTTGCCGCAGGGCTTCCACAGAAATACGACTGCCAAAACTGTCATAGAGAGAAAATAACCCCTTTAATCTCAGCGAAAATTCAGCGGCAACTGAAAAATCCCCGTCATGGTCATCTCCCATGATTGGTTGGGATAAAATGATTTTTCGTTCCGAAAGTGTACAGAGCTGGATTTCTCCATGCCTTACATTCATCCCCAGTTGAATACGTTCAGCCTTCTGTTCCAAAAAGGCTTGAATCGATAAAAGCTGTTTGATCGACTCATCAATCAGCTTTTTCTTTTTGGACATCATGGCAGAAAAGGATATGTCGGACGGTTCCGTCATATATTCTCGGATTTCATCAATGGACAGGCCCACCTTCCGCAAAATCAAAATCAGTTCTAACTGCGCAAACTGAAAGCCAGAATAGTAATGATATCCATTTTCCCCGACGGCCTCCGGACAAAATAACCCGATATCATTATAGTAGTGGAGTGTTCGCTTATTGACTCCGGTCAGCTTTGCAAATTCCCCCGAAGAAAAATATGTTTGATTTTTCATGAAAACACCTCTTGACTGTACAGTGACTGTACATTATATGATACAGCATGTCAAAAGAAAAAACAACAAAAGGATGTGTATGTAATGTCAAATCTGCTATGGATCATTATGGCAGCGATTGTCAAAGTTTTACTGTGTAAATTATTGGCGCTGGGGATGTTTCTCCTTGTATTTTTTGTAAAAGGGAAACAACTGCATTTCAATTCAGAACAATGGGATGACTATTTTCTTGCTATGACCAGCAGAAAGCTGGATTGGTTGGTAATGACAAACTATGCTATTTCTGCAACTTTGTCCAGCTTTGCGAGTTTCCTGTTTTTGCGCCAGATGAAGGTGCCGCACGCTGCTATCGTTGCGCTGATATTGCTCTTCATTGGCGGAGCAATCAGCGGATACCGCTATTTCACCAATCAACGAGCCTATATTCAGAAACGCTATTTGGAAATTCCGGAAACCATCCTACAGCGAAAAGAAGATAAGGAAGCCAAAGGGGGAAAATCATCATGAAAATCATATGTTCAAGAGTCAAATTAAAGGCAATTCAGCTGATTGGTTTTATCTCTCTGGTGCTGCTATCCGCTGTTGGGCAGATGCTTTTGCCGTCCTTTTTAGCACAGATGATCAGTCATGGTGTTGCAACAGGAGCAAACCATGTGGTTTGGATTTATGCTGCAATTATGGCTGCTATTACAATCGTTTCTTGTATCATCAGTCTGTTATCTGTTAAACTCGCATCCTATATTTCTACCGATTTTGCTGCGCAGCTGAGGGATCAGGTTTTTTCCAAGGTGCAGAGTTTTTCTGCCGCAGAGATGGACAAGTTTGGTACAGCCAGTCTCATCACTCGAAGCACCTCAGATATTACAAATGTGCAGAATTTTTTGACACTTCTGCTTCGTGTTGGCCTTCTTGCACCTATGATGGCAGCAGCAGGACTGGTGTTTTCCGCCGCTACAGGAGGCAAAGTCAGTTCCGTTCTTCTTGTTGCAATTCCGGTTCTACTGGTGGTTTTGACCGTCATCATGGTATTGGCTTCCCGTTTCTCAATCCGCCTGCGCAAAAAGCTGGATCAGATCAATCGTCTGTTTTTGGAATCTCTGGAGGGCGTGCGTGTCATTCGTGCCTTTAACAAACAAAAAGCGGAAAGTAAGCGCTTTGAGAATGTGAATGCAGACTATGCCATGACCGCTATGACCGCAGGACGCATTACCAGCCTTTTGATGCCTGCCATCAGTGTGATTTTCGGCGTTACTACAGCAGCTGTTTTAGGTATGGGTACTTATTATGTGAGTACCGGAGCCATGGAGGTCGCCTCACTGGTGGCAAACAGTCAATACATCAGCATGGTGCTTACCTCTGTGATGATGCTTTCTCTGGTGATTATGATGTTTCCCACAAGCTATGCCTGTGCCAAACGAATTGCTGAAGTGCTGAAAACAGAAAGCTCGATCCGGGATGGCAGTTTTCCGCTCGATCGCCGCCCAATGCGCGCTACGGTAGAGTTCCGTCATGTGACCTTTGCTTATCCCGGTGCGGATGAACCGATTCTCAAGGATGTGAGCTTTATATCCCATCCCGGGGAAATAACTGCAATCATTGGCGGAACCGGGCGTGGAAAATCCAGTATTCTCAAGCTGATTCCCAGACTTTATGACCCCATGTTCGGTGAAGTGCTGATTGACGGTATCAATGCAAAAGAATACCATACCAAGGACCTGCGTTCACTCATCGGCTATGTTCCTCAGAAAAATGTCCTGTTTTCCGGGGATATTGCAGACAATCTCAATTTTGGCAAAGAGGATGGAACGGAAAATGATTGGAAACGGGCCGCCAAACTCGCTTGTGCGGATGAATTTATCTGCAAGAAGCCCCGGGGATATCATGATCCCATTGCGCAGGGAGGCACCAATCTGTCCGGGGGGCAGCGTCAGCGCATGGCGATTGCAAGGGCCATAATAAAGCGGCCGGAGATCTATGTGTTTGATGACAGCTTTTCTGCTTTGGACATGAAAACCGACCGTCAGCTCCGTCAAAATTTGAAGGAAACCATCGGGGATGCAACCGTGATTATGGTAGCGCAGCGAGTCAGCACAATCATGGATGCAGACCGCATACTGGTTGTGGACGATGGACAAATCGTGGGAAACGACACCCATGAGCAGCTTCTGAAAACCTGTCCTCTTTATCGGGAAATTGCAGAGATCCAACTGGGAAAGGAGGCACTTTAACATGAAAAATATCACTGTGTTCAAGCGGCTGCTTGGCTATTTGAAAGCACATCGGCTGCGCTTGTTCTTTGTATTGCTGTCTGCTGTCATCAGCACAGCTTTTATGGTTCTTGCGCCTTTTCTTGTGGGTAAGGTCACAACGACACTCTTTTCCAGCATTGCAGATGGTGTGTTCTATTGGGACACCATTACTGGGATTTTGTTGGCTTTGGTTGCCCTATTTTTGATTTCACAGTTATTTTCCTTTTTCCAGGGCTTTGGAATGGCAAAAGTCACTGCTCATGTGATGCAGACACTCCGGCAAGAAATCAACGAGAAGATGCACCATCTGAAGCTCGATTATTATGATAGCTACACCCATGGAGATATTCTCAGCATCATCACCAACGATGTGGATACCATCAACAACACCATCAGCCAGAATCTAACCTCTGTGGTAACACAGGTCACAACAGCGATTGGCGTACTGATTATGATGCTTGCAATCAGTCCAACGCTGTCCTTGATCCCCATTGTTATGGTTCCACTTTCTCTTTTCAGTGCGGCAGGCGTGATGAAAGCCAGCGAAACCTATTATGGGCAGCAGCAGGAGCTTTTGGGCAGACTCAATGGCTATGTAGAGGAAATGTATCATGGTCAGTCCGTTGTGCAGACCTTCAACTATCAGGAGCGTGCAAAGACCGCCTTCTTCAAGCTGAACGAGGAACTCAAAACAAACTCCCGAAAAGCGGAAACCACAGCAGGAGCAGTGAGTCCTATCACGACCCTTGTCAACGATTTTGGTTATGTTCTTTGTGCCGCAATCGGCTGCTTGTGGGCAATAATTGGAAAAATCACCGTTGGCAATGTGCAGGCAATGTTGGAATACACATGGCGTTTTGCAGATCCATTCTCCTCTTTGGCAGGGATGGTGGGAAGCTTTGGAGCCGCGGCCGCAGCCGGAAAGCGTATTTTCACACTGTTGGATGCCGAGGAGGAAGTTCCGGATGCAAAACAGTGCATTGTTCCAAAGGAGCACAACGGTTGTGTCACATTTGAAAATGTGACCTTTGGTTATTCTCCAGATCATCTTCTGATGAATGGTATTAACTTGACGGTAGTTCCCGGTCAGAAGGTAGCAATCGTGGGGCCCACTGGAGCAGGCAAAACTACACTCATCAATTTGCTGATGCGTTTTTATGAACTGAATGGCGGTTCCATTTCGGTGGATGGAGTCAAAATCACCGAAATGTCACGAGAGGAATTGCGGAAGCGATTCGGCATGGTTTTGCAGGACACATGGCTTTTTGAAGGAACGATTGGTGAAAACATTGGATACGCCGAAGATCATATGGAGAAAGCAAAAATCATTGCTTCTGCAAAATCTGCCTGCGCCCATAATTTTATCAAAACCATGCCCGGTGGTTACGATATGATGCTCAGTAAAGGCGCAGAGAATATTTCTCAAGGTGAAAGACAGCTTCTGACCATTGCGCGAGCCATTGCCGCAGACCCGGAGATCATGATTTTGGATGAAGCCACCAGCAATGTGGATACGCATACTGAGGTGCTGATTCAGAAAGCAATGGCCGAACTGATGGAGGGACGCACCAGCTTTGTGATTGCTCACCGGCTTTCCACCATCCGGGATGCAGATATGATTCTCTATATGGAGGACGGAGATATTAAGGAAGTCGGTAACCATGAAGCGTTAATGGAACAACATGGCAAGTATGCCGCTCTTTATATGAGCCAATTTGCTTAATACATTGTTACTAAAAGGGCTATTATGAGGTAAATTTTGCAGTCAGCTTTGTAAACAGACAATGAGTTGGGATTTATTCGATCTGGATTATCTCGGGTATGGGATTGAGCATTCCCAATATTTCCGAAATTCAGTCACTACCAATCCTAATATAACCGTCACAACCCGAAAAGGTGTGTTCGTCAACGACACCCCAGCTGAAATCGCCGGATAAAAATAAAAAAGGCGAGTGTTCTTACAGCGTTTTAAATGCTATAAGAACACTCGCCATGGTGCGGGCGACAGGACTTGAACCTGCATGTCTCTCAACATTAGAGCCTAAATCTAACGTGTCTGCCAATTCCACCACGCCCGCTTATGAAGTTGTCCCTCTAGATTTTACACGGCGAGGGAACCGAGGCGGGGCACACAGCCTGATCCGCAGTGTATAAAAACAGGCGCACCTGTTTTTACCAAGGTATGGGCCAACGACTACAGCAGCGATCTCTGCAGACTCATAAAGCCTGTAAATTCACTGCGCCCATGTCGTGGGCAGGGTTCCGAACCCTGCCCACTTATTTTATCACAACCTAGGGGTTGTTGTCAACTTCCGGTTCCCCTAAATTCCGCGCCATAATAGAATACACTTGGTCTCCAATCTCCTTTGTCGTGCCGGGCAGCGCCTCAGGCTGTAGGACCTCCAGCAAATCCAGCTTTACACAGGTGCGGCGGCCGTGGAAGAAATTCCGAAACCCGGCTTCCGTGTTCTGGACGGTGCAAACCACAATCGGCACCTTGGCCCGCTGAGCGATCTTAAAGACACCGTTGCGCAGAGGCTGCAAATGACCGGTACGGCTGGTGTAGCCCTCAGGAAACACTGCGATACTTGCCTTATCCTCCTTAACCAGGGAAATACAATTCAGAATCGTCTTCAGCGCTTCCCGATCATTTTCCCGGTTCAGAAGCTGGCACTGGGTCTGATGCATCAGCTTATTCACAAAGGGCATAGATTTGTTTTCCTGCTTGGAAATAAATGCCAGCTGACTGTTTTTTGCATGGGCAATCAAAACCACCGGGTCCAGCAAGCTTAAATGGTTGCAAACCAGCATAAACCGACCTTCCTTTGGCAATTTTTCCATACCGGTGGTATGGACCTTCACATGAAGAAACGACAGCGCAAAGTCGGCACAGAGATTTAATACCTTCCGGTCACGGGCATTTTCCACCGAAGGAGTATTCAGGTCAATTCTGGCACACCACAAATACAACACGCCCAAAAACAGCAAAATCTGCGCACACCAGAATCCAAGGAAAAACACCGGAATCTGCCATACCCACTGAAGACTCTCAAAGGATCCCAACCCATAGGTAAGACTCAGGGCCCCCACCACGGAAAGCACCCGGATTACATTCATCAACAATCAAACGCACCTCTCAAAGCAGCCCGGGGCAAGGCCCCGGGAAAGAATATACCAATTATAACAAAATGTCAAAAAAATGCAATAGGGGCCACTTCGATTCCCATTAGAATTCTCTATCCCGCAATTCTCCCCATTTTAGCCCGTCTGCGCTGGCTGCGGACCACCACATAGACCATCATAATTACCGTAATGGCATAGGGAATCATTGCTGTCAAATTCGAATTGGCATATTCCTGCAGGCGATAGCCCAACGCATCAAAAAAGCCGAACATCAAAGCCGCAAGGTAGGCCTTGCCGGGGTTGGCTGCGCCGAAAATCACACAGGCGAAGGCTACATATCCACGGCTATTGCTCATTCCCTCAGAAAACATGGTGACATCTCCCAATGCAAGCTGTGCCCCTGCCACACCGCAAAAGGCACCGCTCAGGGCCGAAGAGATCCACTTCATCTTCTCCGGGCTGATTCCCGCAGTGCGAAGGGTTGCAGGCCGCTCCCCTGCTGCCCGAATCCAGAAGCCATAGGGGGTGCGATACACAAAAAACCACATAATCGCAACCAGTCCCCATGTCAAAATCAAAAAAACGGAGCTTCCGTCCAGAATTGGACCAACAATGGGAATTTTAGCCAGAACGCCCAGCTCCACCTTCGGAAGACCCACAACGGGCTGTTCCGGTGTGCCACGGAAGGAGCCCTTTACCTCAAAGATCGAGCGAAGTAAAAAGACCGTCAGACCTCCCGCCAAAATATTCAGTGCCGTTCCGATGATAAATTCGTCACTTTTGAATTTTACCACGAACAGCGCAAAGAACATTCCCACAAGAACACCCACCAGAAGTGCCGCCAGAAGTCCCAGCCATGCAGACCCAAAAAGCCAGCTCACTGCCACTGAGGTAAAGGCCCCCATGAGAATCATGCCATCCATGCCGATGTTCATAATACCGGCGTGCTCTGTCATCAGGCCGCCCATTGCAGCCAGACCTACCGGGGTTGCACTGCGGAACATGTGCTGAAACAATCCGGTTGTAAAGATGTTACCCATTTGCTTTCCCCTCCAGTCTGGCATTTGCCTCCCGGCGTGCCCGCTTTTCAGCCCGTTTGGCTTTCACGCTTGCAGAAATGCCGCTTTCTGCTGCCATAAAGAATATAATGACCGACTGAATGATGCGGTACACCTCGCCGGGAACCCCCGCATTCAGTTCCATCCCAGAGGCCCCAATCCGCAGGGCAGCAAAAAGCAGACTCATAAAGATGATTCCTACAGGATTGTAGCGCATAATCATAGCTACCAAAAGGCCGTCAAAGTAGAATTCCTTGCTGATGCCATCCTGATAGCTGCCCTTCACACCATAGACCTCAAACATCCCTACAAGGCCGCACATGGCGCCGGAAATGGTCATGGCACCAATGGTAATGGTATCCACCTTGAGACCCGAGAAGAATGCAAAGCGGCGATTCTGGCCTGTCAGCTTCATTTCATAGCCGGTGGCAGTTTTACTCATGACATACCAGACCAAAAAGGCAATCACCGCAGCCGCAAACACCGCTGTTGTCAGAGAAGAACCATTGATTAGACGAGTAAACTGCAAATCCGGAACCAGGGTCTCGGTGCCGGATACCCGGTTTCCCTGACTGGTCTTCCAAGGGCCAGTGGAAAGGAAGGTACAGAAGTAAATGGCAATGGAGTTGAGCATAATGGTAGTAATGACCTCATTGACCTTGCACTTGACCTTCAGAACGCCGGGGACCCATGCATAAAGTCCACCGGCCACCATTGCGCCCAAAGCTGCCACAGGAATGGCAATCCACCAGGCGCACCCTGCCAGCAAAACACCAATGTATGCAGAGACAATGGCACCCAGGTACAGCTGCCCTTCGCCGCCCACATTAAAGATTCCAACTCTGGCACCCAGTGCGCAGGCCAGGCCCGTCATGCACAGAACCATTGTGTATTCCAGGGTGTTTCCGAACTGCCGCTTTGTAAACGCTGCCGTAAGGAATTCTCCAATGCTTTCGCATCCCGTAGCACCCTGCAAAAGTGCCCCATAGGCCTTGATTGGATGATATCCGGCGGCTGCCATAATGACACCGCCTACTCCGAGGGCCAGCAGGATGGACAGTGCCAGAGATCCGAAATAGCCCCAATCCATTTTCTTTTTATCCATGGGTCTTTTCCTCCTCTCTGCGAGCACCTGTCATATAATAGCCAATCTCTTCCTTGGTAATGGAATCCGCCTGAAAAATGCCGGTGATTTCCCCTTCATAGAGGGTCACAATTCGGTCAGACAGTCGGAACACCTCATCCAAATCCGCAGAGCAGAGCAAAATGGCGCAGCCCTGATCCCGCTTGTCCATAATACGCTGATGGATGAACTCAATGGCACCAATATCCACGCCGCGGGTGGGCTGAGAAATCACCAGCACCGGCGTATCAAAGGAAAACTCCCGGGCTATGACCACCTTCTGCATATTGCCGCCGGAAAGGCTCCCCACCGGGGTATCCAGATTGGCTGCACGGATATCGAATCGGTCAAAGAGCTTCTTTGTATAGCTGCGCACACTCTTTTTCTTCACCTGGATTCCAAAGAAGGTATATTCCTTCCGACGATGCTTGCCCATAATCAGGTTTTCTGAAATGGTCCCTTCTTTGGAGATGCCGGTGGCCAGACGATCCTCCGGTACATGGGCCAGTCCCATGGCACGGATCTGCCCCGGCGTTCTTCCCAAAATAGAAGAATCCATAACATAGACATTGCCGTTTTGAATACCACGCATCCCGGTGATTGCTTCCAGCAGCTCACTTTGGCCGTTTCCTTCCACGGCGGCGATGCCCACCACCTCGCCGGCACGCACTTCCAGAGACAGATTCTTTACTGCCGGAAGGCCGCGATTGTCAAGAACCGAGAGATTTTCCACCCGGATACATGCTTTTCCCGGTTCTCCCTTCTTTTCAAACGGATCGTGCAGAACCGTTCTTCCGACCATTTTCGCTGCCAGACTATGTTCTGTCACATTTTTTGTCTCTTCCACACTGATCAGTTTCCCCTGACGCATCACACCAACCCGGTCGGAAACCGCAATGACCTCCCCCAGTTTGTGGGTAATGAGAATCACAGTCATTCCCTTTTGGCGCACCATCTTCCGAAGGATATCAAACAGTTCGTTGGTCTCCTGGGGCGTCAGCACTGCTGTGGGTTCATCCAGAATTAAAATCTCTGCACCACGATACAACGTCTTCAGAATCTCCACTCTCTGCTGCAGACCCACGCTGATTTCACTGACTACCGCATCCGGATCGACCTGTAATCCGAACTCTCTGCTCAAGTCCTCCACCTGTTTGCGAATTTTCTTTTTATCACAAAAAATGCCAGCCTTTCTAGGCTCTTTGCTGAGAACAATATTCTGGGCTACCGTGAAAGACGGCACCAGCATGAAGTGCTGGTGCACCATGCCAACCCCCAGATCGATGGCATTCTTGGGACTGAAGTGCCGCACCTCATGCCCCTTCATGAAAAGGCTGCCCCCTGTAGGGGTATGGATGCCGTAGAGCACATTCATCAGGGTACTTTTTCCTGCACCGTTTTCCCCTACCAAAGAAAAAATCTCACCTTTCTGAATCTCCAGGCATACATCATCATTGGCCAGCACCCCGGGAAACTGCATAGATATATGCCGGAACTGTACAATAGGATCCTGCAAAATAACCACCTCCTACAAAATAATGACCGTGAAATAGAAAAGGGGCTGCCTCATATGAGACAGCCCCGAAAAGTTTGGGCATTGCACAGGGCCTTGCCAGATGCGTTTTCTCAGCGGGTGGTTTCCACCACAATCTCACCGGAAACGATTTTCTCAGCCATAGCCTCAACCTCGGCCTTGATTTCCTCAGAAACCTGCTGGGTGGCACCTTCTTCTCCGTAACCAATGCCAATATAGCCTGTGGCCATGTCAGCAATCCAGGTAGTGCCCCACTTGGAAGCGTCTCCCTGCAAATATTCGCTGACAGCAGCGTAGACAGAGCCGCCGACCTGCTTCATCATGGAGCAGATAATCACATCATCGGCAATGTACTTCTGGTCAGAGTCCACACCAATGGCATAGAATCCCTTCTCCTGAGCAGCCTGGAACACTCCATCGCCGGTCTTGGATGCAATCTGGAACACCACATCGGCACCCTTTTCATTCAGAGCCAATGCGCACTCCTTGCCCTTAGCAGGGTCATCATAAGTACCGGCGTAGATGGTTTCCACTTTGATCTGGGGATTGGCCTGCATGGCGCCCTGCTGATAGCCCACAATGAAATCATTGATGGTATCGGCATCCTGGCCGCCTACGGCACCGACAACCCCGGACTTGGACATCTTGGCTGCAATGTAGCCGGCCAGGAAAGAGCCCTCATTCTGCGCGTAGGTAATGTTCAGCACATTCTCCACAGGATTTGCAGTGGCGTTGTCCACCCAGATAAACTTCACATTGGGATACTCTACCGCGATGGTCTCAACGTCGTAAAACTCCCAGCCAACCAGAACCACCATGTCTGCGGCATCTGCGGCGTTGCGGATCTGCTGAGGGTGATCTGCGTTGTTGCACTCAATGGTCTTGAGGGTGATCTTTCCCTCCTTCTCCAGGCGGGTAGCACCCTCCAGAGAGGAATCGTAGAAGGAACGGTCACCAAAGGTGCCCGCTACAACCAGAGCCAGTGTCAGCTTTTCACCACTGACTGATTCTGTTGTCTTGGTTGCGTCATCAGAGTTGGGCTGCGTAACGCTGCCCTCTGCCTCTTGCTTGGTTTCCTCTGTGCTGCCGTTTGCGCAGCCTGCCATGAGGCCAAGAAGCATCATACCGGCCAGCAGAAGTGCGATCCACTTTTTCATCATCATTCTCCTCTCAGGTATTGACTCTCTTAACCTGATTCAAATTTAGTTATTCAGGTCACCATTGCTGGAAGGTACAGACTCCCCGTTATCTTCAACAATGTCGCCGTCGGTGACAGGGTAATCAACCAGATCACCGCCGCTGGCAGCAGAGCTGCCTCCGGTGCCATTCTGAGTGGGGTCTGTGGTTTCGCCGTCAGTAGGATCAGAGGTAGTGGTTACCTTTGTGTTGCCGGTGGTTTCCTTAGAATCGGTGGAGTCCGTCTTTTTGTTGCCGCAAGCAGCAAGGGAACACACGAGCACCACAGAAAGGAGCAGTACAAACAATTTTTTCATGAGAATCTTCCTCCGTTATGGATGGTTTATTTCTCCCAAAATCAGGGAGACGGTATCACCTATTGTACCTTTATTTCCATTGGAAGTCAACCTTTTGACAAAATTTAATAAATTTCCTCTTTAGCCGAATGAGAAAGCAAAGAATCCCGGTTCCGGTCCCTGCCAGGTCCGCAGCGGCAGATACATTGCAACGGGCCGCCCTTGCGCAAAGGGGACGCAAAAAATCCCCTCCTGTGCCTTCAGTGTTTTCAAAATGCCCGGAATCAGCTTCACCGGATCCTTGCACAAAAGTTCATGTGCAAATACCGTGCCGTCGTCCCGGATTGTGGCCGCAAGAAGCAGATCTTTGCCGCTGTAGAGTCTTGACATGGTGGCCTGAAAATCCAGACTGACTCCCTCCTGTATCACACTGCCGGCGGGCAGCATGGACTGCCGCAGCTGCCCATATCTACGTGGGCTCACCGGCTTTAAGGGAACCACAGGACCGGCAGCGCTGGCCTTGATTCGCCCCTGAGGAGAACAGGGAAGATACCCCAGTTTTGCATAAAACCGAACCAATTCCCTGCTTGCCGGTACCAGCAGCAGAGCACCAAGCCCCTGCTGCTCCAGGGTCTCTTTCATCCAATTCAGAAGGCCTTGGCCCAGGCCCTGCCCTCGGCTTGCCTCCCTTGTGGCAACGGCATAGACATAGGCAATCTGCATTTCCCGGCAGGTGCAGGGAAACCAGTAGGCCGCCGATACCACCGCACCTTCTTGAACAGCCACACAACATCGATCCGTTGCAAAGGCCAAATTATAAAAAGAATCTAAAAATGCGTCTGTATCCCCAAAGGCCTCCTTCCAAAGAGTACGAAGTGCCGGTATCTCCTCTCTTTTGCAAAACCGATACTCAGTTTTCATCCAGTTCCTCCCGCAATGTACACCAGTACTGTTCTAATAAAAGCGCCGGGTGATAGGACTCTTTCGCTGTTCTGAGTCCCGGAAGGCCCATATCGTCTTCCCGATTGAGGTATCGGATCTCCGGATGCCACTGGCGGATCAGGGAAGCAAAGGTTTGGTTGATCATGGCATAGTCTCCGGGAATGGTGCCAAATGCTTTTTCAAAGTGAATATCAAAGCTATGGTCGGAAAGTCTGGAACCAATGCTCATGGCAATGGGATCCTCTTGTCCATATAGAAGGATTCCCTCCAGTCCCAATGCCTCATAGGAAGAAATGGCCCGCTCCAACGCCTTCTTTTCCAGGCAGTAATCCGTATAAGGGCTCTCCCGTTTGCGGAGCATAAACCATTCCTCCAGAAGGCCCCGGCAGGCTGCCAGTTTCTCCGGAGTAATGGCTTCCCAGTGCCAATCGGGACAAAACTCCAGAAACCGCTTCACATGATTCCGTTTTGATTGGTACGCTCTGCCCTTCAAATCTGCCAGACGGTCAACGTCATAGATATACTCAAAGCTGTTTCGATCTGCGCGAAACTCAAATTCTCCAGGGTAGCAGCTTTCCAATTCCCGACAATCGGCCGTGGTAAGTCCGGTAAGCCGAAACGGGATGCCTCTCTCCTTGGCATCCTGCCGCAAGGCATCTACCGCAGGCTTTAATGGCGTGGAACCTACGGGGAATAAATACATGGTGTGTCCGTTAAAATGAGAAAATGCAGAGATTCTCCCCTCCACTTCCGCAACCCGCTGCTTTCCCCAGAGATACAGATTGGCGAAGGAATACAGGCAGCTTTCACGACCTGCATGATTAAAGCAGTCGTAAAACTTCTGTCGGTCTGCGAGGTTGATTTTTTCAAATGAAATCATAAATACAGCTCCTATTCTTGGATTTTTGTAGTATTATCAGTTAAATTACAATCTTTCAATCATAAAAATCTATTTACCCATCGGATTGCATTATATCATTTCGCCAAAAAAATGGCAAGTCCCGCCTGCAACACACAAAAAGCACACCCGAAATTCGGTGTGCTTTTTGTGTGCTTTTTCACAGCTTTATTCTTTCTTCTCTATGGACAATTCCAAAATCTTACCCATATCATCTTTCAGGTGCATGGCCTTTCCTTCCATACTCTGAGACAATGCCTTGTCATTCTTGGCATCCTTGGAGCGATAGGACATAAGATTCTCTATTTCTGTCCCCTCTGCCACATCATAGACATTAAATTCCACTTGAACTTCATCTTCCATGAGCTTTTTGCTCACTCGTGACACAATGCAGACCTGCCCCTCTTCAATTTCTCCCTTCGCAAGGGCCGTCTCTGTCAAAGCCGTATTCAGCGTAATCTTATCTTCCTTGTCCAGCCAGCTGACCTGATTGGAAGTATTATAGTTGTACACCAGATAAGAACCGGTACAGGTGACTGCCAGCACAAACAGTGCCAACAGACCGGCAAGCATCTTTTTGGTCAGCTTCAGCTCTGTTCCCTGATAATACACCAGGTGCATCTTGTACATAATTGGCAGCATAGCCGACATAAACAGGACCAGGAAGATGGACTCGACGGGGAACATGCTCAAGTTCTTTGCAATTTTAGGCATCAGCATCCAGGTATAGCTCTTGCCCAGCACCATCTTATAATACAGGGTCATGAGAGGGATATCCATTATAATGTTGACAAATACATCAATGCAAAAACGGCTCATGGTCAGCCGGAACACGCTTACCTTGGCGCGGTACAAAAACAGGGCAAAAATCACACTGCCTGCGATTTCAATGAAGATGTAAGGAAAAAAATACGGGCCAGTGGGAAACAGGATACATCCAAGTGTATCGGAAACCATGGCAGCAAGGGCTGCCACCACAGGGCCGAAGGTCATGGCACCCAACGCATTGGCAAAAAAGGCAATATTGATTTTCAGGTTCGGGGCCAGGGGAATTGCAAGCCCCTTCATTGCCACACGGAGCGCAATCATCAGGGCCGCAAACACAAGCATTTTTGTGTCCTTCAGCTCTGCAAGCGCATCTATCCAATAGGCTTTTGAGAATGGGGTCTTGTAGAGAGTCGTTGATTTTGTTAGAGTTTTCATGGTTTTTTCCTCCTTTTGATTCGGGCACCGCTCCAAATCTCCAGCATATACCACCTGGCATCTCGACAAAAAAATCCCCATACAGCCAGTTAGGCCGATGGGGAGAAAAGATGTTAAGATTCGTACCAGTGGGGTAGGCAGATACCGGATCATCCGGGCCGCATTGCCCAACCGAGTATCGATGCTACATACAGGAGGCATCCACCAGGAGGCTTCCACCAATATGCAACAGCGGGTGCAGATTCTCTATCGCAGGCAAAGCCCTTCGTCCGCCAGACAACTCCCCATTATGGCAGCACTTTACGCAGAGAATCTTACTCTGTTCGGTTCATATTCTACATGATAACTAATAAAATGTAAATAGCTATTTTGTAAAAATATTAAATAATTTCAAATTTTATCCAACTCCTCCTCTGATCCCTATTTTATTGTTCCAGGTGGATCTGGACTCTTCCATTCTGAATCAAAAAATGATATACTTATGGGTAATAAAAATCATCTTGGAGGAAGAACATGGAATTTCTACCCATTTCCAAACAGAATATGTTGGATCGTGGTTGGACGCAGTGCGATTTTGTATATGTAATTGGGGACGCTTATGTGGATCACCCTTCGTTTGGTCATGCCATTCTCAGCCGAATTTTAGAGCAGCATGGCTACAGTGTTGGTATTATTTCTCAGCCCAACTGGAAAAACCCCAAGTCCATCGATGTATTCGGTCGGCCTCGGCTGGGCTTTCTGGTTTCTGCCGGCAACATGGATTCTATGGTAAATCATTATTCCGTGACCAAGCATCGTCGTAAGACCGATGCTTACACCCCCGGCGGTGTCATGGGTAAACGGCCTGATTATGCAACTACGGTTTACTGTAACCTGATCCGCCAAACTTATCGGGATGTTCCCATCCTCATTGGCGGTATTGAAGCCAGTCTGCGCCGTCTGGGGCACTATGACTACTGGTCCGAAAGCATGAAGCGTTCCATTCTTCTGGACTCTCAGGCCGATATCCTGATGTACGGCATGGGCGAAAAGAGCATTGTGGAGCTGGCAGACGCCTTGAACGCAGGTATGGATATTCAGGATGTCACCTATATAGACGGTACCGTGTTCAAAACAAACGAATTGGATAACAGCCTTCCCACCATTGTCCTTCCTGCCTTTGAAGAAGTGAAGTCCAATAAGCGGAAGTATGCCGAAAGCTTCAAAATCCAGTATGGCAACTGTGACCCCTTTACCGCCAAGCGGCTGGCAGAGCCTTATGGCAATCAGTTTGTTGTGCAAAATCCCCCGCAAAAGCCCCTGACCACCCAGGAAATGGATGACATCTACAACCTTCCCTACTGCCGCACCTATCATCCCAGCTACGAAAAAGCAGGCGGCATCCCCGCCATTGAGGAAGTCAAGTTCAGTCTGGTCAGTAATCGCGGCTGTTTTGGTGCCTGCTCGTTCTGCGCGCTTACATTCCATCAGGGACGAATCATTCAGACCCGAAGCCACGAGTCCATCCTGCAGGAAGCCCAGCAGATGGTGAAGGACAAGGACTTCAAAGGCTATATCCACGATGTGGGCGGTCCCACCGCCAACTTCCGTCATCCTGCCTGTGAAAAGCAGCTGTCCAAGGGAGCTTGCAGTCATCGGCAGTGTCTCTACCCCACCCCCTGCAAAAATATGAACGCAGACCATACCGACTATATTTCCCTGCTTCGGAAGCTGAGAAAGATTCCCGGTGTGAAAAAAGTGTTTATTCGCAGCGGTATTCGGTTCGACTATCTGCTGGCGGATAAGAAGGACACCTTCTTTAAGGAGCTGGTGCAATATCATGTGTCCGGTCAGCTGAAGGTGGCCCCTGAGCATGTGGCGGATGCCGTTTTGGACCGGATGGGAAAGCCCAGAAACGCCGTTTACAATCGGTTCGTGGACAAGTATTTTGCCCTCAACAAGCGGTATCAAATGAATCAGTATCTGGTTCCCTATCTCATGTCCAGCCATCCCGGCTCCACCCTAAAGGAGGCCATTGAACTGGCTGAGTATATTCGGGACATGGGCTATAACCCGGAGCAGGTGCAGGACTTCTATCCCACTCCCTCTACCCTGTCCACTGTGATGTACTACACAGGACTGGACCCCAGAACCATGGAGCGGGTCTATGTGCCTACAGATCCCCACGAAAAGGCTATGCAGAGAGCACTGATTCAGTATCGAAACCCAAAGAACTACTATTTGGTCCGGGAAGCGCTGGAAAAAGCGCATAGAGAGGATCTCATTGGCTCCGGGCCGAAATGCCTGATTCGGGTCTTGCCGCCCAGCGCCACCAATCGCTGGAGCAAGGCACCGGGAAAGAAGCCCTCATCCAAATCCTCTGCAAAAGCGGCTCCCAGAAACCCATCTTCCAAAGGGCCTGCCAAAAGATCCGCTCCCTCTGCCAAAAAGTCCGCCCCCAAACGCAAGGGCAAATAAACCATTTTACTGATAGGGAGGAATATCCTTGCAATATTTAGAAGTTACCATCAAAACCACCTCCGAAGGCATCGAACTCACAGCCGATGCCCTCACCACCATGGGCCACGACAGTCTGGTCATTGACGATCAGACCGAATATATGAAGTTTCTGGATGCAAACAGAGCCTGCTGGGACTACATCGACGAGAGTCTTGCAAAGCATCTGGAAGGACTGTCCCAGATCAAGCTCTACATTGAAAACGACACTCAGGCACAGAAAAAGCTGGACGGAATCTGCCGCAGACTTCAGGCACTCAAGGTCAGTCACCCCGGCAAGAATCTGGGTCCTCTGACCGTATCAGCCGCCCCTCTGGATGAAGAAGACTGGTCCAACAGCTGGAAAAAGAACTATCCGCCTCAGTTTGTGGGACGGAATCTGTGTGTGCTTCCCTACTGGCTCGGAGTGGAGGCCGCAGAGGGAAAGCTGCCTGTGATTTTAGACCCCGGCCTTACATTTGGCACCGGCTCTCATCCCTCCACACAGATGTGCCTCAGTGCCCTGGAAGACCATCTGGCTGCCGGAAGCCGTGTGGTGGATTTGGGTTCCGGAAGCGGTATTTTGTCCATTGCTGCCCTGCGTCTCGGGGCCAACCATGCCGTTGGCGTGGATATCGACCCCAAGGCTGAGGACATGGCACGGGAAAATGCCGCCTACAATCATCTGGGCTCCGACCGCTTTCAGGCCTTCACCGGCGATGTTGCCGGAGATCATCAGGCACTGGCACAGCTCGGCGGTGACTATGATCTGGCGCTTATCAACATTGTGGCCGATGTGATTCTCTCTCTTTGTCCTGTTGTCCCCCAAGTGGTGCGTCCCGGTGGATTGGTCATCTGTTCGGGTATTCTGGATACCAGGGTTGACGAGGTTCGAGCCGGACTGATGGCGCAGGGCCTCACCATTGTGGAAGAACGCAGTCAGGAAGACTGGCGCTGTCTGGTAGCACGCCGGGAGGAAATGTAAGATGCGAATGCTTTCCTACCACAGCAAAATGCGTCTGAGAAAGATTCTCACCATAGTGGGAATTGTAGCTCTGGTGTTGATTTCCATTTGGGTTTTCTGGATGGTTTGGCTTCAGAGGTATATTGTCTTTACCCGCAACGGCGTTGTTTTTGATTTTGACCGCTCCACCCTCTCTCTGTCTCAAAAAGCAGAAGGACAGGTTGTGCCGGAAGAAACCATCCACATTGACATTCAGGTTCTCACCCAGGAGGAAGCGGAAGACCAGGCCCAGAAGGGAGAAACTCTTTCCGGCTTCTACGCTGACACAGATATGCTCAGCAATCACTTTGATTCTGTAAAAGAAACTCTGACCGCTCTGCCGGAGGGGACTGCGGTCATGCTGGATGTAAAGAGTATTTTTGGCAACTTCTACTATACCACCAGCATAAACGAAGCCGGTCAGTCCTCGGCCCTGGATGTCAAAGCAATGGATCAGCTGATTCAGGCTCTGTCTGACCAGGATGTATACCTCATTGCAAGGCTCCCTGCCTTTCGAGATTCTGCCTTTGCTGAGGCGCATCCGGGTTCCAGTTTGTCTTTAAGCTCCGGTGCTCTTTGGCAGGATGAGGAGAATTGCTATTGGCTGGATCCCGCCAGCGAAACCGTGCTGACCAATTTAATTCAAATCTGCCGGGAACTGCGGCAAAAGGGGTTTGATGAGGTAGTATTTACAGATTTCAAAATTCCGGATAGCGGTAATATTTCCTATTCTGCTGAAACTACCAAAGATGACACAATCCGCCACGCAGCAAACGAGTTGGTCTCTGCCTGCGCCACAGGGGATTTTGTGGTTTCCTTCAGTTCCAGTGCCGACTTCCCGCTGCCTGCGGGAAAAAGCCGCCTATATCTGGAATCCGTTGATCCTCTCCAAGTGGAGAAAATCTTTGAAAGCTCTATCATTCAAAATAAAGAAAATCGTCTGGTATTTGTGACGGCTACAAGAGATACCCGTTTTGACGAGTATTCTGTTCTGCGCAGTGCCGAGTAATGCGCAACGGCTGCACTCTTTGGTGCGGCCGTTGCTTTCTGTTCTTTTGTATGGTAAAATAATTATGATTCAATGATACATATGGGAGGTTTCAGCATGAAGATCATTCATACCTCTGACTGGCACTTTGGGATGCCGGTACGAACCGGCAGCTATCGAGACTGTCAGGCTCATTTTTTGCAGCAGCTCTATGACCTTGTGCGCAGAGAACATGTGCAGGCCGTCCTGTGCGCCGGAGACGTCTATGACAGCAGTGTAGCCAACGCAGAAGCCATTTCCCTGTTCAACGAAGCCGCCACCACATTGTGTGCAGAATTGGGAGTGCAGTTTATCGTCATTGCTGGAAATCATGACAGTGCCCCCCGTCTGGCTGCCTGCCGGGAACTGCTCCGCCCGGCGGGGCTCCATATTACCGGACGATTAGAACGGGATATCCCTCCAATCCTCTTGGATGAAGACCGTGTTGCAGTCTACAGCCTTCCCTTTTTTCATAAAGACGAAGTCCTGGCGCTCTTTCCGGAGCAGGCCCAGCAGATTATTTCTCAGGAAACTGCCATGCAGGTGGTTTGCAGCCACATTCGGCAGCAAATGGACCCAAACCGCAAAAACATCATCGTTAGTCATTCCCTCATTGTAAATGCAGAGCTTTCCGAGTCTGACCGCTCTGCCCGAATCGGCTTTGCTACCGCCGTCTCCAAGGATGTTTTTCAGGGCTTTGACTATGTGGCTCTGGGCCACATCCACAAACCTCAGGTCATTGCACCTCACATTCGGTATTCTGGAAGTCCCCTCAAGTATTCCTTTGGCTCTGAGGAGCATCAGGAAAAAGGGGTTGTCCTTTTGGATACCGAAACCATGGAGCAGCAATTCATCCCCCTAACGCCTCTTCGGGATCGCATCAGTGTGCGGGGTACCTATGATGAATTGATCGCCAGAGAGGATTTAAAAAATCACTATCTGCATCTGGAGCTCACAGACCGCTTCACCGGCCTTGACCTGCAAGCAGAATTTTTCCAGCGTTTTCCCTATCTTCTGGAAATCAGCGGTATGAGTTTGAATCCTCAGGAGTTGGCAGATCGGCTTTCCGTGGAAGAGTTAAAAGAAATGGACACCACAGACATTATGAAGAAGTTTATGGCAGAACACTTTTCCTACACCCCCACTCCGGATCAGATTGCACTGTTTCAGGAAATGCTTCAGGAAAGCGAGGACGATGACCAATGAAGCCTGTCTCACTTCGATTCAAATGTTTCGGCCCCTATATGCAGGAGCAGTATATCGATTTTTCCAAACTGGAACAAAACGGCCTGTTCCTCATTTGCGGCGAAACCGGCGCCGGTAAGACCACCATTCTGGATGCCATGTGTTATGCCCTCTACGGAAAATCCAGCGGTGGTCTTCGAGGGGATATGAGCGTCATGCGCTGCAAGCTGGCACAAAAAAAGGATGAAACCCTGGTGGAATTCGTCTTTGACTGTAAGCAGAGGCGCTACAAGTTCACCCGCTCTTTAAAGTACGGAAACAAAAATCTCAATGACAGGCACAACTGTCTGGTATTGGAAGACGGGGTCTTTGTCCCCATCTTTGAAAATCCCAAGCAGACTGTGGTCAATCAGAAGGCCCAGGAGCTTTTGGGGCTTACCTATGAGCAGTTTCGGCAGGTCATTGTTCTTCCCCAGGGAAAATTTGAAACCTTACTGGTATCCAACTCCGAAGAAAAAGAAAAAATCCTGGTCAGCCTTTTTCGGGCAGGCCGTTGGGACGCCTTGACCAAGCGATTGATGGCAACAGTCAATGAGAGAGATTCCGCCTTAAAAGAGGAGTACAGAGGCATTTCCTCCAAGTTAAATGAGTATCAATGTGAAACACTGGAAGAACTGTCCGCCGCTCTTTCCGGGCTGGAAGATTCTCTGACGGCACTGGAAAACAATCATAATGCAGCAACAAAACAACTGAAAAGCGCTGAGGATGCATACCAAAAAGGTCTGCTGGATAACCAGAAATTCCTTATGCTGAAAGACTTGGAAAATCAGCTGGAAGACTGTAAAAAATTGCTTCCCCATTATGAAAAAGAGGAACAGCATCTTGCCGCTTCCCGAATGGCGGAAACCATTGCGCCCAAGCATGATGCCTTTTCTGATGCGTTGGCGGGAGAAGCCCAGGCAAACACCCAGCTTTCCACTCAGCAAAATGCTGTTTTCGCTGCGGAAACTGCCGTAAAAAACGCCAACAGCGCCGCAAATGCCCATGAGCAGAAGCGAAGTGCCTATGAGGCAAACAATCGTCAGCTCACTCTGCTCATTGGTGCCCGTCCCCTCTATCAGACGCTGGAAGAAAAGAAACGGGAGGTTGCGGTCAAAACTGCAGCCCAGGATACGGCCCAGAAAAATTTCTCCCGCACACAGAAAAATCTGCAAGGCGGAAAGCAGCAGTATGAGCAGGCAGAAAAAGTCCGGGATAAGCTGGATCGGGAATACCGAAGTGCCCATTCCATCTACTTGGAGAGCATCGGAAGTACCCTGGCCCAACAGCTGCGGCCCGGAATTCCCTGCCCTGTCTGCGGCAGTACCCAGCACCCTTGCCCTGCAGAACTCCACTCTGCCCACATTTCCGAAGCCCAGTTGGACGAGCTGGACCAAAAATTAAACAATGCGGGAAAAGCAGTACGGGAGGCAATGAGACGCTTAAATCTTCTGGACGCAGAAAATAATGATGCCCGTGAGGCAGCCCATGCTGCATCTCAGGAAGCGGCTGTGGCAAAAGGCAACTATGAAGAAGCACTCTCCCACCGTCTTGCCGGCATTGAAACCACTTATGAATTAGAAAAAACCGTGAAAAAGCTGGAGCAGGAAATCCAGCGATTTGAAACAGAAGACGCTTCTGTCATCCAGATAAAAAGCACTGCGGAAACCAATCTTTTGGTTGCTCTTACGAAGCAGAAGGATGCACTGGAAAAACAAGGCATTGCCCAGCATATCCGCATAGAAAAGGAACAGCTATGGCAGGAAGCTCTGTCACAAGCAGGTTTTGAAAACGAAGCCCATTTCAAGGATGTCTACATTGCCCCGGAGGAATTTATTTCCCGTGAAAAAGAACTGCAAGCCTTCCGTACCCGCCTGAGCAGTGCACAGCTCTCCTATGACAAGCAGAAAAGCACTGTGCAAAGCCAGGCTGCGCCGGATCTTCCCGGCTTAACTAAAGCATTGGAGCAGGCAAAAGAAAACGCAGAGGCTCTGGCAGGTCAGATCCTTTTGCAGAAAAATCAAATTCAAACCATGTCCCGGGATTTGGAGTCCCTGACACGGCGATTCCAAAACTACACCGAAAACCGAAAAAAGACAGATCTGGACCTGGAATTTGCCCGCCGTCTAGGTGGAAGCTCCGGTCTCAGCCTCCAGCGTTACATTCTGGGTGTCATGCTGAACACCATTACAAACGCCGCCAATCATCTGCTGCATAATGTCTATGGCGGACGGTATCAGCTCTACCGCACGGATGAAATTTCCGGCAGAGGTCACAAAGGAGGTCTGGAGCTGGAGGTACTGGATCAAAGCAATCACGAGCGGCGAAGCGTCACCACTTTGTCCGGCGGCGAAAAATTCCTTGTGGCGCTGAGTCTCGCCATTGGTCTTTCCACCGTTGTGCAGGCCCAGGGAGATGGCATTCGTCTGGAAGCCATGTTTATTGACGAAGGCTTCGGCTCTCTGGACCGGGAGTCTATTCTGGATGCCTTGGATATTTTGCAAAGCATTCAGAAAAGCACCGGTGTAATCGGCATTATCTCCCACGTGGAGCAGTTGGCAGACACCATTCCCTCAAAGCTGGTCATCACCAAGTCACCTCAGGGCAGCAACTGCACCATGCATCTGTAAATAAGCAAAGGGCGGTATCCCGCAAAATCTCCGGGATACCGCCGAAAAAAGGTGTGCCTGAGCAGCGCTTAGGCACACCTTTCTTATAATTTACACTTTATGGATCAAGCCTCATCCTTATTGGCATCCGCAATGATCTTTGCCTGATTGGCCTTGGGAACCTCTTCATAACGCTCAAACTTCATGGTGAAGGAGCCCCGAGCCTGGGTCATAGCCCGCAGATCGATGGCATAGGTACCCATTTCAGCCATGGGAACCTCTGCTTCTACCACGGTGTTGCCCTCGTTATCAGGATTCATGCCCATCACACGGCCACGGCGCTTATTCAGATCGCCAATGACATCGCCCATGTAGCTGTCGGGAATGGTAACAGCCAAGGCACCAATGGGTTCCAGCAACGTGGGGTTGGCGTTGGGCATTGCTTCCTTGAAGGCCAGAATTGCTGCCATCTTAAAGGCCATTTCGTTGGAGTCAACGGGGTGATAGGAGCCATCATACAGAGTCGCCTTCAAGTTGACCATGGGATAGCCTGCCAGAGGGCCCTTCTGAACTGCTTCCTGAACACCCTTTTCCACGGCGGGATAGAAGTTGCGAGGCACGCTTCCGCCAAAGACTTCCTCTGCAAAAATCAGTTCATCCTGCTCTTCCTGGGGTTCAAAGCGAATCCACACATCACCAAACTGGCCGGAACCACCGGTCTGCTTTTTGTGACGGCCGTGTGCCTCCACCTTCTTCTTGATGCGCTCACGATATGCAACCTTAGTGGGACTCAAAACAGCTTCAACACCAAACCGGCTCTTCAGTTTGGAAACCAACACATCCAGATGCTGATCACCGGCACCGGAAAGAACCATCTGCTTGGTTTCAGGGTTCATCGCAATGGTAAAGGAGGGATCTTCCTCGTTCAGCCTATTCAGACCTGCGCCCACTTTATCGTCCTGACCCTTGATTTTCGGGGCAATGGCCATGGAATAGCAGGGTTCGGCGTAGGGAATTCCCTTCAGGGATACCACCTTGCGGGGATCACACAGGGTGTCACCGGTCTTGACCTTATCCATCTTGCCAATGGCACCGATGTCGCCGCAGGACAGCTCCTTCACCTCTGTGTTCTTCTTGCCGCACATGGTATACATACGGCCCAGCTTCTCCGTCTCGCCGGTACGGGCATTGACCAGAACCGTGTCGGAAGTAATGGTGCCGGAAAGGACTTTAATAAAGGAGTACTTTCCGTACTGATCGGATACGGTCTTAAATACAAATGCAGAAGGTACGCCGCCGGGAGAAACCACGAATTCCTCCGTCTTGCCGTCCGCGGTAGTGGCCTTATGATAATTGCCCTCAACAGGGTTGGGCAGCAGATCCACAATATGATCCATGAGCATGAGGCTGCCCAGGCAGGTCATACCGGAGCCGCACAGTACAGGGAACATGGACAGTTCCTCAACACCCTGATGCAGGCCCTTGATCATCTCAGCGTATGTAAAATCCTCATCATTGAAGAACCGGTCCATGAGCTCCTCACTGGTTTCAGCCACAGACTCCTTCAGAGCGCCATTGAATTCCTCAATGACAGCAACCTTGTCCTCCGGAATCTCAATCTCCACACGCTTTTGATTCTGCATCTCATAGGCCCGCTT
Source organism: Oscillospiraceae bacterium (assembly GCA_020025515.1). Classification (GTDB taxonomy): domain Bacteria; phylum Bacillota; class Clostridia; order Oscillospirales; family Oscillospiraceae; genus Faecousia. The sequence continues at coordinate 76,302 of JAHHRZ010000004.1, read as the reverse complement.
ATTCAGCACATCAATAATGCCGGTGACTTTCTTCTGTGCGTCCCAGATTGGAACTACAACAGGGGCAATCTTGTTGCCGTAGCGCTCACGCAGGGCTTCAAAAGTGGCATTATAATCGCTGTTGTCTTCATCCACCTTGGAGATATAGACGAAGCGGGGCATGTTGCGCTCTTCGCAATACTTCCATGCCTTCTCAAACCCAACGGTAATCCCATCCTTGGCCGAGCAGACCAGAATCGCGGCATCTGCTGCACGCAGAGCCTCTGCAACGGCACCGGAGAAATCGAAACCGCCGGGGGTATCCAGCAGATTGATCTTGGTATTATGGTACTCCAGAGGAACCACTGCGGTAGAAATGGAGATGTTGCGGCGAATCTCTTCCGGATCATAGTCGCATACGGTATTCCCGTCGGCGTTCTTGCCCATTCGGTCAATGGCACCAGTCATGTAAAGTAAACTCTCTGCCAGCGCAGTCTTGCCGCTGCCGCTGTGGCCGAGAAGACAAATATTACGAATTGCATTTGCTGTGTACATGATCAATCATTCTCCTTTCAGAGAAGGCAAGCGCCTTCCTCCTCTTGCAGCTTGGTATAGTACCGCAATGAGGACATTATACACGAAAGGATCTAAAATTTCAATGCTTTTTTAAACATTTATGACAAAGAATAAAAAATGCATCTAAATATTTCGCAGATCATGAACTTTAAATTGTATAATGTGCACTTTTTCTTGGTAAAACATCACCTTTTCCCTCTGTTTTCACAGAAAAATAATTTTTCAGTTTTTCCCTCCCTTGCAAACGATCCTGATTTTTCGTATAATAGAGAAAATGATTAAAAAAGGAGAATGCAAGATGTCTTTTTGTACCATCAGCGGAGAAGCGCTTCCATCGACTGAATCCGTGAAGTCTTTTTTTGACTCCCTGACCCTTTCCAAGATTCTTCCTCCGGTTATGATTCTGTTAGTCGGTCTCATCATTGTGAAGTTTTTGCTCCGCTTCTTTGACAAAGCGCTGAGTCGCTCCAAGCTTCAAAAAACCGCCCACGCCATGGTGCGGGCTTCCATGCGAATCCTGCTATACACCATTTTGATTCTGATTGTTGCAAGCAAGCTTGGAGTTGATGTTTCCAGCCTGGTGGCAATATTAAGCATTATCTCTCTGGCTCTGTCCCTGGCTGTTCAGGGCGCCCTGACCAACATTATTGGCGGTATCACCCTGCTTACCACCAACCCCTTTGTAGTCGGTGACTATGTGCAGATTGGAACTACCGGTGGCACCGTGCAGGAGGTCGGCCTCAACTATACCAAGCTTATGACCCCCGACAGTAAAATCATCTCCATACCAAATTCCATTGCTTCTGCTGCGGAAATTACCAACTTTTCATCTGCCGGTACCCGGCGTGTGGAGGTTTCCATTGCGCTGTCCTATGAGGCCGATCCGGAAACCGTTATTTCCGCTCTTCTCCAGGTTGCGCAGGACCCTGCTACACTAAAAGATCCCGCTCCCTTTGCGGGAATCGAAACCTACGGCGATACAAAAATCACCTATGTCCTTCGCTTCTGGACCACTACCGACGACTACTGGCCGGCCTACTACCGGGCCAACGAAGCCGTTGCCATGACCCTAAAGCGCATTGGTACCAATCTTACCCATCCTCATATCAGCATACGCATGGATAAATAATTTTGTTGTAGGGGCAACCTTAGCCCTATATTTCCGTCTTGATTTACGAAAGGAACGGAGGGTCATTAGCTGTGGATGACGAGCTCATTATTGCCCTGTTTTGGAATCGCTCCGAAGCGGCCATTTCCGAAACCGAGAGAAAATACGGTGCCTACTGCCGGTCCATCGCCTATGGCATCTTGAACGATCGCCAGGATACAGAAGAATGTGTCAATGATACCTGGTTTCGGGCCTGGGATGCGATCCCCCCACAGAGGCCCACGAAGCTTTCTGCCTTTCTGGGCCGTATTACCAGGAATCTTTCCTTGGATCGTTATGACTATAAGCATGCCGCAAAACGCTCCCACCCCATGGACCAGCTTCTGTCCGAACTGGATGAATGTATCCCCGACCAGCGGGATGACTATGCCCAAAGGGAGCTTACGGATATCCTGAATCGGTTTTTGCGCTCATTGGAGTCGGATAAACGGAATCTGTTTTTACGCAGATACTGGTACTGTGAATCCATCGAAACCCTTGCAAATCGCTATGGTCTCAGCCAAAGCGCCGTGAAGTCCAGCTTATTCCGGGTGCGTAATAAGCTCAAAGCCTATTTGGAAAAAGAAGGTGTTGGCATTGAATAACCATGACCTGTTTCGGGCCCTGGGAGATATTGATGAGGCTCTCTTAGAGGACCGCGCGGAGCTTTCGCGAAAAAAGAAGCCCATCCCTTACGGTCGCTATGTAACCGTGGCGGTTGCTGCCTGCCTGTGTGTTGCCGCACTGTTCCTCTCCCCTATGCTGTTATCCCATGGCGAAACCCGTGACGCTGCCGGAACCAATAAAACTGCATCTGCCAATCCTTCCTCTGAAGAAACGAGCAATTTATCCGATGAGGCACGGACCCAGTCTCCTACCCTTACAGGCGGTCCACAAACTTCTACGGATGCAGCAATGCCCGGTGCCGTGTCCCCTCAGGCTGTTGATGGCACAGGACCGTCTCCCGGTGGCAGTCTCTCCATGCCCTCTGATTTTGAATTCACTCTCATCTGGGAGGAGAATGTATACAGGAGCGCAGACCTTTCTCCGGAGCAGCTACAGCACGCCTGGACGCTTCTTTCCGGTCTGCCCACCTCTTCCACGGAAATCCACGGTGATATCCGGCTTACGATGACCGCAAACAACGCAACCGGATTTGTTGTTGCTGACAAGAACATCTCCAGCAGGGAATTTTTGACTTGTAAAGAGATCCGGACGATCTTTGAAGCCAATCATACCCCCGCCCAGAGTGTCCGCTAAAACTCAGATTTGTGAAAGCGATCTGCCTGCATAGTGCGGCAGGTCGCTTTTTGCATCTATTTCTCTTGACAGCATTTTAGAATCACGGTAAAATAGCGGTAGGTCATATGTGTTTATTCCATAAATCTGCTTGAAAAGGAGCTGTTTCTATGTCATCACTTATGTGGGAATTGGACTCTATCGCTCGATGTGCCACCCAGTATCGCACAGAGATGCTGGCTCCTCTAGGGCTCAAGTCCTGTCACGCCAGCTATTTGCTGCATATCTGTGCCGATCCCGGCATCTGTCAGGAGCAGTTGGCCCAAAGAATTTTCTTTAACAAAAGCAGTGTGGCCCGGCAGCTGGCCGCATTGGAGGAAGTCGGCTTCATTCGTCGGTGCACCTGCAGTGCGGATCGCCGTGTCACCCGTGTATATCCCACGGACAAAGCTATGGAAGCCCTTCCTCAGATTCAGAAAGTTTTAGCAGACTGGGAGGCCATTGTCACCGCAGATTTCACCCCGGAGACACTGGACTGCGCTATGGCTGTTCTGAGAAAGCTGAAAGAGCGGGCTGCCCACCAGATACAAGAGGAGTAATCGGTTTCACAAATATTGGGGTCAGGCTGATTGAGCAGCCTGACCCCACTTTCATAAGTACCTATGTATTCGCTTTTTTGTCCTTTTCTGCCACTTAGTGGAATGTGTCAACGCTATAGTCCTTATAGTGGAATCCAAACCAATGCCCCGGCACATCTCCTGGGAACTTGGGAGCCTCAAGGGTTCTGATTTTTCCATCAACAATGATATCCGGCCGAGTCTCTCGTACCTGCTTCAAAAGCATCTGCTTCAGCGTTTCAAACTGTGCCGCATATCCAGGATCCTTGGAAAGATCACAGCGCTCCATGGGGTCCTTGTTCATATCAAACAGCAAGTAGTGATCGCCCCTTGCACAGTAAACCAGCTTCACATTGTCTTCCATTACACAGAAGTTCACATCCAGGCTGTTTCCATAGAAAACCCGCTCTTTAATGGGCTCCAGCAGATTGGCTCCGTTGCCTACCGGCGCCGCAATGCCTGCCATGGCCAAAATCGTGGGATAGAGATCGTTGATCTCCGTCAGGGTATCAATCTTGATGTTTCTCCGGACATTGTATTTCTTGGGCGGCACAATCAACAATGGCACATGGGCCGACCCCTCGAAAAACAAATTTTTCTGGGACATATGGTGATCGCCCAGCATTTCTCCATGGTCAGAGGTAAACACCAGCCAGGTGTTTTCAAATAAACCATTTTCACGCAGGCAGCCAAAGAGCCTGCCCAGAGAATAGTCCATCTGTGTAATCATGGCATAGTAGGCCTTTTTGCTGGCCTTGATCTGTTCCTCTGTAAAATGGTGCATATTGGTATTTTCATAACTTCCGGCCAGAACGCCTTGAGGCGCTTTTTCGATATCTTGAGACCAATCTCCATAGACCGCTCCGTCAACGGAAATATCCCGGTACAGGTCCCAGTATTCCCGGCAAGGATCAAAGGGAGGATGGGGCTTTGTATAGCTGGTCCACAGAAAGAAGGGACGCAAAGGGTCTCTGGTTTCGATAAAATCAATGGCACCATCTGTAATCCAAGTCGTAATGCTGTCTTTGGTGTCAACGGTGGAGATGACCGGCTCTACTTCACACTCTCCGACCCCATGGACCTTTGGGCTGGCCTGGGTCCGCTTTTTATCATATTCCCGCATGTAGTCCAGAGGAAGTCTGGTTTTTTCAAAACCATAGCAGGCACGTGCAGGGGAAAAATGCATTTTCCCCATGGCATAGGTCTGATATCCGGCATCGGTAAGCACAGCAGGCAGTGTTGTGCGCTCTCTCGTCGCCTTGATCATGGTGTCTTCATGGGTGGCATTGGAGATCACACCGCTTTCAAACCCTCTCAAGCCCGTCATAATGGTAGTACGGGACGGCACACAGATCGGGCAATCGGCATAGCAGCGGGTAAAAGAAATGCCCTCCCCTACCATATAGTTGAGGTGCGGTGTAAAAATATTCTTTGCCCCCAACGCCTGAATCGTATCAAAGCGCTGCTGATCTGTGGTAATCAGTAAAATATGATCCTGCGTTCGTTGATTTTCTGCCATATTGCGTTCTCCTCACATCAATGATATACCCGAACCTTAAAAAGAATGGTCTTGTCTTTTTCTCGCTATCAGAGTGTACACTTCCACATTATACACGGTTTTTGAGCTGCGTCAAATGAAATAACAACACTCTTTTTAAGATTCTTTCTATTCTGCTCTCTTTCAAATTTTCTACTTGCATTCTGCTCTTTCATATGTCATACTAACAGTATTCTATTCTATAGGGAAAGAGAAGTGATCCGCTTGCACAAAATCATCGCATTGGTTCTCCCGTACATCATCAGCACTCTGGAACTCATGGGCATTTTTGTGGTTACATGGACCGGCCTCAAGAGCTTTTGGGGGTTTTTGATGAATTCCTTCCGATCCAGAGAATACCCCGTCCAGTATGAGATGGCTTCCGGAATGGCCACTGCCCTCACCTTCAAAATGGCCGCAGAAATTCTGAAAACCGTCTTGGTGCACGACCTGAAAGAACTGGCAGTACTGGGTGCCATTGTGGTGCTGCGTGGCATTATGAGCATCCTGCTTCACTATGAGCTGAAGCACAGTAAGCACGACATGCGGGTTGCTCATGAGCTGGAGGTGTCCGCCGCTGCCCAAGCCTCCACCGATCCCGTACAAACAGTATAAACAGATAGCACAATCAGCGCGTTACAGGCAAGACTGTAACGCGCTGATTCTTTAATTGATATCCTCATCCATATTGGACAGGCGTCTGGTATTTTCCATTGAATCCTCACCGATACAGCCGATCAGCAAATAGCGTTTATTGAAGTGATCCTTCAGGAAACGCTTGACTAAGCGAAATTCTTTCACCTTACCCGCAGTGGGCACATGGGTGCGGGGACCGGTACATTCGTGGAGGTGCCCGTCAATGGTGATATGACTTTCGTCCACATAATCCACAGAGACATCTCGGGCAATCAGTTCCTGCACCTTCTTTTCCAACTCGTTCAAATCGATATCCGGTTCATAGTTCGGGAACGCCAGAATAAAGCCGTGGTGAATGTCATCGTGGGCGGCACGGTCCATCTCCGCTTTCGGCAGGCAAAACTCGCATAGATCCTCTGCTGTATGCGCCATCAGACGATATTTGAGAGAAGCCTGGCACTGTTTCGCAATCGCAGCCGGGAAAGGGCCAAAGGGATTGGGGCGGGTAACCAGGATCTGCTCACCAACACCAATCAGCAGATTGGCGTTGGTGGGAAGGAAGGGATAAATGAGATCAAAGTGTTCTACGACCACACGCTTTCCCCGCCTGACCGCTTTCATGATCGCATCCGCCAGCTCGTGGGGCTGGGTAAATCCCATTTCAAATCGAATATCCAGATGATAGGTATGGGGGGTAAAGAAACCGGTTTCATAATCCTGATCCAGAATCGGGAGGGGGCGTACATTCACGCCGTCGTCATCATTGCTGAGCTCCAGGCCCGGGAACATGCCGCGAATCAGAACACTTTTGCCGGAGCCGCTGTCTCCAATGACACCAATCAGCTTATCAAAGGGGCTGAGGTACATCTGCGCAATCTGAATTCCCAGATCAAAAATACGATTCCGTCCTCGGGGTGCATAGAAGGTACTCATATACAGGCTTTTCTGCATTCTTCCGGAATATGACATAGCATTATCCTCCAATCATAGTTCTTAAATATTCATAGGTGGTCTGAGGGGTCAGCTGACGAACCGTCTCCCACTGTCCTGCCTCTATGGCCTTTCGCACGCGGCTGGCGCTGATGGGGGCAGCGTCAAGCTCCCTTCGGACAACCTCACGAACTTCAATCCCACGGCGTGGGAGCTGCTGCTTCAATGCTTCATTATATGCGCAGGTTACAGGATCCAATGGCTCTGTCCCAACAAATCGTTTCACAAGGTTCAGCGCCGGAGCAACCCGCCCTGCAAAGATTTCAATGTCCAGCTGACAGCTGATCTGATTTCCCTGAGTTCGGTCTTTCAGAAAATACGTAGGAAATGTAGCATTGGAAATCAGATATCCTTCTGTGGAATGAACAGATACATTTTTTAAATCAGCGCACCCTCTTTTTACCATTTCCAGACGATCCGCAGCACGGAACATGCCCTTCTCCTCTGCAAGTACAAAGACATAAAGCCAGTTGCACTCTTTTCCCGCCTGTTCAATCAGATAGCGGTGGCCCAGGGTAAAAGGAGAACAGTTCATCACAACTGCTCCATTGTTCCCCGGATGCTTTTCCAGAGACTCCAAATATTTCCCCAGACCTCCTCTGGTGCTCTCAAGAAGCAATGCCTTTCCTGTCGCGGCAACAGGATAAAAGCCAAGACCCCGGAACAAAATCTCGTTGACCGGCTTTGTGTAGACAAAGAGTTGACGATGGCCTCTTGCAAAGGCCTCCCGCCGCAAATGGGTCATAAGCTGCTCTGACAAGCCCTGTCCCTGCATCGCAGGGTCCACGCCAATTCCTTTGATTACATTTCCATCCAGAGAACCGCAGGCGCATACTTTCCCATTTTCTCTCAGGCTTAATGTGAATTCTACCCCCGAATCAGTCTCCAAACCCAATCCCTTCAGGAAGTCCTCAACCTCCCGAGACTGCTCTTGTTCCATTACAATGTCCATGAAATTCCGACCTCCTGTGTGTCTTAATTCCAGTATACATGATTTTTTGCGCCTTGCAATAGGAAATTTTCAAAAATCGGTTGAAAAAACTGAAAATGTATTATACAATACACACAAAAGCACACCCCATTAAATGAAAATATCTTAGGAGGTTTGACGTATGCCTGATATTCTCCAGCGAGCAACCGCTGGTACCATGGAATCCAGTGACGCATATGTTGAGATCGAACCAAACGAAAACGGCCTTGAGATTCAACTGGACTCAGTTGTCTTGCAGCAATTCGGCAAAGACATTGAGCAGTCGGTTCGAGCCGTTTTATTACAGTATGACATTCATAATGCCAGGCTCAACCTTGTAGATCGAGGCGCCTTAGACTGTGTGATTCGTGCTCGTGTAGAAACTGCAATCCGCCGTGGAAAGGGGGAGCAGTCATGATTCGCTCTATGCTTTTCCTGCCCGGCAACACCCCTAACATGCTGATTAACGGCGATGTGTTAGGCGCAGATGCCGTAATCCTGGATCTGGAGGATGCCGTTTCCCCGGACGAGAAGGATGCGGCCCGCATCCTTGTTCGCAATGCTTTGGGCCGCATGGGCTTTGGCTGCCAGACCGTTGTCCGTGTCAACAGTCTGGACTCCGGCCTTTGCCAGAAGGATCTGGAGGAGATCGTTCCTCAGAAGCCTACTGCCCTGATGCTTCCCAAAACCGCCACCGCCGCCGATATCATCGAGCTGGACGAGCTGGTGACAAGTCTGGAGGAAAAACACGGCATTCCCTCCGGTACCACCCGGATCATTCCCCTGCTGGAAACGGCCATGGGCGTGGAAAACGCCTTTGCGATTGCCTCCGCCAGTACCCGGGTGCTGGGCCTGTTCCTGGGCGGCGAAGATCTCAGTGCAGACCTGCGCTGCAAGCGCACCAAGGAAGGCGCCGAAATCGATTACGCAAGACACCGTGTGATCGTAGCCGCCCGCGCCGCCGGTGTGGAGGCCTTTGACACTCCCTTTACGGATGTGAACGACGACGAAGGCCTGCTTGCGGACGCCGCCTATGCCAAGGGACTGGGCTTTACCGGCAAAGCCAGCATCTCTCCCAGACATGTGGACGGAATCAACCAGGTCTTCTCCCCTTCTCAGGCCGAGATTTCCTATGCCCGTGAAGTTATGGACATCATCGCCGAGGCCAAGCGTCTGGGTAAGGGTGCCATCTCCCTGCACGGCAAGATGGTAGACGCCCCCATTGTAAACCGTGCAAAGCAAACACTGGAGGCCGCCGCGGCCTTGGGCTTAGGAGGTATGCAGGATGGAATCTAAACTGGTAAACAATCTTTCCGATGCCATTCGTGCGGCCGGTCTGAAGGACGGTATGACCGTCTCTTTCCACCATCATCTGCGCAATGGTGACTTTATTCTGAATCTGGTCATGGACGAAATCGCAAATCTTGGGATTCGTGATTTGACAGTCAATGCCAGTTCTCTTTTTGATATTCATATGCCCCTGATGGATCACATCAGAAATGGTGTGGTTTCCAAGCTTCTGACCGACTATGTCTCCGGGGGTATCGGCCGGTACATTTCCAACGGGATCCTCTCCACACCTGTGGAGTTCCGCTCTCACGGTACCCGTGCCACTGACATTGCCTGCGGCCGCACGCCTATTGATGTAGCCTTCATTGCGGCTCCTGCGGCAGACTGCCGGGGCAACTGCACCGGCAAGCTGGGCAGAGCTGCCTGCGGCTCCATGGGCTACGCCATTCCCGATGCCATGTATGCCAAGAAGGTCATTGTCCTCACCGATGAGCTGATGCCCTATCCTTTGGCAGATTGGGCCATTTCCGAAAACTTCGTGGACTATGTGGTGAAGGTGGACGAAATCGGCGACCCCAAGGGCATCTTGTCTGGCACCACCCGCATCACCAGAGACCCTGTGGGTCTGGTGATGGCCGACATGGCTGCCAAGGTGATTCAGGCTTCCGGCCTGCTCAAGGACGGCTTCTCCTTCCAGACCGGTGCCGGCGGCGCAACCCTGGCTGCCGCTGCCTCCTTGAAAAAAATCATGCTGGAACAGCAGATCGCCGGTTCCTTCGCTCTGGGCGGTATTACGGGATATCTTGTGGAAATGCTCCGCAGCGGCTGCTTCCGTCAGCTCATGGATGTGCAGTGCTTTGATCTGGATGCAGTAAAATCCATCCGGGAAGATCCCCGGCACAGAGAAATTGCCGCCGCACATTACGCAGGTCCCGGCACCAGAGGAGCGGTGGTAGACAGCCTGGATGTGGTCATCCTGGGTGCAACCGAGGTGGATACCGATTTCAATGTCAATGTCCATACGGATTCCTCCGGTTGTCTCATGGGCGGTTCCGGCGGTCATACGGATGCTGCGGCCGGCGCAAAGCTTACCATGATTATTGCGCCCTTGGTTCGTGCCAGACTCCCCATCGTAACGGATCGGGTAGGTTGCATCTCCACTCCCGGCTCCTCCATTGATGTTCTGGTGACCCAGCGGGGCATTGCGGTCAATCCTGGCCGGGCCGATCTGGCCCACGCGCTTCGCGCAGCCGGTCTTCCCGTGGTGGACATCCAGGAACTGAAGCAGAAGGCAGAATCCATCACCGGAATTCCCCAGCCTGTTGCCAAAGGCGACAAGGTTGTGGCCCATGTTTTGGGGCGTGACAGTGCCATTCAGGACACTGTTCTGAGTCTTCCTCAAGAATAAGCATCTTCCCTCTTGACATTGCGGTGATTGTCGGGTATAGTACCTGATAGTTACATATAAAAATCGTATATTTGGATATTCTATTGCATTTCCCCAATAAAATGTGGATTGGAGCAGATAACAAATGGATCGTAAGAAAAAAGTTTTGGTCATGGGCGTCATTGGTGCCGATGTCCACGCAGTAGGCAACCGCATTCTCTATCAGGCCTTCACCGAGGCCGGCTTCGAGGTCATCAATCTTGGCGTTATGGTATCTCAGGAAGAGTATATCGCCGCCGCCATTGAGTCCAATGCCGATGCCATTGTCGTTTCCTCACTCTATGGTCAGGGCGAGCTGGACTGCCGTGGCATGCGTGAAAAGTGCAACGAAGCCGGTTTGAAAGACATTCCTTTGGTAGTCGGCGGGAATATTGTCATCGGCAAGCAGAAATTTGAGGATGTGGAAGCTCGTTTCCATGCTATGGGCTTTGACCGGGCCTTTGCCCCCGGCACCATGCCCGAAGTTACCATCCAGGCCCTGCGGGAGCTCCTTCACATGGACGCCCCTGACACTGAGGAATAAGACTGGGGTGGCAGTATGAATCCCATTCTTCTAATTGACTTTGGCAGTACCTATACCAAACTTACCGCTGTAGATTTGGAGGAAGAACGCCTTCTGGGCACAGCTTCTTCTTATACTACAGTGGAAACCGATGTGACTGAGGGGCTGGAGGCCGCTATGGCCAAGCTTCTGGAAAAGACCGGCCCCATTACATTTAACCAGCGGTTTGCCTGCTCTTCCGCAGCCGGCGGCCTTCGGATGATTGCCTCCGGTCTGGTGCCCGAGCTGACTGCAGAGGCAGCCAAGCAGGCGAGTCTGGGCGCTGGTGCCAAGATCCTGAAAACATATTCTTTCCAGCTCACAGAAGACGACGCTCTGGAAATTGAACAGCTGCGTCCGGATATTTTCCTGCTTGTGGGCGGAACCGACGGCGGCAACACAGAGTGCATCCTGCACAACGCCAAGGTGCTCTCCCAGATTCCCGGCGACTTTCCCATCGTGGTTGCCGGAAACCGCACTGCCGCGCGGGAGTGCGAGAGAATTCTGGCCGGTCGTGAGGTGCATTTATGTGAAAATGTGCTTCCTAAATTCGGTGTACTGAACATTGAACCTGCCCAGAAGGCCATCCGGGAAGTATTCCTGCGGCGGATCGTCCAGGCGAAAGGTCTGTCTAAGACAGACTCCCTGTTGTCCGGTATTATGATGCCCACTCCTTCTGCCGTCATGCGCGGCATTGAGCTGCTTGCCTGCGGCTGTGAGGAGGAAGAGGGCATCGGGGAGCTTCTGGCTGTGGATGTAGGTGGTGCAACCACCGATGTCTACTCTGTTGCAGACGGCGCTCCCAGCAGACCCGGCACTATCTGTAAGGGGCTGCCCGAACCCTACATCAAGCGCACCGTGGAAGGTGACATCGGTATGCGCTACAGTGTCCTGGGCATTCAGGAAGCTGCCGGTGTCGGAAAACTGAGCCGTCTCTCCGGACTTCCGGTTCCAAAGGTTCAAAAACTCACCCAGTTCCTTCGGGACAACACTGAGACGCTTCCGAACGGGGACAAGGAACTGGAACAGTTGGATCGAGCATTGGCCGGCTGCGCCATTGAAACCGCAGTGGCACGCCACGCCGGTACGATTGAGGAAGCTTATACCCTCATGGGTCTGACCTATGTGCAGACCGGCAAGGATCTTACCCCCCTTAAGAATCTTGTGGTCACAGGCGGCAGCCTGATTCACACAGAAAACACACGTGAGATTGCTTCCCATGCCCTGTTTGACCCCGCACACCCCTCATCCCTTCGGCCCAAAAACGCTCAGGTGTTGGTGGATCGTTCCTATATTCTCTCCGCCATGGGCCTGCTTGCCGCAAACTATCCTACTTGCGCCCTGCACATCATGAAAAAGGAGATAAAGGTAGATGGAGATTAAGAACGTAAAGATTCCTGAAGGTGACTTTTTTAAACAAAGAGAACAAGTTCTGGGTCAGTGGAGCACTGGCCGAGAGGTAAACCTGGAGGATGCATTTGCATATCACAAAGCACTGCCGAAAGAGAGAATCTTCTCCCAGAAGCTGATTGAGGCCAAGGAGCAGCATCGTACCTTGGTGCAGCCCCGAGCCGGTGTTCCTGTCATCGACGAGCACATCAAGCTCCTTCAGTTTCTTCAGAATGAAGGCGAAGCGGATTTGCTGCCCAGCACCATCGACAGCTACACCCGTCAGAATCGCTATGAAGAAGCCGAAAACGGCATTCGTGAATCCATGCGTCTCGGCCGTGCACTGCTTAACGGCTTCCCCGCCGTCAACCACGGTGTCTCCGGCTGCCGTCATGTTGTAGACAGTGTCAAGGTGCCTGTTCAGGTTCGTCACGGAACGCCCGATGCCCGGCTACTGACCGAGATCACCTACGCCGGCGGCTTTACCAGTTATGAAGGCGGCGGTATTTCCTACAATCTGCCTTATTGTAAAAATGTCCCTCTGGAACGGACCATTGTAGACTGGCAGTATGTTGACCGTCTGACCGGTCTGTATGAGGAGAATGGTGTCTCCATCAACCGTGAGCCCTACGGTCCTCTGACCGGTACTTTGGTTCCCCCCTGTGTCTCTCACGCCGTTGCCATCATCGAAGCCCTTCTTGCCGCCGAGCAAGGTGTCAAGAATATTACCGTGGGTTATGGCCAGTGCGGCAACCTGATTCAGGACGTGGCTGCAATCGCTACTCTGGAGGAGTTGACCGAGGAATATTTGAATAAGTACGGCTATAAGGATGTCTTTGTTACCACCGTTCTGCACCAGTGGATGGGCGGCTTCCCTGCCGATGAGGCCAAGGCGTTTGGTGTTATCTCTCTGGGTTCTACCATCGCCGCTCTGTCCAAGGCTACCAAGGTCATTGTCAAGACTCCTCACGAGGCCATTGGTATCCCCACCATGGAAGCCAATGCCGCCGGTCTTCGCTGCACCAAGCAGGTTGTAAATATGCTGTCTGACCAGGTGGTTCGCAGCAATGAGCTGGAAATCGAGAAGGAAGTCATTCGTCGTGAGACCCGCCTGATTGTAGACAAGTGCTTCGAGCTGGGTAACGGAGACATTGCTCTGGGCGTATGCCGTGGCGTAAAGGCCGGTGTGGTGGATGTTCCCTTTGCCCCCTGCCGGTTCAATGCCGGTCAGATGCTTCCCGCCCGTGATAACGAGGGTGCCGTGCGTATCATGAATATCGGCAACCTTCCTTTTGATAAAGACCTGAAGGACTTCCACGCCGCTAAGATGGCGCTTCGTGCCCAGGAAGAAAAGCGGAAAGTCTCCTTCCAGATGGTAATTGATGACGTCTACGCCATTGGTAAGGGCCGTCTGGTGGGCCGTCCCAGATATTAAGGATTTTATAAAATTTTATAGAAAATCGGAGGCTGTTTTCATGAAAATCGTTGACCTGATTTGTTCCCCCGGCCGTACCGGCTTCTACTTCGATGATCAGCGCGCCATTAAGGGCGGCGCTGGCCACGATGGCATGTTCTACACCGGCGATCCTGTGACACAGGGCTTCCACTCTGTCCGTCAGGCCGGTGAGTCTATCTCCGTTATGCTTGTCCTTGAGGATGGGCAGATTGCCTATGGTGACTGTGCAGCCGTGCAATACAGCGGCGCAGGTGGTCGTGATCCTCTGTTTTTAGCAGAAGAATTCATTCCCCTGATCGAGACCTATATCAAGCCCCAGCTGGTTGGCCGGGAAGCTGATGATTTCCGCAAGCTGGCTAAGGACATGGAGGCCATCACCATTGACGGCCGCCGTCTGCACACCGCAATTCGTTACGGTCTGTCTCAGGCTCTTCTGGATGCTGTTGCAAAAGCAACCGGCCGCCTGATGTGCGAGGTTGTGGCCGATGAATATGGCTGTACTGTCTCCGATAAGCCCATTGCAATTTTCACCCAGTCCGGTGACGACCGCTACAACAACGCAGACAAGATGATTATTAAGGGTGCACAGGTGCTGCCCCACGCTCTGATCAACAACGTGGAGGAGAAGCTGGGTCTTCAGGGCGAGAAGCTGGCTAACTATGTGCAGTGGCTTCGCAACCGTATTCTGGAGATGCGCACCGATCCCAACTATAATCCCGTCCTGCACATCGATGTGTACGGCACCATCGGCGCTCTGTTTGGAAACACCAACTACGCCGCCATGGCTGACTACCTTGCAAAGCTGGAGGAGCTGGCAAAGCCCCTGCACCTGCGCATCGAAGGCCCCATGGACTGTGACTGTGATCGTGAAACCCAGATGGAGGCTCTGGCCGGTCTGACCGCCGAGTTGGACCGCCGGGGTATCAATGTGGAACTGGTAGCCGACGAGTGGTGCAACACACTGGAAGACATCAAGCTTTTTGCAGATCATAAGGCCGGTCACATGGTGCAGATCAAGACTCCTGACCTGGGCGGTATCAACAATACCATTGAAGCCGTTCTTTACTGCAAGGAGCGGGGCATCGGTGCATACCAGGGCGGTACCTGCAACGAAACCGACCGCAGCTGTCAGGTTTGCGTCCAGTGCGCTATGGCTACCCAGCCTGTCCAGATCCTGGCAAAGCCCGGTATGGGCGTCGATGAAGGCTACATGATCGTCTACAACGAAATGCAGCGAATTCTGGCCATTCGCAAAGCTAAGAAGGCCAAAAACTAAGTAACCAAATACCGAAGGAGTTTTCATATGCCCATTCAAGTCTACAGCGAAATAGCCCCTTTGCGCCGGGTGCTTCTTCACAGACCCGGACTCGAGCTGGAGCATCTGGTTCCAGGCTCCTTGGAGCGCCTGCTCTTTGACGATATTCCCTATCTTCGTGGCGCCCAGTCTGAGCACGACAGTTTTGCCCAGATTTTGCGGGATAACGGTGTAGAAGTATGCTATCTGTCTAAGCTCACCGCCGAGGCCTTGGCGCAGAAGCCCAGTCTCAAACAGGAGTTTATTCACGACTTCATCCACGCCAGCGGCAGTGTTGCTCTTCGTTACAAGGATGAGCTCACAGCATACTTGGAAGCCATTGACGACCTTCACGAAATGGTCCTCCGGACAATGGCTGGAATCCCCTTCTCTGAGTTGAAACTGGAGCACACAGAAACTTTGACTGCCATGATGCATGGTAAGTCTGATTTTGCCCTGGAGCCGATCCCCAACCTCTACTTTACCCGCGATCCCTTTGCTTCCATTGGCTGCGGTGTGGCTCTGCACCATATGTACTCTGAAACTCGCCGTCGCGAGACCCTCTATGGCAGTTACATTTTGCAGTATCACCCCGACTATGCAGGAACCCCCTTCTACTATACTCCTGACCTTCCCTACTCTTTGGAAGGCGGCGATGTGTTGAATCTGTCCGAGTCCGTTCTGGCCATCGGTATCTCCCAGCGCACCACACCGGAGGCCATTGAACAGCTGGCTGTCAACATGTTCCGGAATCCCCAATCTAAGGTAAAAACCATTCTTGCCCTGACCATTCCCTCCATGCGTGCGTTCATGCATCTGGATACCGTTATGACTCAGGTAGATGTGGACAAGTTTGTGGTGCATCCCGTCATCCTTTCCACCCTGCAAATCTTCGCTCTGACCATGGGCGAGGATGGCAAGCTCTCTTCCCGTCCGGTCAATATGAATTTGGACGAGGCCCTTGCCCACTATATGGGACTGGAAAAGGTTACGCTCATTCGCTGCGGCGGTCAGGATCAGATCGCCTCTCAGCGTGAGCAATGGAATGACGGCTCCAACACCCTCTGTATCCGCCCCGGTGTTGTGATTGCCTATGACCGCAACTACATCACCAATGAGATTCTGGAAAGCTATGGCATTACTGTCCTTAAAATCCCCAGCGGTGAGTTGTCCCGTGGTCGTGGCGGCCCCCGCTGTATGAGCATGCCCCTCATTCGTGAAGTCAACTACTAAAACTTATTAAAGGAAGGAACATTACTATGCCTGTCAATCTTCGTGGTAGAAGCTATCTGAAACTCCTGGATTACACCCCCGCCGAAATTCGTTATCTGCTGGAGCTCAGCAAGGATTTTAAGCGCATGAAGCGCTCCGGCACCCCCCACCGCTATCTGGAAGGCAAGAACATTGTTCTTCTGTTTGAGAAAACTTCCACCCGTACCCGCTGCTCCTTTGAGGTTGCCGGTCGTGACTTGGGTGCCGGTGTCACCTATCTGGATCCCGGCAGCTCCCAGATGGGCAAAAAGGAGTCCATCGCCGATACCGCTCGGGTTCTGGGTCGTATGTACGATGGTATTGAATACCGCGGCTTCAGCCAGGCTACTGTAGAAGAGCTGGCTAAATATGCCGGTGTTCCCGTTTGGAATGGTCTGACTGACGAGTTCCATCCTACTCAGATGTTGGCTGATATCCTGACCATTGAGGAGCACTTCGGCTACAGCAAGGGCATCAACTTCACTTACATGGGCGACGCCCGGAACAACATGGGTAACTCTCTCATGGTTGTCTGCGCCAAGCTGGGTCTGAACTTCACCGCCTGTGCTCCCAAGGAGCTGTTCCCTGCTGCCGATCTGGTTGCTGAGTGCGAGAAGATCGCCGCAGAAAATGGCGGTTCTATCCGTTTGACCGAGGATGTCAAGGAAGGCACCAAGAATGCCGATGTTCTCTACACGGATATCTGGGTCTCCATGGGTGAACCCGATGAGGTTTGGGAGAGCAGAATCAAGCTGCTGGCTCCCTATCAGGTCAATGCTGCCGCTATGGCCAACGCCAAGCCCACTGCCATCTTCATGCACTGCCTGCCCTCCTTCCACGACACTAAGACCACCATTGGTGCTCAGATCGCTGAGAAGTATGGCATCACCGAGATGGAAGTCACCGACGAGGTGTTTGAGTCCAAGCAGTCTGTTGTCTTTGACGAGGCTGAAAACCGGATGCACACCATCAAGGCTGTGATCTACGCAACTCTGTGCTGATTGACTCTGTACGGCGAAGCCGCAAGTCTTCCTTCTAATAGCTGAACTAGCAAGGACACGGTGTATCTTTGAGAACACCGTGTCCTTTTTGTGCATTTTTCATAGTTCCGTTCAGAAAAACTGGTCTGATAAATGGTACAGCATCCAGCCAGTTTGTGGCAAAATTGCAGAATTGTCCAAAACTTACCCTGTATGATACCTTTCACTGTGGAAAAGCAGAGCGAAATCGGGTATAATTAAGGAAAACATATAGTAACGGTACCCTATCTGCTGAATCAAAAGAGGGTCTTGCCGCAGTTGATTTTGCCGAAGACTTTCAGAAAGGGGACATCAAAGCATGCAGGAACTTATTGCAAGGCGGCAGTTTACGCCTATGTACATTTGGCTTGATATCGCATTTTTACTGTTTTTCATAACAATGCTTCTCTTTCAAAAGAAATACATGACTGTTTTGGTAGGTCTTCTCATGGGAATGGTCTACATGGCAGTGGATTATGGCCTTTTTCACTTGATTTGCCACGCCCGCAGCATCACCGGCGGCAGTTTGTTCTGGGTATTGCTTTGGATGTCCATGAGCTACGGTTTTACAAATTTCGCCTGGATTTGGCTTTGGCTTTCCAAGGATCGCCATCTATTTGAATGGTCTTTTCTGATTCTTTCCTGGTGGTTCTGCTGTCCTATGATTGCCGGCACATTCTCGGCTGGTCAAGTCCCCATTATCATCCAGCGGACAACCGGAGCCTATCACGGATACATGGCCGTTATGCTGTTTGTGGGTTACGCCGGATTGATTGTTTATAATCTGGCGCAAAAGGACGATTCAAAACGGATCCGGATTCCCTGGCTGCTTACAATCGGCGTTCTTGTGCAATTTGGCTGGGAAGCAGGACTGCTGCTGGGTGGAATCCGCAGCGCCGGTTTTGCCACCCTGGCGCAAAAACTCTCTCCTCTTATAATCAATTCTTTGCTGGAAACCAATTTGGGAATGCCATATATCTATCTGATTTTTATTGCTGTCACCTCTCGTTTTACCGAACAGTTTCAGCGCCGCCCCGCTTCCCTGCGCTATGCGGATAGAATTCGTGAGAACAACGCAGAATCCACCAAAAAGACGCCGTGCTGATTCCCCGGCATTTTGCAGCGTCAACTACCGGCCCTTCCCATCGGAACATTTTTTGTAGATTGGATGGAATAACCTTGAAAAACATTTTAATTTTAACCTGCAACACAGGTGAAGGTCACAATAGTGCGGCCTATGCCATAAAAACAGCACTGATGCAAAAGGGGATCTCCTGCGAACTTGTGGACCCTGTAGTCTTTAAAAGTGAAAAAGCAAAGGAGTTTGTTTCTTCTTTTTATAACAATTTAATCAAGAAAACTCCCTCTTTATTTGGTGCGATTTATAAACTTGGTGATCTGTATAGCTCCACATGCCTTCCCTCCCCTGTTTATTGGGCCAATGCAAGCTATTCAGATTCCCTGCAACAGTATCTCGAAGGAAAGCAGTTTGATGCTGTCATCTGCACCCATTTATATGGGATGGAGGCCATGACTGCCATTCTGAAAAAAGCGCCTGCTTTGATTCCCTCTTATGGTATTTTGACCGACTACACCTGTATCCCCTTTATGGCGGAAACAAAACTGGACGGATATTTTGTTCCCCACGATGGCGTGAGGCAATACATGATAGCCCGAGGGTTTCAGGAAGACTGCATCCATGTCAGCGGTATTCCTGTGGATGCCAAATTTTCAGAATACATCGACAGAAGCAGTGCCCGAAGTGCACTGGGTATTCAGCAGGACAAGAAAGTCTATTTGCTCATGACCGGTGGAATCGGTTGTGAAAATATGATGGGTCTGTGTGATGAATTGCTCAGCACCCTCAGCCGGGACAGCCTGATCTTTGTGCTGACGGGCAGAAATGACACCATGAAATGCAAACTGGAGGAAAAATATCACGCAAATCAGCAGCTGCGAACGGTACCATTTACAAACCAAGTCAATCTATATATGACCGCTGCCGATGTGATGCTCTCCAAACCCGGCGGATTATCCAGCACAGAGGCCGCGGTAGTTAATGTCCCTCTGGTCCATGTCAACGCCATTCCTGGCTGTGAAACACATAACGCACGCTTTTTTTCCCAACATGGTATGTCCCTTTGGGCCAAAAACAACAAAGATGCAGTGCGGTTGGCACAATCCCTTGCTCACAATCCAGAAAATGCGGCGAAAATGCGGACCATGCAAAAAAAATACAGCAATCCAAATGCAGCAAATGATATTGTAATGGAGGTGTGCGGCATATGAGCAGTCATGCGTTTCTCACCTGGTCAACTTGTATTATATTTGGCTTCCTATTGGGTGGCATCATGTTCAGTCAGTTGATTCCCAAACTTCTTCTTCAGGTAGATATTTGCGAAGTAGGCGGTGATCACAACCCAGGAGCCGGAAATGTCTTTGCGGTCTGTGGCCCTTTTTGGGGATTGCTCTGCCTGAGCTTTGACATATCAAAGGGGTTCTTCCCCATTTTCATCGCCCAGCGTCTGGTAAATACGAATCAGCTTCTATTCGCCGCCGTACTGGCTGCGCCTGTTTTGGGGCACGCCGTTGCGCCCTTTAATCGATTCAAAGGCGGAAAATGTATTTCTACCGCCTTTGGGGAATTGTTGGCTCTCTACCCCCTCACCCATATCGTCCTTCTGCTGGCAGGAACCTACATTCTGCTTTCCACGATTCTGAAAATTCAATTAACTCGTCAGCGCAGCATTGTGGCGTTCAGTATTTTTGGTATTCTGTCTGTCATCGTCCTTCTGCGTGAAAGTCAACCTGCCATCGCATTGGGCTGTTTCTCTATTGCGCTTATTGCAATTATGAAGCATTCAAAATACTTCGCTTACATTCCCTCCCACGATGCAGATATGGAGCTTTCAGATTCTCCCATCCAAGTATAAAAAAGGTGTGCCTGAGTTCCGCTCAAGCACACCTTTTTATTTTTATTGTGTCAGGAACAATACCGCAGTACAAGGGGTGGTGCATTTTGCGCCACCCCTTATCTCTCTGATTTTTCGTATAGTTGGCGGAAGCAGGCATTGAAATAAATCATATGAGAAACCGCGGTAATTGCACTCCTCAGCATCTCCTTCTCTATGGAGGAGGTCACACCCACATCCTCTGCGGTTTCCTTTAGCCCAAAGCGGCAGTACAATACATTTTCCATTTCCATGCAGAAATAGTCATATGCTACCTGATTGGTATATACCGTCTTTTGTCTGAAAAACAGCTTATTGATCTGCTCCAAAGGTGCCGCATGCTTTAAGATGGCAACGCAAATCAAATAGCCAATGTGGTCAGCATAGTACTGCTTCTGCACGGGATTTACCACCAGTCCCTGCTTCACATAGTTGCGAACCATGGAACCGGTGATTTCAATACATCCAAGCTGTTTCAGGCATTGGTTGATATATTTCACTGTCTGCTCCAAATAAAGGCCAACATCCGGCAGCTCATGGTATCTTGGTAACCGAAAATCACGCATAGAGTCTGCCAACGCAAGTCTAATTTCATTGTCCATAGCTTTATTATATGCGGGATTCCAGAAATGTCAACAGAAACCCTTTATAGATTTTTCAAAAACCCTTGACAGATTTATGAAGACATGGTAATATATCGAACAGGTTTTTCAAAACTCTATAATAGAATTTTGAATACTTCTTTGTGCTACTCTCCATTCCCGTCAGCACAGAGCTTCAAATCACAAAGAAAAGGAATTTCAGCTATGGAACAAACATCAAAAACAATGTCACGGAGAAAAAAAGTCCTGATTGGGGTTGCAGTGAGTTTTTTGGTTATAGTACTTGCCCTGATCTGTACAATTTACGCAGTGTGGCACAATGAAATCTCCACCCTGGCAAGCATAGAACTTCTGCGTGACCGAAATGATTCCCATTTGGATGGTGCGGTCTACACCATGCATGTGAAGGGCGGCTTTTATCTGGATGACTTCATCGAACAAGGTGGTGTGGAAAACGATGAAGAACTCATCAACTTTATTACCAATAACATCACCAGAGGATTGCTGAAAATCAACATCAGCAACCCTGAAATTGGATGTTCCTCTTTCACCGCCAAATCCGAAAGCGGCGATATGTTGTTTGGGCGCAATTATGACTTTTCCAAAACCAATACCTGCATTGTATTTACCGAAGCAAGCCAGGACCGTCATGCCACGATCTCCACGGTTGACTTGCAGTTTCTTGGAATCGACGTAGAGAAAAATCTGGATGGACTGATGGATCGGGTCACCGCCCTTGCCGCCCCCTATGCCCCTCTGGACGGCATCAATGATGCCGGTGTGAGCTGCGGTATTTACATGACCTACCAAGGGGGCGAAAAAACCGTTCCCACCAATCAAACCACAGATAAGCCGGACTTCACTTCTACCACACTTTTGAGACTGATTCTGGATCAGGCAGACAGTGTAGAGGAAGCGGTGGAAATTGCTTCTTCGTATGATATGCACGATTCTGCAATGACCTCCTATCACTATATGGTAGCAGATGCCAGCGGAAAAAGCGCGATCCTGGAGTGGGTGGCCGGAACGGACAGCACCGACAATGATGGCAGCAAGAGAGAACTGGTGGTAACCTATCATGATGCCGATACCCATATCGGAAGTTTGGAAGGTTCCACCGATTATCAGGTCATTACCAACTTTATCATTCAGCCAGGATATTATAACGGCTCCCCTGACGAAGAAAAAAAGGGATACGATCGATACAGCAAAATCTACGAGGAGCTGAATAAGACCCAGGGCATCGTAAAAGACGAACACGCCGCCATGGAGATTTTGGCTGCGGTTGGCAGAAGAAATTGGAAAAATGACGATCGTAACGGCTGCACCGTGCACAGCGTGGTATATAATCTCACAGACAAATCCATGATCTGGGTTCCCAATGAGAACTACAACGACCCCAGCGCAGTCTATACATTTGATTTTGAAGATTGATATTGCCCTTCTGAATCCATGTTTTTGAATCCAAGTGCCACGGGAAAAGAGCCTCCTTGCAATCGACTTGGCAGTGCGGCTGCCTTCGCCCCATATACGGTTCCCTGACAATTAGAAAAGTTCCCTTGTTTTGCTCTCATGAGCTGGACAAGGGAATTTTCTTTTGCGGATTGCATTATTTGCATTATATGTTATAATGCAAATAGAAGGAGGGAAGCAGAATGATATGGACCTTTGATTTCCATAGTGAAACACCGCTTTATCTACAGCTTCGCAATCAGGTTGTGCTGTCCGTATCCAAAGGAGAGCTGAAGCCGGGGGACAAACTCCCAACCATCCGGGCTCTTTCCGATGAAAGCGGCATCAATATGATGACCATTAGCAAAGCCTATCAGCTTCTGAAATCTGAGGGATATGTACACACGGACCGCCGAAGCGGAACCGTGATTGCAGAAGGAGTCCCATCCGCAACAGCATCCCCGGATATATTGAACCGTCTGCGGCTTGTGCTGGCAGAGCTTCGATTGGAGGGACTGAACGACCAAGGGATTTTAGAGTTATGCAGAACCTGTCTAAAGGAGGATTTGTAATATGTTTGGACTATTGTTTTGGAGCAGTTTGTGGGTGGTGCTGCTGTGTATGTGGTTCTCTCAAAGAAATGAGGCCAAATTCAAGAAGAATATCGTTCTGGGTGCAACCCTGCCTTACGAAGCTCATGAAGATCACGAGGTTCAGCAGATTTTGATACAATACCGGAAACACACAAACCGGATTTACTTCCTTTTGGCTGTTCTCTGTGTTGCAGGTGCCTTTATTCCGGATATGGCGGTGAGTCTCATCTGCTGGTCTGTGATGCTGATTCTGGATATTGTTCTTCCCGTTGGCGTATTTGTTCGGGGCAATCAAAGGTTGAAAGCACTCAAACAGGAACGAGGCTGGCAAGCACAGCCAAAGCAGTTGGTTCGGATTGATGTTTCCACCATGATTTCCTATCCCCGACCAAAGGCCGTCTGGTATGTTCTGGCCGCAGCACTCTGCATGGTTCCTATGGTTTTGCAGCCCCGGCTGCGCTGGGCCCATGCCCTTTCTATGGGCCTTGTTGTCCTGAGCTATTGTTTTGGGGCCTTCTTCTATCGCAAAAAATCCGAGATGGTTGACGAAAATCAGGAACTGACAAAAACGCTCAGCCGGCTGCGTTACCGTATGTGGAACCGGGTATGGACAGCCAGCGCATACTCGGCGGTATTGGTTTCCTACTCTCTCTGGGCAATGGAGCTTTTTCCCTCTGTAGGATTGGGCCTGGTGGTTCTCACCGCTTTGGGGTTTGGCGGGTACTATATGGCATTGGCAGTTCAGACCAGGAGGATACAGGAAAAACTTACCGCAGAAAGCGGAAGAGAATGGTATGTTGACGAAGATGATTACTGGCCGGGTGGTTTGTTCTATTACAATCCAAACGACAGCCATATATTGGTCAATGCCCGTACAGGAATGAACAGTACCTTTAACCTGGCATCGACCGGTGGAAAGATCATTACCGGGCTCGGAATGGTCATTCTGGTCGCTGCCATTGCATTCACTATTTCCATTGGGTTGGAAGATAAGAGCAATATTGTGCTGGACATCACAGAGCAGGAGGTGTTCTGTGAAAATGGAAGCACCCGGTACGAGGTTCCTTTGGATGAGATCGAAGAAATAGAACTGCTGAATGAAATGCCGGAGGGGTTGCTCCGAACCAACGCATTGGGCGGACAGCATCTGTTTAAGGGGAGTTTCACAGGAAGCGGTATGTCAGACTTGAAGATCATCGCAGATCCCACAAGTCCACCCTACCTGAAAATCAAAACAGCTTCCGGCCAATATTATTTGTTTGGCTCACGGGATGCAGAGGTTGCAGCACGCATTTTTGCAGAACTCAACAACAGGTTTGCACCGGAACATCATTAAAAAGACTAAGCAATACAGGAAAAGGCGGCAGAGATCAGATCTCTGCCGCCTAAACTTATTCAAATGGAATCCATGACCTTGTCTCAGTCATCCAGGAGCACATCCAGTCTCTGGAGCATAGTGGCTGCCTGCGCACGGGTGGCATACCCCTGAGGACGCAGGATATTGTTGCCCACGCCCTGGATTAGCCTGGTGCCAACTGCCCACTGCATGGTCTTTTCGGCATAGGTGGAAACCTGCTGATCATCCACAAAAACCGTCAGGTCACCGCTTACCTCCATATCAGCCCCCTTCATAGCGGCATAGCGAGCAAAGAAGGTTGCAATCTGCTCTCTGGTCACCCATTTACCGGGGCCGAAAGTGGTTGCAGTAATGCCATTGGCAATGCCATTGTGCTTTGCCCAAACCACCGCATCTTCGTAATAGCTGTCCTTTCTGAGATCCGTAAAGGAAGTGGTCCCCTCAACCTCAGGAGAACCTGCCATGCGGTACAGCACAGTGACCAACTGGCCTCTGGTCATCTTATTTTCGGGAGCGAAGGTGGTATCAGAAACGCCCTCCATCAGGTTGTGATGATACACATAGCTCACAGATTCATAGTACCAATCGTCCTCAGCAACGTCCGTAAAGGGAATGGCCTTTTCAATCGTCACATCCGTCATATCAAACAGGCGTGTCTGGCCTTTCATCATGCGGTACAGAGCGGTCAGTGCGTAATAACCCTGCTCGGTTGCCATGCCGTCTCGGCCCTCCGTGACAATGTGCTTAAATCCACCGCCATCTACATAGAAGTCACACAGAGCGTTGACTACACTTCTGGTGTTTTTCACGAATCTGGCATCGGTATTGGGGTCAATGCCCAAGGCGGTCATGGCCACAATGACCTGTGCAGAAGACTCAGAATTTGTTACATCCAAGGAACCAAAATGGCCGTCGGACTTCTGAAGCTTAGACAACATCTGAATGGCTGCATCAGCAGCGGTCTTTACCTTCTCGTTGCTCTGATAGTAAGGAGCAAGCGCCTCCAGTGCCATTGCTGTCATATCAGTGTCGGAGCTTGTGCCGCTGAGGGCCCAGCCACCATCGGGAAGCTGTGCCGAAAGGATGGTTTCGATCAGTCCTTCACGGGTGACCTGTTCGCCGCCCTCGTAGACAGTGGGAATTTCGTAGTTGTGGCAGTCGTAGGCAATCAGGGCCCAGATAGGGCCATTGATTCCCTGCTTTTTCAGGTACTTCATATCAGAAAGTCCTTGCAGGAGGTTGTGACCTGCCACATCGGTCACATCCTTGCCAATGGCGGTCAGTGCCAGAATGACACGGGCATTGTCCGTGGACTTGCTGCGGTGCAGCTGTTCTTTCTGATTGATGTTCTCGTTCACATATGCAAGAACATTTTCATAGTAGCCCGCAGGTACTTCTCTGCCGCTTCTTGCCAGACCCAGAATCAGCCACTCGCCGCCCACGGAGTTGACAACGGGGGGCGTCTTCTTTGCAAGCTCTTCCAGATAATCACCGGTGGTCTGATAGGCCTTTTCCGTATCTACCTTAGGCAGCTGCATGATCCGGAGGGCTTCCTCTGCGGCTTCCAGAACGGCATAGTTTGTAACCAGTTCCTTCTGCTCCCTGGTGAGCTTCTCATAAGCTGCACGGGCGGCTTCAATCTGTTTCTGGGAATCCAGAGTCACTTCACCGATTGCCTCAATGAGCTCCACTACTTCCAAGGCTGCCTCTTCATTCTGAGACATATTGCGGATTGCCTCTTCTGCGGCCTCCAGCTTTGCCACATTGGTGACACGCTCCTGCTGCGCCGAGGTCAGCGCATCAAATGCCTGCCGAGCTGCACGAACAGCCTCAATATCCTTCAGTGTAATATTCTCTGGCAGACGGTCGATCATCTCGATGACCTTGTCCACCGGATCCACACTGGGGTCGGTGTCCACAAGATCCCAGTATCCACTCTCCCCGTTCCGGAACCGCTCATAGGCGCACAGAGCCTGCATGGCCTGAACTGTGGCCATGGTGTTGACGCCCTGCCCTTTCACATGTTCAAATCCCTGGCCCCTCACCATATACCGTGACAAAACGGTCATTAGGTTGTCCACCTCATCACCAAAGCCAGGCTCCTGTACCAGATCTCTGTTCAGCACAGACAGGGCAATGATGACCTGAGAAATTGTTTCCGAATTGCCATAGTCCAGATTCTTTTCGGCGGCCTTTGCCATATAGGCAACACCACGTTCAATGGATTCCTGCACACCGTCCATTTCCTGATAGCCCACCAATGCCTGCAAGGCCATAGCAGTCACATCCACACCGGAACTGCCTTTCTTTTCCAGCGCAAAGCTGCCATCTTCCTTCTGATAGGTGAGAAGCTCACTTACCAGGCGCTCTCTGGTCCATGCGGCACCGGCAGGGATCGGGGTGTCTTTGAGGTCCAGTGCAATCAACGCCCAAATCAGAGCATTGCTGCCCTGACGGGTCAGATCGGGATGGTTGCAGATCATATCAACCAAATTGACCCCATTCACATTGGTGATATCCTGATCCATGATACTCAATGCCAGCCAGGTACGCTCAATCTCGGTGGGCTTGGTGGTGGGGTCCCAGTTCTTGACGTTAGCTGCAACGCTGTCGTAGTACTGGTCCAGCTTGTCCTGAGGCAGGGTCTGTCCGTCCCGCAGCATGGTATAGATGTTCCATTCCTGACCAAAGGAATAGCTGTTCTTTGCGGTCAGATGCTGAATGGCAGCCTCTTTGCCATCAGCAATAAATTGGGAAATGTCAAACGCAGGGATGTTGTCATCATCACCAGAGACCGTTATGGTGAAGGACACAGGCTCTGCACCTCCTGTGGTATCCACTGGGGTACCGGTCACAGTGACGGTGCCAGACTTCAGTGCCTTCACTTCATAATGAGAAGATGCCACCCAGTCACCGGCATCCATAGTGTTGGCATCTCTCACCTGCATCAGGGTCATAGGGCGACTGATGCTGACGATACCGGTCTTGTCGTAACTCCAGATCAGCTCCGGCTCGGAAACCGCCGCGTACTGAGAGTTCATTCCTTCAAACTTCAAGTCCAGCATCTGCTTTTGACCTACCTTAAGAGAAACCTTCTCAGTAGGTCCGGTGACACGCAGCAGGGGATTTTCATATACGAATTGAACCTCACTGGACCCCTCTGCAATGCTGCCCTTGTCGTCTAGTTTTATTGTGAAGGTGACCGTTCCGTCCTTAAAGGGTATCACAATTCCGCTGGTGCCAAAGACAGCAATTTCCTTGTTGCTGCTTTCGGCTGTGAAACGATCCTTATAGCTGGCATTTCCGGGCTCCACGACGATACCTACGGGGATGTCATTAAACTGACCGCTGCCCATGGAGTTTCTGCCGTGAATCTTCTGGATCCCGCTGATTCCGGGCTTGACGCTCTGAACCGGAACATACTCGGAGGTAACCTTTACAGTTATGGATACATCGTCATTCTTGGTCACTACGGTCAGATTGCTGGTGCCGGGGAATTCGCAGTGAAAGGTGGCAGAATTATAGGAGGTAAATATGTGACCGCCGTTTTCCGGCTGCATCTTTGCCAAGTAGGGAGGCAGGCTTCTGAAGTCTGAATTTCCCTCGTATCGGGCCTGAATGTCCAGTGTTTTATTTTCAGAACCCTGAACGACGATTTCCTTATCCACGACCTTTCCGTCCAGCACAAGTCGTAGTTCTTCGATCTTCTGGGATTCAGAAATGACCCGTATCTCAGCGGCCAACTGCTCGGTGCCGTCTGCTTTGTGCTCCGTGGCCGTGAGAACGGCACCGCCGCTGAAGAAGATATGCAATCTATTGTTATCGTACAATGCGATAACTTCTCGGTCAGCCCGGTCTTCACTGGACCAGGTGATGGTACTGTCCTCAGGAACGCCCTTCAGCTGGAGGGTGCCGGCAAAACGGTCATTGCCCGTGACCATCTGGGGAGAAAGCTCCAGCCTGCCATCTTCCACGATCAGCACTTCATCGTTGTATGATACAAATTCTACAGGGTATCGATTTTTAGAACCGTCGATTACATGATTGCCCAGATCTTCCCCCAGATAGGGATAGCCGTCTGCATCCCGACCCCAGGTCACGCCAAATTCACCCTTCTTGCTGTTCAGCAGTTCTATGAACTGATCAGAACGAAGCTCGTCATCACCTGCGGGCCGACAGGCAATCAAATTGTCCGGGGCAATCTCCTGGATGTTTTCCACGGAGTTGGAAGGTGCCCAGTAGCAGTTATACAGCTTACCTCCACTGTAGCCGTTGGTATTCACGTGGTCGGTTGACTTTTGATAGTGTACAAACGCTCCCCGTCGGTTGTGTCCCATGGTCAGGCAGTTGGCAATGATGCCGTCGTTCATCATCATTACAAAGCCGGCAGAATGCTGTCCGGTCACATGGCTGACACAGTTGACAATCATACCGCCATTCAGAACCTCGGCATAGGGAGCAAGCTCATTATAGTTGGGATATCTTCCCTCCACCTTTACACGCAGGTTCTGCACCACGCCAGTGGGCTTGATTTGATTAAAGAGCGGACTGCCGTCCAGTGACTCGGTTTTCAGGGTAATGGTATGTCCGCCACCGTCAAAGACACCGTTCAGATTACGAGCCAAAAAGCCGCCTTCAATGACAATGTCCTGGGTCAGCTGATAGAATTTTCCGGTGTTATCGCTGGGAATCTGTTTGAAATCGTCCGCACTGGAAATGAGAACAACTTCTTCCTTGGGCAGTTCCACGGGCAGCGGCTTGCGAATCTTCTTCAGTTGGGTCAGAGCTTCTTCAAGCGTCTGAGCTGCCGCGTTCACCTCGCTTTGTGTGACACCTTCTTTGGCTGCCGTGGCTCTGGCTTTTGTCAAAGCTTCCTGCATCACAGCCCAACTCTCAGGTGTATAGTCTTCTTTCACCTTGCTTTCCGCTTCTTGAATGGCTGCGTTCAACTCTTCCAAATTGGCCTGCACACCGGAAGTGTCGGCAACCAGCTTAGGAAAGTCCCCTTCCACTGCTTGCCAGATATAACCGGTACCCAGATTCTGCTTATTAAGCAGCTCTGCAAAGGCGGCGGTCTTCATCTCATCGGCAGTCTTGGCTTCCATCAAAAACTCTGTATGATAGTCCTTGCCGGAACCGATTGCCTTTTTTATCTTGCCGTTGTCATTGTCATAGAAACAGTTGGCGAAGGTAGAGGGGGTTACAGGAGAGCTGATGTCTGAGGCGTCCGCAGCCAAACCGGCCTTGTTACCGTTCTGGAGCTTGCCTGCAAAGACACAGTTTTTAAGTTCCGCTCCGGCTTCCGCCCGGAATACCAGACCGCCGATTCTGTCAGAATTGAACTCGTCCAGTCCTGCCACGGTTGCAGTCGATATACAATTATAGAGCTTACCGCCAGTCAGAGACACAGCGAAACTGCCACCATTGGTCGACCACCCCTGCGTTACACCGGTTACAGGGCCGTCGGAGGTGACAGTCAAGTTCTGAATCGTACCGGTCACGGAGTTGGCAAGGACACGGTCGGTAAGAGTAATGGTGTGCCCCTTTCCATCCAGCACACCGGCCACCTCTGGGATCATCTGTCCCGCTCCCAAGGTGATATCATTTGCCAGTTCGTAGATACTTCCCTTTGGAACTCCGCTCAGCAGCTGTTCTGGGCTGCTGACCTGCACCGTTCCTTCTGCCGTCTGGGTTTCTTCCTCTTCCGCTGCTTTCGCATAGACGGCACCGAGAGGAACAAGCTGCACAAGCAGCACCAGCGCCAGCATCAGTGTCAGTACACGATGGGTCCATTGACTTTTTCTGTTTTTCTTCATTTCTCTGCTCCTTTACATAAAAATAAAAACCTTCTGTGTGTTAGCAGAAGGTTTCCAAGGTGCATAATCCCACCCGGGCCAGCAGGTTGCTCTTCATCCCAGAATAACCTTCTACTCTTGTAAAAGGCTAGTCTTCTGACTTAGTTTCATCCTCTCAAACGCCTTCTCGAGAAATTCTCAATGGCATTGTGTTTGATCGTCAACTTCACAGCAGGGGTGTCTGTATCGGACTTTCACCGATTTCCTATTTAACGCCACTATAGTGGCCGTACCCTTTACAATATTCAGTTGGTTTTTACTGGATGGCCGTTTCAGGCAACAAAGAAACTGTCATCCTCTCAGACCAGTATACTATTTATTTCCCTAAAAGTCAAATGGCTTTTCCGCTCTTTTACTCCGTTTATGGCTATTTCAAAAACCGAAACACCTCAGTCTTCCAAGGTGTTTCGGTTTGGATGTATGATAACACTTTTAAGTCCAAAATCATGGGGATTTCAGGCATCACGTTTTACAGACAACAGGATAGAATCAGGCCATCAATGAACGCTGCTAAGAAAAACATCAGAATCCCCTTCAGAAATGATATGAGATGATTTTTAGGGTTGCTGTATAGCTCCGGCCGATTTTCGGTACCAGTGAAGCGGACACGCTTTGTGTGTCTCCACCACAACAGATCTATCACCAAAAAGTCAAACAGATTCAACGCCTCTCCCATAATCAATACATTCCGGAAGTTTGGCAAGAAGCCCTCCTGCCGTTCAAAGAAACACATAATCAACAGAAGGATTGCATAAAGCAACAGATTGGAAAAAAATCTTGCTACAGGAGAGATTGTTTTGACTTGAGGTCCCAGAATCAAATCGCTCTTCACCCGTCTCTGAATTACATCTGGGTAAGCTGACAGACCCTTCAGATTTTTTTCATCTGTGCCAGTTCCGAGATAACACATTCCCCAAAAAGCGAGGCAAAGGCAAATTGTTTTCACGAGAAACAGCACTTCATATTCACCTCCCTGTTTTCAGCGTCAAGGAATTTACCCCAAGAGTTAGCTGCACTTAACCTTGCGCCTGCATCATAGCACAGTTCTCTCTTATTTTCAACTTTGAGGACTTGCCTTGATCCAGGCCGAGGCGCAGCTTTGTATACCAAACTGAATGAAATGGATATTCTAAGTTAATCGCACAGTTCGACCGTTGCATTATCAAGTTGAATCACCGTAAAGCATCCGCTTTCGTCCAGAAAAATATCACAAAGTCCAGTTACGGTAATTTTACTTCCCTCTTCGGGATATTCTGTCCAAAATGACGATCCTTTTTCGGGGATAAATTCGATACCCGTGGCACAGCATGCCATAGTATCACTAATGATGCATACATATACTTCCTCATCTGATATGGGATTTCCGTTTTTATCAATATTTCTTGGGAAATGGACAAATATACCAGATAATTTAATAACCTTCCCTTTATAATCTTCCGGAGACATCCCCATATGATACACTTCTGCATACAACATATTAGGATTAAATTTTGTGAAATCCATGTCAACTTCTCTCTGCTTGGCGGGAACCGTTTCGGTTTCAGATTGTTTCCCGTCAATCCTTTGTGGAACTGTCTCAGCGGATTCAGGTTCTGTGTGAGACTCGGAAGCATCCGCAGAAGGCATGTCCGGAACAATCGGGTCCATTGGACGGAGCTGCGCAGGAAGAGAGACAGACTCCTCTGCAGAAACATACTCCGTATGACTTTGTGAACAACCGACCAAACACACCCCAAAAATCATCACGGCTATCATCATCAGTCTGTACAATTCACCCATGTCTGAAGCCTCCGATCACGTAAGCCAGCAAAAATGCGGCTAAATCAACTGCCACAATCGTTGATCCTACGGGGGTGCCTGCAACAACGGCAAGCAAAATTCCGAAAGCGGTGCAGAATACAGAAAGAATTGCAGAGCAAATGATAACTGCATGATAATTCTTGAACAGCCGCATTGCGGACAATGCAGGGAATATGACCAGGGCCGAAATCAGAAGCGATCCTACCAGCTTCATTGCCAGAACAATGATTACGGCAATCACAACCGCAATCAATAGATTGTACTTTTTCACTTTCAGTCCGGTAGCTTTTGAAAATGTTTCATCAAAAGTAACTGCGAATATTTTGTTATAAAATACGATATATATAGCAATTACAAAGATTGAAAGAAATACGCTGAGCCAGACTTGGGTGCCGGTTAACGTCAAAATAGAGGTTGAACCAAAAAGTGTTGTGCACACATCGCCTGAAATATTGGCTGACGCCGAAAAAACATTCATCAGCAGATACCCGACAGCAAGAGCGCTTACAGACAACATTGCGATTGCGGCATCTCCCTTGATTCTGACCTTATTTCCACCGCTTAGCAAAAACACGGCACAAAGGATGGTCACAGGGAGAATCAAGAGCATATCATTTGTCATGTGCAGAATGGCTGCAACACACATGACACCAAATGCAACATGGGACAATCCATCTCCAATAAAGGAAAACCGCTTCAGCACCAAAGTGACTCCCAATAAAGAGGCACACAGCGCAATAAGCACACCAACAATCAGCGCACGGCGCACGAATGGATACTGGAAGTACATCACAAGAGTGTCGAGCAGATTCGTCATGACCGCACCTCCGTATGGCGGGGACACACGCACGGAGCAGGCGCAGCCTTCTGTCTCTGTGCGTTTGTTTCCCAAACGATTTTCTGACTGTCAAAGTGGAGAATGTGCGTTGCATGGTGAATGACCCCGGTAATGTCGTGGGTAATCATCATGATTGTAATTCCGCTTTTGTTCAGCTGTTGAATCAGTGTGTGCATTTGGGCCGCTGCATTCGGGTCTAACCCTGCCGCAGGTTCATCCAGAAGAAGGAATTTTCTCGTTGCGCAGAGGGCTCGGGCCAGCAGTACTCTTTGCTGCTGGCCGCCGGACAGTTCTCTGTAGCAGCGTTTTGACAAATGAGAGATCCCCATTCTTTCCATGTTTTGGGCTGCCCTCCGCTTCTCCTCTTTGCTGTAAAACGGGCGCAATCCGCACTGATTCAGGCAACCGGACAACACAATTTCTTGGCAGGATGCCGGAAAATCTCTTTGAATGGCAGTTTGCTGTGGAAGATATCCGATTTCTGTTGCCTTTAGTCCGTCCCCAAACACAATGCTGCCCGAAAGAGGGCGAAGCAAGCCCAAACAGGTTTTCATAAGGGTGCTTTTCCCGGAGCCATTTTCCCCTACGATACACAAGTAATCATTTTCATTCACCTGAAACGAGAGATGTTCTGTAATTTTTGATGAACCATATCCCAACGTAACATCTTTGCAAGAAAGCAGTGCCATAATATATGCCCTCCGTGACTTACTGCAAAGCGGCTTTCAGGACATCCAAATTGGACTTCATGACATTCAGGTAAGTCAACCCTTCGGCAATTTGTGTTTCTGTAACAGACTGCAACGAGTTCATGACAAGGATGTCCTGATTTTTGGATTTCGTACTTTCAATTATGGTTTCCGGAATCCTATGGGATCTGTTTTCCATGGTAATTACATTTTTTACCCCAAGCTCATCAATTTTCTGCGCCAGCAATGCAACTGTTTCAAAGCTGGCTTCCGATTCCGCAGCGCATCCGGTAAATGCTGCATAGTAGTTCAGACCATAATCATCTGCCAGATAGAAAAAAGGAAAGCGGTCCGCAAACACCAATGTGTCCACCTGTCCGGATGCCGAAACTTCACGGAATTGCTGATCCAAGTCATTCAGCTCCGCTTCATAGTTCTGTGCGTTGGTCTGATAAATCTCTGCATGATCGGGATCGGCCTTTGCAAATTCATCGGCAATGGCATGAACCGCAGTCCTGGCTCTGGGCAAAGACAGCCACACATGTTCATCGTTCTCCCCGTCATGGTGGTGATGTTCATGGTCATCGTGGTCATGCTCCTCATGGTCATGGTCGTGGTCATCGTGGTTGTGGTCATGCTCGTCGTGGTCATGGTCGTGGTCATCGTGGTTGTGGGTATGCTCCTCATGGTCATCATCATGATGATTGTGGGCATCTTCCATTCCCTCGGTCATTACCAATGGTTTCAGACTGCCGTCCAGAACTTCAAATAAATTGATGGTGATACGATCTGGATTTGATTCATTTTTGAGTGCGTCTTCCACCCAGGAATCAGAATGTCCGCCTACATATACGAATACATCAGCGTCAGCGATTGCGGCCAAATCCTCAGAAGAGGGCTGGTAGCTGTGCAGATCAACACCATTTTTCAATAGCAGCGTCAGATCCACATACTCGCTATTCTCCCCCACGATTTCACGAGCCCAATCGTACACAGGGAAAATGGTGGTTACAACCTTTAACTTGTCTCCTTGATCTGATGCCACGTTTGTATCGCCTTTGTTATCACCACAGCCAGTAAACAGCGTCGTCAGGAGCATAATGCTCAAAAGCACAGAAATTATTTTTTTCATATTTAGCCTCCATGTAAAAAAGTGTACAACAAGCTTGACTGTTGATTTTTCAACAGTCTTTTGATTGAGAAAACACTTGATTTAACACGAAAGCTTGATTTTCATACTTACTAATGTATCATCAGTTTGATTGTCGCAGGAATCTATAATAAGGAGAACATAAAATAGTTCGATAACAGCAAGACCGACCCAAACCGCTGCATCCAGCGAAGTTTTTTTCAATGCCTGTTGGCAGCGCTGAATATCGTGACAAATCTCACAGTCATGACCGATGCAATTATGGTCTGCATAAGTAATGATGAAAGCAGCAGAAAGCATAAATGACATCACCATCATTGCGCATAGCAATACGGCAACAAAACGGGTGTACTTTTTCATGTTCTCACCTCTCTCTCAAAATGCACGAAGCACCCGGTATTTCCAAGTCCGAACGCTGGCAGCGGGACATCAATCCGCTATCTATTTGCTCTACATTCTTTACAAATGCCTAAAATGCACGTTTTGCTTTTATCCAACTGGAATCCGCTTTCCTGCATAAGTTGTTCTTCAATGAAGTCGGATAACGTGTGGTTCATATGAAAGATCTTTCCGCATATGGAACAGGAAATATGAATTTCATTACGGCATACATCACTATCCACATATCGATAATACGCCTCTCGACCATTCTTGTTTGCTGCTTTTTTAATGGATCCCATCTCTATGAGATCAGAAAGATTTCTATATATTGCACTGATACTGATATCGGCACCACTGGCAGAGAGTGATTCTACAATTTGCTTTACAGTAAAGTAGCTGTGAGGATGTCCTTTCAAAAAATCATAAAGACAGGTGCGCTGTGCGGTCTTATATGCCATTGTGATTGCCTCCTATAATTTGCGAACCATTCGCAAATTATATTACTACACATGGAGAATTAAGTCAAGTGATATGCCAGCTTTTTTCCTCTGTGCCATTTTTTCAAAAGTCTATTGTCATATTGTGCGAAGTATTTTATAATCTCATAAGAATCGTGGCCAAATATCCCCCCACCCCGCTTGTGCGCAAGTTGCTTTTTTGCTAAAATCCTCTAAGAATATACATGTAGGAGGTAATTTGCATGAAAAAGATCCTATGCTTTCTTCTGACCTTCGTCTTGTTGCTCTCGCTGGCGGCCTGCGGTCAAGATGGTGGAAAGGAAAAAGGAAAGGAAAACACGCTGGTTTATGGCTCAGGAGATTATACCAGAATCAACCCTGCCATGGACGAGCATGGGGAGATCAATATCCTGCTCTTCAATGGTCTGACCGCCCATGACGGCAAGAATCAGGTCATACCCGGTCTTGCAAAAAACTGGGAATTCGACAACGACAGCTGTACCTATACCTTCCATCTGGAAGAGAATGTAAAGTGGCACGATGGAGAACCGTTCACCGCTGAGGATGTCAGGTTCACCATTGAGGCCATCATGGACCCGGAAAATGGTTCTGAGAATGCTCCCAACTATGAAGATGTGAAAGCCATCACGGTTTTGGATGACCACACCATCTCCTTCCAACTGGCTGCCCCCAATGTTGCGTTTTTGGACTATATGACCATGGGCATCCTTCCCAAGCACCTGCTGGAGGGTCAGGACTTCCAGTCCTCTGAGTTCTTCCGCAAGCCCATTGGCACCGGCCCCTACAAGCTGGACAGCTGGGACGAGGGTCAGGCCATTGTGCTCACCAAGAATGATGACTATTTTAAGGGTGCTGCCAACATTGACAAGATCATCTTTAAGATTGTCCCCGATGACAATGCCAAGGCCATGCAGATGCAATCCGGGGAGCTGAATCTGGCGCACCTGACTCCTAAGGATTCCGAAAAATTTGCAGATCAGGAAGGCTATACCGTGTACAACATGAAGACCGCTGATTACCGCGGCATCATGTTCAACTTCCAGAATCCTTACTGGAAGGAAAATAAGGATATTATTCCCGCAATTTGCTATGGTCTGGATCGTCAGGCCATTTTGGACACCGTAGTTTTGGGACATGGCATCCTTGCCTATGGCCCTCTGCAGCGTAATATCTATAATAATGAGAACGTGGAGCAGTATACTTACAATCCCGAGAAAGCCAAGCAAATTCTTGAAGATGCCGGATGCACCATGGGAACAAACGGTATCTATGAGCGCAACGGCAAAGAAATCGGCTTTGTAATCAGCGTAAGTGCCGGCGACCAGGTGAGAATCGACATGGCCCAGGCGGCCGCACAGCAGCTGCGCCAGATTGGAATTGACTGCACCGTAGAGGTTCCCGAAAAGGTGGACTGGGCCGGTCAGATGGCCTTCCTCATTGGTTGGGGCAGTCCCTTTGATGCCGACGATCACACTTATAAAGTCTTTGGCACAGACAAGGGCGCCAACTATTCCGGCTATTCCAACGCCAAGGTGGATCAGTACCTGACCGAAGCTCGTCAGACTGATGACACAGCAAAGCGTGCGGAAGCTTACAATAACTTCCAGGTAGAACTGGCCAATGATCCTGCATATGCCTTTATTTGCTACATTGATGCGGACTATGTGGCCTCCTCCAACATCAAGGGAATCGATCCCGATACCATCATGGGCCACCATGGTGTGGGCATTTTCTGGAATGTCGCCGAATGGACCATGGAAGGGTAAACAGAAACAAAAACAGATACAGGAAAGGGGCTGGTTACCAGCCCCTTATCCTGCGCTTATGGTGATTGAATGATGGAAAACCTCTTAGAAATCAAAAATCTCTCCGTGAGCTTTCATACTCCTCAGGGGGAGCTGCAAGCTGTGCGGGATGTCTCCTTCTCTCTTCAGAAAGGTGAAGTTCTGGCAATCGTAGGGGAATCCGGTTGCGGAAAAAGTGTGCTATGCAAGGCGATTATGAAGCTGCTGACCAAAGAAGCCTCAATCAAAAGCGGAACCATCTTTGCAAATGGGGCAGATATTACCAGGTATACCCAGAGAGATATGGAAAAACTTCGGGGAAAGCTGTTTTCCATGGTCTTTCAGGACCCCATGACCTCTCTAAATCCCACAATCTCCATCGGAGAGCAGATTGCCGAAGCCGTTCGGATTCACAATCCCAGAATGACAAAGGAAGATGTTTTCCAAAGAGTGATTGAACTCATGGACCTGGTAGGCATTGAAGACCCCAAGCAGCGGTATCATCTATATCCATATAATTTTTCCGGCGGTATGCGTCAGCGCAGTGTTATGGCCATTGCGTTGGCCTCCAATCCCAAAATTCTGTTCGCCGATGAGCCCACCACTGCCCTGGATGTGACCATCCAGGCGCAGATTCTGGACCTTCTGAAGGAGATCCAGCAAAAGCTGGAAACGGCTACCATTCTGGTTTCCCACGACCTGGGCGTGGTTGCCAGAGTGGCCGACCGGGTGGCAGTGATGTATGCCGGAAAAATCGTTGAGATCGGCACAGCGGAAGAGATTTTCTATGATCCGAGACACCCCTACACCTGGGGACTTATGCAGGCGCTCCCCTCTTACGCAAAGGTCGGCGAAAAACTCCATACCATTCCCGGTATGCCCCCTGTTCTGATCGATCCCCCTAAGGGGGATGCATTTGCCAGCCGCAATCCATATGCCCTTGCCATTGATTATGAGCAGGAACCCCCTATGTTCCGGATTAGCGACAGCCACTATGCTGCCACCTGGCTGTTAGACCCTCGTGCCCCGAAAATCACACCACCCATTGGAGGATTGGCCCATGTCTGAGATTTTGTTGGACATACAGCATCTTACGCACCAATTCCGACTGAGTAAAACCGCAATCGTCAAAGCCGTAGACGATGTATCTTTTCAAATCCGGAAGGGTGAGATTTTCGGCCTGGTGGGAGAATCCGGTTCCGGGAAATCCACGGTGGCTCGATGCGTCATGAATGTCTATCCTCCTACATCCGGGAACATTTACTATCAAGGTATTGATGTGTGCGAGCCTAAACAATATCGGCAGAATCGAAAGCTTCTCCAAACCACACGGCAAATTATTTTTCAGGACTCCACCTCCAGTCTGAACCAGCGGATGAAAATTGTCGATGTGATTTCCGAGCCTATGAAGATTCATCACATCAAGCCGCCCAGAGGCTCTCTTCGGAAGGAAGCCGAATTTCAGCTGCGCTATGTGGGACTGGATGCCAGCTATCTGGACAAGTACCCCTCCCAGCTTTCCGGGGGCATGCGGCAGCGAGTGGCCATTGCCAGAGCGTTGTCCATGGAGCCAGCTCTGCTGGTTGCAGACGAACCCATCGCATCGCTGGATGTGTCCATTCAGGCGCAGATCATCAACCTGCTGAAGCACTGCAATCTGGAACATGGATGCTCCGTTCTCTTTATCGCCCATGATTTGGCCGTTGTAAAATATCTGTGCGACCGGGTCGGGGTCATGTACCACGGAAAGCTGGTGGAAGTTGCGCCCACCAAAGAACTGTTTGAATCTCCTCTTCATGCCTATACCAAATCTCTGCTGTCTGCCATTCCCATCCCGGACCCCCGGCTGGAGCGGGCAAGGGTACTTCAGGAGTTTGACGAACACCTGTTTGACCGCCATGGACAGCTGGTTGAAGTATCTCCGGACCATTTCGTTCTGAAAGGCGGTGCAAAATGATTCGCAAAAATCCTTTTGTTTATTACAGCAAGAAGATTGCAATTTTCTTGC
This sequence comes from Oscillospiraceae bacterium, assembly GCA_020025515.1. Lineage (GTDB taxonomy): Bacteria > Bacillota > Clostridia > Oscillospirales > Oscillospiraceae > Faecousia. The sequence goes on along the minus strand of JAHHRZ010000004.1, from coordinate 36,985 downwards.
TCAGCATTCTGATTCTTTCTGTAGCTGCCTTCTACATCTCCCGCTGGGCGCCCGGCGATCCTCTCGTCTCCTACTACGGAGAACGGGTGGAACGAATGACACCGGAAGAACGAGAGTGGGCCGAAGAAAAGCTGGGGTTGAATGACCCCATCCATATTCAGTACATCCGCTGGCTTCAAAATGCCTTGCAGGGAAATTTCGGAATTTCCTTCAAATACAAGCAAGATGTGATGGAAGTCATTGGCGGGCGTCTGGGAAACACTTTGATTCTTGGGGGCATTGGCTTTCTGCTGATTTTTGCCGGTGCCCTTGGCTTGGGAATTCTATGTGTCTGGCGGGAGGACGGCTGGCTGGATCGCACCCTTTGCAAGGTTGGCACCATTATCACCTGTATTCCTGAGTTCTGGCTGTCCCTGGTCTTAATCTTGATTTTCTCCATTCAGCTTCGGTGGCTCCCAAGTTCCGGTGCTTATTCTGTGGGAAACAAAAATGATCTTGCCGATCGGGCGGTGCATCTGATTCTTCCCATGATCGTCACCGTATTAAACCATCTGTGGTACTATGCCTATATGATACGAAACAAGCTTTTGGAAGAAGTTCGGGCGGACTATGTCCTGCTGGCCAAATCCAAAGGACTCAGCAAAAAAAGGATTCTGTTTAAGCACTGTCTGAGAAATATTATCCCTTCCTATCTGAGCATTATGGCCATCTCAGTTCCCCATATCCTGGGGGGCACCTACATTGTGGAAACTGTGTTCTCCTATCCCGGCATCGGCACCCTTTCCTATGAAAGCGCCCGGTATCAGGACTACAATCTGCTGATGATTCTGTGCATTTTCTCCGGTGCTCTGGTGATTCTGTTTAATATCATCGCCCAAATTATCAACGAACGAATTGACCCCCGAATGCGGGAAAATGAGATCGTGGAAAGCACGGAGGTGACGGAAGTTGGATAATCTTTTTGTGCAGGTGGGCATTCGGGAAATCCCGGAACCTCAAATGAAGCAAAAAAAATGGTACCAAGGAAAGCCGATGGTCTCCATCTTCCTGCTCTGCCTGATTATTTTAGGGTGCCTGTTTTGCGAGCTCTTCATCCCGAAGGATCCTACCTATATGGACCTGTATCATGCGAACGTGGCTCCGAATTCCGAGTTTTGGTTCGGCACCGATACCATGGGGCGGGATATCTTTTCCATGATCTGGTACGGCGGACGCATTTCCCTGTATATTGGCTTCTTTGCAACTTTGATTTCCACCGCCATTGCAATCCTCTTCGGAGCCATCAGCGGCTTGTCCCCTAAATGGCTGGATGATGCACTTATGCGTCTGACGGAAATTTTTCTCAGCATTCCCAACCTTCTGCTCATCATCCTGATTCAGGCGATTCTGGGAAAAGCCAATATTCAAACCATTTCTCTGGTCATCGGTATCACCAGTTGGACAAGCATCGCTAAGGTTGTGCGAACCGAGGTGCGGCAGATTCGCAACAGTGAATATGTGGTGGCCGCCAGATGCATGGGGGCAGGATTCTTCCGAATTCTCTGGAAGCATTTGACCCCCAACTTTATTTCCAGCATTATGTTTATGGTGGTAATGAACATTCGGGGCGCCATTGGAGCCGAATCCACACTGAGTTTTATGGGAATCGGTCTCCCGCTGGAAATCATCTCCTGGGGCAGTATGCTCTCCCTTTCCGAAAAAGCACTGTCCTCCGGCTCCTGGTGGATCATTTTAACTCCCGGTATTTTTCTGGTGGTGACCCTTCTGTGCGTCACAAACATCGGTAATTACCTGAGAAAAAATGCCAACCAGAAGGAAAGCAATCTATAAATAAAAAGACGGTTCCAAATCGGAGGCTTTCCGCACTCCCGGTCTGGAACCGTCTTTTTATCTAATCCAAGGCCGGGAAAGGGGAAGTTCCCCCTTTCCAGCTTATTCAATTTCCAACACTCTGGACTCAGGCAGCTCTGTATTGCGCTTCGGTAGCGTCAGCTTCAGGACCCCGTCCTCATATGCCGCCTTGATGTGATCGGTGTCGATCTGCGCTACATTAAACTTACGGCTGTAGGAACCGTAAGAGCGCTCCATCCGAACCACCTGGCCCTTTTTGTCCTTCTCTTCGTTCTTGGAATGGCGCTCTGCCTGAACGGTCAGGGTATCGCCGCTGAGACTCAGGTGAATGTCCTTCTTATCAAAACCAGGAAGATCTGCTTCCAGCAGATAGTGGTCTCCTTCATCCGTTACATCCGTCTTGAACTCTGCCAAGTCCTGAAGGCCAAAGAAATTAGAAAACGGATCCCCAAAGAAGCTCCGCTCAAAATCTTCGATTTCACGGAAAGGATTATATGTGTTTACCTGGTGATTGTTGTTTCTGCGTGTAAGTTCAAACATAATAAATACCTCCAAATTCCATTGTCTCATTTGTCATATCAATTATGCCGCCCTTTTCAATTTCATCCGACAAGGTCGCTGTTCGTCGGAAATCTTTGTTAGCCCATTGGCTCTCAACTCCTTTTCTTTTCAATTATTGTTATACTCCTGAATCATGTCTTTTATGTGATCTAATTATGAATAAGATATGAAATTTAGCACTCTTTTGAAAAGAGTGCTAAATCAATCAATCTTCTGTCTTCCTTCTCTACCTCATCCTGCCAGGAACGCCTCAATCTTTTTGCCGTCTACATACCCTTTCTGATAGAGGCGGTCTAAGGCCGTCTTATCTCTGGTCAAGGTGCGTACACCACAGGTATCGTCCGGGGCCACAATCAGTGCTTTTCCCTCCAGCGCATATTCTTTTGCTGCGGCAACCCCCGCATTATAGAGATTCGCCCGTTGGCACAGCTGTTTTGCCGCCTCCGGATAATGGCGGCGAATCAGATGTGCCATTCTCTCATCCTTCTCAGAAGTCCGAATCTCGCTTTCCGGCTTTGTCAGCAGAACAATGACCTTGTCACACCCCAACGCAAAGGCTTTCTGTACCGGTACAGGATCTGCCAGTGCTCCATCAAAATAGAAGGTTTCCCCCACGGGGTAGGGATGACAGACAAAAGGAATGGCGCAGGAAGCCTTCATCACGTCATAGTTATCCTGAGAAATATCACCCTTCTCGAAGTATTTCGTTTTCCCCGTCTCTGCCTCCGTTGCCACCACATACAGCTCCATAGGATTTTTTACCATGGCCGGAAAATCAATGGGGTATTCCCCGTCCGAATTGCTGAGGGTGCTGCCGGCGTAATCTAAGTCAATAAAGCTTCTCTTTGTGATAAAGTTTTTAGCCCCTGCGTACTCTTTACGAAGTCCGTACTCTGTGTAAAACTGATAGTTCCGCCGCACCTGCCCTGCCACATAGGAAATCAGGTTGGCACTGCCTGCGGAAACCCCAATGCCCAAGTCAAAACGGATGTCCCGATCCAGGCAATAATCCAGCACGCCTGCCGCATAGATGCCACGATAGCCGCCGCCTACATCAACCACACCAATTTTCATAGTTCTTGATTCCTCCATACAATCTACCGGTGATATGTGCTTCTTTATACGCTTAAGTATATCATCCGGAAGGTCAGATACAAATGGACAATACTTGATGTGTGCCTAAATCGTGCCGGTTGGTTCAAATTTTATTTCCGGTGTTTCCTTCTGACCGCTCCAGTGAAAAAAGCACCGATGCTTGGATTCTTGGTACTCCAAACATCGGTGCTGTTTTTATACGGCTTTTTGGGTGTAATACTGTGCCTGGGCATTCCACAGCTGGCAGTACTTTCCGTTTTCGTCCGCAAGAAGTCCTTCATGGGTTCCCCGCTGAATCAGCTCTCCTGCATGGAACACCAGAATTTCGTCGCAGAACTTACAGGAGGACAGGCGGTGACTGATATAAATAGCAGTCTTGTCTCCGGCAATCTCGTTGAACTTGCTGTAAATTTCCGCCTCTGCAATGGGGTCCAGGGCTGCGGTGGGTTCATCCAGAATGATAAAGGGTGCATCTTTATACAGTGCCCGGGCAATGGCAATCTTCTGCGCCTCGCCGCCGGATACCTCCACACCGGATGCTTCCAAATCCTTATACAAATAGGTGTCCAGTCCCTGGGGCATGGTCTCAAGCCGCTGCGCAAATCCTGCATCCGTCAATGCTTTTCGGACCCGCTCCCGATCGTAGGTCGAACTGCCTGCCACATTGGCACCCAAGGGCTGAGAAAGCAGCTGAAAGTCCTGAAACACCACAGAGAACACATCCATATAATCCCGGTAGTTATATTTCCGAATGTCAATGCCATTGAGCAAAATCTGTCCCTCCTGGGGATCATAGAGTCTGCAAAGCAATTTAATAAAGGTGGTCTTTCCGGAGCCATTTTCTCCCACCACCGCCAGGCGTTTGCCGATCTGGAACTTCATGTTCACATGGCGCAGGGACCATTGGCTGGAGCCCGGATATTTGAAAGAAACATCCTGAAACTCCACTTCATAGTTTCGGTCCGCCCGTTTCTCCGTGGTGAGGCTTCCCTGATACATGGTATTGGGAATGTCCAAAAACTGATATGTGGTTTTCATAAACGGCACATTGCCTTTCATGGTTCCAACGGTTTCAAGCAGCAAGGAGATGTTTTTGGAAAGAGCTGTGACCGCTCCCACATACTGGCTCACAGAACCCACACTGAATGCACCTGCCCAGGCTTTCAGGCAGACAAACACATATACCATGCCGGTCAGTCCCGCACTGATGCAGCCAGAAGCGGCGTTCCACGCTCCTGCCGGGCCTGCTGCAAGCTTTGACATTTTTCCTACAACACTAAAGGCATTGTCCATATCCATATAGTGCCGTGCGATCACCTGCTGGTTATGCATCCGAATATCCGACGCCCTTGACGGTTCGCTGGACATATATCCGAACGCAATGAAAAGACGATTACCAAAAAGTGCATCTTCTGTGCAGGATACCTCATATTTCACTACTTTATTCTTACACATTGGACTTAATCCAGCCGCAAAAGCAAGTGCTGCAATAAATACCAAAATAAAAACAGGATGATTCAGAACCGTCAATGCCCCTGCCGTTTCAGGAACCTGCATCATAAACAGGCTGACCGTCAATGCGATGGCTCCCAAAATGCCAAATACACTTTGAAGGAAATCGGAAAAGAATCGGAAAAGCCGGTTGAATCCCCAACCCTGCCAGTTCTCACCTTGCTTAATTTTGGATAAGGTATCATGGGTTTCGGTTTTGTCGATGTCCGCATAGTCCATAGACAGCATCTTATCCGCAAAGATGTGATTCTTTCTGGCTCCGTACCTGGCACCCATGGCAACTTTATAGCGAAAAAGAATTCCGCTGAGCAGAGCCAGCAGTGCCGTGCTTCCAATGGCAAGCAGCACCAGCGGCCACAGTACCTCCCCTCTTCTGGGCCCTGCCAGCTCGTTTAGGATCCGGGCAGACAAATAAATGGTCACATAGGGGCTCAGAGCACGGATAACGGAATGAAGGGCCGTTACCAAAAAAGTTCCGGGACAATACTTTCGGATGTCCTGAAATGCTCTATAGTGAATCCCGAAGGCTTCACGCAATGTAATTTTCTCAGATTTCTTCCCCATCGTGATTCCATCCTTCCTGATAATAGCGTGCCTGCACCTCAAACAGCTTGGCATATCCGCCGCCCAACTGCATAAGGCTGTCGTGGGTTCCCTCTTCTGCAATGACGCCATCCTTCAGAAAAAGGATTCGGTCGCAAAAACGGGTAGATGCCAGTCGGTGGGAGATGAAAACGGAGGTTTTCCCTGCTGTCATCTCGCTGTATTTTGTATAAATGTCATTTTCTGCGATGGGATCCAGAGCGGCGGTGGGTTCGTCCAGAACCAGAATGGGGCCGTCTTTATACAAAGCTCTGGCCAGCATCAGCCGCTGATTCTGTCCACCGGACAGCTGGACGCCGTCCAGATACACTTTCTTCCCCAAGTGGGTTTCATAGCCCTGCGGCAATTCCTCTATGGTCTGAGTCAGGCCCGCCTTTTCGACGCAGTCTTTGACCCGTTCCATATCAATGTGGTCAACGGTCTGGGAAACCGTCTGGGCCACCGTAATATCCAGATCGGAAAATTCCTGAAATACCGCAGAGAACATGGCATAGTACTCTCTGCGATTGAATTTCCGAATATCAGTGCCATTGAGAAGGACCCGTCCCTCATCCGGATCGTAGAAGCCGCACAGGAGCTTTACCAGAGTTGTCTTACCTGCACCGTTCAGGCCCACAACCGCCAGTTTCTCCCCGGGGTGAATGGTCAGATTTAGGTTGTGAAGGATTTCCTTATCCGTGTTGGGATAGCTGAAGGTGACATTTTCCAAACGCAGTTCATAGCGCTCCGCTTTGGGAATGGGCACGCCGCCCTCAAAACAAAATAGTTCCGGCAGATTCAGATATTCCTGAACACCGGAAATACCGATGCTCTCTTTATGCAGCGCAGCACATTCGTTCAGAATTCCTGTAACCCATTCGGAGAATCCGCTGAAGGCGGTGAAGTAGAGCAGAAATTCAGAAGCGGCAAGGTTGTTGTTTAAGGTCAAATGGATCAAGTACAGATAGGCAATCCCGTTTCGGCAAAGCCCAAGCACCACATCCGCAGCACAGGCCAAAATGTACTTTTTCTCTTTTCGCATAATGAAGGCATCGTACAAATTTAAAGTGCCTTCATAAATCGTGTTCAGCCACGGCCCCAGACCAAAAATACGGATGTCTTTCGCCAAGGCTACCGACTCCGTCTTTTTTTGGATATAGCCCATCTTTTTGTAAAATTCCGCTTCCTCTTCCCGATGACGGTATGCCCACTCGTTTACATATCGGGTGACAAAAAAACCGGCTGTGGTGGTCACCACCACGATCACGCTCAAGGCGATGTTCAGCCCGGACAGCAGCGTTAAGTAAATGAAAAAACCCGTGATGTTCAGCAGCAAAGAGGTCAGCGTTGTCCAGATATATTCGGTCGGATCATCATTACCACTGGCAGCTTTTAATGCATTTTCATACATTTTCAGAATTTTAGGGTCACGGGTATTGGGATAGGATGTAATGCACGCCTTATGGTTGATGTCTTTGATAATACTGAGACGAATGTCAATGCGACCAAATATTGTATTCAAATTCAAATACTCTCGCAATCCATTCAGAAGAACCAAAGCCAGGGAAAACACCCCAATGGTTCCAAGGAGCTGGGTCAGCGGCGCCAGTTGCTCCACCTTTTCCAATACAGCCGGTGCAATGAATAGCTGTGCCAGACTGATTCCCACTTCCAATGCAGCGTACACCACACACAGCACCAGAACGCTTTTGCGTATGTTCCATGCTCTTCGTAACATAAACCCAATGTTCTGGACCATGTTATACTTTGGTTTTTTCATTTTTTTCAATGTCCTCACCTCTGGGGGTATCATAGCATAAAAATTCGTCCCCGGATGATTCTGGGGACGAATCGTTCAAATTGGGGGACGAATTGCAAATGCAGCCCTCTTCCTCCGGCATGGTCACACCTGCGGGATCAAAATTTCGGTTGTGAAGGCTCCGTCTTCGCTGTTTCGGCTGAGGTAGCCGTCCAGGCGCTCCACGATGTTATCCATCCGAACGAGCCCAAACCCATGGCCGTCCCCTTTCGTGGTCCTGAACAGCTTTCCCACCTTTTCCATTTTTCCCGTGGCTGTGAAATTGGTGAAGGAGATATAGAGCTGGGTGTTTTTCATATCCATATACACCCGGATCAGCCGCTCCTCCTCTGGTAGAGACAGGCTTGCATCAATGGCATTGTCAAAGAGATTGCCGATGATACAGCACAGATCCAGCTCCGACATTTTGAGCTTCACCGGGATATGGGCATCCACATGCACCATAATGTTTTTTGACTTGGCCAGGGATATTTTGCTGTTTAAAATTGCATCTGCCATACTGTTTCCGGTCTTTACCACTGTGTCCACTGTGCTGAGATCGGTGTCCAGCTCATCCAGATAGCTCTTTATGGAATCCAGGTCTCCATTGGCCGCCAGAACCTTCATGGTCTGAATATGGTTGCGATAGTCGTGCCGCCAGCCCCGAATCTGACGGTACATGTTTTCTACTTCCTGATAGTGGGTTTCAATCAGCTCCCGCTGATAGGCTGCGATTCGTTTGTCGATTTGTTTTGAAAACAGGGACATTTTTCTCTCCTGACCGGCTTCTCTATATGCAGGGAAGTCCTTGTGCTTGAATGTAGTCTATAATGCTTCTGAGATACCTATAATCCACGCTGGTCTTCATCTGCTCTGCATCCTCACAGAAGGACAGAAACAGCACATACTGGCAAAAAGCGGAAACCGCGGTATCCAGCTTAAACTGCTTCCAGCTGATGGAAAAGCCGGGATGTTCCTGCATTTTTTCATAGTAGCACCGCAAAAAAGCCCCGGCGGTTTCCCGGGAAATAAAAAGGTTCCCGTCCTGATCGTAAATGAATGCAAATCGGGCAAGATCCAGAAAATAGGGCAGTATCTGCGCATATTCCCAGTCTACAAACCAAACCTTCTGACCCTTCACAAACACATTGATGGGGAGCAGATCATCGTGAATCAAGGTCTGAGGGGCCCTAAAAAATCTTTGCTCCACATAAGAAAAGACCTCTTCGGCATCCTGAAAATGGTCCTTGATCTTTTGGAATCGGTCGAACAGATTCCGTTGAAAATAGGAATCGGCCTGGTCTGTGTGTCCTCCAGCCGTCAGATAATAACTCTGGATTTTTGCAAGCTCCCAGCCGATTCTTTCGCCCTCCTCCGGGGTGCATCCTCTGGCATCTGAGCCATTGACAAACTCCATCCGCACAAAGGACGCTTCCCCCAGGGTGAAGCTATCTAAAATCCGGGGAACTGCAAAGTCGTGGGTTTCAAAGTAGCGTGCGTATACAGCTGCGTCACCATTGGCACTGCCGCTCTTTTTCAGAACAGTTTTGGTTTCGCCTTTTAGGAGGTAGACATGATAAGTCTTTTCCAGCTTTGTATCCACGAAGCGGCAGACGCTCTCCGGGCCGAAAATATCGCATTTTTCCAAGGCCGGTGCAATTTCCGCAAACTCCTCTTCCGTAATTGTCCGATATTCGTTCATAGATGTTCTCCCTCCATAAAGTTCTCTATGTATGGGCAATGATAGCACGGTTCAGTGGCTCATAGGCTCCTCTGGGCAGAGAAAGGACCGTACCATCTGACAGATGCACCTCTGTTTTTGTAACCCGCCGTATATATTTCAGATTGAGAATCATCCCTCTGCCGATTCGGCAGAATCGGTCATCCAGTTCTTTCTCAAAATCGCCTAATGTGCGTTTCACGGTATAGTCCTGCTTTCCATGGACGGTGACATAGTTCTGGTGGACATCCAGATAGCGGATCTCGTAAAAGGGCAGCCGCACCATTTCGCCGGACAGCCCCAAAAATAAGCAGCGGTCATTCTGCTTTCGCTTTTCCAGCGCCCGATCCAGCACCGCAAACAGCTTATCCTGATTCACCGGCTTCATCAGATAATGAAGCGCCGCCACTTCATATCCCTCTGCGATATAGTCAGAATATCCGGTAATAAACACGATCTGCACCGCCTCATTGTCCTGCCGCACCCGTTTGGCCATGGTCACACCGTCCATGGCCCCCATCTCAATATCCAGCAGGAGAATATCATAGGCTTTGTCATCTGCATAGTGAAACAGAAAGGCCTCTCCATTGCAAAACATCTCTGTCTGAATCTCAACCTGCCGATTCTCTGCCCATAATGTCAGAAGTTCCTGCACATACCCGGCATCCGTTATACTGTCATCACAAATCGCAACACGATAGGACATTGATTCACCCTCTTTCTTCTTCCCACATTATAGCCAATCTCTTCTCAGGATGCAAGAACCCCCGGTACTTTCCTTATGAGATCGCAGGCTGCGCACTGAAAAAGTGACAAAACTGTAATGGAAATGTCTGCGCAAACATGCTATGATAGGGAAAATGGAGGGATTACAATGGATCAATTATTGCTTGTAGAAGACGACCCTGCAATCATTCGGACACTGAGCAGTTTCCTTGCCAGTGAGAACTTTCATGTTTTATCAGCCACAGGTCAAAGCGATGCCATTTCGATGCTGGAAGCCCAGCGCCCGGACTTGACACTGGTAGACATTTCTCTTTCGGAAGGCAATGGCTTTGCGGTATGCACACACGCAAAGCGGTTAGGGATTCCGGTGATTTTCCTGACCGCCTCCGGCGATGAATACAGCGTGGTAACGGGCCTGGACATGGGGGCTGATGACTATATTGCAAAACCCTTTCGACCCAGAGAGCTGGTTTCCCGCATCCGAAGCGTTCTGCGCAGAACGGGCAAGCGTCAGCGAACCGTCAGTCTGGGAGATATGGTGGTGGATATGGACAAGGGTTCTGTCACACGAAACGGACAGGATCTTTATCTCTCCGCCCTGGAATACAAGCTCCTTTTGCTGTTCCTGAATCGGCGCGGGCAGATACTGACCCGTGATATTTTACTGGAGGAGATCTGGGACTGTGCCGGTGATTTTGTGGGAGATAACACTTTGACTGTCTACATCAAACGCCTCCGCGAAAAAATTGAACCGGACCCCAAAAATCCCAGATACATCCATACCGTTCGGGGCATGGGGTATAAACTGGAGGACTGACCATGTTTTCGGATAACAAGGAACTGCACCGGGGCTTGTGGCTTATTTTGCTGATTACCGGGAGCTGCTCTGCCATAGGCTTTGCTATTTCCCCTGCCAGCGGCTTTCTGGTGCTGGCTGCCTGCATTGTTCTGGCCTGTGTTTATTTTGTAACGGAGTCCTTTCGCTATCAGCAGCTTCAGCAGCTCAGCCGTCATTTAGACAATCTTCTTTTATATGGCACCCCTCTGCCAATTCAAAACTATCAAGAAGGGGAATTATCCATTCTGGCCAGTCAGATTCAAAAGATGACCCTGCGGCTTACAGAGTCCGCAGAAGTCAGCAAGAAGGACAAGCAATACCTTGCCGATTCTCTGGCAGACATCTCCCACCAGCTGCGAACCCCTTTGACCGCTATGAACTTAGCCGTTGCCATGCTGCGGACCCCCGGGTTATCCAATCAGAGGCGCATGGAGCTTTCCCGGGAGTTAAGCTCCCTTCTTTCCCGCATGGACTGGCTGGTAGAAACCCTGTTAAAATTCAGCAAGCTGGATGCGGGTACCGTGCAAATGGCGCAAGACCGCATTTCCGTTCATGCATTGATTGCCCAGGCTGCCGCGCCTCTGGCCATTGCCATGGATCTGCGCAATCAGACACTCACGATCCACTGTAAGGACGAAACTCTGCGAGGTGATTTTACCTGGACCGTGGAGGCCCTGGGAAACATTCTGAAAAACTGTACCGAACACACCCCAAACGGGGGAACTATCACCATCACCGCCCATGAAACGCCTCTATATACGCAAATCACCGTGGAAGATACAGGCCCGGGCTTCAGCCCGGGGGATATTCCCCATCTGTTTGAGCGGTTTTACAAAGGTTCCAACGCCTCGGAAAGCAGCTATGGCATTGGTCTGGCTCTGGCACGGACCATCATCGTTTCTCAGAATGGAACCATCCAGGCCTCCAACGGCAGTCATGGCGCTGTATTTACCATCAAGTTTTATAAGCGGATCATATAAGAAAGTCAATATGACAAATCTGTCACCTGTATGTCACCTGCTTGTCACTTTGTTAGTATATCCTGTAAGCATAAACCATTAGGAGGTCATACACATGGAAATATTACGGGTTGAACACCTTTCTAAAACATATGGCAAGGGGGAAAATCAGGTAAGCGCGCTGAACGACGTCTCCTTTTCTGTAGAAAAGGGCGAGTTTGTGGCGATTATCGGTCCTTCCGGATCGGGTAAATCCACTTTGCTTCACATTCTGGGCGGTGTGGACCGTCCCACCTCGGGAAAGGTGTTTCTGGAAGGGCAGGATGTATTCGCACAGAATGAAGATCAGCTTGCCATCTTTCGGCGCCGTCAGGTGGGGCTGATTTACCAGTTTTATAATCTGATCCCCGTCCTCAATGTAACGGAGAATATGACACTCCCCGTCTTAATGGACGGCAGAAAAGTGAATCAGGAGCGGCTGAATGAACTGATTGAGACCTTAAATCTCAGAGGACGGGAAAAGCATCTGCCCAATCAGCTCTCCGGCGGTCAGCAGCAGCGTGTTTCTATCGGGCGTGCCCTCATGAACTCCCCTGCGGTGGTTCTGGCCGACGAGCCAACCGGCAACCTGGATTCTAAGAATTCTCAGGAAATTGTGGAGCTTTTGAAACTGAGCAACCGGCAATACGGCCAGACCCTCATTGTCATTACCCACGATGAATCCATCGCCCTCCAGGCCAATCGGATCATTGCCATTGAAGACGGCCGCATTGCAAAAGATGAGGTGATTCGATGAAAATTATGAATCGCTTCACCTGGCAGTCCATGTGGAAGAATCGAACCAGAACTTTGGTGACCATAGCAGGCATCATCGTTTCCGCAGCAATGTTTACTGCCGTGGTGACTCTGGGGGTCAGTCTGCTGCATTATATGATCCGGCAGGAAATTGCCTATTCCGGCGACTATTATGTCGAGTATGATCTGGCTGCCAAGGACGATCTGGAAAACCTGAAACAGGAAGAACATGTCACCGACATTGGCAACCTGAAAAATCTGGGTTTTATCACCGTGGAGAGCGAGCATATCTACCCGCAAACCTACATCCTGGGCGCCGGTGATGATGCATTCTACCGGATGATGTCCGTTCCGCTTCTGGATGGACAGCTGCCACAGTCCAGTGATGAGATTCTGATTACACAGAACCTGCAAAAGCTCCTGGAAAATGGTGGAATCCCTGCTTCCATCGGTCAAAGCATCGAGCTTCAGGTGGTACCGGAGTATACCGGCAATGTCAACAATGATGTGGACTGGGAGCTCCCGGAATCGGAGGCCAAAGCCTTCACAAAGCCCTATGAAATCGTTGGCATTATTGGGGATTATCGAAACACCTACGATAGCACCTTTTATTTTGACAGCATATTGACCTATGCAGACGGTCAGGAAGAGCCCTTTGCATGGCAGCATCTCTTTGTGAAGACCGATTCCCCCAAGGAGGCCCATGACCTGAGCCAGCGGTTCTACGGACAGACCGCCAGCGCAAACACTTCCCTTCTGAATCTCTATGGCGCTACGAAATACAGCAATGTCAATTCAATCATCCGTTCTCTTTCCACCGTCCTGATGATGATTATTATGATCGGCTCCATCAGTCTGATCTATAATGCCTTTTCCATCTCGATTTCGGAACGAACCAAGCAATTCGGGCTTTTGTCCAGCATTGGCGCAACCAGAAGGCAGCTGCGGCGAAGTGTGTTTTTTGAGGCCTTGTCTCTGTGCTGCTTCGGAATTCCCTTGGGAATTTTATTCGGATACTTAGGGATTGCCGTGGTCCTGCATTTCTTCAAACCCATTATTATGGATTTGTTCGGAGGATACAGTGGGAGTCAAATCGTTCTCAAAGCCATCCCCTCCATTCCTGCCTTTCTGGCATCTGCATGTATCACATTGCTGACGGTTCTTCTCTCCGCCTGGATCCCCGCAAAGCGTGCAGGAAAAATCACCCCCATTTCTGCCATCCAGCAGAGGCAGGAATACCGGCTCCCTGCAAAAACAGTCAGCCTTGCCAGACGCTCTTCCAAGCTCTTTGGTTTACCCGGAACCTTGGCAAAGAAATATTACACGGTGAACAAGAAAAAATACAGAGCCACCGTCGTGTCGCTGACCATCAGTTTGGTTCTGTTTACAGCCGCCACCAGCTTTTCCCATGCATTGAATCAGGTGAAGGCGCAATCTCTGGATACCTATAATTTTGATATGCTGATCGATATTTATTCTCAGGAGGAGCTTAAAAAGATCCGTTCCAATCCTGCCTTCGGGGACAGTGCCCTGCTAAGCAATGACTATCTGAGCACGGTTGTCCCGGAAGACAGCTTTACTCCGGGATACAAAAATATCTGGGAGCATTACAACGATCTTATCTACAACGGCCGCAGTCTTACCTACAACAGCCGCAGCATGTCCGAGCAATATGCGAATCTCTATTATTTAGAGGACGATATATTCCGGGCGTATCTCAAGGAGCACCGCATCGATCCCGCTCCCTATTTTGATCCGGAGTCTCCCACTGCCCTGGTGGCCAATACCAAAGTCACCATGTACGAATTTGACGACGCCACCGATGGCACAAACCGCATGGTTTATGAAGCGGAAACCTTTCAGGAAGGTGCCGCGCCTCTGCAATTTTATGATGTGCTCCCGCCGGAAGAATTGAGCCGGGCCGTTGCCGCCATCTCCCCGAGTTTGATCTTTTCCTATCAATCCTCCTGGCAGGACATGCCTGTGTATCTTTATGAACCGAATCCGGATGTTCCTGCTGACCCAGCTTCCAATGCCTTCATTATGAAAGACGGGAGTCTCCATGTGGTGGTTTGCCGGGAAACATATAACGGAGTCACAAACGACTGCTACTATCTGCTGAACCCGGAAACGGAAGAACGAGACCAGACTCCCCTGCTGACGCAGCCGGTTTCTAAGGCCCATCAAACCGTCCGGCCCGGTGCTTCCATGGAGGTTCTTCCCTTCGGTGTAGGACTGTTTTCCTCCATGGATTCCTTTGTTTTGGTGATGCCTCTATCCATGGCAGACAGTGAGGTGACATCCCTGGCTGTCCGTGTAAATGACTACAACAGCGCTGTTTCATTCCTGGATACAGAGGGATATGAGTATTCCGATTACCTTGCTGAACAAATCCGTATTCGCAACCTCATCGTCATGATCAACACCTTCACCTTCGGATTTATTGTGCTGATTTCACTTATCTGTATCTGCAATGTGTTCAATACCATTTCCACCAATATCTCCCTGCGGCAGAAAGACTTTGGGATGCTGCGCAGCATCGGCATGAAGTCCCGGGAGCTTTATCGCATGATGGCCTTTGAATGTATCCAATACGGTCTTAAAACACTTCTCTGGGGAATTCCTCTCAGCTTGCTGATCAGCTACGGAATTCATCTGAATGCTGATTTGGGCACGTACCAGTTTCCCTTCTCTTCCATTTTGATTGGTGCGGGATGTATTTTCACGGTCGTCTTTGTCACCATGTTCTATGCTGTATCCAAACTGAAAAAGAGCAGTCCCATTGAGGCCATTCGCATGGATGGCTAATCATTGCCGCAGATTGAGGTTCCGCCTCAATCTGCGGTTTTGTCATGGACTACAATCATCGGGGTGGTGCCCTCAAACAGAACAGCCGCCTTTTAGACTTGGTCTGTTTTTCCCGGAAGAATGTGTCACCTCCATTCTGCTGGATTCAGACGGCATGTCTGATTCTATTTTAAAGATTCTCCCAACGCACCAAAAGGTACCTACTAGCCATGGGGACTGAAATATGATATACTGAGCGCAATCACAAACCCATTCAACACTAGGAGGATTTTATGAAAAAAATGATCCGTATTTCCGCTGCTTATCTGATTTTTGGGCTGGCCGCAGGACTTTTTTACAGAGAAGCAACTGTTTACACCGGCTATACAGGACATTCCGTTCTGGCCCTGGTGCATGGCCACGCACTTTCTCTGGGTGCACTTGTTTTCCTGCTGGCACCGGTATTCATGCAGGTCTTTCATCTGCAACAGCATAAAGCTTTTCACCGGTTTGTCTGCATCTACAATATTGGCCTCGTTTTGTCACTTGTCTGCATGACCGCCCGGGGCGTTGTGCAGCTCTTTGAACTTCCCATCAGTAAATTCATGGATCATATGATCGGTGGATTTGCAGGAATTGGACATATGATTCTGACTGTAGGCCTTTATTTCCTGTTTCGTTCTCTTTGGGCCGCAGTTAAGGAATAAGTAACATTCACAACTTAGGAGGCAAATACCTATGATCACATCCATTCTGCACGTAGGCGTTACTGTTACCGATCTGGACCGCTCCATTCGGTTTTATCGGGATACTTTGGGACTGGCTTTTCAGGGAGAGCTGACCATGGAGGGAGAAGCCACAGAAAAACTGTTCGGAAAGCCCGGATGCCGGGCAAGAGTGGCTTATCTGAACGGCAGCGACCAGCTGCAAGTCCCTCCTGTGGAGCTGATTCAGTTCACCTCTGAAACAGCCGCGTCCAAAAAGTCGGACCTCTTTTCCACCTCCATTTCCGAAATCTGTTTCCTCACAGATGACTTGTGGCGGGAGTATCGTCGGCTTTTAGAACTTGGGGTGGAGTTCTTGTCCGAGCCTCAGGACTTTGACTTTACTGCGGACGGTTTTGGGAAAAGCAGAGCCGTATACTTCAAGGATCCGGATGGAATTATCTTAGAGCTGATGGAAGCTCTGTAATCCATCATTTCCCAGCATACCGATGGATCAAGCCGGCGTGGTTGGCCTCCGGCTCCTTGGCCGCTAAGCACGTAATGAAAGGATGGTCACCCGTCCCTTGCAGCAGAGTTCTACCAGATCAAACAATCAAATCTGCGTATGGCTCTTACCGTATACTCACAATAAAGAAATGCCGGTGGTTTTCTGCAAAGCCACCGGCATATTTATCAATTCAAAGATGTTATCTCTTAAAATTAGTCTTTTCACCAGTTTCCGTTCGGGATTCCAAAACCCCATCAGGGGAAAAAGTGTATTCATAGATTTCGCTGATTCCTCCAAAGGTGAACGCGCTCGTAGCGGGAGAGTAATATACACCCTGAATGTCTTCTGTCTGCCAGATCAGGCGATTGTCTGAGTCCACGTTCAGTTGTGCACCCAGATTGCCCGGAACGGAATAGAACTCCTGTGGCATACCGCCATCCGGTTCGCAGATCAGGAGAACAGCCTGATAATTTTCCCTTACCAGCTTGGTCAGTTCTGTTTCGGGCATATTGATTAAGTCCTCATAATCTCGGATGACAGAATGCAGTTCATCATAGCCCACAGGCATTTGGGGCGTGGTATAGGCGGAAATGTAAAGGTTTCCCTTAAATTCCTGAAGATCGGTAATGTGATATGTCCTGTCCTCTGCAGTGTAGCGGAAAGAGTCGGTCATCTCTCCGTTTTGGGTGATACGCACCAGCTTTTGTTTGTCCTCCAGAGTGTTGTTGCCCAGCTGCACCAGATAATCCTCTCCCAGTCGTGCCGCATTCCAGATACCGTAATTGCCGACCAGATGCTTCCGGAAGGACAGACATTCACCATCAGCTCTATACTGACTGATGCAGAGATATTTGAGGTCTCCCCTTGAAAAGACGGCAATACTGCCATCCGGATTTTCTGCAATGGCGCCGATATATTCATCCCCAAATCCGTTGTTCAGGATCTGGACCCACAGAAGCTTACCGTCCGGATCCAATCTGGCCATGGCAGCCTGACTGTCCATACCTACGTCAGAAGGGGTAATGCCCCATACCAGCAGGCCAACAGAGAGTTCCTGATACTCCAGCGCTTCAAATGCTTGAATGTCCGTACGCCAGATACATTTACCGTTTTCGTATCTGGAAATAACGGACTTTTCAAAGTGAGAAACACCGGTATCCGGATCTGTAACCTCCACAAGCTCGGTTTTATAATCAGCTTGATCGGGAATCACGAAACGGCGATAACCGTTTTGATAGGTCCAAAGGCTTTCTATTTCTTCCGGAGTGGGTTCTTTCTGCAAGATTTCATACCCCGGGATCTGAGCCTGTAGACTATTTTGTAACACCTCAGCAGTTTTGTTGTAGGTAAACTGTTTGGTGGTAATATCCCGATAGACTGCCTTGATCTCTCCTCGAGTCAGGCCCTCTGTAGGCAGATCGTTTGCCTCAAAAAAGGTGACAGCAGCCTTGTATTCCCGCCGCTCCGCTGCATAAACATGGATGCCGAAGCCAAAACAGAGCATCAGCATCAGGCAGGCCGCTGCTGCCATCCATTGCCCGGCCCTTCCAGGATGTCGCTTTTTGGGGGGCAGCTGCTCTGCCGCTTCAATCAGATCTGCATCTATGTAATTCATACAGTCTAAATAATCCTGATTTTTCATAGAGAATATCCCTCCTTTTTCAGATGCTCCCGTAATCCGCTCCGAAGCCGGAACAGTGTCATCTTGACTTTTCCTTCCCGGATCCCATAGCGCTGGGCAATTTGGGAAATGGAATCCAGATACCAGTACCGCCGCAGGAATATATTTCGTTTTTCCTCTTTTTGGAGGCGCAGAAAGGCGCTGATGGCACTGGCAAGCTGAACGGCATCCAGATGGGTGTCGGCATCTGCGCCTGATGGAATACAGGATGCCATCTCATCCGAAAGTGCCACGATTCGGTTTTCCTGCTCACTCCGGCGACACAGATTGAGGGCATTGCAGCGGGTAATCCGGGCTAGAAATGCAAAAAGATAAGTCTTTGGCTCATGGGGCGGAATGGCTTTCCAGGCTTCCAGGTATGTATCATTTTCACATTCCTCTGCATCCTGTTGATTTTGCAGGATTCCGTAAGCAACACTTCTCAGCCGGGCGCCGTACTGCTCCTGACAAGCGTGAATGGCTGCTTCATCCCTCTGTAAAAACAATTCTACAATCTTATGGTCCTGCATAGCGTCACCTCCTCATTACTTTCTGAAAGGCCCTTACATTTATATAATCCCATGTCATCACATTTTGGTAACAGGCTCCATGAAAATAATGCAGTATATTTTCTTTTGGTTCTGCATTCAGCACCTATTGCGCCAGTTCGCAGGCTATCATATATCCCCCTGTGCTCATAGGCACCACTGAAGTGGTGACTTGCATAGCTTCATTTTGAAAGGAGCATGGATTATTTTAGCACCGTTCCTCTTGACTGGTAACTGCGATTTCCTGTGTTACATCCTCAACGCATTTTTCGGACATTCTTCCACGCATTTCATACACAGAATACATTCCGTTGCGTTTTTCTTTTTTCTGGAATTGCTTGGAACTTCCACATTCATCGGGCACACACCCTCACATTTCCCACAGGAAATACATTTCTTTTTATCTACCTTAATGCGGAACACAGAAAAGGTACTCATAGGCTTCAAAAAGACGGTAATCGGACAGATATATTTACAAAAAGCCCGATTGTCTTTGCAGTAATATGCCAGAAAAATTCCGATGGCATAGTAAAGGATGTTTCCAACGATGAAACTCCACCACATAATGTTCTCTTTGTTCGGAACTTCCAGAATGAAAAGCAGGCTGACAAACAGGAGAGAACCTGCAAAAACAAAATAGCGGATCTTTCCCCAATTCTTCCGGGGAGCGGAAGGGGTCTTGAATGGAAGCAGATCCAAGACCATTGCCGTCCAACAGGCATAGCCGCACCACCCACGCCCAAACACAATGGGTCCGAAAATTTTTGCAACCGCATAATGAATGGTAGCAGCCTCAAATACGCCTAAGAAAAGGTAATACCAGAACCCTTCAATCTGCATATTTTCTCGACAAAGGAATCCCAGATACACAAGCATATACAGACCCACTGCAAACTGCACGACATTTCGGGCATACTTTTTCTTCTGTCCGTACAATACCAATCCCGCTGCAATGGCAGTACCGATATAGGAAAAATTAAAAAGATAAAATAGATTATCCAGCGTCAGCCACAGGGTTACGGCAATCCCTTCAAAAAGGAGCCACATGACAAGTGGCGGCAAATATCGCTTGATCTTCATACCATTTCCTCCCGTAAATCACAGATTCTCGTATATTATATCATAGAATTAAAAATTTTTACACCGTTTTCTCGGTTATCTTCTGGGCATTGCTCTAAGCAATGAGGATTAAAATATAGCGCAATTCTGCCGATTTCCACAGAGGATCGTTCGCCTCAACAGCAGCGGCCCTTCCCTCACAAATCTAAGCGCATATCTCAGTAAAGAACCTGTTGAGAAAGCCGATTGTGACGGCTGAATCTCATTTTCAGGAACTCTTTTTGCGAACCTCCCTTGACGTAGTCCATAATTAGGCTATAATAGGCGATAATGCTGTAATGATTAGAAATGATTTTACAATGGAGCGTGTAACCAATGACTGAATTTAATCTCACCACCCAACAGGGAAAAAAGTTGCACTGTGTTCGCTGGGAACCGGAGGGTTCTGTTCGCTGCGTGGTGCAGATCGTCCATGGTATCGCCGAATATACAAATCGGTACGAAGAGTTCGCCAAATATCTGAATCGCTTTGGAATTCTGGTTACCGGCGAAGATCACATGGGGCACGGTGGAACTCTGGAAGCGGAAGACCCAAAAGGCTATTTTTATGGCGGTTGGACTGCTGCCGTTGACCATGTTTATGCCCTGATGCAGGATACCATGCAGCGTTGGCCCAATGTCCCATATATCATTCTGGGCCACTCCATGGGGTCTTTTCTCACCCGCACCCTGCTTTACCGGTATCCCAGCTGCGGACTTTCCGGCGCCGTTATCTGCGGCACTGGCTGGCAGCCTGCCGCTGTTGTGAAAGCCGGTCTGGCGATGAGCCGAAGTACATGCCGTAAAATTGGTGAAACGAAAACCTCTTCTGCCCTGCATAACATGTTCTTTGGGACGTTTAACCGCAAAATCCAACATCCCCGCACCCCGTTTGACTGGATTTGCAGTGATCCCGCCGTAGTGGATGCCTACGCCGCAGACCCTCTGTGCGGCTTCTGTGAGACCGTTGGCCTGGAGCGGGATATGCTTCAGGGAATTCAAATGAATCAGAAAAAAGACAATCTCTCCAAAATGGAAAAAACACTTCCGGTCCTCTTTATTGCCGGTCTGCAGGACCCGGTTGGCAGCTATGGAAAAGGGGTCCGAAAAAGTGCGGAAGCCTTTCGCAAAGCCGGTATGATGGATGTCGAAACAATCCTTTATCCAAACAGCCGCCATGAGATCCTGAATGATGTAGAAAAAGAGCAGGTATATGCAGATGTGCAGCATTGGATTGAAAAGAAGGTCCTGTAAAGCCATTATCTGGTAAAATTTCCAGAAACTGACTATTTATCCTATTGACACAATAATTACATTTTGTTACAATTACGATGAAATCTGTAATACTTCGTAAAGGAGATCATCGCCATGAAACGACTGCTTGTTGCTGTTTTGCTGTTTGCTGTCTGTTTGACAGGCTTCAGTTTAACAGAGACTCACGCCGCCAATGTGACAACCACAACTGAGATGGACAATCTGACCGTCTCGCCCCTTGTTCCTCAGCAATCAAACTTTTCCCTCTCCCCTGCCGCTGGGCAGATCAAAACTCGCAGCAGTGACGCCCTGATTAACTTCATCAAAGTCAGAGAAGGGTTCGTCTCGGAACCCTATTGGGATTATGCGCAATGGACTGTTGGTTACGGTACATGCTGCAGAAATGACAAAGGTGAACCCTGCACCAATAAATACAACAAAGGAGAAATTGCAGAGCATTATCTAAATGTAACCGAAGAAGCTGCGGAACAGTTTCTTCGGGAAGAAGTTGCAACCCACGAAGCGTGGGTCATTAAATACGAAAAAGAACATAATCTCTCTTTTACTCAAAATGAGTTTGACGCACTGGTAAGCTTTACATTCAACCTCGGTCCCGAATGGACTACCGGTGGTTACATGATCAACGCCTATTTGGAAAATCCCGATCCTGATAAAGCGGATATCGATTTAGTCCGGGCGATGGGTGCCTGGTGCCGTGCCGGCGGAGAGGTGCTCCCCGGGCTGGCACGCCGCCGATTAGACGAAGCAATGGTTTTTTTATACGGCGACTATGAAGGCAACAACTCGAATCACCCCGATTTCAGTTATGTAGTATATGACGGCAACGGCTCCCTTTTGAGCAAGTACTATACCGATGCAGTTGACTATTTTGAAGTTGGCAAGCCCTATGGCACCTTGCTTTCCCCGGTGTGGAACGGAGCCAAAAGCGCTTCTTTGAAGGAATTGTCCGGTGATGAAATTCCGGATGATAAGAACCCCTTGCCCTTTACCGATGTTGCACAGGGACGATGGTATTATGACAGCGTTGTTGCTGTCTATGAGCAAGGGTGGATGAATGGAATTACCGATACCACCTTTGTTCCCAACAATCCTCTATCCCGTGGGCAGCTTGTTACGATCCTGTACCGTCTGGATGGCGCTCCCCATGTCGGCAACAGTTCCAACTTTGAGGACGTAGAAAACGGGCGCTATTACTCCGATGCCGTTACATGGGCACAGGAAAACAAAATCGTAAATGGTACTACCGAAACCACCTTCTCCCCGGAACACGATATTACCAGAGAACAGATCGCCACCATTTTCTCCCGCTACTATGCTTATAAAGGCGGCGATGTGGATCAGCGGGCAGATCTTGAGGAATTTGAGGATGGGGACAGCGTCTCCAACTATGCCCAGGATGCGCTTTCCTGGGCCATCTCCCAAAAGCTGCTTCGAGGTATCTCCAATCCCGGAGAACCCACCCTGCTGAAGCCCCAGGCAAACTGCACCAGAGCGCAGGCCGCAGAGTTGCTTGTCCGGTTGCAAAAACTTCTGGAAAATAGCACAACTCCTGGTGAAGCCCCAAGATTTGTCGGTTGGTTTAACTCTGACAAAGAGCATATTCATAACGACACCATTGTAGAGGAAGACCAGGTAGTAAGAGCCAAGTGGGTCAACCGCTAACAAATTTATCAGGGGCGGATCATGCTGCCCCTGATTTTTCACATGCGTTATCGGTCCGATTTATCGGACATATCCTGTGATAGAATACGGCCATCTTAGAAAGAGCAAGGGTGATGGTTATGTATTCGATCCGCAACATCAAAGGCCATGTGCAGGTATATGACAAACAGGGGCGATTCCTGTTCTCTGCGGACAGCGAACGGGAGGCCAGAGAGGAACTGGAATACTATGCGGAATCTGAAACTGATTATCTCCTATGATGGCACCCGCTATCGCGGCTGGCAGCGGCTGGCAGGAGAACCCAACACCATACAAGGAAAACTGGAATCCACCCTGAGCCGGATTCTGGAGGAACCCATCGAGATTTCCGGCAGCGGCCGTACAGATGCCGGTGCCCATGCCATGCGGCAGGTTGCCAGCTTTCATTGTCAAAATCCTATGTCCTGCGAAACGCTCCTGCAACAGCTCCGAACCTACCTTCCCGAAGACATCGGCGTCCAATCCTGTCAAGAGGCGGGGCTCAGATTTCATGCACGGCTGAACGCTGTGTCAAAGACTTATGTGTACCGAGTGTGGAACAGCGAGGCACCCTGTGTTTTTGAACGGAAATATGTCTATCGGATGGACGCTTCTCTGGATCTCAATGCCATGCGGCAGGCTGCTTCGCACTTTTTGGGGCAGCATGATTTTCTTTCCTTCTGCTCCAACAAAAAATTTAAGAAGTCCTCTGTCCGTACGATTCACCGCCTGGAGATCGAGTCGGTTGGTCCTGAGCTTCGGTTTACTGTAGAAGGAGACGGCTTTCTGTACAATATGGTTCGCATCATCGTGGGAACCCTGCTGGAAGTGGGAATGGGGCGCAAAGCTCCTCAGGAAATTCCCGACATTTTGGCCGCAAAGAATCGAGAGCTGGCGGGATATACTGTCCCTGCCAATGGACTAATTTTGTGGGAGGTTGCATATCAATGAACATCCAGATTTTTGGCACCACCAAGTGCTTTGATACGAAAAAGGCAGAGCGCTATTTTAAGGAGCGCCGCATCAGTGTACAGCGAATCGATCTGCTCCGCTTTGGCATGTCCGGCGGAGAATTTGACTCTGTCCTGCGGGCACTGAAGGGCATCGATCAACTCATCAACTGGGATAGCAAGGACCCTGATATCACCCTGATGAAGTACATGGACGATCCAAGGGCCAAGGAGGACAAGGTTTTTGACAATCCCAAGCTTATGAAAACCCCTATTGTGCGCAACGGAAAGCAGGCCACCGTGGGCTACTGCCCTGAAATTTGGGCCACCTGGAAATAATCTTACATCATTACACAAAAGAGCAGACATTCCAAAGAGGCGGAATGTCTGCTCTTTTCATGTCATAAGGAGGCATTACATGGGAACAACAGCAATCATATGGGTGGAGCGATTGAATCGCTTCTTATGGGGATGCCCTGCACTGATTCTAATTTTGGGCGTCGGATGCTATCTGACCATTCGGACAGGCTTTCTTCCAATCCGAAAACTGGGGTATACTCTAAAACTTGTTTTCCGTAAGCTTCGCCAAGCACCGGACACCCATGGAGTCTCCCCTTTTCAGGCTGTGTGTACCGCACTGGCCGCAACCGTTGGCACCGGCAATATTGCGGGGGTAGCAGGGGCCATTGCACTTGGCGGCCCGGGAGCTCTGTTTTGGATGTGGGTTGCCGCATTTTTAGGCATGGTGGTCAAGTACGCCGAAATTGTACTGGCTGTACGGTATCGTATTCAAAATGAGGACGGCTCCTTCTCCGGCGGCCCTATGTATTATATTTCCCGTGGTATGGGAAACCGTTGGAAATGGATGGGAACGCTGTACTGCATTTTCGGCGTAGTGGCTGCCTTTGGAGTAGGAAATTCTACGCAAATCAGCACCGCCGTGGTCAGCATGAATGAGGCCCTTCCCCTGTTTGGCCTCACCCCTTCTTTTGCCGGAAATCTCAGCATGGGACTGATTCTGGGTGCCCTGGTAGCGCTGGTGGTCCTGGGAGGTGCAAAAAGAATCGGCGCCGTTGCGGAACTTCTGATCCCTGTCATGTCTGTGAGCTACCTTCTCTTTGGTCTGGGGGCCGTGGCGGTCAATTACAGGGCCATTCCCCAGGCGCTCAATTCTGTCATATCCGGTGCGTTCTGTCCCAAAGCCGTCACAGGTGGAGCAGTGGGAAGTCTTTGGATTGCCATGCGTACCGGGGTATCCAAGGGAGTGTTTACCAATGAAGCCGGTATGGGAACCGCCTCTATGGCACATGCAGGGGCCAACACGAAAAGTCCCGCCGAACAGGGCCTGTATGGAATCTTTGAGGTCTTTGTTGATACCATTCTCATTTGCACCGTCACAGCGCTGGTGATTCTCACCTCCGGTGTTTCCATATCTTACGGAACTTCGGCCGGTGCAGAGCTTACCTGCCTTGCCTTTCAGTCTGTATATGGAAGCTGGATTTCTCTATTTCTGGCTCTTTCTATGATTCTCTTCGCCTTTGCTACCATTTTGGGTTGGGGACTGTATGGAACCCAGTGTGCTTGCTACCTCTTTGGCGCACGATGGGGAGTGCTGTTTGGCATTCTTCATGCCCTTACAACCATCTTGGGCTCTGTGCTGTCCCCCACCCTTGTGTGGAGCCTTGCGGAAATATTCAATGGACTGATGGCTTTACCCAATCTATTGGCCCTGCTGACGCTCTCTTCTGAAATTCTCAGGCTGTCAAAGCCGTATCTCAGTATTCGCAGCACACGGACATCTCATGCCCTGTCAAGCATACATTCTCCAACTGCATAGTCAGGTTCCAGACGACCATTTTCAGCATTCAAATCACTGAAGATGGTCGTCTGGATTTCTTCATTCATTACAAAATAGGCCTATCATTTAGATACCTTTCCGGATTCGTTGACTTTTTTTCATAAAAATGGTACTATGAAGAAAATTCTAATGAATCAGAGGTAAACACAACATGGATTATCATGCATTGGCCCAGCTGTTGTTCCCCCAGGTCACACAGACCCCCCAGGAAATGGAGGATCGCTACCCTCTGCGGAACGCACCTGAAGGGGCCGTCATTACCCGTATGGCTCCCAGCCCTACCGGTTTTGTTCACCTGGGCAATCTGGTGCAGGGCCTTGTGTCTGAGCGTATGGCCCATCAGTCCGGCGGTGTTCTGTATCTGCGTGTAGAGGACACCGACGCAAAGCGAGAAGTCGCCGGCGCTGTAGAGGTGCTGATCGACACTTTGAAGCATTATGGCATACACTTTGACGAAGGTGCCACCATTGACGGCGACTGCGGCGGCTATGGCCCCTACCGTCAGCGTCAGAGAGCCGCCATTTACCATGTTTTTGCGAAAAAGCTGGTGGAAGACGGCATGGCCTATCCTTGTTTCTGCACCGAGGAAGAGCTGACGCAAATGCGCCAGCAGCAGGAAGAGCAGAAGGTAAACTTCGGTTACTATGGCCCCTGGGCAATCTGGCGGGATCGTTCTCTGGAAGAGATTCAGGCCCAGCTGGACGCAGGGAAACCCTGGGTTCTGCGCTTCCGCTCCACCGGTTCCATTGAAAACAAATTCAAGTACCATGACCTTGTAAAGGGCGAGCTCACCATCACCGAAAATGACATCGATCAGGTTCTCCTGAAATCTGACGGCATTCCCACCTATCACTTCGCCCATGCCGTGGACGATCATCTCATGCGTACCACCCATGTTGTCCGGGGGGATGAGTGGCTGCCCAGCCTGCCCTTCCATATCCAGCTGTTCAAGGCACTGGGCTTCAAGCTTCCCAAATATGTCCACATCGGCCCCCTCATGAAGATGGACGGCACCTCAAAAAGAAAGCTCAGCAAGCGAAAGGACCCCGAGCTGGCCCTCACCTACTACAAGGCCGAAGGCTTCCCCGTTTCTGCCGTCTATGAGTATGTCCTGACTCTGCTGAATTCCAATTATGAAGACTGGCGCAGTGCCAACCCCACAGCCGATGCACATACCTTCAAATTCTCCTACAAGAAGCTGAATCCCGCCGGTGCCCTCTTCGACTATGCAAAGCTTTGTGACGTATCCAAAAATGTAATCTCCACCATGTCCGCCGACCAGGTCTACGAGGAAGTGCTGGAGTATGCAAAGGAATTTGATGTTCCGTTCTATGAAGCGCTCTCTCAGGACGCCCAGTTTGCAAAGTCCATTTTTGCCATTGGCCGAGGCGGCAAGAAGCCCCGCAAGGATCTGGCTACCTGGGCAGAAGCCAAGCCCTATATGGGATTCTTCTATGACTCCTTCTTTGATGGTAATGCCGCCTTTCCCGAGAAGTTTTCTCCCGAAACCGTAAAGGCAGCCCTGCAAGGCTTTATAGATGTCTATGATCCGGCCGACGATGCAACCGTTTGGTTTGACAAGGTCAAAGCCCTTGCCGAGTCTATGGGATTCACCTCCAATATGAAGCTGTATAAGCAGGATCCCACTGCCTGGCCCGGCTCTGTAGCCGATATCAGTACCTTCCTGCGTATTGCCATCACCGGCAAAACCAACTCCCCCGACCTCTACACCGTCATGACCATTCTGGGCAAAGAGCGTTCCATTGCCCGTATTCAAGCCGCCATCCACCGTCTGTAACTAGCAAGGCTGCGTCCCTTCTGCGTGGGGCGCAGCCTTGTTGTTATGGCAGATATTGTTCCAGAACCGAGGTGCAGAGCTTACAGCACTCCTCTTGCACCCACTGCGGATACAAAATCACGGCATCCGTTCCAAATCCAATGATCCAGCTGAGAAACAGATGAGAAACCGCCACCTCTGTGGTAAAAGTAAAATGATTGGATCCATCCGGGATCAGCATAGCTTCCTCACCAAATCGGTCAAATACCACACCGGCCAAGCGGTTGGCGAAGCGCATTTTTACCTGGACATGGGTACCGGAAAACATCTGAAATACCTTTTTCCCATACCCCTGCAAAGACTTTCCTGTAAGTTCCGGGCAGTTGTCTCTGGTTTGTTCCGTGATACAAATATTTACCATCCGATCTACCCGGTAGTGCGTGACACCATGGCGGGTGGTATGGGCCAGAAGGTAATAATTTTCGTTGTCCTGACACAATGCGTATGGACTTGCTGCATAGGGGCCGGGCCGAAATTGCTGTTTTCTGCCAACGCCCCAATCAAAGTAGCGAAATGTGATCTGCTTATTGGATGAAATCGCCTCCTGGATGGCATCTAAATTATAATAAATGCTTTCGTTCATACTTTTGACTCGATCGGAAATCAGCACTTCACGGCCCATGAGCGTTTCATCATAGCGATTGCAGAAGCGCAGCAGCTTTTGGATCAGCAAGGCAGATTTTCTCTGGGTCAGAAAACGGGCAGACTGAACCGCATCCACAAGCAGTTTCAATTCCGGAAGCTGGAACACGCCGCTGGCTACATAATAGCCGCCCTTGGGCCCATGCTTCACCTCTATGTCCATTCCATAGTCCTGGAGGGCCTGAATATCTGAAATAACGCTTTTCCGTTCACAGGAAATCTCCTGCTGTTCCAGATAGTGAACCAGTTCTGCTACAGACACCGGATGCTTTTCATGAGAGTTTCGCTCCAAATAGTCTTTAATATACAGAATTTTCAACTTTTGTCCTTCTTTTTTTGCCATACCCTTCCCTCCCTTTTGTTACAATACCACGAAATCAGGAGAAATGGAATACTCTCCTTGCGATTCGGGCAAAAAAATGATAGAATAAAATGATCTATTTATGTTACCGGAGGAATTCCTATGCCCTATTTCGGCTGTCATCTATCCGCCACCGGCGGCTATTGTGCCATGGTAAAGACCGCCTTGTCCATTGGCGCGGATACATTTCAGTTTTTCACCCGCAATCCCAGAGGCAGCAAGGCCAAAGCCCCCGATCCCGTGGATGCGGCATCAGCCGTTGCCCTGATGGAAGCCCATCATTTCGGGCCCTTAGTGGCCCATGGCCCATACACCATGAATCTGTGCACCAAAGAGGCGGAAGCCAGAGACTTCGCCGCAGAAGTTCTCTGCGATGACCTGCGCAGAGCCGCTATGATTCCCGGCACCTTATATAATTTCCATCCCGGCAGCCATGTGGGACAAGGCTTGCAGGCCGGTGTTTCTTATATTGCCGCAGCATTGGAGCAGGCCCTTTCTCAAGATCTTCCCGTTACAGTCCTGCTGGAAACCATGGCGGGAAAAGGCAGTGAAATCGGCGGTACTTTCGACGAACTTCGTATGATCCTGGACGCTGTGGCCTCTCCCCGTGTGGGCATCTGTCTGGACACCTGCCACATGTGGGACGGAGGATATGACATTGCCCAAAACCTGGATGGCGTTCTGGAAGAATTTGACCGAATAATCGGCCTGAGCCGACTGAACGCCCTGCACATCAACGATTCTAAAAACCCACTTGGCTCCCACAAAGACCGCCATGCCTGTCTGGGGGAAGGGTTCATCGGGTTGGAGGCTTTGGAACGAGTCGTTACCCACCCGGCCCTTTGCAGCCTTCCCATGGTGCTGGAAACGCCCAACGAGCTGCCCGGCTATCAGAAAGAAATCCTGACCCTGCGCGCATTCAAAATTTCTTAATTTGACACCTTATGAAAAAGGTAGTATCCTTTTCTTATCCTGTGCGTCAATCGAACTATTCCACTGAAAGGACGTGGTGCTTTTGCAGAAACTATATGATTTGATTCAATCATTGGGAGAGCTTCCTTTGGGAAAGGCTACACTGGGAGAATGCTACACAATGATCGTGCGGTTCATTCTTCCCCTGCTTGCTTTTTTCCTGATTCTGCGGTGCGGCAGAAGTCTTCTTACCTTCCGAAAGGAACCGGAGGTTTGGGGATGGCTGTGCCTGCCCGACGGAAATCAGCTTCCCATTACCCACTGGGAAAACATCATTGGACGAAATAAGCGAAGTGATATCGTCATTGATCTACCCTTCATTTCCCGAAGCCATGCTGTTTTGACCCGGTATGACGACGGCAGCTGGACCATCAGTGACATCGGCTCAAAGGGCGGTGTCAAGGTGAACCACAAGGATATCTCTATTTCTGCCATCGGTCCGGAGGATGTCATCAGTCTGAACGGTCTTGACATGACCTTGCAGCCCATCTCCCGGGAACAGGAAACCTATCAGACAACTCTGCGCACACAGCCGGGACGGGACTACGCTCCTTCCTTTACGCTGATTCTTTTGAGTCTGTTTCAGACCTTTATGGTGCTTCAGCTTCTCTTTACCGCGGAACCTAAGGACATGAACAGCATTTTTGTCGGGTTTTTGTCCCTTTTTGCCTTGCAGTGGGGGCTGTTTTTCTTCTATCGTCTCATACGGCGAAAAAGCTATGAAATAGAAACCATAGCGTTTTTCCTGAGTACATTGGGTATGGCTTTGATTGCCACGGTAACTCCGGGAGAAACTCTGAAACAGCTCTACGCTTCCCTTATGGGTCTTGCGGCCTTCCTGTTTATTGGCTGGTCTTTGCGGGATCTGGAGCGTGCAAAGGTCATCCGCTATCTGGCCGCCTGTGCGGGACTGCTGCTACTGGCTGTAAACCTGATTTTCGGTGAGGAATTATATGGTGCCAAAAACTGGATCTCCATTGGCCCATTCTCCTTTCAGCCTTCCGAAATCGTGAAGCTGTGCTTCATCTTTGTGGGCACATCTACCATGAGCCGAATCGTTTCCTTCCGCAATATGTCTCTGTTCATCGTGTATTCTCTGATTATTTGCGGTTGTCTGGCATATATGAATGACTTTGGTACCGCTTTTATTTTCCTTGCGGCCTTTTTGATGATTGCCTATCTGCGATCCGGTAACTTTGCCACCATCGCCCTTGTGAGTTCCGGCCTTGGATTTGGCGGTATCACAGCGCTGCGCTTCTTAAAGCCCCATGTGTTGCAGCGTTTTGCTTCCTGGCGTCATGTCTGGGATGTCCCTCTGGATGCAGGTTTTCAGCAGACCCGTGCCATGATGTGCATTGCTTCTGGCGGTCTTTTGGGCCTTGGAGGCGGAAACGGCTGGCTCAAGTATGTGGCTGCCAGCGACACTGACCTGGTCTTTGCCACGGTATCTGAAGAATGGGGCCTTCTGATTGGCATTATGATGGTAGCCTGCATCGTGATTTTAGGCGTTTTTGTGGTGCGCTCTGCCTCCATAGGCCGAAGCAGTTTTTACACCATCAGTGCCTGTGCCGCCATTACCATGCTGATGGTACAGACCATTCTCAATGTATTCGGCACTGTGGATCTGCTGCCTCTTACGGGCGTTACCTTCCCCTTCGTTTCCAACGGCGGCTCCAGCATGATTTCAGCCTGGGGGATGCTGGCCTTTATCAAAGCGGCAGATACCCGTCAGAATGCCAGCTTTGCCGTTCGCCTGCACTCCAAGCGCCAGAAAGGAGAGGATGTAGATGAATAGAATTGCAGGCCGTTCCAAAATTGCCCTGATTCTTGCAGGACTCCTCCTGTTGGGCATTGTGATTTTTTCCGGAGAATATGTGTTTCAGGCTGACGACTGGGCAATTTTTCCCGGAAGTCCCCATGTATACAAAGGCCCCAATCTAAACTGCGGCGTTGTTACCGATCGATCTGGAACCGTTCTTCTGGACTCCACCGATGGCCGCAACTATGCCGATGATGAAGAACTTCGTGCTGCCACCATGCACCTTCTGGGGGATCGCTATGGCTATATCAGCGCTCCGGCCCTTGCCGGCTACAGCAGCGAGATGCTGGGATTTGACCTGGTCAATGGCATCTATGGCCTGACAGGCCCCGGCGGCAAGGCCAAACTTACGATCAGCGCCCCGGTGCAGCTTGCGGCTCAGGAGGCGATGGATGGCAGAAAGGGCGTGATTGCGGTGTATAACTACAAAACCGGAGAAATCCTCTGTGCCCTTTCCAGTCCCAATTACGACCCGGACAATGTGCCGGAGATCGATGACGATGATCCCGGTGAGTATGAAGGCGTGTATGTGAACCGCTTTACCCAGTCCACCTATACTCCCGGTTCTATTTTCAAAATCGTCACAACCGCCGCCGCCCTGGAGCAGCTTCCGGATGTCGAAGAACAAACCTTCTATTGTGACGGCTCTTATTGGGTTGACGGCAACGAGGTCACCTGTACCGATGTGCATGGCACCGTAACGCTGCAAGAAGCTCTGACCAGCTCCTGCAATGCCGCCTTTGCTCAGCTCTCCCTGGAGCTGGGAGCAGATACCCTGTCCCGCTATGTAGAAAAGTATCAGATCATCGAGCCAATCACCTTTGACGGCGTTACCACAGCCAAGGGCCTCTTTGACTTGTCCAATGCGGAAGAGGTCGGTCTGGCCTGGAGTGGGATCGGTCAGTATACCGATCAGATCAACGCCTGTCGATTCTTAACTTTTATGGGCCAGATTGCAGGCGGCGGCACAGCCGCTGAACCCTATCTGGTGAAGTCTGTAGACGGCGGCACGCTCAGCAGCCATAACGCATCCCCCAAGCTTACCGACCGAATCATGTCTGCGGACATCGCCCTGAGACTTCAGAAGCTCATGCACAACAATGTGGTCTATAACTATGGTGAAGAAAACTTTGCAGGACTCTACGCCTGCGCCAAATCCGGCACCGCCGAACAGGGAGCCGGACAGGAAGCAGATGCCACATTCGCCGGATTCACTCTGGACGAAGAGTATCCTCTGGCCTTTATTGTAGTAGTAGAAAATGCCGGCTCCGGCAGCAGAACCTGCGTTCCCATTGTCTCTGAGATCCTGGATGCCTGTGTGGAAGTCATGGACGCAGAAAGGGGTAAGAAATAACCATGAAAGCCATTGGTTCCCGTCTGATTGATCTGATTAAAAACCACACCACAATCCGCTTTTTGATCGTCGGCATTATAAATACTTTGGTTGGCACCGGCACGATGTTTCTGTTGTATAATTGCGTCCCGTGGAATGTGCCGGTGGGCAGCAATTTCCCGTACTGGTTTTCTACCGCTGCCAATTATGTCGTGGGAAGCATCGTAAGCTTTCTGCTCAACAAGTATTTCACCTTTCGTTCCAAGTCCTGGTCCTGGTCGGAGGTGTTTCGTTTCGTGCTGAATATCGCCTTGTGCTATTTGGTGGCCTACGGCCTTGCCAAGCCGCTGGTGCGGCAGGCACTCTCCGGCGCAGAAAAAACCATTCAGGATAACGCCGCCATGCTGGTGGGAATGGTTTTGTTCGTATTTCTCAATTACTTCGGCCAACGCTTTTTCGCTTTCAAAAACAAAGATCAAAATTAAGCACAAACGATTTCCCCCCTGCATAGACTCTATGCAGGGGGGCGATTTTATGTGTCCATATCATCAAACGGGAGCGCTTGTACTCATTTCTCTGGGCATCGGGATTCTGATTGGCAGTGCCTGCGGTTCCGGTTTCCTGACGCTGGTGCTGGTCACAGGCTGTACAGGATGTGGCTGTTACGCACTGTTTGTAAAAAAGTAGGCATTGTCTTGTCCCATGGTGCATATATATTAGGGAAGAAACCATAAGGAGTGAGGACAATGGAACTGGCCTTTCAGAAAAGCGCCGTAACCCATTTACAGAAGCTGCTCAGGCAGGTGCAAAGCCAAGAGGAAACCATGGAAACCGCCGTACCCGAAAGCCTTCCTGATGTGGGCAGGATTGTCAGCAGCTGGGGGATTCCCGTCATACGCAGCAAGGAATGGCGTGGCAACACCATGACTGTATCGGGCGGCATTACCGCTTGGGTTCTGTATGTACCGGAAGACGAAAGTCTGCCCCGACAGATCAGCACCTATCTTCCCTTCTCTATGCGCTGGGAACTGCCCCAGACAGAGAAGGAAGGAACCATGCGGGTCTCATGTCACCTAAAAAGCGTGGATGCCCGCATGGTAAGCCCCAGAAAGATTTTGGTGCGTGCAAATGTCAGCTGTCTGGGGGAGGCTTTCTCTACCGCTGAGACAACATTCTATACTCTGCCCGAAGTGCCCAAAGAAGTAGAGATCCTGAGCAGTCATCTGCCTCTCCTTCTTCCGTCGGAAATGGCAGAAAAAAGTTTCCTTCTGGATGAAGAATTGGAACTTCCCGGTGGGGCCTCTGCGGTATCTCAGATCATTGCATATCAGCTCTCCCCCATCCTTACAGATCATAAGGTGCTGGGAGAAAAAGCCCTTATGAAGGGCAACTGCGGCCTGCATCTGGTATACATGACCCCGGAAGACCGCCTGGCGGTCTGGGACTTTGAGCTTCCCTTCTCTCAATACACAGAACTGGGGCAGCATTATGATGAGGAGGAAGAATTGCAGGCAGAGCTCATTCTCACCGGAGCCGAAATCATTCCCGATGAAGACGGGCGCCGGCTTCGCCTGAAATGCTCCCTTTCAGCTCAGTGCATGGTTCTGCAAAGACAAATGGTGGAAGTGATTCAGGATATGTACTGTCTCAACCGAGATATCACCCTCAAGAGTCAGAGTATGCCTGTAAAGAGCAGATTGGACCATCAAATTCTGCGTGAGCAGGTGGAGGAATCCTTTTCTCTGACCGGTGGCTCTCTTCTGGATTGCACTCTTTTGCCGGAATTTCCCAAGAGTCACCGCAATGGGAAAGAGCTCTCCCTGGAGGCCCCCGTTTGGTGCAATATCCTCTATTATGATGCAGCCGGCTCCTTGCAGGGCAGAAGCTCCCATACCTGTGCGAAATCCAAGATCAATCTGGCCGAAGACTGTGTCTGTCAGGCTGATGCCCATTTGTCTGGCCCCGTTCAGTGGTCTCTGGGCGGCGGCAGCGCAAGCGTTCGGGCATCTGTGGAGCTGTGCGTTGACAGCTTTGCCAATCAGGAGCTATCCATGGTTTGCGGAGCGGAGCTATCCCCGCCGAAAAAGCCAGATCCGACAAGACCCAGCCTAATCCTTCGAGCCCCTAAGGAAGGGGAAACAATTTGGTCCATGGCAAAGGCATCCGGTTCTACGGTAGACTCTATCCGGGAGGCCAATCAGCTGACTACCGATTCCCTGGAGGAATGTCCCCTGGTTCTGATTCCCATTCATTAGGAAAAAGGCTGTCTCACTGGGTTGAAGTGAGACAGCCTTCTATGTTGATTGGCTGTAATAAAATTACAGGCCGGCAGCCTTGCGCAGATCATTGGCACGATCTGTACGCTCCCAAGAGCGGCCCTCTTCCAGGCCAAAGTGACCGTGGGCAGCAGTTTCCGTATAGATGGGACGGCGCAGATCCAGGGTCTTGATAATACCCGCAGGAGTGAGGTCAAATTCCCGGCGAAGAATCTCCGTAAGCATCTCATCGCTGACTCTTCCGGTTCCGTAGGTCTCTACCAGAATCGAAACAGGCTCTGCCACACCGATGGCGTATGCCAGCTCCACCTGAATCTTGTCTGCCAAACCGGCCGCAACCACATTCTTGGCCATGTAGCGAGCCATGTAGGCGGCACTGCGGTCTACCTTTGTGGGGTCCTTGCCGGAGAATGCACCACCACCGTGGCAGAAATAGCCGCCATAGGTATCTACAATGATCTTACGTCCAGTGAGGCCGGTGTCGCCGTTGGGGCCGCCAACAATAAACTGCCCGGTGGGGTTAATGTAGATGTTGGGTACATCCTGAATATCAAAGCCATAGCTGTTGAGTACCGGAGCAATCACCATTTCCTTCACATACTGACGCAGCTGCGCACTGGAAAATTCGGGCGTGTGCATAATGGAGACCACAACCGTGTCTACCCCAATGGGGCTGCCGTTTTCATCGAACTCAACTGTGACCTGCGCTTTTCCGTCAGGCCGAAGGTTGGGGTTCTCCTTTACCATCAGGGTCAGACGGTTAATGAGCGCCCGAGATACAGCGCCAGCCAGGGGCATCAGCTCAGGTGTCTGGTTGCAGGCGCCGCCAAACATCATTCCCTGATCCCCGGCACCCCCGACTTCATCGTTGGTGCCCATCGCAATGTCAGGAGACTGGGTGTGAATCCGGCACAGAATCTCCACAGTATCCGCACAGAAGCCCTCCCCTTCTCTGGTATAACCGATGTCACGAATCACCTGACGGGCCACAGCGGCATAATCGACATCCGCCTTGGTGGTGATTTCGCCGGAAATGCAGCAGAAATCGGTGGTCACTAAGGTCTCACAAGCCACACGGGAATTGGGGTCCTGCGCCAGGCAGGCATCCAAAATGCTGTCAGAAATTCGATCGGCAACCTTATCGGGGTGGCCCGTGGTAACACATTCAGAAGTAAACAATCTTTTTTCCATTCTATATAATTTCCTTTCTCAGCCCTATCAAGAACATCAAAAAAATCGCCCCGAAGATTCGGAGCGAAGAAGCACGAATCCTCATCTTTCGTCATACGCCGGATTTAGCACCTTGTCATTAAAACAGGTTGCCGGGCTTCATCGGGCCGTTCCCTCCGCCACTCTTGATAAGGTATTATTAAGTTTCAGATATATTATACGCAAAGATCGAAAAAAGTCAAGCAATTTCACAAGATTTGTCAATATTTTATATGGTTAAGGGGCCAAGCCCTTATACCAGCATGCCCAGGCACTTGCCTCCAACAATAAGTTTTACCCCTTCCAGTCCACGGCCACGAAGCCACTGGAAGAAATTCACCCAACTGGCCTTGTCCTCTTTCATCCCCTCCGCAGCGCCCAAAACCTCACGATAACTGTCGTCATTTACGGCAATCGCAACAAAAACAGCTACATTTTCATACTCTCCGCCCCAATTTCGTTTGAGGTAGATTCCGTCCACATACACATAAGAATATTTGCTTCCCTGGAGGGAACGATTCCGCCAGACCTCAATATTGGCATAGGCCTTCTTGTTCAGCTCACTGATGGTAGATGCAGAAACCTTGCTTCCTCTACACGGCGCACGGACACGCCTGCAAGATACATCTCTATGAGGGCCTCTTCCACGCTGCTTTCACGACGGCGGTAACGCTCAATGATAGCGGTCTCAAAGGAGATCCCCTTGAGTCGGAGCATATGCAGGGTAACATCGCCGGAGGTAGTCATCAGGTTGCGGTCATAGTGACCGCTTCGGTAGCCTTGGCGAACCTCATTGCGCTCATATCGGGCCGCCTGGGTCAGCTTGTCGGCTTCCGCTTCCAGAAGACTGTTCAGCGTCTCCTCTCGGAATGTTGTGTGGTAATTTCATTCTACCAGAGACCGGCAAGCCGTGTCTATTTTCTTTTTCAATTTTGTACAATTTATTGTACCTTATCTATGGTACTGGCACCTCCACGTGGAGTGGGCGCTGTGATTTACTGTATTTCTTTCCATTGTGAAATAGCCTCCTT
>JAHHRZ010000032.1 GCA_020025515.1 Oscillospiraceae bacterium | reverse complement strand
TAGCGCATAAAAATACCCTCCTTACTGGGTGTCCAGTAAAGAGGGTACATATCAACGATTGGATCGCTGCCGTTCGTTTTTCATATCGTTCCGATGCAGGGAACCGAACCGTGGTCCTTACAATGGCTCTCACTCATCCGCAAACATGGGTCATATAAATTTATCATAAATTTTCTTGTTCGCGTATTGACGATGCTTATTCTCTTTGCTATACTCTGTGGCAATATGACTGGAAAGGAGAACGGTTAACCATGGACGAAAGTGATAGTGATTCTGACGCCAACCATTTCAACCGAATTTTTACTGATATATCACAAGGCATGGACTATGTATTCCGCTCATAGCCCATGTCTTTTGTTGCGTTTAAGCAAATGTGATACTTAGAAAATTTGATTGCAGAAAGGTTTTATTTATGGATACATCAATTTTGATTCTTCTGTTCGTGCAGATTATGTTAATTATTTTAAATGCGATTTTTGCCAGTGCGGAGATTGCCGTTTTATCAATCAATGAAACAAAATTGGAGCGAATGGCAGCGCAAGGCAATCATCGTGCAAAACGGTTGTTTAAATTAACACAGGAACCGGCAAGGTTTCTTGCCACGATCCAGGTAGCAATTACATTGTCCGGTTTCTTGGGAAGCGCTTTTGCAGCGGACAATTTCTCAGAGCCTCTCGTCGATTGGATTATGGGGATGGGCATTCGTATTCCCCGCTCCACCTTAGACACCCTGGCTGTTATTTTAATTACGTTGGTCTTATCCTATTTTACATTGATTTTTGGCGAATTAGTTCCGAAACGAATTGCAATGAAAAAATCCGAAGAGCTTGCAATGGGAATTTCGGGGCTGGTTACAGGCATTTCCATCTTATTCAAACCGCTGGTATCGCTTCTTTCTGTGTCAACCAATCTTGTGTTAAAGCTTTTGGGTATTGATCCAAATGAAGCGGAAGATCAGGTAAGTGAAGAAGAAATCCGTATGCTGGTTGATGCCGGAAGTGAAAAAGGGACCATTGATCATCAAGAGAAAGAATTCATTCAAAATGTTTTTGAATTCAATGATATCATGGTGGGTACGATTGCGACACATCGGACCGATGTGACGGTTTTGTGGATGACCGATGATGTAAAGGATTGGGACGAAACAATTCACAGTACACGACATACCCTATATCCCGTTTGTGGCGATTCGATTGATGACGTCATTGGCGTTTTAAATGCAAAAGATTATTTTAGACTAAAAGAAAAAACCAAGGAAATGGTCATTGATTCTGCAATTGCACCCCCATACTTTGTTATGGAAACTACAAAAGCCGATGTGCTTTTCAAGAATATGAAACAATTGAAACGGTCTATGGGGATTGTATTAGACGAATATGGCGGCATGGTTGGCATCGTGACTCTGTTTGATTTGTTAGAAGAAATTGTCGGAGACTTAAATGATATCGAACCGGTATCGCTCGAGGAAGAGGTGTCCATTCAAACCATAAGTGATAATAAATGGGAAGTCAAAGGAAACATACGACTAAGTGATCTTGAAGAAGTGACGGGGATTACCATTTCATCCGAAGATTGTGATACATTTACCGGATTCGTATTTCAAAAATATGGTACAGTACCGAAGGATGGGAATACGAAAATCGAGTTGGAACTGGATCATCTCCACGTAACAATTGATGAAATCACGGATCATCAGGTTAATCACGCAATTATTGAGGTTGTAGAACAAAAAGCCGTAAGCGTCAAAGCGGACACTGTATAAAGCAAGCAATCCCGGCACCAGATTTTTGGTGCCGGGATTTGATAGAGTACAAGAAATTGCGCAAACACAAAGAGACATGGTTTGCAGATCTTTAGTAGAATGAAGCTGCGAGACACCATTCGGAACGGAGACACAAACCATGTCTGGGCAAACTGTACAGCTAAATGAGGACGCAATCCAGGGGCCGCTAAGCGAACTTATGCGCCTAACATAGTCCCATCAGGGGTAATAATATAAGTTTCCATGGGAATTGATTTTCCACTTCGCTCCATCGCCGTTTGCAGGGCTCTGGCAAGTCCGCCGCAGCAGGGAACCTGCATCCGCACAAGGGTCACGGAACGGATATTGTTCTGCTTCAGAATTTCGGTCAGCTTGTCTGCGTAATCCCCCTCGTCCAGCTTGGGGCAGCCGATGATTGTGGTTTTTCCCTTGATGAACCGGTTATGGAAATCACCGTAAGCGTAGGAGGTGCAGTCGGCAGCAATCAACAGCTCCGCATCTTCAAAAAACGGGCCGAAGGTAGGAACCAGCTTGATCTGAACCGGGAAGTTCTGGAGTCTGCCTGGAACGCTCTGGCCCGATACGGACTTGTCGGTGTGCGGAATCGTTCGGCTTAACGTACCGGGACAGCCGCCAGAGGGACACTGTCCGGGTGCCGCCGTGGACTTGATCTGCTCAGCCAATGCCTTCGCGGCAAGAACGGCCGCCTCATTATAGGCTGGGGCCTCCCGTTCCTCAAAGGAAATGGCGCCTCTGGGACAGGAGGGCAGACAGTCACCCAAACCGTCGCAGTAGTCCTCCCGGAGAAGCTTTGCCTTCCCTGCGATGATGCCGATGGCACCTTCGTGACAGGCAGCAGCGCAGAGCCCGCAGCCGTCGCATTTTTCTTCCTCTATGGTGATGATTTTTCGAATCATATGATCTCCTCCTTGACTTTGCAGGAAAAGCATACTATACTGAGCGTCAAAAGTATGTTGAATTTTCAACAGGAGTATGGGATCGTGAAGCATAATTTCGAGATTTTAAAGCGCTGTCCGCTGTTTGACCATATGGATGAGTCCGACATGGAGGCGATGCTTGCGTGTTTAAGCGCAAAGGAGTACTGCGCTGAAAAAGGCCAGATCATCTTTTATGAGGGCGATCCGGCCGTTTTTGTAGGGATCGTTCTTTCGGGTGCTGTCCGGGTGATCCGGGAGGACTACGATGGAAATCGGAGTATTGTGGCCCACATGGAGGCGGGTGAGATGTTTGGCGAAAGCTTTGCCTGCGCAGGCGTCAAGACTTTGCCGGTCAGTGTGGTTGCGGAAGAAACCTGCCGGTATCTGCTGATTGACTGTCAGAGGATCACCGTCAGCTGCACCAATGCCTGCGCCTTTCACAGCAGGATGATCTATAATCTGCTGCGCCTGGTGGCAAGCAAAAATTTGGCATTCAATCAGAAATTGGAGATTATCTCCAAGCGAACTACCAGGGAAAAGCTCATAGCTTTTCTCATGGGGCAGGCAAAGCTCCAGGGCAAAGAGGCGTTTACCATTCCCTATGACCGTCAGGCTCTGGCCGACTACCTGGGCGTGGACCGCAGCGGGCTGTCTGTGGAAATCAGTAAGCTCCGCAAAGAAGGAACGCTTTTCTGCGAAAAGAATTTCTTCCGGCTAATCAGACCCTAAAAATCAGCGGGTGAGGCTTTAAGGCCTCACCCGCTGTGCGTTTCGTTCGTCAGCGACCATATCCCACCATGCTCGGAAGGGCAGAAAGACGCATATAAAAAGTCCCCAAACGGCTTCGAATCAGGTCGTCAACACCGGTTGACAGACCATTTCAGAATCGGTTCGGGGACTTTGTCTATTGGGGCTTGCTAGCGCAAGGGAGTGCTTTGGCGGCCCTCCTGCATCTCAAGATATCGGTCCAGGATCTCGGCGGCACACGCAACCATCTGCGCGCACGGGCGCTTACGGTAGTAATCTTCCGTCCGTGCCGCTGGGGTCGGATCGTCTGCCTGCTGGGCGGGCAGACCCAACAGTTCCCGACAGATGATTGAGCCGTTTTCCGACTCAAATTCTTTGGCCAGAGACTGCACCAGCTGATAATGCGCAGCCTTATCCGCTGCATCCTTTGGGGAGGTGTAGCCGTATTTCGCCCCAATCACCAGGAACATACCGCTGACCGCGCCGCAGACTTCACGCAGCCGCCCCATTCCACCGCCAAACGAGGAGGCCAGCTTCATGGAGAGCTCAAAGCTGAGACCGGTTTCATCGCAGAAAGCACCCAGCACAGACTGCGAACAATTATAGCCCTCCCGAAAAAGGGAGACAGCCTGATCGGAATGTTTGCTCATGGACGGACCTTGCTTCGATGCGCAGCTTACTTCTGCTTCATGGCCTGCTCCACGGCCACAGCCACGGCAACGGTGGCACCGACCATGGGGTTATTGCCCATGCCCAGGAAGCCCATCATCTCGACGTGAGCGGGCACGGAGGAGGAGCCGGCGAACTGGGCATCGGAGTGCATACGGCCCATGGTGTCGGTCATGCCGTAGGAGGCGGGGCCGGCAGCCATGTTGTCAGGGTGAAGGGTACGGCCAGTGCCGCCGCCGGAGGCCACGGAGAAGTACTTCTTGCCCTGCTCGATACATTCCTTTTTATAGGTACCGGCAACGGGGTGCTGGAAGCGGGTAGGGTTGGTGGAGTTGCCGGTGATGGACACGTCCACGTGCTCCATATGCATGACGGCCACACCCTCACGGACGTCGTTGCAGCCGAAACAGCGGACGGCGGCGCGCTCACCAGTGCTGTAGGGGATCTCACGGACTACATGGACCTCGCCGGCCGCGTAGTCGAACTGGGTCTGGACGTAAGTGAAACCGTTGATGCGGGAGATGATCTGAGCTGCATCCTTGCCCAGACCGTTCAGAATAACGCGCAGGGGCTTCTTGCGGGCCTTGTTGGCGTTGCGGACGATACCGATGGCGCCCTCTGCGGCAGCGAAGGACTCATGACCGGCCAGGAACGCAAAGCACTCAGTCTCCTCGCGCAGCAGCATGGCACCCAGGTTGCCGTGGCCCAGACCAACCTTGCGGTCATCGGCGACAGAGCCGGGGATGCAGAAGGACTGAAGGCCGATGCCAATGGCCTCAGCGGCCTCAGCGGCTGTCTTGCAGCCCTTCTTGATGGCAATGGCGGCGCCCACGGTGTAGGCCCAGCAGGCATTCTCAAAGGCGATCGGCTGGATCTCGTGCACGGTCACATAGGGGTCGAAGCCGTACTCCTGGCACAGGGTGCGGCAGGCCTCGACGCTCTCCAAGCCATACTCCTTCAGCACGCCGTTGATCTTGTCAATGCGGCGCTCGTAGCTTTCAAACAATTCCATCCTGTTCGCCTCCCTTATTCCTCACGGGGGTCAATGTACTTGACCGCGTTCTCAAACTGACCATAGTGGCCGGTAGCTGCCTTGACCGCCTCGTTGGCATCGGTGCCCTTCTTCAGCGCGTCGGTCAGCTTGCCCAGATTCAGGAACTCATAACCGATGATCTCGTTGTCGGCATTGAGGGCCACACGGGTGACATACCCCTCGGCCATCTCCAGATAGCGGGGACCCTTGGCCTTGGTGCCAAACATGGTGCCCACCTGGCTGCGCATCCCCTTGCCCAGGTCCTCCAGACTGGCGCCGATGGGCAGGCCGCCCTCGGAGAATGCAGTCTGGGTGCGTCCATAGGCAATCTGCAGGAACAGTTCGCGCATGGCGGTGTTGATGGCGTCACAGACCAGGTCGGTGTTGAAGGCCTCCAGCAGGGTTTTGCCGGGCAGAATCTCGGCGGCCATGGCAGCGGAGTGGGTCATGCCGGAGCAGCCCAGGGTCTCGACCAGAGCCTCTTCAATGATGCCGTTCTTAACATTCAGGGTCAGCTTGCAGGCGCCCTGCTGGGGGGCACACCAGCCAACACCGTGCGTCAGGCCGCTGATGTCCTTGATCTCCTTGACCTGGACCCACTTGCCCTCCTCAGGGATAGGTGCAGGACCATGTTTGGGGCCCTGTGCGATGGGGCACATATGGGTCACTTCGGTGGAATAGATCATACCGTTTCCTCCTCATTATCTTAAAAAGCGTGATAAAGACAACACCATGAGTTTAAAGATTCATCGGCCATTGCAGAAAAAGCCGATTTCCCCCGCAGTATCTGCAGAAGTCATCAGCTTTACAAAGCGTTTCCGGCAAACCGCGGGGGAACCTCATTCCCATATTATTGACTTACTTTTTTTATACCATATTTCGACTGCACCGTCAATGACGGGAAAAGAGAGCTTTCGGGCTGAATAAAGGGTTTAGCTGACATTTCGCACAGGGGATCGGAACCGTCTTTGCTGGCTGGGTATGTTCACCGAAATTTTAGAAAACTG
Source organism: Oscillospiraceae bacterium (assembly GCA_020025515.1). Lineage (GTDB taxonomy): Bacteria > Bacillota > Clostridia > Oscillospirales > Oscillospiraceae > Faecousia. The sequence continues at coordinate 619 of JAHHRZ010000032.1, read as the reverse complement.
CTTGACAGATTTAAAACTATATGGTAATATAATTTTCGCGCTGAACAATGTGGAATGCGCAAGTGAATCAGATGCGCGAGTGGTGGAATTGGTAGACTCGCTGGCTTCAGGTGCCAGTGCTCGCAAGGGCGTGTGGGTTCGACTCCCACCTCGCGCACCAAAAGGACTGATCTTTTGATCGGTCCTTTTTTTATTTTATATAGGAAAGTGGAGAAGCCGGTGTAGAGTATCGGTATTCAAAATCCGGTGCAAAACCTAATCAAGGGGCTGACAAAAGACTTCAATAAATCGGCAAATCATTCCAAACGCTTTTTAAAAACAGCTCAGTGTCTTGAAAACGAGTCTGGAAAATCTCAACCTCCAAAATCGAGCCATTGAAGCATGAGTTCCAGAGTCTCTTCCTGTTTTGATAAAGAATCCTAAAATCATCGTTTGCACTCTGGATGAGTATCATACAGCCATTTGTAGGTTGCTTGTTTTCTCAAACTATTCGGTGAATTTTAATATGCGCCAAAAAAGAAATTTATTGAAAAAGGCGGAAAATATGCTATACTTACCCTATCACATCCTTGATTTTATAAATTTATGGAATTACAAAATGAAGAATAGGAGCATAACT
>JAHHRZ010000031.1 GCA_020025515.1 Oscillospiraceae bacterium | reverse complement strand
GGAATTCAGGTTTCTAATGTAATTATCACCAATTCGGGCGTATTGTTAATTCGTACGGGAAGAATCGAATTTCCGAGTCCTCTGCTGACAACCATATCCGTTTTGTTTTTGTGATAAACTCCCGCGGTATACTCAGGAAACAGCCCCTGATTTGGTGCGACCAGCCCGCCAACAAACGGAATTCGCACCTGGCCGCCGTGGGCATGACCGGTAAGAACCAAATCGGCTCCGGCCTCTACATATCCATCAAAGAGCTCCGGTCTATGACACAATACAATATTGTAATAACTGGGATTCAGCAATGAAGTCAATTTTGTGGTAACAATTGATTTCTGAATCCCATCGAAGGTGTCTCGTTCAACAAAGTCCGGATCTTGAATCCCAATCAGATTGAGTTTGAAATCACCTTTCTCAAGCCATTCTGACGTATCATCCATCATATGGACACCGGCATCCGTCAATAATGTTTCCAATTCTGTGTAATTCTCCAACCACGCCTCGTGGTTTCCGGTTACATAGTAAATCGGAGCAATTTCCTTTGCCTGAGCGATAAATTCCATGGCCACATCAAAGTCTGTATGGGAAGAATCCACGAAATCTCCGGTAATGACAATGATATCAGGATTTTCCTTTTTGAGACAACGAATTAACTGATTGCCCCATTGATGGTTATGCAAATCAGCGATTTCCGCAATCTTATAGCCTGAGAAGCAGTCCGGGATTGTGTCATTGGTAATAGTAAGATGGGTGGTTGTGATCGTTACATTTGTCCAAACGATCCAGAAGATGATCAGCAGCAGAATGGTTGCTGCGATCCAGACCGTCCGTTTTTTGATAATTTGCTTCATTACAGGGCATCCTCCGATCGAATTGCAGATCATTACGATCAAAACTTCTAGCACACAGACTCCCGGCTTTGAGCCGGGAGTCTGCATGCTCATTGGATGAAGCGATCAGCTTTCAGAACGGATCGCCTCGATGGGGTTCTCCTGCTTTAATTTTGAAACCGCATAGAACATGGTGATGAATACGGTCACAAAAATGAAGCCTGCCGCAATGAAAAGCGAGCGCACCGGCAAAGCAAAGGCGGACGAACCAACCAGCCGGGCAATCAACAGACTGGTGAGGATGCTCAAGGGGATTCCCCACAGCATCGCCTTCAGTCCGTATTGCAGGCATTCAAACGCCATCATACGATCGATCTCACGATCCTTCATGCCCACACTGCGGAGCATACCAAAGTCCTTTCGGCGAAGGGCTATGTTGGTGGAGATCGTGTTGAACACATTGCAGATACAGATGAGGGAGATGAGGGTAATAAAGCCGTAGGAGAAAATGCGGATCATGGTGATATAGTCCCGGTATTCCATTTGGGATTCCAGATAATCAACGAAGGAGAAATCCTGCTCCTCCAGGAACGCCAACAACGCCTCGTAATCGGAAGCGGCGGCCATAAGAGCGACCGTATCCGACTCAGCAGGGGCGGAGGAGAGCGGCAGAATAACGGTAATGGTATCATAATTCGTATTTTGACGGATACCAATAGGCAGCTCCCGAATACTAGCTCCCAAGCGAAGCTGCGCGCGCTCGACCGAAACTACATCGGCAGGCTCATCCTCCGCAATTCCGGTTTTGGGATCGCGGATATAATAAGCGTAGTCGGTCCCGTTTCCGACAGGCCGAACCTCGATCTCATACCACAGGTTTTCGCCGGACTCGTCCTCCGGACTCGGCGCCACCATGACAGTGAGCAAAATGGTGCCATCCGGTTCCATACAGAGACGGTCATCGGCCACGCGCTCCAGACGTTGCAAAACGCCATCGGGAACGCCGCTCGGAATCAGTGTGAGGGTATCCACACCATCGCGCAGGATCTGTTCAGTGGATCGCTGGCGGTCAACAGGCCTGCCGGTTTCGTCATATGAATACCATGTCAGCTGTGCATCCGTGACCAGGGCCAAAGGCTCTTTGCGGTCCAGATAGGGGGTGGGATCGAGCCCCTGCGCCTTTAAAAAGCGCTCCAATACAGGGTCCTCCAGATATTCGATCCGAATCTTCTTTGACATGATGCTTTCCTGATAGTGATAGGTCTGTTCCCTAGCGTCCCATGACGCTCTGTAATCCGCGTCAAAATCTGCCTCTGGGATTACCGCTCTGCCGTATCCGTGCGCAACCAGTGCGGAATCCCCCAATGCCGGGTGGGTACGAAGCTGCTCCACTTGTTCCGCAGAATTTACAATGATCTCGAAATCGAAGTTGTCCGTGTTGGCCTGTTCCTCAGCCGTGCCGGTCAACCGCTGGACAAAGCTGCCCGCCGCCACAAACAGCACCATACTGATGGTCAGAGAGAGAATCGTAGCCCGATATTTTCGCTTGTTGACGGTATAGTATTTTCGCGCCAATGCGGCAGGCAGGCCAAAGAGCGATTGGGTGAGCATTCCGGCCCGGATGCCGTGCTTGGGAACCACGAATTCTCCGGTCTGGCGAATGGCGGCAATGGGTGTGATTTTCGTAGCTCTGCGGGCGGGAATCCAAGCCGAGATGAGTACCGTGGCCAGTGCCACCAGGCCTGCCAGCACAAACGCGGGAACCGATGGCACCGCGTGAAGAATGATGTTATTCTTTGCCGCGGACCACAGCAGGCTATCAATCAGCCCGTGGGTCAGCCGCAGCGTAATGGCGATGCCGGCATAGCCGCAGAAGATACCAATGGGAATTCCAACGGCGGCCAACCCGACCGCCTCGGTAAACACACTCTGCCGGATCTGCGTTCGGGTCGCCCCTACGCTGGAAAGAAGTCCAAACTGCTTTGTCCGCTCAGAAACGGAGATGGAAAACGCGTTGTAGATCAACGTAACAGAGCCTACCATGATAATTCCCATCAGAACTGCCGCAAAGGTTACGATCAGATCATTGATCGAGTAATATTTGGTCACTCCGTAAAAATTCAGGAGACTTTGGTTCACTGCACAGGAAGGACCGTAGGGCTTCTCAGCCAGAGCATATGCGTCTTTTGGATCGCTTTTCACAAAGAACCGCCCCCAGATTCCGGCCTCGCTGCCATCGTCATAGGTCAGTAAATTGCTGAGATCTAGTTGATTGTCTCCAAAATATTGAGTGTTGTACTCCGAAATGCCCACGATGGTGAACGTCTTTTCATAGGGCGTTCCGGAAACCGGCAGGGTCACGTCCTCCGTTTCGCAGGAGACTGCGATTGGCAGCGTGATCTGTGCGCCAAGCTCACAGGGCTGCCCGGACTCCCGGAGGTAGTCCTGGACGGCTCCTGTGATGATAAGCTCGGAACCCGTCTCCGGCAGGCGTCCCTCAAGCAGTCCAACGGGAACCATCTCGAAGAATTCCCGGTTGCCTGCGCCGATGATGAGGGTGTCGTCCACAGAGCGGCTGTCGGTTTCGTACTGAAAGCTGGTATAGCCGATGGTATTGACGGTTCCCAGCTTGGTAACCGATGGTTCCTGCTGTAGGCTTTGGAGATCATCCATGGTGCCATAGCTGTAGCACACAAAATAATCTCCGTTTTCCGCAATTTCCCCCTCCAGCATATAGGCGCGGAAGCTCATCCCCATCGTGGTGACGGCGGTGAACATGGCGGCAGACAGGATGATACCCAGAACCGTCACAAGCGTGCGGACTTTGCTGTGCTTCATATTCTGCCAGGTAAGATGACGTATGAGCTTCATCTCACCACCTCATCTCGCACAATACGACCGTCCTCAATGGCAATGATGCGGTCTGCCTGGAGGGCGATGTTCTCATCGTGAGTAATCACAATCAGGGTTTGACCGTATTTGCGGTTGGAGGATTTCAGCAGTTCAATGATTTCCTGGGAGTTTTTGCTGTCCAGGTTACCGGTGGGTTCATCGGCCAGAACCACAGCAGGCGCATTCATGAGCGCTCTGCCGATGGAGACCCGCTGCTGCTGGCCGCCGCTCAGCTGGCTGGGCAGATGTGTTTCTCGTCCCCGGAGGTTCAGCGTATCCAGCAGGTCGTTTAGGTGCTCCTGATTGACTTCTCGGCCATCCAGGAGGACCGGAAGCGTTATGTTCTCGGTGACGTTGAGTACGGGAATCAAATTATAAAACTGATAGATAAGGCCCACCTGTCTGCGGCGGAAAATGGCCAGTTGATCTTCACTTTGCGCAAAGACATCCTGTCCGTTGAGATAGACTTTGCCGCTGCCGGGGCGGTCTACGCCGCCGAGAATGTGCAGAAGCGTAGACTTTCCAGAGCCGGACGGACCGATAATGGCAAGAAACTGTCCATTTTCAACCGAAAAGGAAACATCGTTCAGTGCATGAATCTGATTTTCGCCTGCACCGTAGGTCTTGGAAAGATGTTCAACCCTCAAAACTTCCATAGAAAATAGCCTCCATTTGACTTGATGGTACCATTGTATCTTACCAAGATGACTTCTCGGTGACGGTTTCGTGACAGAATCGTCATATGATTTGCTTGTAAAATTTGATCGTAAATTTTGCGCCCTGTTCCCCGTTCTGGGCCTGAAGGGTGCCATTTTGAGCTGTGATAATCGAGCGAGCCAAGGCAAGCCCAATTCCATAGCTTTCTGCACTGGCGTTGCGTCCCTGATAGAACCGATCAAAGATGTGCGGCAAATCCTCCGGGGCAAACCCCTCTCCGGTATCTTCAATCGTGATCTGTGTAAAAAGCGGGGTCTCCTCTGCGTGAACAGAGATGGAGCCGCCTGACGGGGTATGTTCCATGCAGTTTTTTAATATGTTGCCCAAGGCCTCTGCGGTCCAACTGAGATCGCCCCGAATCTCCTCCGCATGACAGAATACCCGAAGCTGCTGATTCCGAATATCCATAGCAATCGACAGCGGTTCAGCGGCTTTCTCAATCAGATGTTGGACCGATACGGGCTCAAGTGCCATTACAATGGTCCCTGCATCCAGTTTACTGATTTTCAGCAAGGTCTCCACCAGCCAATCCATACGGGAGAGCTGATTGCGAAGTTCTGCCGTCAGCTCCATCCGGCGGCTGTGCTCCAGCTCGGGGCTGCGCAGCATGGTAACCGCCAGGTTCATGGACGTCATGGGGGTGCGGAGCTGATGGGAAATATCAGCCAGCGAATCGGCAAGATATTCTTTTTCCTTCTGCACTCGGTCGGCGGTCTCCGTGAGCCGGAGGGTGATCTTCTCCATCTGATTTGCTAAAATGGAGCGCTCGCCTTCCTGATACTGATCAATCGGGAGGGGGATGCCCTGCTGGAGCAGCCGGTCCAAATCCTGGTTTAGTTTTCGCAGTTGGTTCCTTTGGCGCTGTTTCTGCCAGAACAGGATGGCAAAAAATACACCAATGAGCAAAATCAAAACGGCGGATAAAATGACTTCGTTCATCGGCCTTCCCCATCCATTTGATAGCCCAAACCACGGATCGTGCGTATATAGCGGGGATTCTGTGGATTCACTTCAAGCTTTTCCCGCAGCCTTTTGATGTAAACCGTCAGGGTATTGTCGTTGACAAAATCTCCGGCGCTGTCCCAAATTTCCTCTAACAGCTGCTCACGGCTGAGGACTTGGCCGCGGTGGTTTAAAAATACTAAAAGCAGCTTATATTCCAGCGCAGACAAATAGATCGGCTGTGCCGCTCTTGTAACCGTTGCCTTATCGGTGTCAATGACTAAGTCATCCACGGTGATGGTGCTCTGCCGTTTTCCGGTTCGGCGCAAGACGCTGCGAATACGGGAAACCAGCTCTCTGGGGCGGAAGGGCTTTGCGATATAGTCATCAGCGCCCATATCAAGCCCGGTGACCACGCTGTATTCATCTCCAGATGCGGTGAGGAAAATCACAGGGATTCCATGCTCCTTTGCATAACCGCAGACGGCAAAGCCGTTGCCTTCCCGAAGGGTAATGTCCACCAGGGCAAGGTCTGGCGCCTGATGCTCCATCGCTTGGACAGCGACAGACTGCCCATCTGCCGTCTGCACAGAAAAGCCTTCTTCCCTTAAAAAAACAGCGAGTGTGCGGATAATCGCGGCATCGTCCTCTACCAGTAAGATTCGAGTCATAGGCTCCCTCCTGTCTGTGAATATCATATCATTTATGACCTGAAAATCCAATTACACTTTCGTCATAATCTGATATAGTCGATTGCAAATCTTACTGCTTGCAGGGCGATTTTCTTGCCTACAATTATGTTACAGAAGCCCGGTGGCGTTCTAGTTCCAATTCGTGTTTGCGAACCTCATCCTACACGATCACGTTTGGAGCGGAGCGGATCAAGAAAAGCAGTCGGAAATAAAGAAAACCGCCTGAATAGGCGGTTTTGGTTGGGAAGGGGAGAGGCGCACTTCCAGCGACCTGCGCCAAAATGTCCCCTTTCCGCAATTATGTGTTCCTGTCCGCAGCCGTTCGACTTCGTTTCTTTTTGTGTGGCTCGTGGTTCGGCGCAAGCGCAGCGGCCAATTCTTGTTTCATGTCCGAACTGTCGTGGGTGAGCAGATAGCGAAGCTTTTCGTTCGGATCTTGCATTTCCGGCAAAATGGCGTGGTATTTTTCTGCAATCAATGCCTGATTGCAAGACGCAGGAATGGAAATGCAGGCGATCTGATCCAGAGCTTTTTTGATTGCCTGAGACTTTTCACCCGTCAAATAAAGATTGGTCTTGCGAGTTTGAATCTTGCTTCCGTCCAAGTAATAAAATACCAGACGGCTGGATCGTCTGTGAACTCCCCCGGATGTCACCGTACTACGCAGTATCGTTCGCCCAAGCAGAAGCTGCCTGGAAATCAGACAGCCTTCCGTGAACATCCAGTGTTCACTGACCAAAATCGGCATATGCGCTTGCAGGTCTGCATCTTCCAATGGGAATTCTGTAAAGGTTTCTTCCATGAGCAGCTGCTCCAGTTCATGTCTGGAAAAAATCCGATTTAATACCGGGACGCAGTGACACGGGAGGGTGACATAGCACCACACGTTTCTGGCAGTCCATGCGGCCACGGCCAGCAGCAAAAGAACGACAGCCAGCGAATCGGCTTCTGGCTTTCGGTACGATGCAATCGTCCCAATGACAGCAAGTGCCAGACATAAAATCCACATACACGCAGCGAGAAAACGCTTGAGCGGGAAAAAGCGCACCCACTCCATCTGGCATAGCTTCCGTCGGCAGGAGGCTGCGCCATCGCCGCTGGTCGAAGTTTGTGTTACAAGATGTCTGGTGATTGCGTTTCCAATGGCAGGCGGAATATTGGCCAGAGCAAATAATCCGACCACAACCAAGGTCATATACCAAAAGAAGGACGAGCCTGGACAACACAGCATGTTCACCCAAAATGCAATAAAAAGTCCAAGAATGAGTACACCATACCGCTTTTTCTGTGTTTTCGTTCGATAGATCCCATAGCCGCACAGGACCAGCAGCGTTCCAGACAGCCAAGCGAATAGAAACCAGCGCGGGAGTGTGGAGAATATTCCAAACGCAGTAAGTACCCGGGAGCGTTCTTGCAGAAAATCGATCGTTCCACGAATTCCTGCAACCTCAAAGAATATCATACATCCTGCCAAGATGACGGCTAGCCCAGCGAGAGAAAGAATTAAAACCGGTTCTTTTTGTTTGTTTTTCATCTGAACACCTCCTTTACACATCTATTTCGTGCCGTGTTGAGAGACACTCCGATGCTCAAGCTTCGTTCAACTTGTGCCGCACGGAATCTCCGCGCCATAGGAGAAAGCATCCGCCGTCTTGTGTGCCTTGCCTGGCATGGTTGCCAGCAGCAGGGACAGGCCACGTGGAGGACGGGAAAGTGCTGCTTTGCCGCATCTTCAATATCCACCCGATAGTACCTGCTGCGATTCCTACACTGGTTATGCACATCGTAGCGGTAGACCGTTCGATCCCGAGTCATCCGGTGGCCGCAGCTCAGGCACTGGAAATAGGCGTTATCCGCATCTGCTGTCACCACACCCGCGCCATGGCATTTGGGGCATATCACCTGGATGCCGGCGGTGAGGGCGCTGTGGGCACTGTGGGTGAAGTAGGGTTCATCAACAATTCGGCTCATGCTCCCTCACGCTCATCTCATCCGTCTTTCTCTAAATAAAATCCCCACACGCAGTTGGAGGACTCTCCGGCAGCAAAGCGGTGGATCTGCCCGTCAATCTCCACCTGCCGGACCTCGAAGGTATGGTTTTGGTGATAGATGGGGGTCTTTGACGTTTACTCGCTTGCCGGTGATTTTCCAGTCGTAGTCAAAGATGTTCAAACCGAACAATTTGTATTGACCGTCCGGACCAAATGCTTCATATTCCAAAGCCATGTGATGCCTCACAATCCCGTGCGCTGCCAGCCGTCCAGCCGCCCCTGCACCGCATCGATCCTCCAGCCCTCGCCCACGCGCTTCATGAGGAAACGGCGGTCAAAGCCTGTATTTTCCTCTCTGGTGTAGATGTAGAGCTTGTTCCGGGTGATCTGCTCCGCGTCCAGGAACTGTTCCCCTTTGTAAGTGCCCTGGGCGCTGTATGAGAGGCCAAGGGGCCGATAGCCCGGACGGGACTTTTCACTCACATACTTCTCCCAGATCGCCAGCAGGCGGGGCACAGCCTCGGCATCTTCAAACCCAACCTGCTCCATGTACTGCTCCCATTTCTTTTTTGGCTTAGGGGCAGGAAGCTCCTTGCAGGTTGCTTGTACGAATTGGGAAAGAGTATCTCGATCATCCATATCAGAAAATACAAAATGCGGCTTTGCGTCCTCATATGGAGAAGCAGTTTCCAAATTAGGAAACATCTATACCACAGTATTTTAATGGAAAACGGAAACCTCAAATACGCCTTGAACTGATCCTGTGTTGTCAGACAGGTATCCCGCAGGCAGCCTCGTTCCCTGTCCTATTTGTGGAGGCACGATAGCAGAAGATTTTCAGTTCCTCCGTAATGATGAAGGGTAAGATGTTGTTTCGCGGGCACTCTTTGGAAAAAATCAGGCGGCCTACCCGTCCATTGCATCTTGAAATGGACGGATATGCTCAAAGCGAACATGGAATTCCAGCAGCTCTTCTAGTGTTTTGCCCTTCTGTGCATTGTCGCTGGAAAGCAGCTCCTGCAGCATATGAACATGAATTCGTTACAGAGAAAACCTTTTACAACTCTTTTTTCTTGTAGATCCGGCAGGAAAGCAGATAGGATAAAATAAATAGTACAATACTGAATGCCATATAACTCAATCGAAATATGAGATCGGCATTCGCGACATCCACCAGAAAGAGGGTCATGATCGCACTACAACCTATAAACAAGCCCAGTCCTGCAATGATAGAAACAACCATGATGGGCTCTGTCTTATCGGTTCCCAGAGTCAGTACAAGGGGGATTATGAAGGTAGGCATGGACAGCGCAAATCCCCATCCAAAGACAAATCCATAGCTCATCCGTTCCAGGTTCAAAGCACCGGTAGCCAGATGAAACAGCAATACACTTACGAGAGCCGTGACAATACCGATTATTCGCTCTCCTCATAAAATAGTTTCAGAAGCTGCTGGATCTTCTCCAAGGGGATCCCATTGGTTCGGGCGATATCTGCCGCCTGTACCAAATGTTCCTCCACTCGTTTCTGCTGCTCCTCCTGAATAAAATCCTTGTTTTGGGCGGCGACAAAGCTTCCACGCCCCACAGTCGTTGTGATAAATCCATTCCGAGCCAGATCCTCATAGGCCTTTTGTACGGTGATCACGCTGACATGAATGGTCTTTGCCAGTGCACGCATAGAGGGGATCGATTCTCCGGTTTTCAATTCTCCGCTCATGATCATCGCCTTGATTTGAGATGTGATCTGCTCATAGATGGGTTTATCGGTGTTGCTGCTGATAATGATCTCCACAACCATCCTCCTAACTCAATGTATTTAATGTATTTATTGTACGAGCACATTATAGCAATGCTTTTGAAAATGTCAATCAGCACTTTCACTTTCTTTGCAGTGTTTTAGGGAATCAGAAGGAAACTTTTTGATTCGCCGTTGTGAGGGCCTTTTCACTTTTTTGTTGAATAATATCAAAAGTCAGATATAATGAAAGAAAATACTGATACTGTAACGTGGTCGTTGCTTGATGGGGGGACGCAGAAATGAAAATCGTCTTTTTACATGGCTTGGGGCAGACGGCTCAGGATTGGAATTCCGTTTTAAAGCATCTGCATTGCACCGATACAGACTGCCCGGAACTTTTTTCATTGGATGGGCAGGCGGTTACCTACGCTAATGTTTTCGCTCAGCTTGAGCGCAGATATGCCGACACATCAGAGCCATTTGTCCTCTGCGGTCTTTCTTTGGGAGCCATCCTTGCACTGGATTATACCATCCAGCACGCAGATCAAGTATCCTCTCTGATTTTAATTGGCGTACAGTACAAGGTCCCTGCCTTGCTGATCGACTTTCAAAATCTCATCTTCCGTTGTATGCCACGCAAAGCCTTTGAAGCCATGGGCATCTCGAAAAGTGACATGATACAGCTGTCCCACTCCATGCGCTCTCTGGATTTCAGATCCAAGCTAAATGAAGTGAAATGCTCCGTGA
>JAHHRZ010000030.1 GCA_020025515.1 Oscillospiraceae bacterium | reverse complement strand
TTCATGTGGATGAGGTAGACGGCGAGATCTGCCTGAAAGTCAATGTTCGCAAAAACAGGGATGCCGCTGAACTGCACCAGATGCTCTGCGCCTGGCGGCAGGCCGCAGCCATGCTGGAAGCCGGTGAAATTACCCAGGAGCAGTACGACAACTGGCGGTATCATTACCCGGAGTTTGACGCCACCCAAAAACGGGCGAAGGTCATGTCCCAGGGGTTGAGTGATATGCTGGTTGAGGCGTTGAAAGACGGTGATAAATAGCCATGGACAAACTTCAATATGATAGCTTTTATAAGTTTCTCGTATCTGCTGGAACGGTTTTAATTGTAGCTCCTATACTTGGTATATACTATTTTTTATGCAATAGTAGAGATCTGATTATTTATAAAGTAGACTTGGATTCTCTTACTGACGCCTCCGTACAATTATTGCATCAGCGTGAGGCTTTGCTTTCTGTTGTGTTAAAGTACATTCCTTGGGTTTGTCTTGTACTTTTCTCCATTGGCTTTATTTGCCTTATATATGGTGGAATTAAGTGGAGAAAAATTCAGTTGGAACTGGATGAGCAAACTAAGCTTAAAACACAGGAACAGCAAGCAAATGTCAAAGCATTAACAGCATCTGAAATTGCGGAAAAAGTACTAAACGAAACAATTGATGATGAAGAAGGTAAGATTGCGGCTAAAGATCCCGCTATTATGATTACAAGTGAGCGAATGCTTAAAGCTTTTCAGATACAAGATAAATGTTTTTCTTACATAAAGCGTACTTTATCCTCCAAATACTATGATGTTCAGCAAAATATTCGAATTAACCGAACTGATTTTGATATTATTGCACGTGCAAAATATGAAAACATTGATTATATCTACGAGGTAAAATACTTTTCTAAAGGCTTTCATAAAGCACAAATCCGTGATGCTGCTCAACAACTACTTGCCAGCGGGAACGAGTATGCAGAAGTGATGGCCAGAAATTGCGAAGCCATTCTTCTTATTGTAGTTCCAGATGAATTATACGAAACAAATGAAAGATCTCTTTATTCCATGGCCTCGACAGACGAAGTTAAAATTATGCTTCTTAAAGAAAGCAAATTATAAAAAAAGAGCTAACCGGTTTAACAAAACCAGTTAGCTCTTTTTCTATCAATAATGAGTTTTTGTTGCCATTTCGTTGCCACGAGGCGCCGAAATCGCTACTTTTCCGGCTCTTGAGCCGGGAAAGTCAGGTTAGGAGATCATTCCCACTCAATGGTACCCACGGGCTTGGGGGTGAGGTCCAGGAGGACGCGGTTGATGCCGGGGACTTCGGCGGTGATCCGGTCGGTGATGCGGTGGAGCACCTCGTAGGGGATCTCCTCAATGGTGGCGGTCATGGCATCGGTGGTGTTTACCGCACGGATGATGGCGGGCCAGCCCTCATAACGCTTGCTGTCCTTGACACCTACGCTCTTCATGTCGGGAACCGCAATGAAATACTGCCACACCTTGCCGGCCAGGCCGCAGTTGTGGAACTCTTCCCGTAAGATGGCATCGGCTTCCCGCAGAGCGTGGAGACGGTCACGGGTGATGGCACCCAGGCAGCGGACACCCAGGCCGGGGCCGGGGAAGGGCTGACGGTAGACCATGCTGTGAGGCAGGCCCAGTGCGTCGCCTACCATGCGGACCTCGTCCTTGTACAAAAGACGCAGAGGTTCAACCAGCTCAAACTGCATATCCTCAGGCAGGCCGCCTACATTGTGATGGGCCTTAACACCGTCGGACTCCAAAATATCGGGGTAGATGGTTCCCTGTGCCAGGAAGGCAACGCCCTGCTGCTTGGCTGCCTCTTCGTCAAATACCTTGATGAACTCGCCGCCGATGATCTTGCGCTTCTTCTCCGGCTCGCTGACACCGGCCAGCAGATCCAAAAACCGGTCGGTTGCGTCCACATAGACCAGGTTTGCATCCATCTGCTTGCCGAACACTTCAATGACCTGCTCGCTTTCGCCCTTGCGCATGAGGCCATGGTTCACATGAACGCACACCAGCTGCTTGCCGATGGCCTTGATGAGAAGAGCGGCAACAACGGAGGAGTCTACGCCGCCGGACAGTGCCAGAAGCACCTTCTTATCACCAACCTGGGTGCGAATGGCCTCCACCTGCTCACTAATAAAGGCTTCTGCCAGGGCAGGGGTGTTGATGCGGGCCATGGTTTCCGGTCTCTTGTTATTCTCCATACGATTTGACCTTTCCTTTCTGGGAGGGAGCCGTTTATGGGCCGTCCTCCGATGTCTGTTGTTCTATATAATAATGATACAGCGTGAGTTTGTCAATTAGAAAATACGGAAAATCACGCATTTTCTGAGCCGGATTATCTTTGGAGGCCCACCCTCGTGGACTTCCTGTTATTCCGGGGAGATACCTTTATTATCGCTTGTTTTTCCCCAAAACGCAAGAATATATTGTGAGGAAATTTTGCGAATATGTGTATATTTCTTTTGTCCAGGATGCACAAAAGAATACAGATGTTGACAAATCAACAAAATTCGGATATAATCCCACTCATAGATTATGTCAAAAGGAGCATTTTTATGTCAAAGGTTCGCATTATTACCGATTCTACCATGGATATTCCCAAGAGCACCCATCCGGCCCTTACGGTGCTGCCCATCAGCATCCGGTTTGGAGATCAGGAGTATCTGGACGGTGTGGATATTACGAAGGCCGGATTTTATGAGAAATTGGTGGAGTGTGATACCTTGCCCACCACCAGTCAGGTGACTCCCTTTGCCTTCGCACGGGCCTATGAGCAGGCGTGCCAGGCAGGGGAGCAGGTGGTGGTTCTCACAGTATCGGACAAGCTCTCCGGCACCTATCAGAGTGCCGTGCTGGCCGCCCGGGAGGCCAAAGAGCAGGTCTATGTAGTGGATGGGCACAGCGTGGCCATTGGCTCCGGCATTTTGGTGAGCTATGCGCTGAAGCTGGTGGAGCAGGGGAGAAGCGCCCAGGAGATCGCCGGGGAACTGGAGCGGGTCCGGGACCGGGTGAAGGTGATTGCCCTGCTGGATACGCTGGAGTATCTGAAACGGGGCGGCCGGATCTCCAAGGCGGTGGCCTTTGCCGGGGGCCTCATGTCCATTAAGCCTGTGGTCACCGTAAAGGACGGGGCTGTGGAGCTTCTGGGAAAGGCCAGAGGCTCCAAACAGGGCAACAACATGCTGGTGCAGCAAATCCAGGCGGCAGGCGGTGTGGATTTCTCCATGCCGATTCTGCTGGGCTATTCCGGGCTCAGTGACAACCTGCTGCAAAAGTACATTGCGGACAGCAGCAGTCTCTGGGAGGGAAATGTACAGGAGCTGCCCCAAACCATCATCAGCGGTGCCGTGGGAACCCATGTAGGCCCCGGCGCTGTTGCGGTGGCGTTTTTCAGAAAATAGAGGGGACCCTGTGGAAAAACCGAGAAAACCTGCGGATTTATAAGAAGCCACAAGCCCGGGAAAACTGCCTGATGCGGTTTTCCCGGGTTTGCCTTCTTTCTTCCTCTGTGATATACTGAGGAAACAGAAAGGGGCGGTGAAATGAAGCTTTTAATTGTACGACATGGAGATCCAAACTATGAGATCGATTCTCTGACCGACACCGGATGGAAAGAGGCGGAGCTGCTGGCCGGACGGCTTAGCAAACTGTCCGTAAAGGACTTCTATGTTTCCCCACTGGGCCGGGCCAGAGATACGGCCAGCCTCACCCTGAAGGCCATGGGCAGGGAAGCACAGATCTGTCCGTGGCTGCGGGAGTTTGCGCCCAAAGTCCGAAAGCCTATGGAAGAGAAGGAGTCCGTTGCCTGGGACTGGCTTCCGGGGCTGTGGACAAAAGAGCTGCGGTTTTTTGACCGGGAGGCCTGGATGGAGCCGGAGGTTTTCCAAAAGGCCCATGTGGCCGAGCAGGCCCGGTGGGTCTGGAAGGAGCTGGATACGCTTCTGGCCGGTCATGGCTATGTCCGGGAGGGACAGTACTACCGGGCGGTGGAGCCCAATGAAGATACTCTGGTGTTCTTCTGCCACTTTGGGGTGGAATGTGTGCTGCTTAGCCATCTGCTTAATGTGTCGCCCATGATTTTGTGGCAGGGAACCTGTGCGGCTCCGACTTCCGTCACAACTCTGACCACCGAGGAGCGCCGGGAGGGGATTGCCTATTTTCGGATGAACGCCTTCGGGGATACCTCCCATCTCTATGCAGGTGGCATGGAGCCTGCATTTTCCGCCCGGTTCTGTGAGTGCTATGGGAATCAGGACCAGAGACATGATTGATTTTGATATCTAAGGAATCACAACCATTCTCTGGGAAAGATACAAAGTATCAGCAGTTTGGCAGATGATTTCTCTTTTTCCACAGGGGGATTTGTGAAATCTATTGCTATTTATGTCGGATTATGATATGCTTACCTGTGGGTAAAAGCGAAATACCGCTAACTATGAACGGAGGAATTGACATGGACAAACTGAAACTGCAGCAGATGGCCAATGAGGTGCGCAAGGGCATCCTGACCGGAGTTCACGCAGCCAAGGCCGGCCATCCCGGCGGCTCTCTTTCCGCAGCCGAACTGTTTACTTACCTCTACTTTGAAGAGATGAACATTGACCCTGCGGACCCCAAGAATCCCCAACGGGACCGCTTTGTGCTGTCTAAGGGCCACACCGCCCCGGGCCTCTATGCCGCACTGGCAAATCGTGGCTTCTTCCCGGTGGAGGACCTCAAGACCCTGCGTCATGTAGGCTCTTATTTGCAGGGACACCCCGATATGAAGCACATCCCCGGTGTGGATATGTCCAGCGGCTCTCTGGGCCAGGGCGTTTCCGCTGCTGTGGGTATGGCAATCGCCGCAAAGCTGGACGGCGCATCCTACCGGGTGTACAGCCTGCTGGGTGACGGCGAAATTCAGGAGGGTCAGGTGTGGGAGGCTGCCATGCTGGCAGGCCACCGCAAGCTCAATAACCTGGTGCTCATTGTGGACAACAACGGCTTGCAGATCGACGGTAAAATCGAAGATGTCTGCTCTCCTTATCCCATTGACGAAAAATTCCGTGCCTTTAACTTCCATGTCATCAATGTGGCAGACGGCAACGACTTTGACCAGCTGAAGGCGGCCTTTGACGAGGCCAGAACCGTGGAGGACAAGCCTGTGGCCATCGTGATGAAGACCGTGAAGGGCAAGGGCGTCTCCTTCATGGAGAACAACGCCGGCTGGCACGGCAAGGCTCCCAACGATGAAGAATTTGCCATTGCTATGGCAGAGCTGAACAAGGAGGGCGTGTAATTATGGCAGATGTAAAGAAAATCGCCACCAGAGAAAGCTATGGCAACGCTCTGGTCGAGCTGGGCAAGAAATATGACAATCTGGTGGTTCTGGATGCCGACCTGGCAGGCGCCACCAAGACCTCCATTTTCCAGAAGGCATTTCCTCAGCGCCACATTGACTGCGGCATTGCAGAGGCCAATATGATGGGCGTGGCAGCCGGTCTGGCTGCTTCCGGCAAGGTTCCCTTTGCCAGCTCCTTTGCCATGTTCGCCGCGGGCCGTGCCTTTGAGCAGATCCGCAACTCCGTGGGCTATCCCCACCTGAATGTGAAGATCGGCGCCACCCATGCGGGCATCTCCGTGGGTGAGGACGGCGCTACCCACCAGTGCAACGAGGACATTGCCCTCATGCGGACCATCCCCGGCATGGTGATCCTGAATCCTGCCGACGATGTGGAGGCCAGAGCCGCCGTGGAGGCTGCGTTCCACTACAATGGCCCTGTATATCTCCGCTTTGGCCGTCTGGCCGTGCCCGTCATCAACGATAAGCCCGACTACAAGTTCGAGATGGGCAAGGGCATTGTGCTGAAGGAAGGCACCGATGTGACCATCATTGCCACCGGCCTGTGCGTCAACAACGCTCTGGAGGCTGCCGCCATGCTGGAGGCCGACGGAATCAGCGCCCAGGTCATCAACATCCACACCATCAAGCCTCTGGATGAGGAGCTGGTGATCTCCGCCGCCCAAAAGACCGGCAAGGTGGTCACTGCGGAGGAGCATTCCGTCATCGGCGGTCTGGGCAGCGCCGTGGCAGAGGTCCTGTCCGAGAAGTGCCCCACCAAGATGATGCGCATTGGCATCAACGACTGCTATGGCGAGTCCGGCCCTGCTCTCAAGCTCATTGAGAAGTACGGTCTGGATGCAAAGAGCATTTACGAGAAGGTCAAGGCCTTCACAAAATAAAAATTCCCTGCGACAGGATTTTCTTGTTTTCGCAGATGGAATTTCGTATCCTATTGGTGCGGCTTATCCAATGTGGGTACACTTCATCCCAGAATCCTTACCCGGCTCCCTTGCGGAGCCGGGGCTTTTTTTGCCGTGGCCTGAACAGGCCGTACTATCCCGAAACAGCCCCCAAAAGTGGGAAAAAGCATTGCAAGGGGAGGGGAAATGTGGTATAGTGGAAGCAAAGGAGGCGGTCATTTTGGAACGTCATTACGATTTTTCTCAGAACAAAGAATGTGAATATTTCCCCTGCCACAAGGGGGCGGACCCGGAAACCTTCAGCTGTCTGTTTTGCTATTGTCCCCTGTATGCCCTGGGGGATCAGTGCGGGGGCAATTTTAAGTATACCGCAAACGGCATCAAGGACTGCTCCGACTGCCTGATTCCTCACAGACGGGAAAACTACAACCGGATCATGGAAAAAATGTCCGGCATCATCGAACTGGCCCGGAAAAAAGACTGAAACAAAGGGAGACTGCCTTCGGGGATCCCCCGTAAGGAAGGATTTTTGTCAAACGGTCTTAGGAGATTGCGCATCAAGATGATGCAGATATACTGAGCCAGCAGTTGTATGTTAGATTTTAATAGGTGTTAAATAATGGATAGAACAGAAATTGTAACCCTCACAAATATGTGTATGATTTATCAAGACAACCAAGTTTTGGTGCAAAACAAGGTTCATTCCGACTGGAATGGTATTACATTTCCTGGTGGTCATGTTGAAAAGAATGAATCCTTTGCTGATGCTGTCATTCGTGAAGTATATGAAGAAACCGGTCTTTCGATCCAATCACCGCAGTTGTGTGGTATCAAGGATTGGATCGAAGCGGACGGCTCCAGATACATGGTTTTCTTTTATAAGACTGATAAATTCAAGGGTGAATTGAAATCGTCTGATGAAGGAGAGGTTTTTTGGGTTCCGTGGGATAAATTGTTATCTTTGGACCCTTCTCTTGCCATGAGAGACGATATGAGAGATATGCTGAAAGTGTTTTTGGATGATAATCTTAGTGAGTTCTATTATTATCACAAAAACGGTGAGTGGACTTACGAATTAAAATAATTTGGATAGACGATAAAGAACAAGGGAGACTGCTTCGGATGTGCCAGATAAGGAAGTAATTTAGAAAATTCTAAAGACTTTTAATCCGGCAATGAAGGGCAATGCAAAACAAAGAATTCCGAGGAAGGTTCAAATCGAACTGACCTCGGAATTTTTTATATTCACAATCGCACATTCAGATTTTCTAAAATAGGACTTAGAAAATTCAGAAAACTATGATATAGTATCAATAAAACTACGTGTTAAGAAGCTGTAATTTATCGAACAGCCAATCATTTGAAATCGGGGAAGTTGAGCTTGTGCTCGATCTATACCATTAGAGGGAGGTTGTGGTATGTCATGAGCGAAATTTATATCAAAGATTTGCTTTTTTCCTATCATAAAAATGTTCCGCTGATCTATTGCAAAAAGTTGGAATTCTCTTTTGGAAAGGCATATGCACTTGTAGGAAAAAACGGAAGTGGGAAAACAACCTTTTTAAAATTACTGTTGGGGCTGCTAAAGCCGTCTACAGGAACGCTTACTGGATTGGAAAAGCAGAAAATAGGATTTGTTCCAGACTACAATGGATTGTATGAGTCATTGACAATCCTCGAAAATATTCAGTTTCGACTTTCGCTCTATCGTGAAAAATATTCGGAGAAAGAAGCGTTCGTCGAAGAACTACTGGAGCGATATGGTTTGAAAAATGACGAAAATAAATTGGTTAAGCAGTTATCTCTGGGAATGAGGAAAAAAACTGCATTGATATGTGCATTGGCGATAGCCCCATCGTTATTGATCTTAGACGAACCGACCACAGGTCTGGACGAAAAATCACAGATAGAACTTGCTCAAATGTTGAATCAATTTATTTCTCCAAACACGATGGTTATTTGCACATCACATGATGCGGATTTTTTAGAGTCATTGGGAAGCGAAATAATCACCTTCCCCTTGGAGGGATAAAATGAAAGCGTTGATCTTTGCGCAATTAGCAGGAATCCGGCAATCAAAAAAGCTTTTCCTTACCTTTGTGAGTGCGCCGCTCTTGTTGTTGTTTTGTTCTTATCACGCAACCAACTCATGGATGAGTCCAGAATATGTACTTGCAATGTTTGCTATCTTGAATGCAATGTTGAGTAGCGAAATAATGCATTGGCTGACAATAGATGAAATAAAGGATGGATTGTTCGATATTATTTTGCTGAGCCCTCTTACCAAAGGAGAAATTTTATTAGGGAAGCTGTGCATCCCATTTATAGGGGGACTCGCATTTTCGTTTGGACCGCTTGTTATTAACAATGTCCTCTCAAAGTGGTTCCCTTTTGTTCCATGGCAATTTACCATCGGAACAAGTATGCTGCTGCTTTTCAGTTGTATAGCTGCTTGTTTGGTTGAGTTCATAGTGTTGATGATTCTCCGTCGCAAGAACACGAACATTCACTTTTTTGTTATAGCAATTGGGATGCTGTTTTCGTTGTGGATGTATTACTTGCTAAAAAATTCACTTTACTGGTTTGCTTTTCTCACCATTTCGATACCGCTTTTTTTAATTCTGCTGGCAATTCAGTGTCTGAAGGAAAAAAGCCAAATTATGTCTTCTAAAAATAGAGTATTTTTTCAAGCGCTTTATTCAAAACCTCCAACAACGCCTTTAGGCGGAATGATCAGAAATAATCTGTCCGTGTTAAGATTGTACAGGTATTCTGTCCTTCATCTGTGTTTAGCAACGATATCTCCGATTGTGATTGCATTTTTCTGCAGTCGAACACCCGAAGTTCCAAGTGAAATTTTAATCGCTATCGTAATGACGTCTATTACAGCCTCAGTAAATACATATCTGGTTTATTACGCCCTTCTATATGAGAACCGGCAAGGAATTGGGAGTGTTTTGCGAGTAGTTGGGTATACGGATAGATTCCGTTTCTTGGAAAAAACACTTTCTGCTGGGACCTTGTCATCTTTGCTAAGTGTGGTATCTTTCTGTGGAATAGCAATCGTTCAGGGCAAACTGCATGGAACAATTGCAGTATTGACAGTCGTAAATTGTTTCTTATCTGCTATATGCGCAAGTGTGTGCTTACTTAAGGTTAACACCTTCAAATCCGAAAATATTGCTAAAGTCATGATTTCTGTGATATCTATTCTGCTACAGATTGGGATGCTGTTTTTATTGCAATCGTAGGTATATGGGAGTTTTTTGAATGTTCTTGTGTAAAATCACACTCTGGGCTATTACCGATGCCGAGTACATTTTGCATGAAAGGCAAAGGGTGTGTTTCAGGAGAAAGCATCTGCATCATCTTAGCGAGCGTACCGTTTTGCTCCCAAGGGTTGTAAAACGGTGCAATCGTTAGGAGCGTGTTCCTAAAACCTCCCAGAAAAAGCACATGAAAACTCCCCCTGAAGTAGTTTGGGTGATTACCCTGGTCTACTTCAAGGGGAGTATCTCAATACCGACACCTGCTGTTCTTCTTAAAACTTCCTCATGGGGGGTACTCTTTGGGCGGTCTCCCTTTTTGACCTATCGGTGGCGCAGACCTGTGGAAATCTGGCTGAGGATTTCGGCGGATTCCATGGCGTACTGATGGGTGGTGGCCAGGTCTCCCAGAGAGAGAACACCGCAGAGTCTGCCGTTTTTCTCCACAGGCAGGCGGCGCACCTGTTCCCGGGCCATTTTTGCCCCGGCCTCCTCTAGGGAGGATTCGCAGTTTACCGTGACCACCTTTGTGGTCATCACATCCCGGACCGGCACCTTCTCCGGGTTTCGGTTGGCGGCCATACAGCGAAGCACCAAGTCCCGGTCGGTCACCAGCCCCAGAATCTTTCCCCCTTCTTCACAGACGGGAAGGGCGCCGATGTTGTACCGGGACAGCATCCGGGCGGCTACGGCTACAGGCTCTCCGGGGCCTACCCGGATGGCTCTGGGGGTCATCACATCTTTTACCTGCATAGACAAACCTCCTTGACGGTTTTTTGAAAGTATGGGAAAAATTAGAATCCAATATACCTGATTCCTCTGTAAATTCGGGAAAATCGAATAAAAATTCCCTCCCTGCCGCAACCTAAGGACAGCAGAAAGGAGGCGGCATGATGAAAGAGGAAGAAAAGAAAAAAGAGGTTGCCTGGGAAGTGAAGGATCCGGAGCTTCCTGTGGTCAACGGTGTGGTTCCCGGAACCAGAGGAGAAAATCACAGAAGATAACAAAAGGGCCGTCTTACCCGGAGGTAGGACGGCCCCGGTCTCATATGGGGGTCAGATCTGTGTCATGCCCTGGAGGATGCTTTGGGCTTTGTCATTGTTGATATAACAGCGAATGTCTTTCTGACGGCAATCGTCCGACAGGTAGGTGGCAAACAGGGGAAAGCTTTTTGTGATCTGGCCGCCGATGCACAGGATTTGAGGACCGAAGGACTGGATATAGGGGACCACCGCTTCCTTCAGCCGCTGCCCGAAGATGGAAAAGGTCTGTCTGGCTTTTGGGTCGCTGGCGGCCCTGAGAGACAGGGCAAACCCGTCCAGTGCAATGCCCAGCCTCTCTTTGCTCAGAGCCATCAGTCCCCGGCGGGAGAAATAATCGTTCATGCACCCGTTGAGAAAGGGGGCTGTGCACAGCTCCGGCCCGTCCACAATGGCACCGTCCACGGAAAAGGCACTGCC
>JAHHRZ010000003.1 GCA_020025515.1 Oscillospiraceae bacterium | reverse complement strand
AGCGCCTGCTTCACACGCAGGAGGTCACTGGTTCGAGTCCAGTAGTCTCCACCATTTGTAAAAAGCTTTCCCATATATTGGCCTGAGTCAGTATATGGGAAGGCCATTTATAATTTTGTTTGTGGAAGAGCAGTCACGGATTGGTATCCTTTCCATCTCCCTAGCTACCGCTGCGATATACGCTATGGTTCGCCAGAAGTTTCACTGGTGCATTCGCAGGCGATACGCTGGCATCCTTCCAGATCGCTTCTGGTCGTCTAAAGACGATAGCAGGATGGTCACGGCGGCGGGACTCAGTTACTAAGTGTTCCCAATTCGCTATGGTCGCTTGGAATTCACAACAAAATTTCTTGACAAAACTGTTTTGGTTTGTTAAGATGGTGTCGTGATGAGCGGCATTTATCACAAGCCTTATTTCCCTCTTTGCTATTGCGAGTAGCGAAGAGGGAATCTTTTTTTCAGCCTGTTCGTTTACACCCCGATCTCCCCTGCTAAAAAGACAGCGACGAGGAAAGGCGACAGTTCTTCCAATTAAGGCACCTGCAGCCTACTGCTGGAGGATGTGGCACGGTCATTGAATCTCCTGTCCTATATAAAAGTAGCAAATAAACGGCGAAATGTCAAGGGAATATGAGCGAATTATTTATATTATTGGTGTGCAAATTGTCCAATTATTTCCAGAATCAACTGTAAAAGTGGATAACCAAGCATCACAGAAATATTTGTTACCCCCAATCGGTCACAGGGCAACCCGAGGGTTGCCCTGTGACTATTTATCGATGTTCCCTGTCTTAAAGACATTATAACCTTCGTAGTAGTAACTCTGGTCAATTCCCTTCATATAAACTTCACGGTCATTGATTTTATCTGTAAGTGCACTCTGGCTTTTCCTTGCGCTCTGGTTTCCCTTGCTTCTGGCTCTAGTTCTTGGTCAAGGCGGCTATCTGATCTTGATAGGCTGACATTTTCTCATACAGTGCCTTGACCTCGGCGGCGTGGCTGCGCTCCAGCTGCTCACGCTCCCTTGCTGCCTGTTCCTGCGCCGCTGCCTTGTCCTGTGCTGCCTTATACTCAATTTCCATGACAGCGGTTTTTTGGGCGTACTCGGCTTCTTTCAACTGCCCTTGCAGCTGCGTGACTTTCTCCTGTGCCGTCTGGGCTGCCGATTTGAGGGTATCATAGCTGCCCAGCTTACTTTCTGCTTCATGTAGTTTTGCTGTCAACATTTCGACAATAGCCGTCTTGTCCTCTGCCGTCCGCTGCGCCGCCGCTGCCATTTCTGCCGCCGCTGCCGCTTCTTTCTCCGCTGCTGCGGCTCTGTTCTGGCTGTCCTGTTCGGTTGCCTGTGCTTCGGCAAGGAGCGTTTGCAGGGCTTCAGCTTTATCTTGCAGGCTGATAATGGTCTTGTCCTTGCTCTCCAATGCGGAAACAAATTGCTGCTTTACCCGTTCTTCGGCTTCGGCATTGATAGCAAGGCTATTTACAAAAGCATCCATAACTGCCTTGATGTGCATTTCAAAGCCCTCTATTTCGGTCTGACGGCTCGGCAAGGCTTCTTTTGCCTGTACCAGTTCCATCATAGACAAGAGGCTGTCCATGCCCTGCGGCTGGCTTACTCCCTGCTCCTTGCAAAAGGAACGGAAACGCTCTGCCACTTCCTCGGAAACTCTCATGTTTAACTGCATATCTGCCATATTGATACCCCTTTCTAAAATTTAAGTTCTGATTTCCTACCCTTATTATACCACAATTTCCCACTGATTGCAACATATGATAGCATATTGATAGCATTGCTATCAATATGCTATCAATGAAAAATAGCGTTGAGTAGCCAAGGGTATACTTTCCCTAGAAAGCCCGTTTTATGTACGCACAGAGGAGACAACATTTTACCCCACGTCGGCAGAATCCGGGGACTGTGTTCCTCTGGCAGACAGTTTTTTCAGCAGGCCCCATACTTTCTTTTCAGCTGGTAAAAACCAACGCTATCTTCTTAATAACGAGTAGTTTGCTGAAAATCGGACGACCTGCCTATATTGACGAAGTCGGCGGTTTCTGGTATGATTACAGACAGAAAGAGGGCGGTTTTCGGCAGAACAGACCCTTTTCTAATCCATCCGGTAGGATAGTAGCTGTTGCAGGAATAGGCGTGATTTTCCTTGCGGCAGTGATACCGGTACAGCTCCTGGAGCAGACGGAGGGTCTCTATGGCCACGCAGACCGTAGACTTGGCCAGATACAGGGCATCCGCAATGTGCTGCAGGGAGGGATAGGCCCGGCCTTTCCGCCCGGCAGTCATGTACAGATACAGTGCCACCAGGAAGGCTGCATGAGTCAGCTCACGGGTCAGGAGAGACCGGGGAACCAGGGTGTAGCCGGCAGAGAAATCCCGCTTGGCCAAGATGTAGGTGTTTGAAGCATAGATCTTGCGCTTTAGAAGAGCGCAATAGCGGTACCGGCGAGAGCGCTGCACCAGGCCACGGTTAGTAAGCTCGGCAACCGCCTGCTGAACGGCAGAGGGGCTGCAGTGGCTCCGCATGGCCAGCTGAGCAACGGTCTTGTTCAGAGTACCCTTCCGGCTTTTATAGGCCAGCATGGCCACATAGACCCGCTTGGTGCTGGGATACAGCACCGGGTCAGTGATTATGGTGTTGGGGACGGCAACATAGCTGTTCTTTGACATATTAAAATTCCTTTCTTTTTTTAGCAACGCCCCGGCAGATGTGCTAGATCTGCCGGGGCAACCCTATTTTGTGAGATGTTATCGAATGTGGCTTTTAGAATCGTAGCTGAGCTCACCACGATTCACTTCAGCGTGGCTTATGATGGTGATATGACCATTTTCCTGTGCCTCTAACGCCCTCTTATAGCCGTGATTGCTCAGATACAGCCGCATCCGATCGCCCTTATAGCCTACAGGGCTGTGGCAGCTCAGAACATCGAAAATAATCATGTGACGGACGCCATCACAATATCGTTCCAAATCGTGGAAGCTGTGCCCTTCATACTCCTGAGCACCAACTTTGATTCGATCTTCTTCCTCCAGTTGGCCAATGGTTTTTTTGTTATGCATAGAGAGGATCTCCTTTTATGGTTTCTGCGTACAAACAGTGCCGCCTTGGAGAGCGGCACTGTTTTACTATGCCTTTATGGATATTGGGGAATGCCATATCCATAGATTTCTGGGTCGCCTAAGGGATAACTCAAGTTGAGACATTGATTACCGCTATTGCCTTCAATGGTATAGACTCTGTTGTCAGCCACACGTTCCACAAGGCCCACGTGATCTGTAAGCCCATCCGGCTGCCCATATTCGGCCCAGTCGAAAAAGATGATGTCACCGGGAGAAGGGACATAGTTCCGATCGGCCCATTGCCCCCGTTCCTTATAAAAGTCTTCAGCAGTTCCGACGCCTGAAAATTTGGGGATAATGCCCTCCTCAATATAGCCGCACTGGTCGGCACACCAGCTGACAAAGCAGGCACACCAGGGGACTCTGCCCTGGTATCCATACCAGCTCCAGTAGGGTTCGCCGCCAATATTGCCAACTTGTGAAAGGGCCACAGAGACGATATTGTTGTCTCCCTTACCGATTCCATAGAGGACATCATTCCAGTAATCCTGCTTGTCTTCGGCCAGCAGCTCTGCCAGCTGCTGGCGTTTTTCTTCGTCAAAATTCAGTTTATCGGCCATCTCCCAGGCAGTTTTATGGGAGGTTGTTATATTCAGAACGGTGTATGTTTTTTGCTGATCTGCCCCGTTTACAACAGTGGTTTCAGTGATTTTTTCCGTGCCGGAGGTAACCTCGTTCATTTCCCAGAAGGTCTTTTTCAGAAATCTTGCTTTTTTTCTGGACATAGTGGCCACCTCTTCCGGATCTTCCGGATCGTTGACCATTTTGACGGAATAAATTGCCAGAACATCCGTCCAGGTAGCCTTGATACCGTCTAGATGCATTGTGTCATGCTCCGTATTGGTTCTGATGTTTTCGATCTTTTCCTCATATTCCTGATTGATTTTTTTCACTTCCGACCGTAATGTCCATTCCCCTTTTCCGCTGGAGAAGAAAATACCGAAAACAGAGCCCACAATGGAGGCAGCCGCACAGATCATAATGAGTGCCGTCAATATTGGAACAGAGGCTGCGGCTACCAGCATCATCAAAGACCGAACAGCGGCCCGGGCAGCGTGCATCAGGGCCTTGATGGCCTTGATACCGGCTTCTTTTGTCGCTGCTGCCACCTGTTTTGCTTTGCTTGCTGCGGCTCTGGCCGAGTTCACAGAGGCCGCTTTCGCCGCAGCTTTTTTTGCTGCGGCCTGAGCGGCTTTTTCTGTGGCATTGGCTCCTTTGATATTCATTTTTGGAGTAGATGTACGAATTTTTCCGTAAGGCCGTTTGACCGAACGATCAGACATCTTGATATCCGGCTTGTCTTTTCGGATGGAAATGCCGGTGCGTTTGCCGGTGGAAAGGGTGGGAGAGTATGACGAGCTCTGTTTAAAGGGCAGAGGGATCTTCTGCTCCGAAACATGAGGAGATATTGGGGAAGCCGCCTGTCCGGCTTTCTTCCAAGCGTTTGCGGTGCGCCGCCTTTGGATCAGGCGACGAATCCCCCAAGTTCCGGCCCGATGGCCAAGAGATCCGGACTTGCGAACAAATCTCTGAGCGGAATCGCTGAGAGTATCGGACATCAGCTCCGCAGCTGCAGCCTCAGCGCCGCCGTCTTGGGTGCGTCCGCTGGCTGCTTTGGCCGCCTTTGCCCTGCTGCCTGCATAGCGGATGGCGCTTTTTCCTGCTTTTGAGACGGTTTTGGGGGCAGCGGTGGCTTTTTTGATTCTGCCACTGTCCCAGGTTCGTATCTTAGGCATTGCCGCCACCGCCAAAGACACCCTCGCCCAGCTTGGTAGTCATCAGTTCGTACAGCTTTGTGTTCCTGGGGAAGCGGTTCTCGAATGGCACAATGGCGCTGCCGTACTTCAGGAGGCCGCAGCCTGGTTGTGTATTGGTGCAATAGGACATCTGGTCATCGGATATATGGAGCAGACTTGCAAGCTCCTGACGGTCAGAAGCGGCCTGAGAGAGCATGATGTTGCACTCGGAGTTGGACAGCATCATTCTGGCCACCGGGGAGCCAAGCAGATACTCCACATTTTGAGTAATTGCCGTGGGATGCGCACCACGTTTTCTAAACTGACGCCAGGCTGAATCGAAGAAGTTTGCACCCTGCTCATTGCCAAAGACTACATGGAATTCATCGATGAAGATGTGAGTGCGCTTGCCACGCTTCCAGTTGATGTTGACACGGTTCAAAATGGTGTCTGTAATGACCAGCAGACCGGCAGTCTTGAGCTGTTCGCTCAGCTCGTGGATATCGAATACCAGGATGCGATTTTCCAAATTAACGTTGCTTTCTTTGCCAAAGATGTCCAGGGTGCCGGTGGTAAACAGCTCCAGGGTCAGGGCGATATCCTGTGCAATGGGTTCCGGCTGTTCCATGAGCTTTTGCCGCAGATCGCATAAGGTGCAGGGCTTTCCGGTATTGTCGGCATCTTCGTAAACCATGGCCACACAGCGGTCTATGATAGATTTATGCTGAGGGCCTACGCCGTTTTTGTCCAGCTGCTGAACCAGTGACATGATAAACTGAGACTTGGACACAATGGGGTTTTTCTCGCCATAGCCCTCAACCATGTACATGGCGTTGAGCCGGTCTTTTCCACCGGCGGCCATTTGAATTACCGTGGTCTCCTCTGCGCCCAGAGCACGGCACAGGTGGCCGAATTCGCCTTCCGGATCGCAGATCAGAATATCATCTTCCGTGCCAAGAATGAGCGGTACAATCAGCTCTTTCGCAATGAAGGACTTTCCGGAACCCGGAACGCCCAACAAAAAAGCAGCCTGATTTTTCAGGTTGCTTCGGTTGCAGAGAATCAAATTCTGAGAAATGGCATTGATGCCAAGGTAAATTCCCCCGGGCTCCTGGACCTCCTGCACTTTGAAGGGCATGAAGATGGCCAGGCTTTCAGTGTTCAGGGTTCTGTACGGTGTTACATGCCGAACACCAAAGGGAAGGGCCGTATTAAGAGCATCCGTTTGCTGGTAGGTCATGGTGGCGAACTGGCACAGGTATTCTTGACCAATGGACAGAATTTCCTCCGTGTCATTGTCCAGCTGTTCCTTACTGTCGGCGGTTATGGCCAGAGTCAGGATGGACAGCATCATGCGCTGGTTTCGTGTGCGCATATCGTCCAGAAAATCATTGGCCTCTTTTCGCTGAAGCTCCATATCGTAAGGAAGAGTGGCTGAAAAATTGTTATTTTGATTTTGCTTTCTTTGCCAGTTGTGGATGTTGGTTTCAACACCCATCACTCGGCTTTCGGCTTCCTTTATGGCCTCCTCCATGGGAACGGGGATAAAGTCAATAGAGAGCATCAGGCTGCGGCTCAGATCTGTGAGCCGTGTTACCATATCGTCCTTCAGGAAGGAAGCGTATTCCTTCAGGTACAGAACCCTGCAAAACTGATTGCCAATCTCCAGATAATCCTTGTGGCGTACCATGGATTGGGGGGCGATGTAGTCCCGGAAGTCATGGCCCTTTGCCATAGACTCCTGAAGATCGAAGTGGTAGCTGCTTTCCAGTCCGGGCTGGTAGAAATCGTGAAAGATTCGGAGTTTCTCTGCTGCATCCAGAGCATTACATCTGGAACCCAGATTCGAAAAGTGGGAACTGAGTCCGGCACCGGCTCGGGACAGATAGGTTCTGGCAGCATTTACATCCCGCTTGAATGTGGTTATGGTGATGTACTTCTCCTGGACAAGGCCGCTGTCTCCTACGGCTTTTTCCATGATGGCCTGATTGTACTCATTTCGATATTGATCCCGCCCATCCTCCTTAAGAGGAATGGTAATGGCCTTTTCCCAGTCCACCTGATTCATTCGATAGTTGTTGATTGTGATTTTTCCCACAGAACCGGAATCCATGCTGTTGAGGAGGGAGGAGTATTTTAAGAACATAACCTCCTGGTCTTCCTCGCTGGCCACCATGTAGTTGACATCTGTGTATTTCCAGGTCTGCGAATAGCTGGTTTGACCCACCTGACAAATGCCATCTGCCCAGATCCTCTGAATGGGAATGATATCTTGAATTGAGCGTGGTATCTTGAACGGCTGCTTTTCCTGTTTTTTGATGTCAGCCAGGGTTTTCATCATGGGACTCTACCTCCATCTGTGTCTGTGTTTTCTTTCTCAGCAGGTGCCGATCCACCCATTGCTGCGCAGATGTTCGGCCTAGGCTTTCAGTCTGTTTTTGCGCAAGTACTCCGCTTATATCCTTCAGGTGTAAATTGTTTGTGCGATTTAACAGCATGCGAGGCTCTAATACCTCAGATCGCAGCCATGCCCAGAGCGCCTGCTCTGCGGACATGCCGTGGTACTGGATAAAACCCAATAGAGCAAAGGGAGTTGCGGCCAGGATACACAGCCAGGAAAGGACATCTTCTGTAAAGCGATGCCGAAAAATAAGACCAGTTCCTACTGCTGCAACTATAGCGGCTCCTGTACCGATGCACTGCCTCATAGACATACCGAAAAAGACAGATTCGCTGTATTGCCGGATATCCTTGTTGATTTTTACTTCCAAGTTTGTCACTCCTTCTTTATAGTCCCATCATTTCCCGCACCACATGATCCGACGCCTTCACTGTAAATGCCATAATTAACATGTTCAGGATCAGAGATTCCATATAGCTCCAGGCCATTGTAACGGCGGAAGCGTCCACATCTACAGTGGGTGGGGAGGAAGCGTAGAGAGAAAAAATGATGCAGCTGATTGCGATAATGGCTCCCTGCAGACAGGCTCCGGCAAAACTGTTGATAAAACTTTTGCCCACGTTTTGTGTGGGTTCTCCCGCAAATGCAGACATGGGGATGGGTGCCAGGGCGATATAGGTATAGATTTTGAAAAATCGGCCATAGGCAGTCAGTATTAAAACAAAGGCAATGACAGTCACAACCAACCGGCCTAAAAATGCCACGATCCAGAGTGGAATGGAGTCCAGAAAGCCACAATCTTCAATGGCGGTTATAATTTCAGCGGGGATTGCAGATTCACTTGTTATGGCGCTGGTACCAAGAATGGTTTGCATGATTCCATGTGCAACATCCATGAAAGCACTCAAAATTTCGAGACTGCTGCCTATGGCCGCTTTTGCGAGGATGAAGCGGATGAACAGCTTAAGGGCGTGCTCTGGTTTTTTTACCTCTGCAATACTGCCGCAGGTCTTGATCACACCGACTAAGAAGAAAACGACCAGCAAGCCATATCCAATGGTCTGCAGGGTTTCGTTCACCGATACGATAGCATTCCATATAGCGCCGTCCTGATAGTTCTTTGGAGAGGTTGTCAGAATGTTTTGAATACTGACAAGCGCATTATCCCAGGAATTTAATGCTTTTTCCAAGCTTTGAACGATCCAGTTGTCGCTCAATCTGTGTACCTCCTTTCGGGCAGGCCGGTGGGGGCCTGCCCTGTTGTTTGCCTATGATTAGCCGGTGATGATATTGATAATTTCCTTTACGAAAATGATGATAATGCCGCCAACCAAACTTAAAACACCATTGGATCGTTGGCTGGGATCGTGAGACTGAATCGACAGACCGACCTGGACAAGACCCCATCCGGTTATTACGATGCCGACTACACGGATGATGCTGAAGAGAAAGTCTGAGAAATTGCTGACGGCTGCGATAGGATCGCCGCCTTCCCCTTCGCCTTCATCGGCAAAGGCGATCATTGTCATGCAGGACAGACAGAGGATGAGACAAATGCATTGAAAAATGATGCGTTTGCGATTTTTTGAGTGGGTAAGAGTTACTGCTGTATTCATGCTGTGAATACCTCCTAAGCTTGATTTTCAAAATTTTTAGGTTAAGTATAGGGCCTCAATTTCCTCGTTGGTAAGGATCTCACAGTCTGCGGTGTCTGGAATGATTTCCCACAGCGGCTCCGGGGTATGCTGCTGAGCATCACGCATGCCTATCACTGTAATCGATGCCACGCTGTTAGAGATTCCGCCATGGATGTAGGGGCTTGTTCCACCATCTGCCGTAAGGGCCACATTGGGATGCTTCAGAATGTCATATTTTAAATCCTTGACAGGCCGTTCTCCTCGGATGAAGAGAAGTGCATACTGATTGTCCAGCATGCGGACCTCATCGGGGGTCATAAGCTCCCGTCCGGCTTGCTGATAATTGGTGCTGTAGCTGCCGTTACGGCCACGGGATTTGCCAAAGGTGTTCGTATCGATGGTCTCCTTGCCCAGGAGCTTTGACACATACTCATGGGTGCTCTGCTCGTTACCGCCTAAGTACAAGAATGTATCGCAGTTGCCGACAATGGATTCCCATTGCTTCTCAAACAGAGCCTTGAGCTGGGCAAGGTTCTGCAAAATGATAGAGACAAAAATATTTCGGGACCGCATCGTGGCCAGTATTTTGTCAAAATCATCCGGAAGGCTGACATTTGCAAATTCGTCCATTAGAAAATGGACAGGAACTGGAAGTGCTCCACCGTGGATGTGATCGGCCTGGTCAAACAGCTGCTGGAAGAGCTGGGTGTATAGCAGAGACACCAGAAAGTTGTAGCTGGTATCATTGTCCGGAATCAGGCAGAACAGAGCGGTCTTCCGCTCTCCCAATGTTGGCAGGTCCAGTTCATCCGCAGCGGTGAGGGCTGCAAGAGAGGCCAGGTTAAATTTCTCCAGGCGGGCTGCCAATGTGATCTGAATGGATTTCAGAGTCTTTGCCGCACCGCCACGGTAGTCCCGATAGTATTTAACGGCAACGTGCAGAGGATTTTTCATCTCCAGCCGGTAAAACAGAATGTCCAGGGGCGATTGTGCATTGCTGTCC
The DNA here is from genome assembly GCA_020025515.1 of Oscillospiraceae bacterium. Lineage (GTDB taxonomy): Bacteria > Bacillota > Clostridia > Oscillospirales > Oscillospiraceae > Faecousia. The sequence continues at coordinate 194,686 of JAHHRZ010000003.1, read as the reverse complement.
TCTTCGTTGACCTCTCCGGCTCTTAGCATCTCCATGACCATGGAGAAGTTCTGTTCCTCCGGTGGTGCTTCATGGTAGAGGTAAAACAGAATGGCCTTCAGAAGCATAGCTGCTGCATTGTCCCAAAAGGGGTCTGCACTTTGAGACCCCTTCGGGGTGGTGGCTTTGAATAAGTTAGTCACCAGCTTTTGAATATCATCATCATTGCGAATGTATACGAACGGATTGTAGCAGTGACTCTTTTCCATATGCAGCAGATCAAGAACACGAATTTCATACCCTTTGTTTACCAGAAGGTGACCGGAATCCCGCGGCAGCTCACCTTTGGGGGCCAGCACAACGTAAGAGGTGTTGGCCTCATAGAGACAGGCTTTGGCATAAAATCGTGTTTTACCGGAACCACTGCCGCCTACAACGAGGGTGTGAAGGTTTCTGAGGTGTTTTTTTGTATCCAGGCCCATACGTACCAGCATAGTCAGCGGTTTGTTGGGGTTTGGCGGTTTTGCCTGGTACTTTTTGCATAGGTCTTTTGCATTGCCCCACCTGGCGGAGCCATATTCCATGCCTCTGCGGTAATTTTTGGAAGAGGAGACCAAAATTCCAATGGCCACTACATAGACTGCCAGGCATACCAGGACGGACTTCACGCTGCTTTCACACCAAACGAGCTGAAATGGATGGTCGAGAAGTGCGGGAAGCTGGCGGACAATTTCTGGAAGTCCCCCTGATGCCGCTGGAGCAATTAAAAGTCCAAACCATGCAACGGGGAGTGTTCCAAATAAATATGTCCAGATCTGTTTTTTTGAATTGTCCATAGATAATTCCCCTTCAGAAGGTTGTTTGTTTTTTCCCCATTACCGTGCCTCCTGGGTTGGTGCGGACCTATGAGACTGACTCAATGACCGATCCATACGAACGGTCATGGTCTTAAATAAATCATGGAGATGGTTTAGCTCTCGCCTGACCTCTTTTGTGTCGGCGGATATACAATCAGGCAGGGATGAGAAGTTATAGCGGATCACATCTAAGCCGTATTTTTTGCACATCATGTAGGATGCACAATACGCCTGAAAGGAAGCCGCAGGAGCATCAGGATTCCCACCATGCAAATGAATTTCCGCTTTTGCAAGAGCGTTGGACACACAGCAGAACATGGAGTTAAAGTCCATCCCACGTTGCACCACGATTTTCTTATTGGCTGAATCGTAAGATGCACCTGCTGAAAGACGGTCTACTAACTCAATGGGAACAGGTCGTTTGGCGATAAGGGCGGCAGCCATGGTGCGGTTATCATAGGCTGGTTTTCTCCCTGAGATGGCAGCATTGGTTTGAGTAATGTCAAACACGCTTTTGACCTCATAATAAGTACCAATGCGGCCGTCTGCGGTGGTGTACTGCCTTCCGGGTTCCAGGATGGAGATTCCCTTCTGGCCTCGTTTCACCATGGCGCCTTTTGCTTTCCAGCCATCAAAATCCCGGAGCTGCGTAGCTCCGGGACATTGGGCCAATATCAGCAGCCCATTATTGACGGAGTAATTCTCCAGCCGGGCCTGCAGGTCCAAATATGCCTGGAATTGCTGACCGTCTGTCGAAACTGCCTTGGTAGTCTGTTCCACCATGGAGTAAACCGCTTCACGCTGTGCTTTTTTCTTTGCCGCAAAGTCCTCCGGATTCAATCGAGGGGTGGATGCTTTTTGGGGTGGAGAGGCGTTTTCCAGAATGTCATCATAGCCGTCTTGGCTCACATCGTAATCCATTTTTACCGCTCCTTTCCAGTTACCTTCGGCGTGGGGACTTTGGGCATTTGCGGACCTTTTTCCGAAATGTGTGCTTTCTTTGCATCCAGCTCCTTTTTAACATTCTTTAGTTCCTCCCGGACAGAGGAGCGTTCGTTTTTAGAGACCTTCTTCTCCGAGGAATTGCTGGACTTCTCGGAGAAATGCCCGTATGGATGGTCGTTGGGCTGTGTTCGGGAGGGCATAGGGTTTTCGTTTTGCGGCGAAGTGCTGCGGTCCAGCCCCTCTTCACTGAATAGCTCCAAACCTAAGTCATCCAGGGAATCCGGCTGAGTGCGTTCAGGCTCTTCCATGGAGGAAGCTTTTCCTGTGGGCCCCTCTACCTGTGTTTGCCCTTGCTGAGTATCAATAAAAAGACTGCTAAGCAAATCTTCCTCGGTGGTAAGAGAAATTTCTTTTGCATCCTTTTCCGGTACCACTTCCACGGTTGCGGTGTGGACCCTGTTCATTATGCGGCTGACACGTTCCGCATCCTCCTGGTGGACGATTACCTCAAATTTGGGGTTCTCTTCCAGTTTGGATGGCTTCAGGACGCAGTAGGAGATACCATAACGTTTCGCTTCCTTTGCAAAGTTCTTGATTTCGTCTTTGGGTAAGTCAAATACTCGTGGAGTGCCGGTTTGCAAGATCTTAGCAAGTTTCTGTTTTCCCGGCGTATCTTTGCCTTCGTGGTTTTTAAAAGCCACATACAGCATTTCAGATAGTTCCTTGAGCCCTTTGCCGCTCAACCGCAGAATCATTTCAAAACCTTCAACAACGATATGAATAACCTGGTTGGCCACTACCGAAGCGGCTTCGCCTTCCATGTTCATGTTCGTTTTCCTCCTTTTTTTCTTTCTGCTCATTCTGGCGGGCAGTTTTGATTTTTTCTTCCAAAGCGATGGAACGCTGTGCAATGTTGTCACACAGATGGAGTTCCCGGCGCAGAGTCCGGATCTGCTTTGTAAGTACGTCGATTTGCGCTTGCAGTGCAGCCTGCTTGTCCGGATTGTCTCGGACTTCTATGGTGCGTTTCCGCCGATAGAGTTGTTTGCGCTGAAGGTCAACACTCTTTATGGTTTCTTCCACCTGAGAGCGGTATGCGTTCAGCTGCACACTTGTCTCGATTCGGTTTTTGGTCAGCAGCCAGGACTCTGCAATAAAATCGTTGAATTTTAAGTAGTCTTCTCGCTGGGTGTAATGACGCTTGCGTCCACGTTTCGTTTTTGGCCGGATGCCCACCTTATGACACCAGTAAAAATACTTGCTTTGCAGTCCGGTCAACCGCCTTGCGGATTTCCAGGACTTGGTTTTCACCTTGGCGGCAGGAGGCGGACGCCTGGCCTGCGGCTTTGGCCGCTGGGGGAAAGGATGCTGAAGGATTCGCTTGCGGATGGCCTCCAGGGTGTAGCGTTCCCCAAAGTTTCGGGCCAGTCGGACAAAGCGTTCCCGACCGGGGGGACGGACGGAAATATCTTTTCCGATCTTCAGCTCGTATCCCTTGTCCCGTAAGAGCTGGAAAAAATGCCGATCTGTAAGAGCCGTCAGAATGGCCTCATCCACATCTGCTTTGACCAAAGAGTGCATCGTAGGTTTGCCTTCCTGTCCGGCCTTCCATACGGCGTAAGATTGGCCGGGGCGATTAGGCTTTTCAATGGTGGACAGACAGTGCTCTTTACACAGGGCATCCGATGCTTTTCGCATGGCCATATAATCCTGCTTGGTCCGATGAAATTTAATGCCGTCCACAAAGGATACGGTGTTAATTAAAAAGTGGTTGTGAATATGGTCGTGGTCCAAATGAGTGGCAACCAAAACCTGGTACCGATCTCCCCATAATTGTGTGGCCAACTTCACGCCGATTTTATGCGCCAGTTCCGGCGTGGCTTCGCCGGGTGCAAAGGACTGGTAACCATGGTAAGCTACGGTACCGTTTTCCTTGCCAAAGCGTTTCTTTACAGCTACCATTTCAAACCGTGCGGTATCCGGCAGGCAGTTGATACCGCTTACAAACTGCTTCTTGTCACCCTCTTCTTCGGTCGGTGTGTCAGCTCCTTGTGTGGTCTTGTTTTGATTCACCGCATAGCGGATGACATCATCCAGACTCTCCGCTGAAACAAAAGCTGGGTTCGTAGTTTTCTCCGGGTTCTCAATGTAGATCACCACATCCCCCAGCCACCCCTTGATACGCCATAGAGATGTAACCGCCATTAGACGCCTCCTGGGATGATAAAGACCTTGGTCATCTCTTGAATTACATCCTGCAGCTCGTGGTAAGCATCATCGTAACGCTTGACATCAATCACATTCAGACGGTGTGCTTTCGCCGCAACCTGATTCATGTTGTTCCCGATGTTGCGCAGGGCGGTCATCAACTCCCAGTACTCCAGTGGTGGAGAGGCCTTGGGCTGCACTCCGGCAATGAGCTGCCGCAGATAAGCTTCTCTTGTACTGTATCCACAGACTCTGTAATCATGATTTAGTTTGTCAAATGTCTCTCGTGTAAGCCATACCTGCACATGGCAAGGATAGATGCCGGTATGGGGGGTAATTTTCTTCTTTTCTTTTTCAATTTCGGTCATATGAGTATCACCTCCTAAAGCTGAAAATGGTACATTGTGAAAGGGGGTTTCAGGGGGCTTCCCCCTGACAAGCTGGCCAAGTAGCGACTTGGCGATGCTTGCGAAAGTATTGCAGATTCCCTGCCCCCTGGGCAGCCCCTCCGGGCGGACCGGCTGAAGGAAAATTGATTTTGGTACACTGGAGAAAATGGCCGTTTTTCAAGGTGCCATGCAGAGCGCAAAAACAGAGGTGCAGAATCAGTATTTTTTAGCGTTCCAGATCGTGCCTTTTGGGTGCTTTACTGTGCCCAAGGACGTGGCAAAGCATGTCGTTATAGTCCTTTCCGTGGGACGGCAGCGCAATCTTTACCATGTATTTTTCGGACAAAGCGGCCTGTAAAGACCTCGCCGCAAACTGCCCGGTGAGGTCATTATCCAGCCGAAGAACGATCTGACAAACCTCTGGATGCATGGATAAAAACTGAGAAAGCGCCGGGGGAATTGTGATTTCCGTACCCTCTTTTGAGGGCTTGTATACCCCTGCAAGAGACAATAAGTGCGTGGCACGGAAGTCTTTGCCGCTCATTTTGGCCATGGTTGCATAGGATAACAGATCAATGGCAGCCTCAAACAGATGCACGGTAGAGGCGTGGATTTGGGCAGGAAGACAGAATGAAAAACGCTTATCGCTGCCATATGCTTCCCTCTTAAAGTCGGATTCAGTGCCTCGAAGGGCGGCATATTTTGGCTGGCCTTCCGGATTGAATCCAACAAAGACAGCATTATGATGAGGATAACTTTCATAGATCCGGCCAGCATTTATGCAGGATTGGATGATCTCACCATCAATGCCTCGTCCCTGAAGGTAGGAGAAAACCCGATTGGAATACCAGCACCGCTGAGGCAGTTCAAACTCTTTTTTCGGTTCGTTCTGCACCTGATATACCGGGGCAGGCATAGACATTTCCTGTCCCAAAATGCGTCTGACCGCATCCATAAACGGCATTTCTTTGACCTTGATGAGATAGTCCAAAGCGGATCTTCCACCCATCCCCCGGGAAAACCAATACCATTTTCCGTTGCTGATTTTTAAGGAATCATGCTCTCGTGTGCAGTAGGTGTTGCCTGCAAAATGCACCAGTTCGTCCGGTTCAAAGGTCTTTAAATAAGTAAGCAAGTCCATTTCTTTTGCTTTTTCCACCTGCTCTCGTGGGATATATGGCACTGTTTTTACCTCCTGTCTGTGCAAAAATTTGCGTGAAACAGAGCAAAACCCTGCTGATTTTTGTCTCGAAATCAGTCAGGGTTTGTATTGGAACTGCTGCTGTTATTACACAAAAATGTAATGATTTTATTTTCCCGGATGCTTTTTTGCAGCTCGTTGATGCACTTGATATCCGCAAGACGAATCCCCGGCAGACGCAGAATTTCATCCAATGTCATGGAAAGAATATCTTTTTCTGTAGTGAATCCAGCTTCCAAAAGCTTGCTGATCGTGCTTACATTTTTGCGATTCACTGCCATATTGTGTCCTCCTTTGCTTCGATTTTCTACGGTACACGCTCACAATACACCACATATCGGTACCGCCCGCCGGAGCCATAGGGGTGGCAGGTCAGCAAGGTCAGCAGGTCACGTCCTGTCTGAATGAGCACCCGATCCACCTCATACGGCTCAATAATCTGAATGTCTGCCACCTCATAAGTCAACGTGTCCCATAGGTTGGTAACGGTGACTTCGTCCCCGATTTCAAGTAATTCTATGTGCCGAAAAAGCAGGGCACCGTTCCATCCACGGTGCCCTGCGATCACAGTATTGGTGTTGTTTCCGCCGATTGGCATGGAAGTTTGGGACATCTGTGCAGCGCCGTTTTCCAGATGCTCCTCTGTGGCTCCCAGGAAAAGGGGCAGCTCTAAATCCATCTTTGGGATAGATAGAATCCCAAAAACTTCGTCTTCGATCCCATAATCTTTCAGGTCAAACACCGGCTTCTGATAGCTCCCTGTGTCGCACAAATCGGACTGCCCGTCTACCCATATACGCTGATTATAGGTTTGCATGGCCTGTAGGAGTTCTGGATATTTGATGGTGCTCACAGGCTCTGTTTCATCTGCTTTCTGATTGGCCTCTTGAGGGCCTGCGGATGGAGTCACAGACGTGTTTTTCCGAAAACGCTGCACGGCCAGGTCTGTTTCACTTTTGCTTTTCCATGCATGCAAGGTGGGGTAGAGCATAAGCAACAGGCCGGATATGGTGAGCAGGATACAAAGAAGAACGAATTGCTTAGTTCTGTTTTTCATGGTGCTTCCTCTTATTAACAAGCTTTTTACAAGCTATGGCAGCCAGAACAGTCAGTGCCAATACCGTGAAAATGACAAGTCCGTATTGAATCCCTTCCCAATATTTTGACATCCAGGTGGACGATGCGCCTTCGTCTGTGAGCGCATTTGCCTGGGACTCTGGTGGTGGGCTTACAGAGGCTTCCGCCTCCACCCGATGCCCCCGCACCAGCAGGCGGTGGGAGTTGACCCCATAAGGAACACAGGTCAGCAGGGTCACGAAATCCTGTTCCGGTACAATGGACAGATATTGAATTTCGGAGGGCAGGACTGTTAAGATCCTGTCTACCTCATATACAAGCTCCTCGTCCAGAACATGGATAAAAAATCGGTCCCCTTCCCGGAGCTGAACCAGATCTGTAAACATCCGTGCGGTAGCCATAGCACTATGAGCGGAGATAACCGCATGGGTGCTTTTGCCGCCGATGGGGAAGGATGTGTTGGGCATATGCCCGGCTCCATTTGCCAGGACATCATCACCTGTGCCATGGTAGATGGGCAGCAGCACCTGAATGTCGGGGATTTCCACATAGCCCATGACGCCGTTTTGGGCGGCGTTCAGAATGTCTGTGTAGGCAATCCCGTCGGCTGTGGTGAAGTCCACCAGGCTGCCTGCTGACAGTTCCAGATTGTAGCGCTGCGCAATGGCCCGGTCCGCCTCCAGTCCGGTCTGCGTTCGGGACTCGACAGCCTCCTCATATTGACTCAATACTTGGGACTGATGCCGGGCCATATAGTAATTGCTGACGATTGGATAGGACAGCATGGCCGCCCCCAGAAGGGACAGAAGGATCAATACGGCGCAAATACATAGTTTCTTTTTCAAAATATCCTTCCAAAGTTTCTTTAGTGCTTAGCAGCTTTTTTCTGCTTGAGCATCACAACAGCCAGACAGGCAATGCCCGCACAGAACAGGATCGCACCACCGACAGCAAACAGCCATGTGCCATGATCGCCGGAGCGAGGCAGGTCAAAGCCCTTGGTGTTTACTACAGTCAGGGGAACAATGGCACTCACAGAGCCGTTGTCTTCGGTCATGGTTACGGGATCACCGTTTACGGCAGCGGTTGCGGTAATGCCTTCTTTGCCGCACACCGGACAAACAACACCGTTTCCTTTGGAGGTAATCACCACTTTAACAGCCTCCTCCAGGAGGGTGTAGCCTGCATCGGTGGCCACCTCCGTGATGGTATAGGTGTCATCTTCCAGGCCCTTGATGATAACCTTACCGGGCTGATCACCGGCTGAAACAGGGATAAATTTGGTGCCCTGGGCCTCCTCAGCCACATGGCCAGTCACATAGTAAATCCCTTCGGCTTCGTTGAGCTGAGCCTTTACCCAGTAGTTGTCGGTGTCGTTGTGGATCACAAATTGAACATTTGCAAAGTTACCCTCGTCATCATTGAATTTCTTTGTCAGATCCATGCCATAGCTGTAGAAATGGCAATCGTCCTGCAGCGTGTCATAGTAGGAGGTGTTGGTACGCTTCCAGGTGAGCTTTACGGTATTGGGGTTGCCGTTGTCACCGCAAACTACTTCGGCACTGGAATTGACGGTGCCGGTGTAGGTGATGCGCAGGGTACAGCTGCTGTAGCCACGGAAGAGTCTGGCAGCATCGTAGACTGTGTCAGCATTGTTGATTTCGTCCAGACCGGCAGGGGTCATGGCAATTTCCATGGTGGTGGCCCCGTTGCCAGCAGTGCCATAGGCCACAGTGAATTTACCGGAGGCTTCGTCCCATGCTGCAACTTTCTGTGTGCAGGCAGCATCCTTGAACCATTCCAGTTTGACGTCTTTTTTGTTGTAATCAATTCCCTTGGACAAGGTATCGTTGAAAGTGTAGGCGGTCAAAGCGGTAGCATTGGAAGTGATCTTGGGCAGTGTAGAAATGATCTGATAGTCCACCACATCCCCGTCGGAGCCGGTGCCGGTGTGGGCATAGCCGTCGGTGATGTCGTCTGTCTTGCCGTTGTGCTTGCCGGTATCGGGTTTGGATTCTCTCAGGGTCTTTTCCAGCGTGGGCTGATCCGTCTCGTTCTTGGGGTAGACAGTGAGATCATAATTCCATTCCTTACCGTCAATGGTGGTGGAAGGGAGGCTCAGGAAGAAGGGGTTCGTGGTCGTGAACACATTTTCAGGGACATAGGTCTCTACGATGAGGTACAGGCCCAGATCCAGACCGTTTGCGGAGGTATGACCGTTCTGGTCGGTTTCGGGCAGATTTGTGCCGCCATGATCGGCAACCAAACGCTCCAGTGCGTTTTTGAGATTGGAGGAGTTTTCCTGCTGCTTGGCGTTCAGGGCGTCAACCAGCTTATCAGAGGTAAAATACAGAGTCTTGCTCTCGGAACGGTAGGCATCCGCAGGAGACAGGCCCAGAGCGGTGAGCAGCTGTGTGGTGGCTCCGGATTCTGTCATGGCGTAGAGCACCATGTCTTTATAACCGTCTGCCTCCTGAGCAGAGTAAGTGGTGATGTCAGCAACCTTGAGATAGGTGAAGACAACACCCTGCAGAGCGTAGGAAGCCAGGGCTTCTTCCACGGCCTTATCAGGTAAGCCGGTGGAAATGTAGGTATCCCATTCCAAAATACCGTCTTTATTGGCAGAGGTGAAATCATATTTGTACAGGCTCAGACTGGCAGTCCGGCCGGTGTCGATGGTGGCGTTGGGTGCTGTGGCGGCGAAGGCCACGGAAGCAAGGCTCAGACATAAAGTCAGGGCCAGGAGAAGAGAAAAAAACTTTTTCATGATGTTTATGTTATCCTTTCATTATATTTTTTGATTGTTTTGGGGTAGGGAGACATAAAAAAAGGGAGCATCTCTGCTCCAATAGATGAGAACGGTCATGGCTCAGACCTCTTCTTTTTTCTTTCGGCTGGTAAATGCCAGGGTACTTGCGGACAGCAAGAGCAGCGTTGCCCCAAACGGCACGGCGATGAAGCCGTCCGATCCGGTGTGAGGCATGGAGAAGGAACCGCTATTGACGGCGGTGAAGGAAATATCTCTGTTGCCGTCCTGGGGCAGCTCCCCAACAAAGATCGGCTCGGTCATGAGGGTGTAGCCCGGCTGAGTGGCCGTCTCGGTCAACCGATATTGGATGTGCCGCTTTTTTGTACTGATCGCCAGACCGGTGAATGTGACGGAGCCATCTGCATCGGTGGTGAGAGAGCCATCGGACAGCCCGGGACTGGTGCAGCCGCCGGGCATAAATTTGGAGCGTTCCTCCCGGAAAACAACCGGTTTCCAGGTGGTCCCATTGTCCTCACTGTATTCTAACAGGAATGTAATGCCGGAGAGAGGATTGCTCTGCAAATCGATTTTTCGGATGGTAATAGAGCCCAGCATAGGATGGTTTACAAAGGTTAGCGTATTGGTGCCGTTGCGGATGGTGATTTCCTGAATTTGTTTTTCAGCTTCGTAGCCATCCGGGACGGACTCAGTAATTCGGTATTTGTTTCCCACTGCCAGAGCCGGAACGGTGAGTTTCCCCTTGCTGTCTGTAGTGTAAGTGCCGATTTTGAAGTAACCGGAATTGGGACGCCACTCCTCCACGGTGAAGGAAATACCGGCCACATTGCCATCGTCTGCGGTTTTGATGAGTTCCAGACTTTTGCGGAGACGGTGGTTCACAAAGGTCAGGGTGTTGGTACCGTTCTGGATGGTGATTTCCTGACTCTGTTTTTCGGCCTCGTACCCGTCCGGAACAGACTCGGTCACCCGATATTTGCGGCCCACGGTAAGAGAAGGAACGGTGAGTTTTCCCTTGCTGTCCGTGGTATAGGTGCCGATTTTGGAGTAGCTGGAATTGGACTGCCATTCCTCCACGGTGAAGGAAATACCGGCCACATTGCCATCGTCTGCGGTTTTGATGAGCTCCAGATCCCTGCGGAGGCGGTGATTCACAAAGGTCAAAGTGTTGGTGCCGTCCTGGATGGTAATTTCCTGACTTTTCTTTTCGGCCTCGTAACCAGCCGGGACGGTCTCTGTGACTCGATATTTTGTGCCGATGGACAGCTTTTTGATGTAGATCTTTCCGTTGTTGTCTGTGGTGTATTTTCCGATCCTGCAATAGCCCAGGCCGGGGACCCATTCTTCGATGGTAAAGGTGATACCGGCGACATTGCCGTCATCTGAGGTTTTCAGGATGTGCAAGCCGGTCTTTTCAGAGGCGTTGTTGATGGTCATGACCATCTTGCCGCCGTTGGACAAGCCGGTGATCTGGATGCTGTCCAGACGGCAGTCGCCGTTATCATCTTTTGTGAAATCGCCGGGATAGAAGGTCTTGTCATAGACGGTTTTTCCACCGTTGGTTACCTTGATTTGCCAGGAGTCCGGGAACACATACCCGGTTCCCTTTTTGCTGAGGACCTCCAGAAAGGTGTATTCTCCGTCCTGCAGGTGTTCAAAGGTATAGGTTTTGCTGCCTGGCTCATTGTAGTGCTTATCAGTCAAGTAAACCTGACCATTGAGATCTGTTTTGCCGAACCAGGATTTATTCCGATCCCAGTTGTAGATTTTGAAGTGGTAACCTTCCACGTCGAAATTTTCAGCTGTTTTGAAAATCGTTGCGGTTCCGCTGGCTTCCGCTTCCAGCTTAAAGTAAGCCGGCACCGGGTCATAGGGAACATTGCTTATATCCGGAGGAGAGGCCATTGTCTGATTATTGCCTCCTAAGTAAAAGATACGGAACAGACAGGCAGGATTCTCCGGGTTGGGGATTTCTCTGGAAGCCTGAAACTGCAGCTTTCCGAAGGAGGCACCTTTAGGGGCAGTAGCAGTCAGGGTGTTGCCGCTCTGATTGATTGTCACAGGGGACTTTGAGGAGAATTGATAGCGGTTCAGGACACCGTTGCTGTCTGTTAAGTCAACGGAGTAGCTGCCATTGGGCTGCTGCTTCATGGTGTGGGTGGGAGCGATATCACTTTTGCGCTCGGTAAAAGATGGGACTATTTTATGAATTGCCATCTCTGAACTAATCGTGTTATATTTGGCACGAATGCCCTTGAGATAGTGGTTATTGGAGCCATCGAAATAGCGGACACCACTCCCGCTATCAAACTGATTGATGAGGCTGGAATTTGTACAGCTATAGGGCGCTGTTGAGCTTCGCATTCCCATGACAATTTCCCAGACAATAATTTGGGTAGCAACCTCCCATTCTACACTTTCTATGGAGGTGAGATTATCTGGATGATGGATATTGCTGTACAGCATGGCCAGACCAATGGTAGTTTGCTGATTTCGTGTTAAGTTTGACATCCAATCACCACTGACACCACTATTGCTGCCGCTGCCGTAATCTGCGCCGGAATCCACAGGGGTATCCGGCTCAATGCAATAGGCAACCTTGTAGCGCCCGCCAACATGGAGGCGCATCACATACAGGAAATCAATATTTGTGGTATGAGCCCCATCCTTCAGAGTATAGTTGTATTTCAAATTGGGGGCAGATTCATCCGTCCGAAATACATATCCCTGTGTCCAAACCGTATTAATCTGGCTGAAAGGGATATATCCGTTCGGCGTGGGACCGTTAATTGGCAGGATCTGCTCCATTTCAGAGGGGAACGATGGCTCAGGAGGCGTTTCCTGTGGAGCCGTCTCCTTGCTGTTTTCCTCAGATTCTACCGGTGTGTCAGTGGATTCCGGTACAGAAGGTGAAGGAATAGGTTCTGTTGCAGCCTCCTCAACAGGCTCTAACACCGACTCAGTAGTTGGCTCTGTGGTATCAGTCGGAACGGAAGATTCCTCCGATGTGGTGGAAGTTGAGACGTCCGTTTCCTCCGGCATGGTGGCCGGTTGGGGATCTTCTGCTGATACTTCTGTGGGTTCGGCTTCCTGAGTTTCAGTATGTTGAGGCTCTGTGACGGTTGCCGCAAGGGCTTCCACTGGGAGCAATCCAACAATCAGAACCAGAGCCAGGAGCAGAGACAGAACCCGCAGTTTGGTCTTTTTCATGGTTTACCATCCTTTCGTTAAAATTCGCTGGGAAAAAGGCACCTCCCTAAAACTAGGAAGGTGCCTGATCTATATAAACACCTGCATTCAGGTGGTTCTTTAAATTAGAAAACAAAAAGCGGAGCTGCTTAAATCAGCTCCGCAGAGGGGAAGATAAATTAACCGTAAAGATGGTAGTCTACGAGTTCGCCTTCATCATTTATCTCAATGATACAATTATACCGGGCTCCTTGTACACCGCCTTCATCACTAAAATCAGTTATTAGGAAATCAACTCCTTCTCGTATATAGGCTTGCGCTGCATCAACGGAGTTGTGTTTCATACCCCACGCAGGGTAGTAACCAGCATTACCCAAATTCAAAGAGGTATCAATGGTAAACCCTGCCGCCTCGGCATAGCTTCTTGCATAAGCTTCCAGAGCAGGGATGTCCGCCGCTGTTACACCGGGCTCCGGGGCAGGCAGCTTGTCAACGCTCCGGGTTTCGGTCTCCCCGCACCGGGAACAGGTCCGGGTTTGCTGGCCCTCAGCTTCTGTGGTGGGCTCTTTGGTAGTCGTCCAATCGCTGTAGTTATGTCCCAGCATCTCGGTATGGTCACCCACCCAGCCATCTCCGCAGGCACAAGTGTATCTGGTGTAGCCCTCCGTGATGCAGGAAGGAGGGGTGGTAACAGCAATGTGGTGGTGGGTATGGGCAGGCTCTGTGGCTTCCGGAGTTGTGGGCGCAGAGGTGGGTTCCGCCTTGGGCGCTTCTGTGCTTGCGGTATTCTCAGCGGAGGGCTCCTGCTTCTTCGGCTGGGTTTCCTTTTCGGCATTTTCTTTCGGCTGGTTATCTTTGCTGTCATCTTTTTTGACTGCCTGATCGTCTTTTTTGCCGGTGGACTGTTTGGCGGGCTTTTTGCCGGAGTTTTTAGAATCCTTAGAATCGGGGGCCTTTTTATCCGCTCCACTGGCGGGGGCTGTGGTTTCCACTGTCTGTCCGGTACTTTCTGTGGTGTCGGCAGTGTCAGATGTTCCACAGGCGGACATGGAGAGGGAGATGCTCAGGGCCATGCCAATACCCAGTAATTTTTTGGTCCAATTATGTGTACTCATTTTTGTTCCTCCATTGTTTTAATGTTTACGAAAAATTATCTGCAGGAATCCCCATGAGGGCCCGCAGTGCAACTCCAAGAAATTCTACGATGATGTTTGCTACCAAGGGAACCCCCAATGGGCTGAGCCCAAATGACACCAGCAGCAAGATAGGCCCCTGCGTTCCACCATCTGCAACCCACAGGAAAATTGCAACCATGAACACCAGAACGGACACGAGGGCCAAAATACCTGTAGAGACGAGCACAACGAATTTACAGAAGAGATACACAATTCCTAATGCTAAAATCAATGGGATTGATAGGGATTGATATGATTCTGAGGATAATTTTGATGATTCTCATAGCCCTGCTGCCTCTCTTTCATCTGTTCGTTACCTCTACAGGGATTTTAACACACTAATGCGTATTTCGCAATAGACATAGTGACCAAATAAAAACTCCGACACCGGCGGTATCGGAGTTGAAAATTGGTTGATATTTATCGTTCTGGGATTTGCACATTATGTTGAAACGGACGGCATAAATCAAGGGGTAGAAGTATGCGTTGATTGGTTTAACGCCACAAGTACCTCCCAATATCCATTTCGCCTGCCATTCACACGGCGGATATAGCCTTTTTCCTGCAGTGCAATGGTACGGTTCTTTATGGTACGCTCAGATTTTCCGATGTGCGCTGCCAGATCCTTTTGCGTTATTTTGGGGTTTTCCGCAATGGCACGAAGCACCGCCAGTTCTTCCAAAGTGCAATGATTGCACTTTGGATTCGCTCCGGTTGCACTTTGGAAATCTTGTTCACGGATAGCATCTACATGAACATACCGATTCTTTAATTCGTGCTGAGCATCCATCAGCAGATTATCAAAAAATCGCTCTAGATATTCCGTTGTGGCGTGGATCCCTTTTTGAAGGTCGTTGAAATTGGCACGGACCAGAGCATTACGAAAGTACCAGGAGTTTTCCGCAAAGACATCATTTTTGACCTGAAAGCCAAAGGTTTTCAGATACTTAATAATAAACACTGCTGTGGAACGGGTGTTTCCTTCACAAAAAGGATGAATCTGCCAAATGTCAGAAGTGAATCGGGCAATGTGTCGAACGGCTTCTGAAATGGATAGATTCTCATAGGAAAACTGCTTTTCCTGGGCAAAATCGTAATCCAGAGTGTCTCGAATGCTTCCATAGGAGGCATAAATTACGGTGTCACCGTTCAAAACCCATTCTTTTTTGCTGATGTTATATGTCCTGATTTTGCCGGCGTGGTCAAATACATCGGCAAACAGGCGGCGGTGAATGTTCTGCAACTCAACCGGCGAAAACTGAAAGGTGTTCTCACCGAGGATTTCAGCAATCCGAACGGATACCATGTCGGCTTCCATCGTCTCATCTTCCACCGATTTTCGATCCTGTCGAACTTCATAATAGCTGCTGATACGCTGCTTTGCGGCAGGCATATCAATCGTACCTTCAATATGCTCTTTGGCAGTTTCCAACAGGTAATCTGATGTTTTCAGCCCATCCACTGCCTGAAGACCAATGGCAGTTTGCCAGGCTGCACTTTTTTCCGCACGCTCCGGCTCACCCTGTTTGACATATTCCTGCAATTCAAGCTGCCAATTCAATTCTCTGCTCATGTCAGTTCATCTCCCTTGTGGCACCGTCTCTTGAAATTTCTCAACTTGCAATCCACCACATATACATATTGTATCACTGTTTTTTGTATGTATCAACTGATTTGAAGCAATGGACGGCCCATAAGAAACAAGGTTCACGCTGCCTCAAGGAGAGTCATAGGAGTTTGAGTCGGTTTCAAATCATCTTCATCGGCCCTCTGGTTCATGGGTCCGAGGCTTTTTCTCCCCGGATTTGGCCTGCATCAGCCGCCTGATTTCTTCTCGCATGGAATTCTGCTCATTCTGAGCAGGATCGGCGTTCTTTTCTTCCATGTTGAGCTGTATGTCCAATTCTGCCAGCCGCTTGCTTTTTTCGGTCAGTTCTGCTTCTTGTGCAAACGGTTTTCCAAGCTCAATCTGTGCGGCCTGCTGCTGCTTTTCCAGAGTTTCCAGCAGCTGCTGCGCCGCTTCCAGCCGCTTGGAGATGCCCTCCAGAACATGGTCAATGCGGGTGATATTACCACGCACATCGGTTCCCAGGGTTACATGATGGGTTACAGAGCCGGTCAGGGCAATCTGAAAAGTTCTGGTGAAACCATCAAAGGAAAGCTCCATATCAAAGCCACGGTAATGGCCCAGGGACACAGGTTCTGCGTTTTTTACCGTTGTACAGGCGGCTAAAATTGCCTCACCGGCAGCCTCTTTCTCAGAGAAGCGGGCCTTTCCGATGGTAATACCAACAAAGCTGTCTTTCAGCTGCGGATGCTGCGCTACGGTCTGAATGTCAGTCTGAAAGCCCTGGATTAGGCCGTGCTGTGACTCGATCTCAGCGGGGAAATATTTTAGCAGCTGATCTTCCAGTCGATACTGTTTGCTCTGGTGGTCAGCTTTCAGCACCCGCAGCCGGGCCACATCGATATCCAGATCCATTTTTTCTTTGATAAGGGGATTGCCGGCACACAACGCCTTGATTTCCGCATAGGACAGCACCTGTTCGTCCACATCCTCACAGCTTCGGACAGGGGACTTGCTGGTCATGATCTGGGAGATGAACTTCTGCTTGTTTTCCAGAGTCTGATACAGGTAGGCATCAAAGGTCCCCTCTGTGACATACTGGTACACCTGGACTTCCTTGTTCCGGTTGCCCTGGCGGATGATACGGCCATTTCTCTGGGTCATATCTGAAGGTCTCCAGCCCACATCCAGGTGATGCAGAGCAATCAGTCGATCCTGGCAGTTGGTACCGGCGCCCATTTTCTGGGTGCTGCCCAGCAGCACACGAACCTGACCGGCCCGTACTTTTGCAAACAGCTCTTTCTTTTTTACCTCCGTATCGGCATCGTGGATAAAGGCCACCTCTTTTTCCGGTACACCGGCTGACAGAAGCTTGCTTTTGATGTCGTTGTACACGCTGAAGCTGCCATCGGCTTTCGGCGTGGACAGGTCACAAAACAGAAGCTGTGTCAGTTTCTCAGCTTTGCCTTCCTCCCAAATACGAAGCACATTCCGAACGCAGGCGTTGAGCTTGCTGTCCGGGTCATCCGGGAGCAGCGGATTGATGAGCCGCTGATCCAGGCCCAGCTTGCGGCCATCGGATGTTATTTTCAGCATATTATCCACCGATGGATCAACAGAACCGCTGTGAACGGCACCGGCACGCTGAGACAGCTCCTGCACCAGGGCTTGCTGGTGCTCAGAGGGCTGCACCACCACCGTTTCAAATGTTGCCTCAGGAACAGGCAAATGAAGCTGGTCGGCGGTTTTGACATCGGCAATTTCTTTGAACATACTCATGAGTTCGGGAAGGTTGAAAAACTTGGCAAATCGAGTTCTTGCCCGATAGCCGGTGCCCTCCGGGGCCAGTTCAATGGCGGTTGTGGTTTCGCCGAAGGTGGAAGCCCAGCAGTCAAAATGGGTCAGGCCCTTCTTCTGAAGCGTATTATATTGAAGATATCGCATAACCGTGTAAAGCTCGGTCATGGAATTGCTGACAGGGGTGCCGGTTGCGAAGACCACACCACGCCCACCGGTCAGCTCGTCCAGATACTGACATTTCATAAACATATCAGAGGACTTTTGCGCCTCCGATGTGGATAATCCTGCCACATTTCGCATTTTGGTGTACAAAAACAAGTTCTTAAAAGCGTGGCTTTCATCCACAAAGAGACGGTCAACACCAAGCTGTTCAAAGGTAAGTACATCGTCCTTTCGGTCGGTAGCGTTCAGCTTATCCAGCCTGGTTTGCAGGGACTTTCTGGTTTTTTCCATCTGCTTGATGGAAAAATTCTCACCATGACTGGATTGAAGCTCTATAATAGCGTGCTGGATTTCTTCAATTTGCTGCCGCAGGATGCGTTCCTGGCGTTCCGGAGAAATGGGAATCTTCTCAAATTGGCTGTGCCCAATGATAACGGCATCGTAGTCACCTGTGGCAATGCGGGAACAGAATCGTTTGCGGTTATGGGGCTCAAAATCTTTTTTGGTGGTCACCAGAATATTGGCAGATGGATAGAGCCGCAAAAATTCAGATGCCCATTGATCTGTGAGGTGGTTGGGTACAACGAAGAGAGATTTTTGACAAAGCCCCAGCCGCTTGGCTTCCATGGCAGAGGCTACCATTTCAAAGGTCTTGCCTGCCCCTACTTCGTGGGCCAGCAGGGTATTGCCGCCGTAAAGGACATGGGCAATGGCGTTTTTCTGATGCTCCCGCAGTTGAATTTCCGGATTCATCCCACCGAAAACAATATGGCTGCCGTCGTATTCACGAGGGCGGGTTGCGTTGAACAGATTGTTATATTGCTTCACCAGTACCTCACGGCGGCGAGGGTCTTTCCAGATCCAGTCCCGGAAGGCATCCTTGATGGCCTGCTGCTTCTGCTGGGCAAGAGTGGTTTCCTTTTTGTTGAGGACCCGCTTCTGCTTGCCGTCTGCATCCTCAACGATATCATAGATGCGGATGTCCCGCAGATTCAGTGTGTCCTCCAGAATCCGATAGGCGTTGGCCCGGTCGGTGCCATAGGTGGTATAGGCGGTGACATCGCTGCGGCCGGTGTTGGTCTTGCCGGTGATTTGCCATTGCGCAGTCATGGGGGCAAACTTCACGGTAATCGAACGGCGTAAATAATAGGGGGTTGCAAAGGTCTCCACCATGAACTGCTGGATGTATTCAGGAGCAATCCAGGTAGCACCCAGACGCACATCAATCTCCGAGGCGTCTAAATCCTGTGGCTGGGCCTGTTCCAATGCCTGAACATTGATGGAAAAGGCAGGGTCGTTTTTTGCAGCCATTCTTGCAATGGCCAGCTTTTCCCGTACATTTCCGGACAGATATTCGTCCGCTGTCTGCCAGCCGGATTCCGGAGCAGAATTGGCGACAGGATCTTTGAAAATAATCCCATGCAGCTCCTGAACGATGGCAGATACCTCTTTTCCACCTAAAAGCTGGGACATATAGGGCAGATCCACCTTGCCACGCTCTCCAATGCTGACCGCCAGAGCCTCACTGGGGGTGTCTACCCGGACAACTTTTTTCAGGGGCCGTATGGTACGCTTATAAAAAATGTCAGCCTTGCTCTTCAGCTGCTTGTTCTCGTCGATGTTTTCCAGAGAACAAAGAAGATAGTAGGAGGAATCATCCGCAAACGCCTGGGCGTTGGCTTTCGAGTTGATGAGACCATACTGCCGGGTAAAGGAGTCATAGGCCGTTTCTAATTGTCGCTGCTTGGCTGTGATCTGCTCCTCTGACCAGTCTTGCAGCTGATAATCGATCAGCTCCCGCACAATCTTCCGAAGAGCAATCATGCCCTTGACTCGTCCCTGAGCGGTTTCATTCAGATCAGCACGGCGCATTGCGGAGTTCTCACGAAAGTAGATTTCTCCATCAACCACTGCATAGGAGAAGTTCTTGATGCTGGGGTCAGCAGGAATGGTTTCCGGTACATCGCCCGGCATTTCCACCTCGACCAGTTCTGGGGGCTGATAGGTGCCGCCGATGCGCATAACCGCTTCTTTCAGCTGGTCACTGAGTATGGCTCCATCCATGGGAAGAACGGTGATGTCATTGCCGTATCGGGTGCTTTGCGTGGACAGCTTGCCAAGTACCATTTCCGGGTGATCCAGGAAATAGCTGTTGATGGCCAAACCATCTGAGGTTTGCCCCAGATGCACCCAATCGGGATCTATGTCAATGGGATATTCCCGTTTTTGCAAAAAGAGAATGTCGGATACTACCTCAGCACCGGCATTGGCTTTAAACGCATTGTTGGGCAGTCGGATGGCACCCAGCAGCTCTGCTCTCTGCGCCAGATACTTTCGCACATCGGGAGACTTCTGATCCATGGTGTAGCGGCTGGTGACAAAGGCAATCACACCGCCCGGACGCACCTGGTCAAGAGCCTTGGCGAAAAAGTAGTTGTGGATGGAGAAGCCCAGCTTATCATAAGGTTTATCGGAAACCTTGTAGTTGCCGAAGGGAACATTGCCAATGGCCAGGTCGTAGAAATCTCTGCGGTCGGTGGTTTCAAATCCGACTACCGTGATTTCCGCATGGGGATATAGCTTTTGCGCAATGCGGCCGGATATGGAGTCCAGCTCCACACCATACAGGCGGCTGTTTCTCATAGTGTCCGGGAGCATACCAAAGAAGTTACCAATGCCCATGGAAGGCTCCAGGATGTTGCCGGTCTCAAAGCCCATATTGCCAACGGCTTCATAGATGGCGTGGATAATTACAGGGCTGGTGTAGTGGGCGTTGAGGGTACTTGCCCTTGCTGCCGCATACTCGTCTGAAGACAGGGCAGCATAAAGCTCTGTGTACTCATTGGCCCAACCATCCTTCTTCTCGTCGAAGGCATCCGCCAGACCGCCCCAGCCAACATACCGGGCAAGAACATCCTGTTCTTCCGGGGTGGCATTCCGATTTTCGGCTTCCAGTTTTTTCAGCAGGTTGATTGCATCCATGTTTGCACGGAACTTGGCTTTTGGGCCACCTTCCCCGATCTGTTCATCTGTTATGTGGTAGTTTTCCGCTTCCGTGTGCATCTCTGCTTTTTCGCCTTCCTGGGGGCTTCTGGACAGCCAATACTCGGGATGATACTGCTTTATACTGCGGTCGATGATTTCTTCAAATTCGCCGGGATCATAGTTGTCTGGCGTGGGATATAAGTTGCAATCAAGCAGCTCTCGGATTGCAACAGGAGCATCGCAATCTTCCTCATAGCAGTGATAGCCGCCCCAATGAAAGCCGACTTCTTGTGCACGGGGTGAGAAGTACTTTCCCAGCTGTTCCCTGCTTACCATCATGCCGCCGTGGCTGGCGGTTGACACCTGAAAAATACCGTGCTGAAGAAAAGTCGTATGGTCTGCCGGTCCCCATGGGGTGTAGACCGGGTTAAGAGGATCGCTTTCCAAGATGGACTGTGCTGCATGTTCTTCCAAGGTTTGGATGACACCGAGTACTTCGGGATTGTTCCAATCGCCTGTCTTTTCCCAGTCTTTCACAATGGTATCCTGACCATTGATGCAGTGGAGCAGATCCAAACTGCCTTGCAGAGGCTGGTGTGTGTTTTCTGCGCCCAGAGCCTTTAACCGGGTAGAGGGCAAGGCGTGATAGGCATTTAAGGCATCCTCCAGACGGTTATATTTTGTGATGTCAAGGCTGCCACGCTTCTGGAGATCTTCCACAACATACCATCCGGCGATATAACCGGGAAGGAGTTCTCTTTCTTCGGCCTGTGCAGTTGGTGCAATGGTGTCGGGATAATGTGCCTGTTCCAATGCGGTGATTTGCTCCTGTTCGGCGTCGGTCAAAAATTTATCAGTGCGGATTAATAAGTCGATTCGTTTGGCTACCTTTTCCCAGGTTAACTTTACCTCCGGACAATTCTTCTTCTGAAAGCACTGGCCTGAATAGTCGTGCGATTCATCACTCCAGGTTGCACCGGATAAGGCGTGACTTCTCCCACCGGTACCATATTCCTTTTTGAGAAAATCTGCTTTCTCATTCATGGGATGTGGCTCTTTAAAAAAGGCATAGATTCTGTTTTTTCCGCCGGCTACACCACTGCCAGCGGAAATGGCCGCATCCAGTTCATCCTCGGTGATGAAAAAACTGGCAGCAGGAAGCTCGGTGGCTTCGGCTTGGTAAACCGTGCGAGGGCGTTCCAAATCGGAAAGAGTGTCTGCAATCTCCCAGGGACGATGATAGTGGAAACGCAGAATATCCCGATCCGCAGCATAGGCAGTTAAAAAGTCGGTGTATTCCTCTGACAGCCTAGCCCGGAACACCGGATCGGTGAGTTTTTGAGAAAGCCATGCTGTTTTAGCAGGGAACCCAGAATCGGGAGGGGCTTTCAAAGACCGCAAAAAGCGATCCTGTACCTCCTCACGAAGGTCATGGGCCAAGTGCCATATTCTTTCGGACAGCCTGCTGCGCTCATACCCAGGGGCCTCTGCAAGCTCCACATTGGTGGCAAAGCTGCCCACCTCCAAAAGCTGACCGATACGCTCTGCGGCACTTTCCCATGAAATGATCTGTGCAGATTTATCATAACGGGCAGATTGGCTTCTGGAAAGATGAATGCCGTCTCTGGCGTACCAGGATGTGACTTTTCCTGTTTCTGTAATGATACCATTTCCACCGAAGAAAACAGAACGCAAATAAGCTGCGTTTTCTTCCAGGGATTTCTGCTTTGAAAATTCAGCTGCTATGCACTCACGCTGGCGATCCGTGTTACCGCCATAACGGAGAAACTGGTCAATATCACTTTGGACAAAAGAAAAAGCAGAGGATGCTTTCACATTCTCTGCTTCATCAATGCTTTGGATTTGTTCCGATTCCGACGGGAATAGCGTGAACCTTAATTGTAGATCAGCTCCTGCAGGATTATTTCTTCGGCCTGTGCCTTGCAGCTGTTCATCAGGCCCACCCATTTCAGCTGATCCTGAGCTTTCAGTTCCTCTGTGGCTCCGGCTTCCTTCGCCAGCTGCGGCATCATCTCGTCCAGACGCCGGTTCGCTGTCTCCTCGATCTCCAGACAGTGGGGATACAGCTTCTCGCTCAGCAGCAGACGGCTGTAAAGCCCCGGCCGGTTCTCTTTCAGATACGATTTGCGCATCATACCGTATTTCCCTAATGGTTTCGTCGGCTGTTCGCTCAACTCCAAATCCGGGATTAGATAGTCTCCGTTCTTCGTGTAAGTCAGGTCGTTTTTCATGTTGGGCCGTCCTTTCTGTGTAATGTTCACGCTCGTAATTTTTTATGGTAATTTCAATCTGTCGCAATATCTCCTGATTCATGGTGCTGACAGCCGTGCCAAGTTCGGCCACGGCTTCAGGAGTGTTGAAGTCAAAAATGCTTTGAAAATCTTCATGTTCAAAATGATTTTCCGGGTGCATCCCACAGCGTGACATGAGGGCATAGGCGGTACTGACTGTGGCGGCATTTCGGAATGCGGCTCCGATGTTAAAATCATCATACCCATAAAGAAACGAATTGTCAACAATGTTGAGAATGTCACTCTTGTGATTGAGCCAGTATTCCTCTGCAATCTGTGCGGCTGCACGCTCTAACTTTTCTTCGATGTCGCTTTCACCGGAAATATTGTATTGCCGTTCCAGCATAGTAGAGACAGCTTCGGCGTGTTCCGGGCGGTACTCCCATAACTTAATGCGGCGGGAGTGGTCTAGTGAGTTGGTATCGGAGATGTCGAAGACATAGTGCAGGCGTGGCCTTGCACTGGTCTCATCCAACAAAGCAATCCCTTTTGAGCCACGGCGGACATAACGTCCCATTTTTTTGTTCCAAAGGTCATACGCAGCGCATGCAGTGGCATCGGACCTCTGGATATAGATCATGAGCTGGTCGGCATAGGAGTACTTGTACATTCGGGCGGCAGTGGTTAAAAAGCTTGTCCATTCTTTCCAGTTGCTGGTGAGCTGCTTTTCCGCACGGTCTGCCATTTGTGCGTACTGTTCAGCTTTTGTTGGCATACTTTTCACTCCTCCGTTTCGTATTCGGTCTTTTTACGGTAAGACATAAGAGCTTCATAAATTTCAGCCTCCATTTCCTCTGTGGAAGTATTTGGGGGAAAGAAACTGCTGATTCTCTCAGCAGGCAGTTTTAGAACCGATGATTTTGCACCCCCTTTTCCAATCAAAACATTCAAAATGGCATCTTCATCCAGCTGGTCCTGTTGGGCCAGATTTCGGAGTTCTGTGGCCTGAGCCATAGACGGAGCCTTTCCTTTGTTGCACTCCATGGCCTGAAGCAAAAGCTCCTGTTGGGTGCTGTCCAGATATGAGACATGAACAGCGGCCCGTATTGCAAATTTCTCACAATCCACCAGATTCAGAAGGGGGTCAAGCAGATTCGTTAAACGAATGTAACGACGAATTTGTTCCCGACTCTCACCGACCTCTTCTGCAACAATGTCTCGAGATTTTGCTCTATCCAACTTGTGCTCCACTGGTGCACAAGTTAAATCGGAACGCTGTCCTTGCTTTTTCATCGCTTCCAGCCGGACTTTATAAGCAAAAGCTTTCTCACTGGGCAGCAGCTTTTCACGGTGCTGGAGGTTGCTGTCCACCATTCGGATGACCGCTTCGTTGTCATCCATCTGTTGGATGAGAGCTGGTACCGTAGGAAGCCCAGCCATTTTAGAAGCGGCTACACGGTTATGGCCTGCAATGATTTGAAAACGCCCATCTGGTGTCGGTCGGACGCAGATTGGTTCAATTACCCCGTTCTTCAGGATATTTTCTGCCAATGCCTGTATTTTAACTAACGAGTACGGACGAAAAGGCTGTCGCTCCCCTTCGGGTGAGATCCATGGGTCAAGCATATCAAGAGGAAGATTGGTAAGCTGACTACTTTGTATGCCACCAAGACCGCCAAAGCCGTCCTGAAATTCCTGTGCATCACGGATCGTCATGGTCAATATTCTCCTTTAACCGTATTGATTTTTCGCAGTTCATATTTTAGTCTCCCAACCGATGCAAAATTTCGCTGGTACAGGTTTCATATTCAATGGAAAGTCTTCCTTTTCCGCCAATCAGGGGCTGCTGCCGCTGGGTGGATTTGGGAGCTTCCACACTGCGGGAAATCCGGGTTTCCATCAAAAGCTCCGGATACCGTTCCCGTAGTTCCAGGATAATGTCTCGGCTGACATTGTTCCTGCCCACCATAGTGGGCAGCAGACCCAGGACTCGTAAGCTGGGATTGATTTGATTTCGGATGATGTTGATTAACTCCATCATATCTTCCAGGCCGGACACTGCAAATTCTTCTGTCTGCACAGGGATCAGCACCTCGCTGGCAGCTACCAGAGCATTGGTAAGCAGGATACCCATGCTTGGGTTACAGTCGATAATGAGATAATCGTAGGTATCGGCTGGGACGATGGCCCGGAGCACATCGGATAGGATGCGTTCCCGGAACATGGCCTGGGCCAGAACCATGTCGGCTTTGGACAGAGCCAGAGAACAAGGGATATAGTCAATCCCACAGGAGGAATGGCGGATCAGCCCATCCGTGGACGGCAGGGGACGGTAGCTAGCCTTTGCAAACAGATAATCTGTAATGGTTAAGGCATCGTCTGCCCGGTGTCCCAGGTAAGCTCGCAGGTTGCACTGTGGGTCAAAGTCCAGGCACAGTACTTGCTTACTCTGGGCCGCCAGCCCGGCCGCAAGGTTGACAGCGGTCGTGGTTTTACCCACGCCGCCTTTCTGATTGGCGATTGCAATAATTTTAGTCTCTTTCATGTTGAGTTCCTTCCTTTTCTTAGTGCTTAATAAAAAAACCAGCCCGAAGGCTGGTTAAATTTTGAATTTCTTATTTTATTTGGAGTGATTTAAACAATTTGTCACTGGCACTTCTTAAACTCTTTTTAGATGATCCGACATAAAAATTCAATGTGGTTGTCGCATCTGTATGGCCCAGAATGTCCTGGACATCTTTGATTGAAGCACCGGCCTGAATCATTAAGGTCCCACAAGTATGTCGTAAGTCGTGCGGCGAGATTTGTGGCAAATCAAAGCGTTTCATCCATCGAGCAAGCCATCTTGTTGGCGTTGTCGGAAATATCGGCATTGATGGATCGTTCTTTCGATGAAAGACATAATGATGATTGGCAGTTCTGTTGGACTTATTTTGTGCAATCCATAATGTTAATAACATATCCATCACATGATCTGGAACAGGAAGTACTCGTTTCGAGTTTTCCGTTTTGGGTGTGCTAACATTAACACCAGTGGTACTAGTGTATGTCACATTCCGGCGTATGTAGATGGTATTATCCGAAAAATTCACATCGTCCCACTGCAGGCCACAACATTCCCCACGCCGAATTCCCACATGCAAAAGGAGAGAGAAAAAACACTGCCAGTGCAATGGAGCGTTCTGTGACAATGATATTAGAAATTTTTGGGCGGTTTCTTGCGTAAGATAACTTACATCAGGAATCAGCTTGGTTTTGGGCTGCTTATATCGACGGGTATGCTCCATTGTGTTTTTACAATACAAATCATTAGCAACCGCAAACCGATAAAGAGTATTTAATAATCGATAGATGTGATGCACCGATGCTGGGGACATCTCTTTCGCCTTACCAACCAGAAATTGATCGATGTCCAATGCTTTCACTGCAGATATGTACTTTGAACCGAAATACGGCTGTATGTGATGATAGACATCGCTATAGTATGATTTAGTAGATGCCTTTATTTCAGGAGTATCAATTCTAGATCTTCGCCACGCTCCATATAGTTCGTCAAAAGTTATATCAGAGGGAACAGAAGTATCATGAGTCTCATATCGTAGCTTCATTAGCATCTCAATAACTTCTTCAATGCGTTTTTCGTAGGCTTGATGAGGTGTTTCCATGTCTATCTCTCCATCTTAATATTTATATTGGCAATATTCCGAATTGCGCTGCCAAACAAACATTATACTACAGATAGATTCTGGTAGACACAAATACTACAAAATTGCTACTTATACAAGTTTCACACGCAGGAGGTCACTGGTTCGAGTCCAGTAGTCTCCACCATTTGTAAAAAGCTTTCCCATGGGTTGGTTTGCGAATCAGCACAGGGGAAAGCTTTTTGTCGTATTGAGTTAAAGAAGGCAGCCTAAAATTGGGATCCTTTTCATGCCCCCGGCTGGCCATCCTTCCGATTCTCCATGGTCGCCTGAATTTGCAGCAAAATTTTTACAAGACCTTTCTGGTGTCGTTAGACGATGCCCTATTAAGTGGCATTTATCGCAAGTGCCCAGAGATCCAGTTTATTCTGCCGATTGAGTGTTTGTAATTCTCTGCTTATGAAAATACCTCCGTATCCCGGACGCAACGAGACTGTCATAAACTCTATGCCAGTCTCGTAAACGATCCGCTGCTATACGGAGGTATTGTTTTATATTGGAGGGTGATTTACAATCCGGGGGCAAATGTTACGCTTACGGAGCTGCCGCACAAGGCAGCAGCTCCGGGGAACTTATTCTTCTTCCTGTTCTACGGTGATTTCAGACAGCTGCAAGCCGGGATTCCGACGGCAGGTGAAATCGATGGCCCAGTAGCTGGTAAAGACCAGAAGGCTTCTGCCCCGGTAGTCCTCCAGCAGTTCCGCGTCCGAGCCCAAATTCAAGTCGGCAAGGTCTCCGGTGTAGCTGTCAATGAGGCGCAATTCCTCATAGGGCAGGTAATCCATGCGAAGATCCACACCGTATTCGTTCTTCATACGATACTGGAACACTTCAAACTGCAAGACGCCTACCACGCCTACAATGACCTCTTCCATACCGGAGTTGGGCACTTTGAAAATCTGAATGGCACCTTCCTGGGCAATCTGCTCGGTCCCCTTGACAAACTGCTTGCGCTTCATGGAGTCCTTGGCAGAGACCCGGGCGAAGTGCTCCGGGGCAAAGGTGGGAATCCCCGCAAACTTGAATTTCTTACCGGGTGCGGTGACCGTATCGCCAATGGAGAAAATGCCGGGGTCAAAGACGCCGATAATGTCTCCCGCATAGGCCTCTTCCACAATCTCACGCTCCGCCGCCATCATCTGCTGAGGCTGGCTCAGGCGCATCTTTCTGCCGCCCTGGACATGGTACACTTCTGCATCCCGCTCATACTTGCCGGAGCAGATTCGCAGAAACGCCAGACGGTCCCGGTGGGCCTTGTTCATGTTGGCCTGGATTTTGAATACAAAGGCGGAGAAGCTGGGATCAAAGGCATCCACCACGCCGCAGTCCGCCGTCCGGGACAGAGGGGGCGGCGTCATCTTCAGAAACTCCTCCAGGAAGGGTTCTACGCCGAAGTTGGTCAGGGCGGAGCCAAAGAACACCGGGCTTAAACGACCGTGCTGAACTTCCTCCAAATCGAAGTCCCGTCCCGCTCCCAGAAGCTCCACATCCTCAACCAGCTGGTGATATTTCTTTTCATCCCCCAGAATATCCGCAACCTTGGGGTCATAGAGGTCGATTTCCTCTTTTCCTGCCCGATTTCTGCCGGCGGCACCGGAGGAGAAGAACAGGAGCTGACTGCCCCGGCGGTCATAGACTCCCTGAAACTCCTTGCCGGAGCCGATGGGCCAGTTCATGGCGTAGGTCTCAATGCCCAGCTCCTGCTCCAGCTCCTCCAGAAGGTCAAAGGGATCCTTGGATTCCCGGTCCATTTTGTTGATAAAGGTAAAGATGGGGATGTGCCGCATGGCACAGACCTTAAACAGTTTCCGGGTCTGGGCCTCAACACCCTTACTGCCGTCAATGACCATGACGGCAGAGTCCGCTGCCATCAGAGTACGATAGGTATCCTCGGAAAAGTCCTGGTGACCCGGGGTGTCCAGGATGTTGATGCAGCAGCCGCCCCACTGAAACTGCATCACGGAGGAGGTCACGGAGATGCCTCTCTGCTTCTCAATCTCCATCCAGTCGGACACAGCCGCACGACGATTTTTTTTGCCCTTGACCACACCGGCCTGGGCGATGGCGCCGCCGTAAAGCAGGAACTTTTCGGTCAGCGTGGTTTTACCGGCGTCGGGGTGAGAGATAATCGCAAAAGTCCGACGGCGGCTGATTTCTTCTTGCAATGTAGGCATCGTTCATTCCTCCATAAATTTGTCCCTACTGAATCGGGGGGAAATGCCATAGAAAAAGCCGGAATCCCTGTGGGTCTCTGGCTGAAAAATAACGGATTTCACTCCAAACTACCTTAGTTTACCACGAATTTCTTCCATTTACAAGTGGTTCTTGCATTTGTTCTCTGCAACTGGTATAATGAACAAAATAGGCCCTCTGGGCAGAGAGGATTTTTGCTATGAATATGGCTTTTGATATTCTGCTGACCCTTTGTTTTGTTGCAAGCGGACTGTATGCCCTGATTCTGGGTGTTCAGGCCCGGCGCTGGACCAAGCTGCTTCCCAACCCATATCTCTACCCCAGGGGAAAACATCCCGGCTCATGTCTGAAGCCTGAGATCTACCTTCGGATGCTGCGCACCCGGCTTCTGATCTGGGGGATTATGCTCCTTCTTGCGGCCGGGGGCTATGTTTTGGGGCAGGTTCTGCCAGATTGTTCTCCTTGGGTCTCTTTTCTTTTCCTTCTGCTGGGCGCCGGGATTTTCCTGAATCACAAGTGGACCATGTACCGGGCCGGCAAACGGTTTTGGTAACTGAAGCGTCGAAAAATCCACCCTTACACCGAACAGCTCCGTTCGTGGGTAAGGGTGGTTCTTTCTGTTTTAATCAAGCTGATCTATCAGTTTGGTTTGAAAGCAGGTTTTCAGCTCATCCATACGCTGTGGTGCAAAGGGGCTGACGATCCCGGCACCATTGAGAAGAGTTCCAAATTCCTGATCATCCCACTGCATGGACAGTTCTTCAAACAGCTCCAATCCATCTCCGGCTTTCTCCAATTCCTTCTCATAGATCTGCATGGCAATGTCATTGGAGACCACATAGCTCAGGACATAAAACGGTTCTGTAAAAAAGTGGGGCACCTCTGCCCAGTCCGTCTGCATTCCTTCCCCGAGTTCAATGCCAAAGTCCTCCATCACCGCAGCATAAGTGGCGTTGAGAGTTTCCAGCGTCAGCTCCTCTTTTGTGAGCTTGTAAACCCGGTTTTCAAAGCTGTGATAGGCCGCCTGATCGATATAAGTGGACAGGCTATTGGCCAGCACCATCTTTTGCAGGATCTTCAGCACAGACGCACCGGTATCCTCGGAATAAGAGGTTGCCAGATACTCCATGGCCTGAGACAATACCTCTGCATTGTCTGTGGACAGATAGCTCTCCTGGGTAACATAGTCATTGATAAAATGACCGAACTCATGGGAAAAACCTATGTAATCCGTAATATCTCCATAAGGATAAAAGAAAATAAACGGAACCTCATAGCTGGCCAGATAGAGCTCAAAGGAACCCACATACTTATTTTCCCCAGCAGAGAGATCAAACAGTTCCTGGTTGGTCAGCACCTCCCAGGATGTTTCCGCAATTCCTCCCATATGCTCCGCCGCAGACCTCACATAGTCCCGGATTTGCTCCTGGGATACGGTCTTAGAATAGGCTTTTTCAAAAAAGTCAGAATTCCACAGCTGCAAATACAAAGGAACCAGATTCTCCTGTATGGAAGAAACATAGGCCTCTGCCTCCTGAGGGGTATAGTCCCGATAGTAAAACCAATCCCATGCAAAAGACTCATAGTCTGCATACCCTGTCTCTTGAGCCATTGCCTGCCGCACCTGAATCAGCTCCACATAGATGGGTGCCACTGCCTCTGCCAGCTTCTGGGTGTAGTCCGGATCTGCCTGATTCCGGGCAAGGTCGCTTAAAACATCATAGTACTTTGCCTCCAGCTGGGCCTCTTCTTCCATGAGTTTCAAAAGCGTCTCGGACCAGACAGACTCTGTGATCTGGCCTTGGTCGTCTAAGTATTGGTCAAAGTACCCTTCCCCAAAGAAATCCGCTTCCAATTCCTCCCGAACTGGAGATTGGGCCAGCGCGCGACATACAGTATCCATACTCTCGCTGACTTGGTTCATGAACTGTAAGCAAAATCCATACTCTTCTTTGTAATACTGATCGGATAGATCCAGACTGTGGCGGATGTCCGCCAAATGATACATGGTCTGGCAGTGCTTTACCTGGTTGTAGTAAAAGGCCAGGGTTTCCAGCAGCGCTTGAACGTCTGTCTGTGACATGCTTTCACTGCAAACCTCTTGTTCTGCCTCTTTCAGTGCATCCACGTCAGGACGGGTATAGACCATCTCCTGGAAGGTAGGCTCCCGTTCCGTCTGCCCTGTCAGCTGTCCAACCCCACGGTTTCCCTTCTCCGGTGTCATGGAGCAGGCAGACAGCATTAGCGACAGCAGCAGAATCAGGGCTGTGATTGTTCTTTTCATTGGAACCGCACCTCCATGGCCTTGAGATCCAGCGGATTCACCTGCACCACCACAGGATCATGCAGGGCACATGGAATATCCGTCACATCCGCAATGAGATTCACCATCCCCACATGGCCCAAAACCGGGCAGGTCTTCCCATTGATCTCCACAGTCAGGCAATGGCGCTTCAATAGATACTTGAGGTATCTGGCCATGGAATGGATGCAATCCCGGGGACGAAACACATCATAGCCCCGCTCTACGGAAAATCCGTGCAGGTACCCCACGCCAATCACAGCGATCTTTGTCTCCCGCTTGACCTGACAGTCGCCGCCATAGCCCACATTATGGCCCTTGGGAATGGTTCGCAGAGCCTCCACATCGGCCTGTACATAACCAACCCGCATGAGTCCGGCCTCCTGCGCATAGCACACACGGCCCAAAAGGCAGGAACCCAGACGCACCGCATCCAGATGCATCTCCGGACCATACCAAAAAGCCAGGGAGTTGCAGCAATGGACCATCCCTACCTCACATCCTGCCTGCCTGAGCTCCGTTACCATGGCCTGGAAGGCTGCAAATTGCTGATTTCTGACTTTTTCGTTGCCGCCCCGGTAAAAGTGGGTAAAGACCCCTTCCATTTCAATATTTTCATACTTCCAAAGCGCTTTGGCCTGTTCTATCTGCTGGGGCAGAAATCCATACCGCCCCATTCCCGTATCCAGCTTCACATGGGCCCGGGCCTTCTTCCCCACTGTATGGGCCGCGGCGTTTACAGCCTCGGCAGCCTCCACAGAGCCAATGGTGCAAATCACGTCCAGCTGGAGCAGCTGCTCCAGCTCCCGGGGATCAGAGGTTTCACGGAGCATAAGGATCTGCATATCCTCCCGCTGTTCTTCCCGCAGGGCTGCGGCCTCTTCCAGGGCCGTGACAGCAAAGTGAGTGATTCCTTCTTCATAGAGCACCTGAGCCAGTCTGGCTGCGCCCAAGCCATATCCATTGCCCTTCACAACGCCCCAGATGGTGGCCTTGCCTGCCTTCTGTTTCAAAACCTGAACATTGTGAATGATATTCTTTGTTTCTACAATATAGGTTTTCATCGCTTCTCCCTCAGGGCTTACTCTGCTTTCTTTTCTTCCGGTGCCTTATCCTTGTTCTCACGGCGGTACTTGAGAACATTCCGGTGCTGATAGATCTTGGTTGCTTTGTCGATCATCACATACAGAGGCTTGCTGAGAATCAGATCAAATTCGCCTACAAACTCCGTGAAATCACCGTTGAAGCCCTTTTTGAACTTATACAGACCGTAGAGGGGATTGCTCTCATCCAAATCGCCGGAAACACCACGGAAGTCATAGATTCTGCATTTCTTTTCCAGAGCCCACTGAATCATATTCCACTGCAACAGATAGTTGGGCATCAGATTTCGGTGGCTGTTGGAGGAAGCGCCATACAGATACCACACCTTATCGCCAAACCAGATCGCCAGGGTGCCCGCAATGGGCTTTCCTTCGTAAAAGGCCATGTAGAGCCGGGCATGCTCTCCCAGATTCTTCAGGATATTGGAAAAATACGCCTCATTCCGAGTCACAAAGTTGTCACGCATACCGGTCTCAATCATAATCTGGGTAAAATCGTGCACCATCTCCTGCCCGCAGATTTTCACCTCTACCCCCTTTTTGGTGGCAAGGCGGATATTATAGCGGTGCTTCTGATGAAAAGAAGCCAGCATTTCTTCCTCGGTTTTGTTCTCCACATTCATACGGAAAACGAACTTGGGCTGGATTCCTTCAAAGTTCTTTCCTTCCTGCATAATGCGGAAGCCAAAGGACTCCAGCATCTGCCGGAAGGCCTGATTCTCTACAGGGACATCGGGATCCACCTTGATGACATAGCCGTGGTACTCCTTTGCAAGAGCCTTTGCACCCTTCACCAGCTCCTCCATGGTCTGCCGGTCATCCAGATCGCACACAGGGCCCCGGCAGGCATAGAGCATGCTGGCCCGGAAAATGGGCATTCTGCGGATCAGAAACGCCATGGAGCCTTTGATTTTTCCATCCTCCCCACGAACCGCAACGGCACGCCAGATCCAGGCCGACTTCTGCTTGCCCCAAAGACTGGACTGGGCAAAATGCCCTTTGGGGTGGCCTGCAATAAATGCCTCATACTCTGCCAGAGTCTTATCGTTAATCAATTCATACATAGCATAAGCTTCCTTTGTTGTAAAATAATCATAGGCGTAAAAATCCAATTTAATTCCTGTATCATATCATGTTTTTGCCATTTGTGCAACGACTAACCGAAGTTCTCCCCAGTTTTGTTTGCAATTCCTAAAAATGTAGTGTATACTGTAGGAATGCCTATGGCAAATTTACATAGCAAGGATTATCTATGACATTTCAATCACTCAATCTATTGCCTGAGCTTCTTCAGGCTGTTCAGGAGATGGGCTATACCGCTCCCACCCCCATTCAGGCTGCCGCCATTGGCCCCGTGGCACAGGGCAGGGACCTCATTGGCTGCGCCCAGACAGGAACCGGTAAAACCGCCGCTTTTTCCATTCCCATTTTGCAGCGGATCTCCGGAAAAATCACAAAAGACCATCGGCCCATCCGTGCCTTGATTTTAACTCCCACCCGGGAGCTGGCCCTGCAGATTCAGGAGAACTTTCGCTCCTATGGCACCTTTCTGCCCGTCAGGAGCACGGTGATCTTTGGCGGTGTCGGGCAAGCCCCCCAGGTGCAGGCCCTGCAAAGAGGCGTGGATGTGCTGATTGCCACTCCGGGTCGGCTGAACGACCTGTGCAATCAGGGCTATATTGATCTGAGCCGGCTGGAAATTTTTGTTCTGGATGAAGCGGATCGGATGCTGGACATGGGCTTTATACACGATGTGCGGAAGGTCATTGCCAGACTTCCTAAAAAGCGGCAGACCCTTCTATTTTCCGCCACCATGCCTCAGGAAATTGCCGCACTGTCCAAAACCATCCTTCACGATCCCATCCGCGTAGAGGTCGCCCCCCAATCCTCTACGGTGGATGCCATTTCCCAGCAGGTCTATAAAATCGATAAGGGGAACAAAAAGCTTCTGCTGCACGACATTCTCACCAAAAGTGACTATCCCAGTGTGTTGGTTTTCACCAATACCAAGCACGGTGCCAATCGGGTGGCGGAAGCGCTTACCCGGTCCGGAATTCCTGCCATGGCCATTCACGGCAATAAAAGTCAGTCCGCCCGGGTGACTGCTCTGGAGCGGTTTAAGTCTCGTGACATTCGGGTTCTGGTGGCAACCGATATTGCCGCCCGTGGAATCGATGTGAATGAGCTGCCCTGTGTCATCAACTATGAGCTTCCCAATGTGCCGGAAACTTATGTGCACCGCATCGGACGAACCGGACGGGCCGGACATTCAGGCATTGCCATCAGTTTTTGTAACTTTGATGAGCTTTCTTATCTCAAAGACATTGAAAAGCTCATTGGAAAATCCATACCCGAGATCAAACTGCATCCCTGGCCCATGGAGATTTTTGAACCAACCCCCAAGAAACAGCGAAATCAACGTCCCCTGCGGCAGCCGAAATCTCAGGCATCGGCCACTCCCAGAGCTGCTGCCGTCCGGCAGATTCCTGCCCCTGCGCAGAACCCCATCGCTGCTTCCGCCCCCAAACGCCGCGGCCTTCGCTCTGACCCCAGGATTCCCGGAACCGTGGTGGCCGTTGCAGACGGAAGGCGCAGGAAGAGAAAAAGCAAACCCTGACCTTTATTGCAGGAGGCAGTATCTATGGCTGACATTCGAGAAATTACCAACTTTTCCGCACCTGAGCTGGACATCTTTGCCCGGCGCTCTGAGGTGCAGCTTCTGAATCGTGAGAATCCACAGGAGGGGATCTTTATTGCGGAAAGCCCCAAGGTCATTGCTCGGGCTCTGGATGCGGGCTATGAGCCTATCTCCCTTCTGGCGGCCTCCAACGAATTGCAGGGGCAGGCCGCCGGGATTCTGGCCCGATGCAGCAGCATCCCGGTCTATACCGCTCCTTTTGATGTTCTCACTCAGCTCACAGGCTTTCAGCTGACAAGAGGTGTCTTGTGCGCCATGCGCAGAAAGCCCCTTCCCACTTTGGATTTCATCTGTACCGGGGTGCGCCGGGTGGCTGTGCTGGAAAATGTAATGAATCCCACAAATGTGGGTGCCATCTTCCGTTCGGCTGCGGCGCTCAACATGGATGCCGTTCTTCTCACCGATTGCTGCAGCAATCCTCTCTACCGACGGGCCATACGGGTGAGCATGGGCACGGTATTTCAGGTGCCCTG
Organism: Oscillospiraceae bacterium; assembly: GCA_020025515.1. Taxonomy (GTDB): domain Bacteria; phylum Bacillota; class Clostridia; order Oscillospirales; family Oscillospiraceae; genus Faecousia. The sequence goes on along the minus strand of JAHHRZ010000003.1, from coordinate 159,660 downwards.
GACCTATGTTGGACCTGACTGGCAGCAATCTCTCCACAGGCTGGGGTTTCGGACTGCCGCTATGGCCCTGAAGGACGACTCCCTTTCCCTTCGTGACCCCCGCCTGACCCAGGAACGGCAGCTGGCCATTGTCTTGGGCACGGAAGGAGACGGTCTGGCCCCCGAAACCATTGCACAATGCGACTACACCGTTATGATCCCCATGACCCATCATGTAGATTCGCTGAATGTGGCTGCTGCAAGCGCCGTGGCCTTCTGGCAGCTGGGTTCCTATGAATAATCCTTTTTTGGGGCAGTCCCGCCAAACGGCAGGACTGCCCCATTCTTACCTTGTCGAAATTTTTGTAGAAAATTTCATAAAATAATGATTGATTTTTGCACCAACCGAATAGTATAATGCAGGTAATGAATTGGACTCAAAATTCTATTCTATTATTTGGAGGTTTTTTCTATGTGTGGAATCGTTGGATATGTTGGCCGGCAGCAGGCAGCGCCGATTCTGTTGGATGGCCTTTCCAAGCTGGAATATCGTGGCTATGACTCTGCGGGCATCTGCGTCCATGGCCCTATGGGTCTGGAAGCCATGAAGACCAAAGGTCGGCTTCAGGCCCTGCGTGACAAGACAGATGATGGCAAGAAGCTACCCGGTGTCATTGGCATTGGCCATACCCGGTGGGCCACTCACGGTGCCCCCTCAGACCAGAACTCCCACCCCCATTTGTCAGATGACGGCGTCATTGCCGTGGTGCACAATGGCATTATAGAAAACTATATGGAATTAAAGGAAATGCTGATTTCCAAGGGCTGTCATTTTCATTCGGATACTGATACCGAAGTCATCTCCAACCTGATTGCGCTGCATTATCGGGAACACCACGACCTGTTGGAGGCAGTGCGGCAGGCCATTCGCAGGCTGGAAGGCAGCTATGCACTGGGGATCTTGTGCAGGGAATTTCCCCGGCAGATGATTGCGGTCAAAAAAGACTCTCCCCTGATTTTCGGCTTTGGTGACGGGGAATATTTCATCGCCTCTGATGTTCCCGCTATTTTGAAGCACACCCGGAAAGTGGCCTATCTGGAAGATGGCGATATGGCCGTTTTTACCGCCAATTCCGTCTCCTTCTACAATGCGCTGGGGGAGCCTGTCCGTAGAACTCCGGAAACCATTACCTGGGAGCTGTCTGCCGCTGAGCGGGGCGGATTTCCTCACTTCATGCTGAAGGAAATTTATGACCAGCCAAATGTCCTGCGTGATACCATCCACCCCCGTATTCAAAATAATCATGTAGTGCTGGATGAGATTCCATTCTCTCCCAGTGTTCTGAAAAAGATTCGGAGAATCTACATTGTCGCCTGCGGATCTTCTTATTATGTGGGTTGTGTGGCCAAATATATTCTGGAAAAGAGCTGCAAAATTCCCACAGAACCCATTGTCGCCTCAGAATTCCGTTATGCAGATCCCATTCTGGATGAAAATACCCTGTGCCTGTTTATCAGTCAATCCGGTGAGACCGCCGATACCCTGGCCGCCCTCCGGGAAGCCAAGGCGCAGAAAGCCAAAACGCTGGCCATTGTCAACGTGGTAGGCAGTGCCATTGCCAAGGCCGCCGATCAGGTGCTCTACACCTGGGCCGGGCCGGAAATCGCCGTGGCCACCACAAAGGCCTACTCCACCCAGCTTGCCACCATATACCTTATCACGCTGTATTTGGCAGAGGTACTGGAAACCATGGCCCAGGAAGAAATTCAGGCAGCATGCAAAGCCCTCTACGGACTTCCTGAGCAGATCCAGGCCTGTCTCAGTCAGGAGCGGATCACACAGATTCAATACTATGCCTCCACCCTTTTTGACCACCGTGATGCCTTCTTCATTGGGCGCAATCTGGACAGCGCCACCTGCCTGGAAGGCAGCCTGAAGCTGAAGGAGATCGCTTATATCCACTCTGAGGCCTACGCCGCAGGCGAGCTAAAGCACGGCCCCATCTCTCTGATTGAGCCCGGCACCTTGGTTTTGGCGATTGCCACTGTGGCTCCACTGTTTGAAAAGACCATGGCAAACATCAAGGAGGTAAAGGCAAGAGGCGCTCATGTCCTATGTCTCACCACGGAAGATCTGGAGCAGGAGGCAAAAAAGACCGCTGACCACGTGATCACAGTTCCTAAAATCCATCCCCTGCTGCAGCCCAGTCTCAATGTGATTCCTCTGCAAACCTTCTCGTACTACACCGCTCTGGCACGGGGCTGTGATGTAGACCAGCCCAGAAACCTGGCAAAATCCGTCACTGTGGAGTAAGTTTTGTTTCTGCATCTGATTTTTTGAAATGAACAAGAAAAACCAACGGTACACAAGATGACATTCTTGGATACCGTTGGTTTTCTTTTGAGATGTGCAAAAATCAGACATCCAGCAGGGGTTGTAAAGAAGAAACGATCATAAAACGTGATTTCAACCAAAATTTCAACTTCTTTTTTCTCCTACTGACATATTTTGTGGTTTGGCGGAATAAATTTATGCAATATGTAGTGTTTCGACAAACTGTGCACGAAATATGTGTTATGTTACTGTTGACGATAAGGGACGAAGGCAAACTGCTACCGCTGTCTGATCGTCTTCCTGAATTTCAGGCCCGGCAACCAATAAGGATGCCAATGCCTTTGTGGAGTGGCCAGTGTAATCCGCAATTTTGGTCTGGGTCTCCTCTCCATCCAGACCGTCGCTGACCAGAACCACTACCTCCTGCCTCTGTAGGGATAGCCGAATCACCTCAGCCCGGTGTGTCTCTCCAATTCCCACACCGGGGGGCGGCGCGGCTGTCCCCAACAGGCGTACCGCCCGGCGATGTTTCAAAAAGCTGACCGCTGCCCCCCATTTGTACAAAACCCCCCTTCCGGTGTCCAGGTGAAGTTCCAGAAGATCTGCCGTTGAAAAACCCCCTGTGTCACGAAGGACATATAAATCATTCAGCGTCTCCAGTGCCGCTTTGGCAGGGTATCCCGCCTGCAGCATCCCCTGTAAAATCTCAGTGGCTCTCTCACTCTCCCGTGCAGCCCCCACTCCGGCCCCCATCCCGTCGCATAGCACCACATAGTAACGGCTGCCAGGACCAGGGAAATGCACCACGGCGTCCCCGGAATCATGGGGGCCGAACTTTCCTCTGGCCCCGATCCCCAAATCGGGTTCATATTGTTTTTCCCCATCCCGTGGCAAAAACAGCCCCTGGGCTGCTTCACGGAGATACCATGCAAGAAATGCATACTGGTGTTCCAGCGCCTTTCGGCTCTCTGTCTGCCTTGCTTCATGCTGAAGACGAAGTCGCATATCCTCCATGGTATCATACATTGCCCTGAGCATCCCATCCGGCCGGCGGCATCTGGATCGGAAATCCTCCGGCAAATCCTCTGGCTGTACTTTTCTTCTCTCCAGCATAGGCAGGATGCACCGCTTTAACTTGGAACGGTTTTCCTCTCCCTCCATAATCCAGCATTGCTCCCGTCTGCTGCACCCCTGACAGGCACGTGCAATTACCTGCTCTAAAAAGATATCTCCCCGGTATATCGGCATCCGATCCTGTGACAACAGGTTCTCTAAGTACTCCATAGATTCCGCCGCCTGTTCCAAACGCTGAACTATCTGTGGAGATGGTCGAGGTACCTTCTTTTTTTCCACAGGCAGAAATGCGGAAGCCAATCCTCCGGCTCCCAAGGATATAGGTACCACCGGCTCAAAGGTTCCCGATAAATAGAGAAACGGCACACACCACAAAGTGGTCGTCAACGCATGCCTTCTCCTACCATTTCCTGTGAGGCTGTCCGAAAGCAGCGACAGACACAAAACCGGTGTCAGCATCACTTTTGTGATTCCGGATAGGTCGATTGCAAGACCACAACACAAGGCCCATGACAGTCCGGCCATTCCTCCATGAAGGCCAACCAACAAAGAGGATGCCGCAATGCCCAAATCCAAAACTCTGCCAAAGCTCACCTGGCATAGTCCTAAAATAATCGCTCCCCACCGCATAGGCGGAATGGAAGGTTCCCGAAAAATAACTGCGCCTGCACCTGCACATAGCGCACGGAAGCAGTAGTCCAATAGGTCCGCTGCGGGCAGCATAGGTTTGTTCAGAAGAAACGGGAATCCCAACGCCGCAGTGATCCCCGTGCACAATGCCGGAAGAAACCATGATCGCTCCCTTAGCTCTGTCCCTGTGAAAATGGCCGTGCCCAGAAGCGCTGCTATAATTCCTGCCAGAGGCTCCAGGGCGGCTTGTCCGCCCCAAAAGTGAAAATAACCCAGGGCCGCCCCCATAGCTCCCACCAAAGAAGACCAGTCCGCATTGCAGTTGACAATGAATCCTATGCAGATTGGAATGGGACTGGTTTTCAGGGCAGCCGCTGACAGAATATAAGCCAATGCGCCATCCCGTACCAATCCCAAAAGTGTCTTGAGAGGCTCTATACGCCTCAGTCTGTGTCCAACTGCCTGCACCGCCGCAGGAGCAAAATGCCCCATATACCACCGCCTCCCTTTGCCTTTATTTTAGCACAGGAGAAGGGCAGAACTTGTCGGGAAGTGGCGGCGCTTTGAAAACTTATCTGACATCTCAAGTACAAAAAAAGGCTGCCTTGCAATGCAAGACAGCCTTAATTACAAATCCTTATAGACCAAGCGCGAACCAGACCACTAGAACAATCACTAGGAGAACCAGAAGGCATGCCGGCACAATGGTGATAAGCGCTGAAAAAATCATAGCGGAAAGATCACCTTTCTCCAACATCACATCATCTTTCTCAATCAAATCCTCCATAGGAGGCAATTCATCAGAAGTCTCGTACTCCGGCTTCTTCTTGCTCTCAGCCTCACGCTGACTGGCTTGTTCTTTTTGCCAGTCAAAGGCTCTTCTTACTTTCCGTTGCAGGAGCACTGCGGGGCCTCCTTTACTTCTCGTTCAGTACGTGGTGACAAGCTACGAAATGATTGGGGCGAAGCTCACGGAACTCAGGCACAACCTGCGTACAGATCTCAGTGCAATACTTGCAGCGAGTGTGGAACTTGCAGCCCTTAGGAGGTTTCACAGGGCTGGGGATATCACCCTCCAGAACCTCGGGCTCCCGGTTTGCATCCTCGTCAGTGGTAGGAATTGCGTTCAGCAATGCTTCCGTGTAGGGATGCATGGGATGAGCGAAAATGTCATCGGAGGGAGCAAGCTCAACCATGTTGCCCAGATACATAACACCGATTCTGTCGGAGATGTACTTAACAACAGACAGGTCATGGGTGATGAACATGTAGGTCAGATGCTGCTTCTCCTTCAGTTCCTTCAACAGGTTGATAACCTGAGCCTGAATGGAAACGTCCAGAGCAGAAACAGCCTCGTCACAAACCACAAACTTAGGACGCAAAGCCAAAGAACGAGCGATACCGATTCTCTGACGCTGACCACCAGAGAACTGGTGAGGGAAGCGATGGACGAAGTAGCCAGCCAAGCCACATTCCTCCATAACCTTCACCACTTCTTCCTGCATGCGCTCGTCATTCTTACGGAAGTACTTATGCGCAATCATGCCTTCGCCAATAATCTGACCAACCGTCATTCTGGGGTTCAGGGAAGAATAGGGGTCCTGGAAGATCAACTGCAAGTCACTGCGCAAGTGCCGCATCTCATCATAAGTCAAACGAGCCAAATCAATACCGTTGGAGCGATATACATCGTACTTCGCAAAATCGGGATCTTTCTCATGCTGCTTACGCAGTGCATCAATACGAACATTGATATCTGCCAGACGCTTGCGAATCTGAGCAATTTCGTCATCGCAAGCCTTCAGCTTAGCCTCTGCCTTCTCGGCCTTGGCCTTAGCAGAACCCTCAGACTTTCCAGCCTCTCTCTGCTTCTTCAGCTGATATGCGGTATCCTTTACATCAAGTTCCAAATCCTGGCGCTTGTATGTTGCCTTGGACAGTTCCTGGAATACCTTGTATTGTTCCAGATAAATATTGGCAACGGCCTCCATATCCGGGGCAGCAACCAGACCACCAATCAAAGTGGTCAGGTCCAACATTGCGTCATTGGCCTCTTTCTTCAGGTGTGTCAGTTCCGCATGCTTGCTGTACTGCTCGGTCTCAGTCAGTACATCGTACTGAGCCTGAAAAGCCTCATACTTTTTCTGAGCCTCCAGCATCTTCTCCTTCCGCCTGCTCATACTACGGAAGGTATCATGCACATACTTAGGAGCAACCTCAGCCAGTTCACGGCCAAAATACATGGTGCGGCCATCGGTTTGCTTATAAAGCTGCAACAGGGACCGACCTAAGGTGGACTTACCACAACCGGACTCACCGACCAAGCCGAAGGTTTCACCTTCATAGATATCGATGGAGATACCATCATTGGCCTTAACTGCCAGGCCCTTTCCCACAGGGAAGTACTGCTTCAGATTGGAAATTTGCAGCAGTATCTTACGTTCCTTATTTTCCATTACGGGCCTCCTTATCCGGATAGAAGCAGCGAATTTCCTGGTTAGGTGCTACAGAAACCAGCTCGGGCTCCTCTTCCATACAGCGCTGAGTGCAGTACTTGCACCGGGGTGCGAATTTACAACCCTTGGGCAGGGCCAGAGGATGGGGAACTGCGCCGGGGATGGCATCCAAGCGCTCACTATGTGTATCCAAGCGAGGCATGGAAGCCAGCAGGCCCTCTGTGTAAGGATGGGAGTACTTTACCGAGCGTGAGAACAGCGTCCGAGCGGGGACGTGCTCCACAACCTGTCCACAGTACATAACAGCTACATCATCGGCCATCTGGTTAATAACACCCAGGTCATGGGTAATAAACATGATGGAGGTGCCACGAGTGCGCTTCAACTCGTTCATCAGACGCAGAATCTGAGCCTGAATGGTAACGTCCAGAGCGGTAGTGGGCTCGTCAGCAATCAGCAGCTTCGGCTCACAGGCCAGAGCGATTGCAATCATAACACGCTGACGCATACCACCAGACAGCTGATGGGGATACTGGTTCAGAACCACCTCAGGATTGGGGATCTTTACGTCAGCCAGCATCTTAAGTGCTGCCTTTTCAGCCTCTTTCTTCGACATCTTACGGTGGATAATGAAAGGCTCGGACAACTGCCGTTTTACAGAGAAAACGGGGTTCAGTGCGGTCATAGGCTCCTGGAAGATGACGGAGATTTCATTGCCACGAATGGAGTACATCTCGTCTTTGCTGCACTTGGTAAGATCAACGCCGTCAAACAGAATCTCGCCGGAGTCGATATAACCATTGCCATCCAGCAGCTGCAGAACGCTCATGGCGGAGACGGACTTACCGGAACCAGATTCGCCGACAACGCCCAGAGTTTTTCCTTCGTCAACGGAGTAAGAAACTCCGTTGACTGCCTTCACGATACCCTTCTTCGTACGGAAGAAGGTATGTAGATCCTTTAATTCAAGTAATGCCATAACTTCTCCCTCCTTTACTGATCACGGTCAGACTTGGGGTCCATGACGTCACGCAGGGCGTCGCCGACCAGGTTGATACAAATACAGGTAATTGCAAGGAACAAAGAGGTGAATACCCACTGCCACCAGAAGTTCTTGATGATGGTAGCGTTGTTTGCGCCATTGAGCATATTGCCCCAAGTGGGTCTGGGATAGGTAACACCGAAGCCCAGATAGCTCAAAGAAGACTCGGTCAGCATACACGTAGCAAAGTTCAGAGTCAGGTTAACAAAGATAACAGAGACGATGTTGGGCAGGATGTGCTTGAATGCGATTGCGCCTTCGCGAACACCCATTGCCTTAGCAGCGGTAACATACTCGTTCTCTCTTGCAGCCAAGACCTGACCACGAACCAGACGAGCAAGGCCAGTCCAGCTCAAGAGACCCAGAATTACCATCAATACGAAAATCTTAGAATTTTCAGAAATATCCATCTGCGCCATAACAGCGGACAAAATCAATGCAAAGGGAAGGAACGGAATTGCAGAGAAGACCTCAGCCACACGCATCAGGAACATATCGGCCTTACCGCCAAAATAGCCGGAGACACAGCCAATAATAATACCGATGAAGGAAGAGATGATAACGGCCACTGCACCAATGGTCATGGTCATCTTACCACCCTGGATGATACGCTGGAAGATGTCTGCGCCATAGCTGTCCGTGCCGAAGAGATAACCCTTCAGGCCCCATTTTGCAATGAGATCATCGTTCTCATTCACTGCATAGCTCTGATAGGATCCGCCGAAGATACGGGTGGCACCCTTAGCACTTTCCTTAACATCACACTGCCCCAAAACGTTGCCGCCCCAAGAGTAAACATTACCCTTGTCGGTCAAAGCAGTGTAATGGTAGGAACCGGCCTTTACATCCACAATCTGCTCACCTTCCATGGCCGGCATGGGCAGAGCGCCAGAGGCAAAGTCACCGGAGAAGCACATGGAGCCGTCGTCCAGCAGCATAGCCACATTGGAGTTGGTAGCGTAGATGCTGGTAATCTTGCGGCCATCCAGGAACTGCTTGGCGGGGCTGGCAGAAGTGTTCATATTCGCACGGTACTGATCCAGCAAACCACGCTTACCGGTAAACAGCCCCGTGCCTTCCTCTGTCAGGCCAACCACATAGCTCAACGTGAAGTCGATATCCACCAGATCCGTTTTGTCAACGAACTTATCAATGTTGGAGTAGGTGTTCTTATTACCCCAAATGTACAGGGTTCCATCATTCATCAAAATTGCAGAGCACTGATAGCCGCAGGTCAACTTCTTAATGTTGTTCACATCAATGGTGCCATTCAGCAGCACATCAGGCATAGGAAGAATGCTGGGGTTGAGTTCCGGGTCAAAGTAGCCGTACTGACCCAGCTTGTTAACACCCCAGGCATAAACCTTACCATTTTCGTCAATGGCAATGGCGTGGTCCATACCTGCCGCAATCTGTACAATCTTGGCATCCTTCACTTCCTGCGGAATATCCTTCATATCAACGCCGGTTGTTCCCATCTGGGTTGAGCCCCAAACATAGACCTTGCCGGCATTGGACAAGCCAACGCTAAAGCTGCCGAAACTGTCAATCATTTTGATGTCGTTCTTCAGCTCTTTGGGAACGCTCATCATGCTTTGCGTAGGAGGAATGTTCTTCTGGGTGACTTCCGTATAAGAGTCACTGTAGTTCTTCATGAACAGCGGCCCAATGAAAACCGTCAGCATCATTACAATGACCACAATCAATGCGCCAACTGCCAACTTACGCTCCATAAAGCCACGAACAATCTGTCTGCTCGGACTGACAATTTCTTCAACATCCTTGGTAGGATCATTCTTATTCGCTTCCATCTGGTCTACCAGCTCAGCAGAGCCGCCCCGAAACAGGCGACGGCCCCAACCGGCGATGGTGCCGAAGAAGCCCTTTTTCTGTTTTTTCATTCCTGCGCCTCCTTACTTTCCGACTCTGACTCTGGGGTCAACAAGGCCGTAGATGATATCGATAATCAAGTTGCCCAAGAGAGACATACCAACGTAGAACAACTGCAGGAACAGAACTACGTCAAAGTCCGTCTTACGCAGGGAATCAATCATAATTTTACCCATACCATTCAGACCGAACATGTTTTCAAACACCAGAGAACCAGCAAAGATACCCAAGAACCAGCCAACAACCAGAGTCACAATGGGAATCAGTGCATTGCGCCATGCATGAGAGTAAATAACGGCCTTTTCCTTAACGCCCTTTGCGCGAGCGGTGCGGATGCAGTCCATACTCAGTGCATCAATCATAGAGGCGCGGACATAACGGGTCATACCACCCATGGAGCAGAATGTCATAGTGATAAGAGGCAGTGCCAGATACTTCAAAGTATCCTTCCAATAGGCCCAGCCCTCAAAGTTACTGCCGGGGGTTTTCATACCGCTGGGCGGGAACCAACCAAGCAGTGAACAGAATATCCAAATGAACAGAATTGCTGTAATAAAGGTAGGCAAACTATAGCCTATAATGGTGAAAACCTGAACACCTCGGTCAAACTTACTGTTCTTTTTCACCGCACACAAGATGCCGAGGGGGATTGTGATACCCAAGGCTAGAATTGTCGATAGAATGTTAATTAGAATGGTATTCTTCATCGGCTCCTGGATGACATCAATGACATCGCCTTTGAGCTCATAAGAATAACCAAAGTTTCCCTGCAGCAAGCCGTTAAAGCTGCCATCATACAAGGGATAGATGCCGACCCAGCGGCCGTAACGAACCAACATATTATTGGTCTCAGTACCATACTTGCACTGATATTCAAAGTAGCGCTTTTGGAACCAATCTTTCTTTTCTTCTGCAGTCAGGCCTTTCAGTGCCTGCTTCTGGCTATTTTCATCGTCTTTTGCATCTGTATAAGCACGGTTATTCGGGACTAGATTATAAATCAAGAACATAAGAAGCGACAATATGACCAGAACAACAAGCATATAGCAGATTCTCTTAAGTACATACTTTCCCATATTATTCTCCCATCTGTCGCCCGCGCGACAGTATATTTGGCATGGCAGGAGGCTTTGGATCACCCCCTGCATGCCATGCGGGGGTAATTTACGAATTTCGGTCCTACCCGTCTTGGCAAAAAAGGCCGCACACTGAAGAAACAGGCAGTGTACGGCATCTCTTTGCCGTGTTGTGAATCAAACCATCCACCAGAGGTAGGTGGTGTTACTCCCCGCTGTCCCATAGATGCAGTGCTTACGCAGCGCAATCCACAGTCACAGGGTGGGGAGCCCACCCTGTGACCGCGATGTCACACCTCACATACGGGTGCTAAGCTAGGGGTTTTGAAAGGAGTCAATTACTTCAGCCAGTAGATATCGGCCGCATCCTTAATGAAGTACGTGCTGTAGTTGCTGTACATGCTGGGATCAATGGTCATATTGAAGCTGTAATCATAAATCGCACTGGTGAAGCCAGTAGCGAAGTTGAAGCAGGTGTACATGGGAGTACCGCTGTAGTAGCCGTAAATCTGAGCCTGGTTCAGCTCATCGAGCATGGGGTTGAAGTCGCCAATGGTCTTGTAAACTGCGAAACCTGCAGCCTTAATGTTATCTGCCTGCTCAAAGCCGGTTACCAGCATGTCAGAGAACTCGTTGTTGGTGGTACCGTACCAGTTCAGAACCAGAGGCATGTAGTAATCGCCGTTGATCTCAACCGTCTTGTAAGCACCGTCAACAGACTTGTAGTTCTTATCCTTCTCAGTGGCCAAATCGCCGGGGATCTTCTTGTAACGAACGCCATCGGTGTACTCGCCGCCCTCAGCATTGTAGATCCAGCCGTCAGCCTCCAGAACCGCAATGGCGGAGTCCACGGAGGTATCATATGCGTTCAGAACCATGCCCTGCTCGGTAGCAGCCTTGTACATCCAGGAGCCGCTGTAGTAAGGAGCATCCACAACGCCGCCGTAGCCGCCGGTGAAGTCCTTTGCAAAGGTAGCACGATCCATGCAGTAGGCAATTGCCTGACGAACTGCGGTATACTGGGCGGGGCCAAAGTCGCAGCGGAAGCCCAGCTTACCATAGCCGGCACGGCTGTAGTGGGTGTAGACAAAAGCACCATTGGAGCCGTCTGCCAGAGCAATGGCTTCGTTGGTGGGGGCACCACCGGTAATGTTGGGCAGAACGTCAACACCGCCGGAGCGGATGTCTTCCAGCTGGGTCTCTACAACGATCTTCTTGTAGACAACCTTTGCAATGCTGGGCTTGGAACCATCAAAGGTGCCCTTGAAGTTGGGGTTCAGCTCCATGGTAGCTTCCTTTGCAGATGCGTCGTATCTGGAAATCACATAGGGACCGGAATAGGGATAGGTAGTATCCGCATTCTGAGAAGATGCCACAATGTGATCCGCATGGGCGTAGCCATCGCCGCCCTTGGCGTAGAAATCGCCGGTGATGTAGCAGCCCTTACCGTCGTCTGCGATGTCGTACTCGCCCATCCACAGATCCTTGTAAGTAGGCTTAAAGTTAGCAAAGTTGAGGGAGTAGAAATAAGGCAGGTACTCGGGATCAACGGTCACGGAGAACTGGTAGTCACCCAGGAGACGCAGACCGGGCATTTCCTTAGTAACCACGGTGCCATCTTCCAGAGTTGCGCCCTCGTTGGTGCCGTCGTAGGCATTGTAACCCTTAAATCCAATGAAGTTCATGCAGCTCATATGGTCCTTGCCAGCAGCCTGTGCGGCAACCGGGGTAGAAAAGGCCATAGCATGATAGAGATAGTTCTTGGCGGTGATGGGAGAACCATCGGAGAACTTCAGATCCTCATGAAGGGTAATGGTGTAGGTGAGGGAGCCGTCCTCATTCTTGGTCTCCTGCAGTTCCTTGACAACCTGTTCGTTCAGCACGAGAGCACCTTCCGAATTGGTAGCAACTGTTTCCAGACCGCTGGTCAGGTTCTCAACCGCCAGGTCGGGAGCAGCAGGGCTGGTAGCACCAAAGAAGGAGAAACGGAACTTGCCGGACAGCTCGGTTCCATCGCCCAAGATGATGGAGTTGTCGGGCTTCTCGGAAGTCCAGTTAATGAGTGCCTTGGTAGCAGGCCAATAGGGGTTGGTGGGATACTCCTCAACGCCCTTGATCTTTGCGCTGTACAGGTCGTAGTACTCGTTGGCGTAGAGAGGAATTTCCGGCATCAACATGTTCCAGCGGGTGATGTAGTACTTCCACCACTCGGCGTAGACCTCATCCTCGGTCTTGAAGTCGGTCCCCTCGGTGGAGGTGTTGTAAACCATAGCCATAGTCAGGAAGTCCAGGCCAAGTTCCACAGACTCACCGTCAACATCCATGTAGGCCAGACCAGTTGCGGGATCCTCATAGACATCGGCGATGGAGGTCTCCTTACCGATGTGTTCGTACAAGGAAACATAATCCTTGCCGTACTCCTTGCCCTCCAGAAGCTGGACGGAAGAAGGCTCTCCATCGGCGTTCACAGGTTCTGTCTCGTTTCCAGAGGCATCAGGGGTAGTGGTCTCACCAGAGACAGAAGATTCTGTACCCTTCGTCTCGTTGGTGTCGGTTTTGCTGCAGGCGGTCATGACGGAAGTCACCATAACGGCAGCCAGCAACAATGCGAACAACTTTTTCATTTCTTTTCCTCCTTAAGAGATAGTTGCGGTCTTGCGACCTATTTAATACCTGCCGTGGGAAGCGACAAGATATTAACGTAAGATAGTATACTACCCGTTTGGTAAAAATGCAATAGTCACATTGTATTTTTACATATTTTTCGTTCATTTCGTCAATATTCCCATAGAGCAACCAACGGCTGTCCACCAGTTGCGGAACTTTATGCAAGGTGCTACAGGTAAATTCAACGATCTGTACGCGAGTAGTGGAGCACTGACCGTGAGCCACGCTTAGTATTGAAGCTGCACTATCCTGTGCTTTCACTGTACTATAACACATTGTTCACTAATAATCAACTATTTTCTGTGACTCGCTTTTTTTGTCAGCAGAAATCATGCAATACCCATAAATTCTGTATATATATTTTATGTAATTTGCACTTGGTTTCTGTTTTTTTGCGAATCCTTTTCAGATCATATATTTTGAGCGGATGAATCCCTTTGTTTTTATCTATTCTGCTGGTTTTTACGGCTTTCTTCTTCTGTTCGTCGATTTGAAAACCCAATTTCGATACACCAAAACTGTATTTTTTAGTTTTAGCGCACCGATGTGTTTTTCCGGAGGACACCCCAAATTCAGCTTTTTGTGGTATACAGGAGTAGACTCACTACTTTTCCTGCCGCTTGATGTATATAAACAGTTTCTTCATTTACGGAAAGCTCTTCCAAAGGTTGTTCTGTCAAATCCGCAACAAAAGCCTTTTGAAGCCCATTCAGGCGAATCCGGGCTGTGCCTTCCTCCAAACAGGGATTCAACAGACGCAGCACCGTTGCTTTTCCGTCCTGCGATCGTTTTACACTTCCTATCTGGACCGCACCATGGATTTCAAGAAAGCGGCGCTCCAAGGGCAGTGTACCCGGGTGGGCGGTATTGGATGCGTATGGAAGATCCCGGTGGGTAAAGGCTGTGCCCAGCGCTTTCAGCGTCATAACATCCGGTTTTGCTGCGCACAGACCCAAACGGAATCGACGCTCTCCCAGTTCCGGGTAAGGATCCGGGCCGGAAGAGGAGCGCAGAAGAGACACCTGAAGATTGTCTCCATACCCGCGGTATCCATATTTATTATCCGTGAGCAGGGCCATTCCCATCTCTTCTCCTGAGGCAAACAGAAAGTTTCTGGCACAGTGGTCGTGCAGCGGTTCCGGCATCCGCCGATCCAGCCCAATGAGCCCATCCCCCAAAAACTCCTCCGGTGTCCAGGCCAGATGCATCCGAAAGCACAGACTTGGGCTTCCGGTTTTGTCCGCCAGTTCCATCCAGTGTACTTTGCCTGTCAACTCCAGAATCGGAGATCCCTTTTCTAATATGGCAGTGACCTCCAACCTGCTGTTTTGCAGTTGGATTTCATAGGCCAGGCTTTGACGGAGTGCCCCCTTTTCAGGTCCCTTGACGGAGCAGACACAGCCGGTTTTATGAAGATTCACCGGCTCCATCTGCACCCCCTCTACCCAAGCGTTTCCCGTCGTCTCCCCGCTTCTCTCCCGGTACATCCAGAACCCCGCTCCCCGAGCGCCCAGCATCTGTCTGCCTGTTTCCTTGTGCAGATAGGAGGAAATGGACAAATCCTCCTCCCGGAATGTAATTTTCACCACATCATTCTCTAAAACCAAAGGTTGATATGAGGTTACTCTGGGATCCGGAGGCAGCGCCGAGAAGCAAAAGCTCTGTTTTTCCTCCTCTGTCACAAGCACTGTGGTATAACCCAAAGCGGGAACCGCCACCTCCACAAGAAGATCTGTTCTTCTGTGACTCCAATCCAAAGTCCCATGGGCCAGCACCTGAGAGGGCAGCAGGCGCCCCCGGATATCATGGATCCGAAGCTGCTCCGGATTTCCGGGCCAATCCCAGAGACTGGCCTCCATCACCCCTCTGCGGTCCACGCCCGTGGGGTTGAAGAAATGCAAGATTCTGGTTTTTCCTCTGCCACGCTCTGTCCCGGGCAGCCGGAACCGATTTGCACTGTCAATCAGCAGTCCCATGCCCGCTCCTTCCGAGCGTGAGGTCACAGGCGTATCCGGTGTCTCATAGGATGAGGTATCAATTTTGTCTGCAAAAGCCCGCAGCGATGCCCCGGAAGCCGCCATCACCGCGCCCATTGCCTCTTCAAACGCGCCCATGGCATGATCTCTGGAAATCTCCACATTGGAGCCGGGCAGAATATCATGAAATTGATTAAACAAAACCCGCTCCCAGGCAAACCGGAATTGCGTGTTGAAGTCCTCCATTCCCGTATATTCCTCCGCAAGGGCAGCAAGGGCTTCCGCTTCATACAGTCGATCCTCCGCCATCCGGTTGGCTTCCTTGATCCTAGACTGTGAGGTATAGCAGCCCGTAAAGGTGGGGCCAAGCTCCCCGGAAACCACAGGCAGCCGCTCCATAATGGGCAGGATCTTTGAAAAATACTCCTTGTAAGTAGAAAACCTGATGTTTGGTGCCAGAGGCCAGGTCTGCATCTGCAAAATGCGCTCCAGATCCTGCCGCGTGGGGCCGCCGCCATGGTTGCCCACGCCATAAATCTTCATCATGTCCCGGATGCCGTACTTTTTACAAAACAAAGGAACCTGATTCAGATACATGGGACGGATGGCATCGTTGTACCACAGAGGCTCGTTAAGCGCCAGAATTTCCGTACCGTTTGGGGCCCGCCAGCGATAGAGATATTCCCCATCCAGGCCCCGGCAATGATAGAACCAGCGAATTCCGCCGGCCGTCAGGATTTCCGGCACCCATGCGCCGTGGCCGAAGGAATCGGGCTGAAAATCTCCTTCCACACTATCATAAGCTATGCCGAAATGCTGATAAAGATACTCCTTTGTATACAGAATATGCCGTGCCATGGATTCTGCATTTGGCATATTCTTGTCCAGCTCCACATAAGAGGAGCCGGCAAACTCCCATCGCCCTTCCTTCACCCGTTCCTTGATCCGACGAAAGAGTGCCGGATCATAAAACTCCGCAATTCGGTATACGGCACACTGCGACTGAGAGAACGTAAACTCCGGGTATTCTTCCATAAGATCCAGCATGGTGCGGAAAGTGCTCAGCACCGTCTGCACCGTCTCATGGAGCCCCCACATCCAATCCATATCAATGTGGGCATGGGCAACGCAATGGAGGGTATACTGCTTCGCTTTGGGTGACAAGGGAAGCAGCACCGATTCCGCCTCTTGCAAAGCAGTGTCGGTCAGGGCGTGTTCCCGCTGAAACCTGTCATACAAACCGTCTATCGCCTGCTCCAAAAGCCGGCGTTCCTGCCCCTCAGCCACAGCCTCCGCCACAGAAAAGGAGGCAAAAAAGCGCTCTCCCCAGGCACTCAGCTCGGGAATGTCGATCCAGTGGTTTTTCTGCTCCGGCTTCATCTGCGCTATTTTATCATATATGGTCATATGCATTTCTCCTCTTTGGTTAATTATCCCATTATTGCACAGATAGATTTGCTTTGCAACTACCATATAAAGGAAAGGCCTGCCGCATATGCGACAGGCCTCTTTTCGGACATACTTTTGGGATTACAGGTACTTCTTCATTCCCTCGGTTGCCAGAGCAACGTCATCAGAAATGGTAATGGTGAAGTGCATGTCATTGGTCTTGCCAAATTCGGCACACCAATCCAGGAACTCTTCACCTACGGTACGGTTCTCACCGATGAACTTGTACAGGCTTTCAATAAACACATGGGTGATATCGAAGTTACCGGCATGCAAGCCACTGATGAAGCCCTTGAGCATAGTAATGTCATTAACACCATAGTCCTTGGCGTCGATGAGACGGACACGGTAATCAATGTCATAGGTCAGCTTCTGTCCATGCTCAACACAGACCACACTGCCATTCTCGCTCTGAACCGCCTCGTTGATATTCTTGACCAACTGCTTGGTTTTGCCAGAGCCCTTCAGTCCCATAATTACTTTCACCATAGGTATCTCCTCCTTACAGCACCGGGAACCCCCGGTTATGTTCTACTATTCTACCAGTTTCTTCGTGGAATTGCAACTGTTTTTCTTCTAAATCGTCAAAACTTATTTCTGCTCATAACCGGGCTTGCCCAAAAGCTGGAACATATTGCGCTTATAAAACTCCACGCCGGGCTGGTTGAAGGGATTGACCCCAAGCATATAGGCAGAAATTCCACAAGCCAATTCAAAGAAGTAGAAAATTTCGCCCAGCTTGGCATCGTTCAGCTGCCCCACATCCATGGTGATCACAGGCACACCGCCATCCACATGGGCTGCCACAGTCCCCCGGAAAGCCTGCTCGTCTACAAAATCCAGGGTCTTGCCCTCCAGGTAATTCAGTCCGTCCAGATTCTTGTAGTCAGATCCCACTGTCACAGCATTGGCATCGGGAGCAAAGCGCACCATGGTTTCAAACAGATTCCGCTTTCCCTGCTGAATCATCTGCCCCAGGGAGTGCAAATCGGCGGTAAACTCGGCGGTGACCGGGAAAATGCCCATTCCGTCCTTGCCCTCAGATTCCCCAAAGAGCTGCTGCCACCAGCCTCCCATCATCTTAAAAGCAGGCTCGAAGGAGGTAAGCAGCTCAATCTCCTTTCCCTTCCGGTTCAGAAGATTCCGAATGGCAGCATACAGCCAGACGGGGTTCTCAAAGGAACGCAGATCATAGCACTGCTTGGCCTCGGCAGCACCGGCCATTACTGCCTCAATATCGATGCCGGCCACGGCCATAGGCAGCAGGCCCACCGCCGTCAGCACACTGAAGCGTCCGCCTACATTCTGAGGAATGGTAAAGGTCTCCCAGCCCTCTTCCTGCGCCATCTGCCGCAGGGCTCCTTTTTCCGGGTCGGTAATGGCGAAAATACGGGACTTGGATACTTCAGAGCCATACTTTCGCTCCAGCATCCAGCGCAGGGCCCGAGTTGCAATGGCAGGCTCCGTGGTAGTGCCGGACTTCGAGATAAAGGCAACAGAAAAATCTTTTCCTTCCAGCTGCTCTACCAGATCATTCCATGCACGGGTAGACAGATTGTTCCCCGCAAAGAAGATTCTGGGATTGCCCTTGGTTCCGCGCTTCAGATTGTAGTTCGGTCCTTCCATCAGCTCGATTGCCGCCCGGGGGCCCAGATAGGAGCCGCCGATGCCTACCACAACAAAAGCCTCGGAACTTTCACGAATTGCTTTGGCCGCATCCATAATGCGGCGCATTTCCTGGGTCGTTTCACGGGTGGGCAGATTCAGCCAGCCCAAAAAGTCGTTACCCTCACCGCTGCCATCCATTACCGTGTTATGGGCGGCAGATACCTCTTTCTCCGCAGCCAGCAGATCAGGCAGAGCCAACAGACCCCACACGTTGGAAATATCGACTTTTATCATAACAAGTCCACGTCCTTTCATCCGTATACGATTCCAGAGCACACATACTCTTTTCTAGTATGCTACCGCAAAATCAACGGAAACGCAAGGGCTTTTTTCCCGGAAGCGAAAAAACTTTTCCACTTCTTGTGTTTTGTCAAAATTCTGCTGGTTCTGGACTTTTTTATGCCGGGGCGATATAATAGGAGAAACCATTCCCTTGTTTGGAGGTAAGCGACATGATATATGGATTTGGAATCGACCTGGGCGGCACCACCGTAAAGCTGGGTCTGTTCACCCAGGAGGGTACGCTGGTTGAAAAATGGGAAATCCCCACAAATACTAGCCAGAATGGTTCCTCCATCCTGCCAGACATTGCACAAGCCGTTCAGGATTGTATGTCCCGGCACCAAATACCCGCAGACCGATGTCTTGGCATTGGCATCGGTGTTCCGGGCCCCGTAAGCAGCGACGGTATCGTAAACCGCTGTGCCAATCTGGGCTGGGGCGTTTTTAACCTGCAGCAACGATTACAGGAGCTGACGGGACTTCCCGTGAAAGCCGGAAACGATGCCAATGTAGCCGCCTTGGGAGAATGCTGGCAAGGCGGCGGACGGGGATGCAAAAATATGGTTCTGGTCACCTTGGGAACCGGAATCGGCGGCGGCATTGTAGCGGATGGAAAAATCCTGTTTGGTGCCCATGGCGCAGCCGGAGAAATCGGCCATCTGCCCATGGACAAAGCCGAGACAGAGCCCTGCGGCTGTGGAAAATACGGCTGCGCCGAACAATATGGCTCCGCCACCGGCATTGTCCGTCTGGCACGGCGGGCCATGGAGGGAAGTCCGCTGTCTTCCCGCCTGCACTCTGTAGAGCCTGTAACAGCCAAGGACATTTTTGATCTGGCAAAGGAAGAGGATCCTCTGGCCCTGGAGATCCGGGATCGCTACTTTGATTTTCTGGGGCAGTTTCTGGCCTGTGTATGCTGCGTGGTAGATCCCGAAGTGGTGGTCATAGGCGGCGGCGTGTCCAAAGCCGGTCCGGTACTGTCTCAGGGAATTCAAGAGAAATTTGTTCCTTATATGTTTCATACCGGGCGGAACATTCGCTTCGTTCTGGCCGAACTTGGAAATGACGCAGGTATTTACGGCAGCTTTAAGCTGGCCTTGGATAATATGGAGGAAATGTAATGGATGTTTTGGTATTGGGCGGCGGCCCTGCCGGTGTCAGTGCCGCAATTTACGCAGCGCGTGCAGGAAAAAGCGTCACCCTTCTGTACATGGATATGGGCGCACTGGGTCGGGCAGAACGGATCGACAATTTTTACGGCTGTCCCGCCACAACCGGCCCCGCTCTCTTTGAAGCCGGGCTGCAGCAGGCACGGGATCTGGGTGTCACTGTAAAAAAGGCCCAAGTGCTTTCCCTGGGCTTCGGCATGGAGGGCCTGCTGGTGGAAACCTCAGAGGGGGATCTGGAAGCAAAGGCTGTCGTTCTGTCCACAGGCACCCAAAGAAAGGCGCCGAAAATTCCGGGGTTGCGGGACTTTGATGGCGCAGGTGTCAGCTATTGTGCCATCTGTGACGGCTTTTTCTGCCGTGGCAAGGAGGTTGCGGTACTGGGTGCCGGAGAGTATGCCCTCCATGAGGCGCAGGTTTTGGCTCCCCTTGCCTCCAAGGTCACCCTGCTCACCAACGGAGAGGACGCCCCCATGTGTGAATTTTCTGTGGACCGGCGTCCCATTGCCGCTTTAGAGGGGGCCGACGGCATTTTGCAGCAGGTTCGTTTTCAGGACGGAGAGGTACTTCCTGTATCCCGGCTCTTCGTGGCCCTGGGAACCGCAGGAAGCGGAGACCTTGCCAAAAAAGCAGGAATCCTCACAAATGCTGACAAAATCCTGGTGGATGACAGCATGGCCACCAACATCCCCGGCCTCTTCGCCGCAGGTGACTGCACCGGAGGTCTGCTCCAGGTCTTTAAAGCTGTTTCCCAAGGCTCCCAGGCAGGTATGGCAGCTGTGAAGTATCTCAACTCTCTGTAAGGTCATGCTAGGACACAAAGGCTCAGACAAGCGACATTGTCTGAGCCTTTTTCCGTTTCGTTGTCTAGTTGAAGGTTCCCATGCCATCCCGAAACAGATGGGCGATGCGGCTGCGCAGTGCCTGGGCCTCCGGGGTGTGCTCTGCTCCATGGAGGTTCACCCAATCCGCAGCCGCAGCCTGCGCCTGCTTCAGAAGCTCCAGATCCATGGACAAGCTGGCGGCCCGGAAAGTGGGCAGGCCATGCTGACGGTGTCCAAAGAAGTCCCCGGGGCCCCGAAGCTTCAGATCCTCCTCTGCAATGCGGAAGCCGTCTGTGGTTTTACACAGGCTCTTGAGTCGAAGCAGGGTGTCGGGATTTCGGCTGTTTGATACCAGGATGCACCAGCTTTTGTCCCTGCCCCGGCCAACCCGGCCCCGAAGCTGATGAAGCTGGCTCAGGCCGAAGCGGTCCGCATCTTCCACCACCATCAAGGTGGCGTTGGGAACATCCACCCCCACCTCAATCACCGTGGTTGCCACCAAAATCTTAGCCTCTCCTCTGGAAAAGGCTCCCATGACCTCTTCTTTTTCGCTGCCTTTCATTCGGCCATGAATCAGCGCCACAGGCAAATCAGGAAAAACCGTCCTTTGCAGCGTCTCTGCCCAGGTCTGGGCTGCCTTGCCGGACTCCGTTTCCCCTTCCTCCACCGCAGGGCAGACAATGTAGCACTGATGCCCTGCCTGCACCTCTTTGCGGATAAAGCCGTTCAACCTGGCCCGATAGGACTCATTGACCAAAAAGGTATCGATCACCTGTCTGCCGGGGGGCAGCTCGTCCAAAACGGAAACCTCTAAATCCCCATAGAGAATCAGTGCCAGCGTCCTGGGAATGGGGGTGGCAGACATCACCAGCAGATGACTGCCGCTTCCTTTTTCAGACAGAGCCGCACGCTGGGCCACACCGAACCGGTGCTGTTCGTCCGTAATCACCAATCCCAGATGGGAAAACTCCGTGCTCTTGGAAAATAGCGCATGGGTTCCCACTGCCAGATACGCTTCCCCGGAGGAAAGCGCTTCTCTCGCCAGTCGCTTTTCCTTTGGAGTCATAGACCCTGTCAAAAGTATGCACTGCACCCCCAAAGGGGTCAGGAGCCCGGTCAACGTCTTATAATGCTGCTCGGCTAAAATTTCCGTCGGTGCCATCAGGGCGGTTTGCTGGCCGTTCTTGCAGGCCAAATAGGCCGCAGCCGCTGCCACCATGGTTTTACCGCTTCCCACATCCCCCTGCAAAAGCCGGTTCATGGGAAATCCCTTGGAAAAATCATTGCTGATTTCCTCAATGGCCCGTCTCTGTGCCTTTGTCAGGGAAAAGGGCAGGGCCTCAAAAAACGGCGTTAAATCCCGTCGGAGATACGGCTGCACCGTTACCAAAGTGCGCTGGGCTCTCATCAGGCTAAGAGCTGCGGAGAACACGAAAAACTCTTCAAAAATCAATCGCCGCCTGGCATGATCCAGATCTTCCGGGCTTTGGGGCTGGTGGATGGCATAATAGGCCCGATCCGCCCCCATAATATGGTATTGCTCTAAAATTTCCTTAGGCAAAATTTCTTCAGGAGGGCCGCAAAGTGCCAGGGCCTGAGAAATGGCCTTGGAAACGGCCTGATTGGTAAGCCCCGCAGTAAGCGGATAGATGGGAAGGATTCTTCTGGTCACGCCCGGGCTGGAGTCCATAGACTCAAAGACCGGATTGGTCATTCCATAGCCTCCAAAGTCCCCGGTCACCGTCCCATAAAAGATATATTCATTGCCCGCCACCAGCTGTTCCGTCCCAAAACGACGGTTAAAAAATGTGATATTCAGTCTGCCGGAGTGATCTGCCACCGTCACCTTGGTAAGCTCCAGTCCCTTTCGGATTTTATGACTTCTGGGGTTTGTCATCACCATGGCACGAAAGCAGGACGGCATATCCACCTCCAGCTGTGCAATGGTGCACAGTCTGGTGCGATCTTCATAGGTGCGGGGATAGTGACAGATCAGATCTTCCAGGGTGTGGATTCCCAGCGAAGCAAACAGTTTTTCCTTGGCAGGGCCAATGCCCTTCATGGTCTGAATGGAATCTGTACGATGCGCCATGGCCGCCCTCCTTACTTTATCTGTGTTCCATCTGATTATACCGTACAATCGGTTCCATCGCAATCAAAATTCTTTTGTCCATGCATCCTAAGCCATCACAACGCATAAGATAGAGCAAGACCTGATGAAAAGGATTTGCCGCGCCTCTTCCTTTTTTCTCGAATTTCATAGAATCCAGTGTATAGCCGTGGAATTTTCGGGAAAACTGGAGCTGAGGTGAAGGATATGAAACGCTGTTTGGTGAGTCTTTGTCTTTTGGGAATGATTCTGGGGGTCTCTCGTGGATATGTGGCCATTTGGAAAGAGGAAGATCCCCAGCCCTGGCTGGTAACCAAAATGCCTGTGAATTTACTGCCGGAGCAGGACCAAATTGCCCTGAAAAAAGGCATCCCGCTGCCGGATGACGAGGCCCTTACCAGGGCGCTGGAAGATTACTGTTCATGACAACTAAATTTCCTCTTGATTTTCTTTGCAAAACAGGTTAATATTATGGCATGAAAACCCCCTGGCCACCAGGGGCCTGGAGGTAGCATACTATGGAAGAATACGGTTCCGATTTCATCACCATCACCGATGAGGACGGTAAGGAATACGAGCTGGAGATCTTGCAGCAGCTGGAGTATCAGGGAAAAACCTATATGGCTGTTGTTCCCGCCGTGTCCTATGAGGAAGCAGAGGAAGAGCTGGAGGTCAGCCTCCTGCGCTCTGACGAAGAGGACGGCGAGCCCATCCTCAGCGCCATTACCGACAACGAGGAACTGGAGGCCGTCTACGCCCTCATGATGGAGGCGCTCTACGCCGACGATGAAGAGGACGAAGACGCCGAGTAATCATCATTTATCATGAATCTCCCTGCTTGGTTCGTGACGTGCCCGTTTAGACCCACATTTTTCACTAGGGACGCAGGACTTCTGCTTCGGATTGCAGGCCTCCCGCCGGCGCTTTGACGATCGGTGGACGTTGGAAGCAGTTAAGATGTTAGAGCGGCGACCCACCTGCCGTTTTGTGCAGGTTATAATCGGGTGCGCACGGCTAAAGCGGGGATTTTCAGGACCTGGTGCAAGAAATTGCTCCAGGTCCTTTCTCTATTTGCAGAAAGGAATCGATCTATGACACAACAGTACACGCTGCTTCGGGAGCAGCTCAAAGCCCTTGTGGAAGGGGTACCCCATCCCATCGCCAATCTTTCCAACGCCTCCGCTTTGATTATGGACAGTCTCCAGGACCTCAACTGGGCCGGATTTTACCTCCTTGAGGAGAACACCTTAGTGCTGGGTCCCTTTCAGGGCAAACCGGCGTGTATTACCATCCCTGTAGGCCGCGGCGTCTGCGGAACTGCCGTGAAAGAGGGCGTGACGCAGCTTGTGCCGGATGTGCATGCCTTCCCCGGTCACATTGCCTGCGACTGCGCTTCCCGCTCCGAAATCGTAATCCCCCTGCGCAAGGATGGAACCGTGGTGGCGGTGTTAGACATCGACAGTCCCACTGCGGGCCGGTTTACGCAGGAGGACCGGGAGGGTCTGGAAGCCCTGGTGCCCATTTTGGAGGCTGTGTTTTAACATAACAGTGTCCTCCCTTCCATATTGATTTTCAGTCTGCCGAAGAACCATCCGGTTCTCGGCAGATTTTATTTTTATTCAAAGGCCTTCTATGAATATGCAGCAAAATATACGTGCTATTTTGGATATTTCCGCTGAAACCATGCATAAACTAGCATATATGCATATAATTACCCAATTATCACGAGCAATAATGTGTTATTATACAGTTGACAATGAATAATATACGGTATATAATGCAGTACATGATTTAACCCCATCTACGGATGCTTTGAAGGAGAATGAAAATGAAAAAATATATTGCAATGATTCTTGCAGTCCTTATGGTCTGCGGTCTGTTTGCCGGATGCGGCGCATCCGGCGATGGTCTTACCGTAAAAAAAGGGAAACTCACCGTAGCCACCAGCCCCGACTTTGCTCCCTTTGAATTCTATTCTCTGGATGATGCCGGAAAGCCCACCCTGGCAGGCTTTGACATTGCGCTGGCGCAGTACATTGCAGACTATATGGGTCTGGAGCTGGAGATCATCCCCATGGACTTTGACGGCACCCTCAGCGAGCTCACCAGCAAAAAAGTAGACCTGAGCATGGCGGGCTATTCCCCCGATCCCGCCCGGGAAAACAGCATGGACTTCTCCGATGTATACTACACCTCCGGTCAGTCCTTTCTCTGCACCAAAGAAAATGCCTCCAAGTTCCCCACCATTGCAGATGCCAACAAGCCCGAGTATCAGCTGGGCGTCCAAATTGGTTCCATTCAATATGGTCTGGCCCAGGAAAACACCCCGGAAGCTGACATTGTGCAGCTGAGCAAGGTGACCGACATCATCGCCGAGGTTCTCTCCGGCAAGCTGGACGGCGCTTTTGTGGAAACCGCTGTCGCAGAGACCTACATGAAAAGCTATCCGGAACTTACCATTGCGCTGGATGTTTCCTATGAGAAGGACGGATATGTAATCGGCGTTTCCAAGGGAAACGATGCCCTCCTCACCTCTGTGAATGAGGCCATTGCAAAGGCGAAGGAAGACGGCTCTCTTGCAAAATTCATTGAAGAGGCCAATGTACAGGCATCCTCCAACACCTTTGAGGGGCTCCTGGATGCACAGGGTGGCGTTCCTACCGAGACCAGTAACTAAATCAGAAACAATCTGGATTCCCCCGGAGGCTGGCCTTCGGGGGGAATCCCATGAGAGGAGTTATTTTGTGATAAGTCTACACGGTTTTCAGGCAACCTTTCAGTACCTTGAGCTGTTCCTCCAGGGACTGGTTTGCACCTTGTCCCTGTCCGTATTTACGGTGCTGTTTGGTTTTATTCTGGCGCTGGCACTGGCCTTGATGCGGATGAGCAGGATCAAACCCATTCGGTTTTTTGCCGCCGCCTATGTAGAGGTGTTCCGTGCCACCCCCATTATGGTGCAGCTGTTCCTGGTCTATTATGTTTTGCTGGCCGGTGTCAGCCTCCCTTCCTTCAAACTTTTTGGATTCATTCGCTTCGAGCGCTTTGTCCCCGGTGTCATAGCTCTGTCTCTCAATTCCGGCGCCTATCTGTCCGAAATCATCCGTTCCGGTATTCAGAGCGTTGACCAGGGCCAGACCGAGGCCGCCCGCAGTCTGGGGATGAGCCAACGACAGAATCTGGTTGAGGTGGTCATCCCCCAGGCCATCAAAAACATTCTGCCTGCCATTGCAAACGAGTTTGTTACCATCATCAAGGAATCCTCCATCTGCTGGACCATTGGCGTGCAGGAAATCATGTTTGCTGTAAACACCGTAAAAACCGCCACCTATTCCATCGGTGAGCCCTTGATCGTGGCCGCCTGTGTGTACTTCTGTCTGACCTTCCCCACCAGCAAACTGATCGAACATTTTGAAAGGAAGATGCGCCGTGGTGACAAGAGATAATTGTATTCAGGTAAAGCACCTGAAAAAATACTACAACAAAGGGGCGCTTCGTGCCCTGGACGATGTGTCCGTAGACATTCACACAGGCGATGTGATGGTGGTCATCGGCCCCTCCGGCTCCGGAAAATCCACTCTGCTCAGAAGTCTGAATCTTCTGGAGGTTCCCACCCAGGGCGAGATCATTTTTGATGATGTGGACATTACGAAGAAAAAAGTAAAAAATGCCGTTGGAAAGCTGGTCAAAGTGAATATTGACCACCATCGGCAGAAAATGGGAATGGTCTTTCAGCATTTTAATCTCTTTCCCCATAAGACCATTTTGGAAAATATGACCCTGGCCCCCATCAAGGTGAAAGGGATGCCCAAAGAAGAGGCCCGGAAAAAGGCACTGTCCCTTTTGGATCGTGTGGGCCTTCAGGATCGGGCCAACGCCTATCCCATCCAGCTCTCCGGCGGACAGAAGCAGAGAATTGCCATTGTAAGAGCCCTGATGATGGAGCCGGAGGTTCTGCTTTTTGATGAGCCCACCTCCGCACTGGACCCTGAAATGGTGGGAGAAGTCCTGCAGGTCATGAAAGAGCTGGCACAGCAGGGCATGACCATGGTGGTGGTCACCCACGAGATGGGCTTTGCAAAGGAAGTCGGAAACCGGGTTCTGTTCATGGCAGACGGAAAGCTTCTGGAACAAGGAACCCCGGATGAGATTTTCAATCATCCAAAGCATCCCAGACTTCAGGATTTTCTTTCCAAGGTCCTATGATGCCCATAAAAAATCATCCACAGGAGTTTGGCTTCCGTGGATGATTTTTTTATTTTTCCACAGCCCCTGCGCTGTTTTGTGCAAAAAAGGCGAGCGGACTTTACTATCCACTCGCCTTTTGCAATTTGCCCACAGGGACAAATTCCGTTCTCTATTAAATGAGCTGTCTGCCCTCCAGCGCACGCAGAAGCGTGACTTCGTCGGCATACTCCAGCTGACTGCCCACCGGGACACCATAGGCCAAACGAGTGACCTTGATTTCCATAGGCCGCAGGAGCCGGGACAGATACATGGCCGTAGCCTCCCCTTCCGTGTCGGGATTGGTAGCCATAATGACCTCCTTCACGTCCCCCTGCGCCACCCGGTTGAGAAGCTCCCGAATCCGGATATCGTCAGGCCCCACATGATTCAGCGGCGAAATGACACCGTGAAGCACATGGTACACCCCACGATACTCTCTGGCCCGTTCCAGTGCCATAAGATCCCGGGGCTCCGCCACCACGCAGATGGTGCTTCTGTCCCGCTGGGGATCCGCACAGATGGGGCAAAGCTCCTGATCTGTCAGGTTCTGGCACACGGGGCAGGTTCTCACCTTCTGCCTTGCATCCACAATGGCCTGCGCAAAGTCCTGCGCCTCCTGCTCCGGAAGCCGGAGCACATGAAACGCCAGTCTCTGGGCTGTCTTGGTGCCGATGCCGGGAAGCTTGCCGAACTGCTCGCTGAGGCGCTCCAACGCCGTGGGAAAACTCTGCATGATTTAGAACAGACCTCCCAGATTGATTCCGCCGGTGAGCTTGGACATCGAATTGGAAGCCTCATTTTCTGCGCTGCGCATGGCCTCGTTGATGGCGGCCATCACCATATCCTGGAGCATCTCCACATCATCAGGGTCCACTGCCTCGGGTTTAATGGTCAGAGACACCACCTCGTGAGAGCCGTTGACCTCAGCACGGACCATGCCGCCGCCGGA
Organism: Oscillospiraceae bacterium; assembly: GCA_020025515.1. GTDB lineage: Bacteria > Bacillota > Clostridia > Oscillospirales > Oscillospiraceae > Faecousia. The sequence continues at coordinate 131,863 of JAHHRZ010000003.1, read as the reverse complement.
ACTGGCCGCATATGTCTTGGTCTGAAGTTCCTGCTGCATCCGCATCATTTCCTGCTGCATCTTCTGGGCCTGCTTCAGCATAGCCGCCTGATTTAAGCCTCCCATGGGGCCGCCACGAAAACCGCCTTTTGCCATTGTATGTTCCTCCAATTACTTGATTTTAATGACATCGCTGTGTTGTTTTCCAAAATTCAAAAGTTCCTGAAAATGTTCACTGTTTCTGGGCTTTGCCTGCTGGTCGCTGGCCCAGGTTCTGACGGGACGGCCCAGAAACTCCGAGGCAACCTTGCCTACCAGTTCCAGATTTTCCCGCTTGCTGATCAGCTCATAGACATAGGTGCTGTTACACCGCAATTCCAGCCGGTCCCCCTGCAAGCACCCCTGCACAAGCGCATGGGGCGTGGCTCCAAAATAGCCCCGCAAAACAGGATTCTTGATTTCCTCATGGATCTTACTGACCAGATCCGGCCAAAATCCCACAGGAGATTCCTCCTGATTTGCCGAAGGTTCTTGTGGCTCATCCCCCTGTGTCAGGGGCGGCGCATCCTCATCTCCGGGCATGGGCGGATATTCTTCCTCACTCCGGGCTTCTTTGGGAGCCTCCTGAACCACACGGATGCCCTTTGCCACCGCACTCTCCAGTTTGGAAAGCCGGGCATTCAATGCCTCCGCATCCAGATTCAGCTCCGGCTGGCACAGCCGCAAAAGGCACAGCTCTCCATCCATCCGTGTTTTGCCGCCTCTTGTAAAGCCTGCGGCGGTGGCTTGCAGCTCCTTCATGATCCGCACCAGCTCCCCCGGGGAAAACCGATCCCGAAGAGCCATGGCCTCCTCATCTGTTGCCACGCCGGAGAGCATGGACAGGCCGGATTGCGGGGCCGTCTTCAGCACCAAGAGGTCTCTGGCTAAGGCGCACAGCTCGTCCAGCAGTGCCCCCACATCCTTGCCATCTGCATAGAGCCTGTCATAGAGCTCCAGGGCTCCTTTGGTATTGCGATCCGCCAAATAGCTCATCATCAGAGCGGCTTTCTGCTCTCCTGCCAGCCCCAGGCATCGATACACCGCCTCTGCGGTCACCGGGCCCTGGGTTGCAGAGGCGCACTGGTCCAACAGGCTGACACCGTCTCTCAAGGCGCCGTCTGCCATACGGGCCAGAACCATGGCCGCCTGCGGCTCCAGGGTGATCTGTTCCTGAGAAGAAATATACTGAAGCCGATCAGCCACATCCTCCGGGGAGATTCTCCGGAAAGAAAACCTCTGGCACCGGGATAAAATCGTGGCAGGAACCTTGTGCAATTCTGTTGTTGCCAGAATAAAAATCAGATGCTCCGGCGGCTCTTCAATAATTTTCAGCAGCGCATTGAACGCCGACAGGGACAGCATATGGACCTCGTCCACAATATACACCCGATAGCGCACCTCTGAAGGGGAATACACCGCATCGTCCCGCAGATCTCTGATGTTATCTACGCCGTTATTGGAAGCGGCATCGATTTCCAGCACATCCATGCAGGAGCCTTCATCAATGGCCCGGCAGGCTGCACACTGGTTGCAGGGGTTGCCGTCCTGGGGATTGAGGCAGTTCACCGCCTTGGATAAAATTTTTGCGCAGCTGGTCTTGCCGGTGCCCCGAGAGCCGGTAAACAGATAGGCGTGGCTCAGGTGGCTGGTAACCAGCTGGGTTTTGAGGGTTCGGGTGACACCCTCCTGCCCCACGACCTCATCGAAGGTCTGGGGACGATATTTTCGATATAAGGCCTGATACATCCGCATAACCTCCATTCTCGAAAAGGTACAATAAGGCCGACTCATAACAAGATCGCACACCCACATTTGAAACAGCGCAACACCCGATACCGGCGCAGCCAGCTCGGAAACGGCAACCTCACGGCACACGAACAGATCCGCTTAATGCTGCTTGGTTCCCCACCTGACATGGTTCACGGGAGTCCGTTGCGTAAGACCGGTTCTTCAACGCCGCTTACGCCGGCCAGACGGTATTGCTGCTGATCCGGGTATGGGAATTCATCCCTGCTGTAGCGGATTGCAGGTTACAGGGCACCGCTATCTCCCCGACTAGTGCGACCTTGTTATAAGCCGGCCGCTTGTAACAAGGGGTATTCGATTAAAGCTCGAGGATCAGTTCAGCTTCTCCTCAATGTAGTCAGCCAACTCGCCGAAGGTGGTGATCTGCTGGCCTTCCAGGTCCAGCTCCACACCCAGCTCCGCCTCAAAATCAATGGTCATCTCCACAATATCCAGAGAGTCAACGCCCAGACTTTCAAAGGTGGTGTCCCGAGTGATCTCCTCAGCAGAAATCTCCAGCTGCCGGGAGGCGTAGGAAACGATTTTCTCAAACATATTACTTATCCTCCAGAAAGAACGATCTTCCAGAAAGAAGCATTGCCTGCGTTCTAGAATTTACGGGATATATTTTATTACATCTTTCCCAGTTTGTCAACGCCCAGTTTTCTTCCTTCTGCGTTACAGGGGTTTCTGTTTAATTTTCGTAAACCGTCTGGGATACTGCGCCGGGGTGGGCTTTACCTTTCGGATCACCAAAATGCTGTGCTCTGTGCCGTCCACGCCGAACTCTGTCCGTTTTTCCAGCCTGCCGCCCAGGACCGCAATGGCCTTTCCGGCTTCTTCCAGCTCTTCTTTGGCGGCAGCACCCTTCATAGCCAGAAAGGCGCCTCCCACCTTCACATAGGGAAGGCACAATTCACACAGGATATTGAGACGGGCCACAGCCCGGGACACTGCAAAATCGTATTGCTCCCGGCGGGTGGCCACCGCCTCCTCCGCTCTGGCCGTGAGGCACTCCACCTCCAGGCCCAAAGTCGGCAGGGTCTGGGCCAGCCAATCCATCCGCTTGCCCAGAGAGTCCAGAAGGGTCAGCTTCATTTTTGGACATGCAATTTTTAAGGGGACACCGGGAAATCCCCCTCCGCAGCCCACATCAATGACCTTCTTTCCGGAGAGATCTCCCAGGGTCAGCAGGGTGAGGCTGTCCAAAAAATGGAGCTTTGCCACCTGTTCCGGATCCGTAATGGCCGTCAGATTCATGACCTGATTTTTTTCCAGCAGCGCCTGTCCGAATCGGCACATGGTCTGCACCTGCTGTTCCTCCAGATGCAGGCCCAGCTCCGGCAGCCCTGCCTGCATTGCTTCCATCATTTCCTTCATCTTACCCCTCCTGTGTTGTCTCGGTGGGCTCCGTGGCTTCCGTTGTCTTGGTCTCAAAGACATCGTCATAGTTCAGAGGGTTAAATTCTGTGGGAGGGGGTGTGGTGTCCACCACATACTGATCCTGATACCATGCCACCAGAAGATCCGTCACATGGCTGTAGGTCTTCACGCCCTCTTCCTGTCCGTTGGATTGAAGATAGGCGTCGTTGACCGCATCCACAGCCTGCTGCGCAGTCCCGTTTTGCCCCTCCCGTACCTGATTGAGCCGCTCCACATCACGGCGAGTCGTGTCGGACGCATCCCGCCACACTTCGGACCAGGCAGCTCGGTCGATCTCATACAATCTGTCCGCACAGAAGAGGAACGCTTCCAAATTGCCGGAGTACCGGAAGGTCGGATCCTTGCTGAAGTCACAGGCCAGGTAGGCGGCGAAGTTTGCCTCGTCCTCCCGGGCAATGGCCAAAAGGTGCGCCATTTCATGGCAGATATTAAACGGGATCCGAAGAGGATGTTGATTTAGATTCACAGCCGCCTCACCAGTGAGGGCCATCGCCACACCGTCAACGCCCATGTTGTGGAGCCGATCCTTCCAACCCAGTTCTTTCACCGTAATTCTGGGGCCTGCAAAAACAGAATACTTCCATACCAGATTGTTATAGGCCTGATTGGCGATATCGTTCATTTCCTCCAGCGTGGGAAGGCGCAGATCTCCATTTTCATCCCGTGTCACCTCAGCAGAAATCGTCTCTGCCTGCTGGCGGTAAAAGATAGCCGCCTCTTTCAGTTCTTCCACAGAATATGTCTCTTTCACCGGCATCTTCATGCTGTCTTCCAGAGGCTTGTTGTAATAGTTGATTCCCCAAATGGCCGTAAACAGGAAGACTGCCACAGAAGCAGGCGCCAGGACCCACCCCAGCCAGCGCAGCAGGTTTTTCCGAAACAGGACCGCAAGCGCAAGTCCCACCAGGCAGGCCAGCAAATACAGGGCCAAAATAACCTGCCACAGGCAGAAGTCAAGCACCCCTGTTTTCGCTGCCATCAGCTCAATAAAGGTCTTGGAAGCAAACGGATAGGCCATACCCACCAGAAGTCCAAAATGCTCCGCTGCTATTTTCAGGATCACTGTCAGCGCCAAAAACACGGCCGCCACAATAATGCCGCGCAGATTTTTCATAAAAGCAGCCTCCTTGCTTTTCTATAGATTCCAAAGGCTTCTGCCATCCAGACAGAGAAACCCATTAAACCATAGTATACCACACAAGGAAGAAAAAGTCTCCCCTAAAATTTTGAATTTTCCAAAAACAACCGTCCTTTTCCTTGCACAATCCCCGGCCATAAAAAGAAAAACTGCCTCACCGAAAGGCAAGACAGTTTTTATATCAGCAACTTTGGTCAATCAGCTCCATGATTACAGCTCCGGCCAGCTCAAGCCCTGCCACACTGGGAACCCAGGACACCGAAGCGGGGATGCTTCTGCGGCCCGGAGGCGGTGCCTCCAAATTCTCCGGGGTGAGGGGTGGTTCTGTGCTGAAAAGGACTTTATGATGCTGAATGCCCCGCTCCTTTAATTCCTTGCGCACCACCCGTGCCAGAGGGCAGACGCTGGTCTTGGAGATATCCGTAATCTGAAACTGTGTGGGATCCAGCTTATTTCCGGTACCCAGAGCGCTGATAATGGGAATTTCCAGCCGGTGGGCATTTTCGATCAGGCTCAGCTTACAGGACACCAGGTCAATGGCATCCACAATATAATCATATCTCACATCAAAAAAACGCTTCTTATTCTCTTCCGTATACCGTTGCGCCAAGGCTCGCACCTGGCATTGCGGGTTGATATCCAGAACACGCTCTGCCATAACCTGGGCTTTGTACTGTCCCACGGTGGAATGCAGCGCACAAAGCTGCCGATTGAGGTTGGTAACACCTACCGTATCATCGTCCACAAGCGTGAGGGCACCTACCCCGGCCCGGGCCAGAGCCTCTGCGACATAGCTTCCCACACCGCCGATGCCAAAGACCGCCACATGACTTTGCTTCAGTTTTTCCAGTGCCTTGGCTCCCAGCGCCATTTCCTCTCTCAAAAATGGATGCTCCATTGTATGCTCCTTTCGGTTGAAAAAGAGGGCTGCTTTGCAGCAGCCCTCCTCGGGATGTTTATAAAGGGATCTTAGCGGTTGGGCATCTGAGGCTGCAAAACGTGGTCCGTCTTAATAAATCTGTAGCCCATGCCGTTCTCCGTAGAAACAGCTTCTGTCACTTCTTTATACCAGGCTTCGTATTCCGCATTCTTCAGAGCATTGACAATCATGCCATCCCGATAGGAATACTCACCCTTGCCTACGAAGTACATGAGGTGATAGCCATAGTCGGTCTCCACCACATCCACATCACCAGCCTTGCGGCTGCTGTCGAAGATCCATTTATCGAAAGCTTCCACCATCATGCCGGGAGCCACAGTCTCATACAGGCCGCCATTGGTGTTGGAGCCGGGATCGGTAGAGTACTTGTTGGCCAGCGCTGCAAAGTTATCTTCAGTGGGGTCCTTTTCATACTCTGCCTTGATTTCTTCAACCTTGGCCTTGGCGGCTTCCTTGTCCTCGGGCTTTTCAGCATTGATGAGGATATGACGGACATCCACTGTCTCAACATCGGCATTGTCCTTGCTGGACAGATACATCACAACACTGTAGCCGTTGGAAGCCTCCACAACCGTGGTCTCACCGGCTGTACGAGCAGTATCAACCAGCCACTCCGTCATATTGCTGGCTATATTGGCCTTGGGGTAGTTCTCATACAGGGAAGTATCCTTCACCTCAGGCTGCTTGGCGTCCTTGTCCTCGGACTCCTGCGCCTCCTTCTCGGCGGCAGCCTTGTTCATCTCAAGCACAGCAGCTTCAAAGGCCTTCTCGTCCCCCTTGCAGTCGGCAGCCATCTTGTCCGCAGCAGCCTTTGCAGCAGCTTTTGCTGCCTCGGTCTCTTCCTCGGTGTGCTCTTCCGCATCGGTCTCATAATAGTTGCTGGTAGCAAAGGTGTAAACGCGGTAGGTGTAGGAAGAGTAGTCTGTGGGGTTCTTTTCCGCCTCAGCCTTGATCTCGTCTGCGGTGTATTCCAGGCCTTCCATGTACTGATTGACATAGTTGGAAGCCACAATCTGCACCTCCAGGAAATCCCGATAGGTGCTGACATTGCAGCCCACACCATAGTTGGCACGCAGCATTGCGGAAGCACTGTTAAAGCCGTAGGCAGGCGCTGTTGCCTCCAAAGCACTGATAGAGGCCTCCACGGAAGCCTTGTCCTCCTCGGTCAGGGTATAACCGTTGGCAATGGCTTCATCATAGACGGCATACATATTACGAGCGGTAAGAACTGCATTTTCCAGCAGATAATCAGCAAAAGTCTTGCCCTCTTCCATCTCCTGCTTGTCCAGGGGAACACCGGGCTTCACCATGTAGCTCAGGTAAGGATCACTATTCATGGCATTGCCATAGAAATAGTTCATTTCCGCAGCGGTCAGCTTATGTTCGCCTACAGTAACCGCGGTAACGGTACGCTGCAGCAGTCCGCTGTTGATCAAGGCAGACACTGCAATGCCAACAATGACCAGACCTACGATCACATAAAACAGGATGGTCCAGACTTTAAGCTGTCTTGCAGCCTTGGCCTCTTCCTTCTTCTCGAGGCGCTTCTGTTCAACGGCCTCAGTGGGCTGCCCCTGACGGAGCTTTTTCTGACGGGATGCACTCATGGTTTATCAAGTCCTCTCATAATCCTTAGGTATTGGGGGGTATAGACTTGGCTATTATAACCGAAAATTCCCCCAGTTGCAAGTGGTGTTTCTGGAAAGATGAAATAATTTTACATTATCCCAGAGGGAGATGATCCATTCCCTGTTTGAATCTTGTAATCATCTCTCCCGTGAGGCTGTCGCCGGAGAAATCATCCGGAAGTTCCTCTCGCCGGAACCAGGTTCCCTCTGCCAGTTCGTCTTCCTGGAGCCTTACCTGATCGCTGCCATCCAAATCGGCATAAAAACCCATGAGGAGACTGTCCGTTATCACCCAAGGCTGGGATTTATAGAAATGCAGCGTTCCCAGCCGCAGTCCTGTTTCCTCCATCACTTCCCGCCGCACCGTTTCTTCCACCGTTTCGCCAATCTCCGAATAGCCTGCCACCAGGGCATACCGTGTGAAAGCACGTCCGGCGTACTTGGTCAAAAGCAGGCGCTCTCCATCACGCACCGCCACAATGACCGCAGGGTTGATCCTTGGATAAACCGTATTGTGGCATTTTGTGCACACCAGCGCCCTCTCTTTTTGACTATGCTCCATAGGCGCTGCGCAGCATCCGCAGAATCGGTTTCCCTGATACCAACGGGCCAGACTTTGTCCCACCGCGCAGGCGTAGACCAGCTCTTTCGGTGCACCACCACGATAATCTCTTACAAAGGAGAACCCGGGAACTTCCCCGGAAAATGTAAGAAAATAGGCTGTTTCATCAATGGAAAATCCATATATAAATGCCTCTGCCCCCTGTACCTGTCCCACCTGGGGCAGCATCCAGCCATTCCCCTCCCGGCGAAGAAGAATCCCCTCTTTTGTGCAGACCAATGCCAGATCTTCCTGTCTGGGCTGCCGAAACTCCATGGGGTTGTGGTACACATGGGGTGCAATATCCTGTAACATACACTCGTCCTTCTTTCTATTTTTTATGGATTCAGTTCAAATTCAAATCCGCCTCCGCTTTTCCAAGAAACGCCATGCAGGGGAGGGAACCCTCCCTCCCCTGCAAAAACTCACCTCTAAAAGCTGCTGTTTTTAAGGCTTTCTTATGGTTTCTGCCCAGATTTCGCATCAACCATCTCGGATGTAAACATCCTCTTTATCTACCTGTTTCCAGGAAAAGCTTTTGACCAGTTCCTGGGGAGTCACCGACTCTCCGGCAGGATTGAGACCCGCCCACTGAGCAAGGCGCCCCACAATGGCCTGTGCAGACAGCGTCTCGGACAGTTCTTCCAAATCCATATCCCGGTCCCTTTTGGAAAGCCGCCGACCATCGCTGCTCATGAGCATAGGTACATGGTAATACGCCGGTGTCTCATATCCGAAAAGCCGCTGCAAATACATCTGTCTGGGGGTGCTGTTGAGCAGATCCCGGCCCCTGACAACCTCCGTCACACCGGCGTCTCCGTCATCCACTACCACCGCAAGCTGATAGACAAAGGCTCCATCGGCTCTTCTTACCACAAAATCGCCGCACTGGGTTTTGAGATGTTCCACATAGAGGCCCTGAACACCATCCGTAAAGGAAATCTCCTCACAGGGCACCTGAACCCGCCAGGAGGGAGGCCGTCCCATGGCCTTCTTTTCCTCTTCCGACAATGCCAGACAGTGACCGTCATAGACAAAAACACCTTCTGAGGCATGGGGGGCAGTCAGGCTGTGCAGTCTGCTTCTGGTACAAAAGCAGGGGTACAGCAGTCCCTTCTCTTCCAAAACGGAAAGCTGCTCCAAATACCGCTCTGTACGCAGGCTCTGAGGCGTCGTCTCCACATCCCAGTCCAGCCCCAGCCACTCCAGATCCCGACGGATGCGGTCGGCGTTGAGACTGCTGGTTCTTTGGGAATCCAGGTCCTCCATGCGCAGGATCATGGTTCCGCCCTGGCTGCGCACGGACAGCCATGCCAACAGCGCCGCAAACAGGTTTCCCATATGCATCCTGCCGCTGGGGGTCGGCGCAAAACGCCCTACCACCTTCACCCTTCTTCCTCCACGGGAAGCTCTACAAAAACAGGCTCATGTCCCAGAGCCGGAATCACCTGCTCCAGCACTGTTCGGGTAGGGATACGCAATGTAGAGGTATTTTTGCATGGATGCAGCCCCAGCCAGTTCTGGCGAAGCAAAGGCTTGTCGATCACCAGCTTGACCCGTTTTTCCCGATCCCGGAGCAATCCCAGCAGGCTGGCAGAGCCTGGCTGCACCCCTAAAAGCTCCCGCAGATCCTCCTCCGGAGCAAAGCTCAGCCGGCTGCAGCCCAGCTGTGAAGAGAGATACTTGGTCTTAAACACCTTGTCTCCCTCCAACAGCAGGAGGTAATGCTGGGTTCTCTGCCGATTGCACAGAAATAAATTCTTGGCAATGGGCGCCTCCAGCACCTTTTCCACAGCATGGCAGGTGTCAATGTGAAAGGCAGCATCGTGATCCACCCGGTCATAGGGCACCCCCAGACCGTCCAAAAAGTCATAACACCCCTGCTCCACCGGTTCCCGTTCTTCCCGGGGGCGGCCCGTACAGCGAACAGGGTCCAGCCAAAATGCGGTTTCCATGGTTCATCTTCTCCCTCTTACTGTGCAATATCGAGATCTTCACTCTGAATCTTTTGTTTATAGGGATTACAGTAGTCATTGACCATGTCGGCCACCTCATCGGGGGACAGGATATAGTAGGACTGGCCCTCTATGTAATCCGCATAGCCCGGCAATGTCTGGGCCTGTATGTTCCCAAGACCGGCTTTCCATGCATTTACTCCCAGCCACAGCATATTTCTGTTGGAAAGATCCGTGACAATGTACTTGTTGAGGCAGGAAATCATGCTTGGCAGCTTGGTGATGTTCCCCACCGAAAGCCATTGATCCATGCAGGCAGAAAGGAACGCTCTTTGCACCTCTACCCGGCCAAGATCCTGATTGTAGTAGCCTTCACGATAGCGCACCACACACATGGCCTGCAGGCCGTCAAGCTTCTGAGGTCCGGCTTTCAAATCGATATACAGATCCTGAGAGGCATCTTCATAGTACATATCCTGAGGCACATCAAATTCCACGCCGCCCATAATGTCCACCATCTCAACAAATCCATCCAGATCGATCAGCATGTATCCGTCCGGCCGATAGCCGATGATATCCTCCACATAGCCCATGAGCTCATACATTCCCTCTTCCGGGTCATCGGCGCCGCCGTTGCGGCCGAAGGCAGAATTCAGCTTGGCATAGCTTCCGGAGGTGGTCTCAGTGAGCGTATCTCTGGGCAGGCTCACAAGATTCACCGCTTTTTCCCTGGCATTTACATACAGAACCATCATGGTATCGGTGCGATAGCCGCCCTCATCTGTACCGCAGAGCAAAATGGTAGATGCACCGTTCTTTCTGGCTCCCACCGGCCGATCTGTCACAGGCTGCTTTGTAAGCAGGAAGATCGGTACAATAATCACTGCCAGGAGCAGTACCAGCAGCCACAGCAGAATACGAAGGCCCCGTCTTTTCTTCTTGCGGCGATTTTTTCGGGTTTTCCCGGAAGTTCTGGCCTGGACCTCAGCTGCCGCCCTGCTGCCCCCGTGCCGGGGTTCCTGTGCGGACTGCATCATGGGGGAAATCTCCTGAATGTCCGGATTATACGCCGGAATCCCTCCCGCCTGGGAAGCGGCAGGAGATTTTTGAAAATCCCGGCCATAATTGTTGCTAAAATTTGCATAATAGGTTTGCGCCGGAGGCTCTTCCATCCGGAAGTCCTCCTGTTCCGGCTCCTGATCCTTTTCTTCCAGCAAAGCATCCGCCTCCCGAAGCAGGTCTTCCAGTTCGTCTCTTCCCGGTCTGTCTGTCATGGCACATTCCTCCTTACTTTTTAATTTGGATTTCGGTTATTATAGCGCAAATTATCTTAGATGTAAACGCTTTTCCATCATCAATTCATTTTGGCACATAGCAAGAAACGAAAAACATTTGTCCTGTCTCTTTTGGGGACAGGTATTATATAAAGAATTTGTAAAATTTCCACTTTTTTCTCCCGGAAATAAGAATTGTATGTTACAATGAAGAAAGAAATCCCCGTGGGGGAGGGAGGAAAATTCTATGAAACGTTTCAAACCCAACAATCGATTTCAACAGGCTGCGGCCCTGATTGTGATTGGCATTCTCACTTATACGCTCATTAACCATCTGTCTGTCATCAGCACCGTGTTCTGGTTTCTCACGGACCTATTGGAACCCCTCATCATCGGCGGTATTCTGGCCTTTTTTCTCAGCGTTCCCATGCGGGCTCTGGAACGGCGGCTGACACGGTTCCAAGAGAAACACAACAGAAAGATCCGCCCCCGATTTAACAGTACAATCAGCCTTCTGATCACCTATGTAGGCAGCTTTTTTCTGATATTCATGGTGTTCTATATTCTGGTCCCTCAGCTGATTGAAACCATTCCGCCCATCATTACCTCTGTAGAAAATGCCCTTCCCCGGTTCTATGCCTTTCTGGAAAATCACAACATAGACAGTGCCCAGATCAAATCTTTGTTATCGGGCATTGATCTGGGTATGCTGATTCAGACCCTGATGGACAATTACGAGCAGATCATCAACACCTCCCTGACTGCGGTTTCCTCTGTGGTGGGGGTCCTGATGCTGGCCATCTCCGGCTTCGTCATTTCCATTTATATTCTGGCCAACAAAACCAAACTCCAGCGTCAGATTCGCAAGGTGCTCTATGCCTATGTGAACAAGCGGCACGCCGACCGAATCGTTGCGGTGGCAAGTCTCACCAATAAGACTTTTTCCAGTTTCCTCTCCGGGCAGTGCCTGGAATCCCTGATCCTGGGGTGTATGTTCTTCGTCACCATGAGTATTATGAAGCTGCCGTTTGCTTCTGTTATCAGCGTATTCATCGCCTTTACCGCCATGATCCCCTATGTGGGCGCATTTCTGGGCGGCGCGGTAGGTGCGCTTCTGATTGTAACCGCAAGTCCCATGCAGGCCCTGGTCTTCCTCATTACTTTCCTGGTATTGCAGCAGGTCGAGGAACAGTTGGTCTATCCCAGAGTAGTGGGCAGCTCCGTGGGTCTTTCCCCCATTTGGATTTTGGTATCCATTTTTGTAGGCGGCAAACTCTTTGGCATTATGGGAATGCTGTTCTTCATTCCCCTGACCTCCGTAATATACAGTCTCCTGCGCACCAATGTGTCCAGTCGGCTCCAGAGCCGTGGTCTGGAAGTTACGGCAGACGAGGTTTTTTCCGTTGCCGAAACTGTCGAACCGGAATCCGACCTGCAGTCCAAAGAATAAAAGCGATTGGACCTGTCGCAAGATTGGATTTTCCAGCGGACAGCCTTATAAAAACGCCGCCAAAATCGGAACATCTCCAGATTTTGGCGGCGTTTCGCAATTTTTGCGAATATCTATGTCTTAAAATACGGGCCCTCTCTCAGGGCCAATGGTAATCTCCAGATTCTGCTTCTGTGTTCCCACAAAGCCACCGGATCAATCATACGCCCTGCCGATTGTGGCAGGGCGTATGTTATTTACTTTTCTCTCTTCTTCATCACTTCACGCATACGAGTGGCATGATCCAAGGTGCGCTTGCGGATACGCAGGCTCTTGGGGGTGCACTCCAGCAGCTCGTCGTCGGCCAGGAACTCCAGGCACTGCTCCAGAGAGAAGATTCTGGGGGTGGTGAGGCGCAATGCTTCGTCAGAACCAGCTGCACGCATATTGGTCAGCTGCTTTTTCTTGCAGATATTCACCGTCATGTCTTCATTCCGGCTGCAAATACCCACTACCATACCGGCATAGACATCGGTACCGGCACCTACAAACAGCTGGCCTCTCTCCTGAGCATTAAACAATCCATAGGAGCTGGCTTCGCCGGTCTCAAAGGCAATGAGAGAGCCGGTAAGGCGGCGGCTGATTTCCCCCTTCATCGGTGCGTAGCTGTCCAGTACGGAAGACATAATGCCTTCACCACGGGTATCTGTCAGGAACTCATTGCGGTAGCCAAACAGGCCCCGGGCAGGCACCAGGAATTCCAGACGATAGCGGTTGCCCACAGGGTTCATGGAAATGAGGTCGCCCTTTCTCTGGCCGATCTTCTCGATCACGGCGCCCATGGTTCCGTCGGGCACATCACAAACCAGCCGCTCAACAGGCTCGCAGAGCTTGCCGTCGATCTCCTTGGTGAGGACTCTGGGGGTAGAGACGGAGAACTCGTAGCCTTCCCGGCGCATGGTCTCCATGAGGATGCTCAGGTGCATCTCACCACGGCCTGCCACATTGAACGAATCCGTTCCTTCCTCGCTGACCCGGAGGGAGACATCCTTGAGAAGCTCCTTGGTCAGGCGGTCCCGGAGGTTTCTGGAGGTAACGAACTTACCTTCTCTGCCTGCAAAGGGGCTGTCGTTGACCGCAAAGGTCATCTCAATGGTGGGATCAGAGATCTTTACAAAGGGCAGCGGCTCTACGCAGTCGGGCGCACACAGGGTGTGGCCGATGGTGATATCCGCCATGCCGGAAAATGCCACGATCTCGCCGGCAGAGGCCTCCTGAATGGGAGCCTTGCCCAGGCCGTCAAACTCATACAGGGCCACAATTTTGCCCTTCTGCTTCATATCCGGGTCGTGGTAATCGCAGATCACCACTTCCTGGTTTACTCTTACGGTTCCCCGTTCTACACGGCCGATGCCGATTCTGCCCACATACTCGTTATAATCGATAGAGGACACCAGAATCTGGGCAGGGCCGTTCTTGTCCCCGCTGGGGGCGGGAATATAGTTCACAATGGTCTCGAACAGAGGCACCATGTCGGTACCCAGTTCATCAGGGCCATAGGAAGCAATGCCCTGGCGGGCAGAGCAGAACACGGTGGGAGAGTCAAACTGCTCTTCGGTGGCATCCAGATCCAGAAGGAGCTCCAGGACCTCGTCCATCACCTCATGGACTCTGGCATCGGGGCGGTCCACCTTATTGACCACCACAATGACCTTGTGACCCAGCTCCAGGGCCTTCTGCAAAACGAACCGGGTCTGGGGCATGGGGCCTTCGGCTGCATCTACCAGAAGCAGAACGCCGTTGACCATCTTCAGAATACGCTCCACCTCGCCGCCGAAGTCGGCGTGGCCCGGGGTATCTACGATGTTGATTTTTGTTCCTTTATAATTGACTGCGGTGTTCTTCGCCAGGATGGTGATGCCACGCTCCCGCTCCAGATCTCCGGAGTCCATCACACGCTCCACGGTGGCCTGATTTTCACGATAAATGCCACCCTGCTTCAAAAGCTGGTCCACCATGGTGGTTTTACCATGGTCAACGTGGGCGATAATTGCAATATTACGAATATTCTCCTGCTGCGCCATACTTTGGTCGCTCCTTCCTAAAATAAAAACCGTTGTCCCAGCTAAGAAATATATCACATTCTCCCGGGAATTGCAACGGATTTCAGAAAAAAACAAGAAAAAAATCAGATATTTTCCCATTCCAGTATATCCAATCGTCAATGTGCCATTCAAACAGGTTTTAAAAATGTCATTTATTATAGAACCTTTATAAGGCACTTGCTTTTGCGCCGTAAAAAATCCCGGTTCCCAGACAAGCCGGGAACCGGGATCATACAGACACGAAAGGAATGTCTTACTTTTTCACCAGATACTTTCTCATATCCAGAGCGCAGGCCACCAGGATAATAAGGCCCTTGATGATATACTGCGTATTGGCATCAATGCCCAGCATGTTGAGGGCAACGAAGATGATACGCAGGATAAATACGCCCAGGACAATGCCGCTGATCTTACCGGTGCCGCCTACGAAGGAGACACCGCCGATGACGCAGGCTGCAATGGCATCACATTCGGCATTGGCGCCGGTGGCAGCGGTGATGGAGCTGATTCTGGCACCTTCAATGAAGCCGGTGAGACCGTACATAACACCGGCCAGCGTATGTACCAGCACGGTGGTCTTAAACACATTGACACCGGAAACATTGGCGGCTTCTGCGTTGGAGCCAACCGCAAACATGTTTTTGCCAAAGGTGGTCTTGTTCCACAGGAACCACATACCAATCACCATCAGCACGGCGTACAGCACATACCAGGGAATGGACGCGTCACCAATCCTAAACATGGTGCCGTTGACAAACTGGGTATAGCCTTTGTCCAGCTGGGAAAGGGGCTGACCATTGTTGTTGTTCAGCATGAAAAACAGAAGAATCAGACCGTAAGTAATCAGCTGGGTGGCCAGAGTGACGATAAAGGGATGGAGCTTGTACTTTGCCACGAAGAAGCCGTTGACCGCACCGATGATGGCGCCCACCGCCATCACGGAGACAATGGCAATGATGATGTATGCCCAGATCGGCAGCTCCGGCAGGAAGTTGAACAGTCGTTTTTGATAAGCGAAGTTCTGCAAAAAGGCTGCGGAAATAGCGGCGCTGAGGCCCACCACTCGTCCGCCGGACAGGTCCGTACCTGTCAAAACAATACAGCCCGCAACGCCCAAAGCAAAGGGCAAGGAGGCGGCAGCCAGAGAAATGATATTGGCAATGGAGCCGGCTTTCAGAAAATTCTCGTTGGCAATGGCCGTGTAGACAATAAAGATGAGCATGAGGATATACAGGGCATTGTTCAAAAGACCATCCACCCAGAAGCGGCGCTTATCCTTCTGATCCATCTGCTTATAGCTGTCACTGGTGGTTCTCAATTTTTGAATGGGGCTGACCATGGGAAAGACCCTCCTTATACATATTTTGCAGCCAGGCGCATGATCTCTTCCTGACTGGTATTTTGTACATCCACTTCACCGGCCACACGGCCGCCGGACATTACCACAATCCGGTCGCAGATGCCCAGAAGCTCCGGCATTTCGGAAGAAACCATTATAACGGTCTTTCCACTGTTTGCCAGATCCAGAATGAGCTGGTATATCTCATACTTCGCGCCTACGTCAATGCCGCGGGTAGGCTCGTCCAGAAGCAGAACCTCGGGATCCGTCAGAAGCCACCTGCCCAGAATCACTTTTTGCTGGTTGCCGCCTGAGAGACTGCGGATCTTGGTCTCCTGGGTGGGGGTCTTGGTGTGCATGGCGTCGATGGACCACTGTGTGTCCTTCTTCATGGAACTCTCACTCAGCCAGACGCCGCAGCGAAGATGCTTTTTCAGACTGGAAATTACCGTATTCTCCCGGATACTCAGAATGGAGTAGATGCCCGTGGAACGACGTTCTTCCGTTAAAAGGGCAAAACCGTTTTTGATGGATTCCCGGGAGTTGCGGTTTTTGCAGACCCTTCCGCCCAGCTTCACGGTTCCTTCCTTCCGGGTCATGATTCCGAAAATGGATTCCAGCGTCTCTGTTCTGCCGCTGCCGTCCAGACCTGCCAGACCCAGGATCTCTCCTCTGCGGGCCTGGAAGGAAACATCACGCAGGTTGTTATATTGGCCGGTCAGATGTTCCACCTCCAGGTAGACATCTCCGGGCTTATTGGTCTTGGGAGGAAACTGGTTGGTAAGCTCACGGCCTACCATCAGGCGAATGATGTCTGCCATGGAGAGTTTCTCCGTAGGCTCTGTTGCAATCCACTGACCGTCACGCATAATGGTGATTTCGTCAGAGATCCGCTTGATTTCCGCCATCTTGTGGGAGATATAAATGATGCCCACACCCCGGTCCCGGAGCATATCAATAATTTTAAACAAGTGCTCTACTTCCTCCTCCGTCAATGACGAAGTAGGCTCATCGAACACAATCACTTTCGAATTATAAGAAACTGCCTTTGCAATTTCCACCATCTGTCTCTGAGACACCGGCATGGTGCTCATGATACGATGGGGGTCAATGTCCAATCCCAGTTCTTCAAATACCTGTTTTGTATCCCGATACATCTTTTTTTCATCGATCATCAGGCCGGACTTGGGATAGCGGCCCAGCCAGATATTATCCATTACAGAACGCTTCAGCGCCTGATTCAGCTCCTGATGCACCATGGCCACGCCATGGTCCAGAGCCTCTTTGCTGTTTTTAAAGTGAATTTTCTGGTCTTCCAGGACAATGGTGCCACTGTCCATATTGTACATACCGAACAGACATTTCATCAAGGTAGACTTACCTGCTCCGTTTTCACCCATGAGTGCATGGACGGTACCACGCTTCAGCGTAAAGGAAACATCATCCAGAGCCTTCACGCCGGGAAATGTCTTGGTGATGCCTGTCATTTGCAGCAGAACTTCCTGTGACATATCGTTCCATCCTCCTTCCTTAAACTTCCTGAAAAAGGGAAGCTGCCGCCAAAACGACAGCTTCCCAGTGCTTAGGCCTCGGTGTGGGGTATCAATTATTCAGCTTCCCCGGTATAAGGAGCGTAAGCAACATACAGCTTGTTGTTCAGTTCTTCTGCCACGGAGTAGATGTCACCCTTCTCAGCAGCGGCAGCAATCGCCTCGGGCATTGCCTTGCCTTCCCCAAGCGCCAGGGCGGTAGCGGCAATGGCGGAAGCCATGCCCTTTGCATCCTGCTTGACAGTGCCGGTCATCTTGCCCTCTGCAATCAGAGCCTGAGCGGAATCGGTTGCGTCAACGCCGAACACAGGGATGGTCTTGGTGCCTTCGCCGTTGTTATAGCCAGCCACATTCAGAGCGGAGATGCAGCCTTCTGCCATGTTGTCGTTGTTGCAGATGATGAGCTCGATCATGTTCTTGTTGGTCTCGTTGTACTGTGCCAGGTTGGTGTTCATGTATTCCATGGCGGCACTTGCGGACCATGCACCGGCCATATCCACCTGATAGCCGGTGGTATTCTTGGAATCGAAGTACTGCATAGCGGGCTTACCGGCAGCAGTCAGGATTGCGTTTGCATCCTCAACACCATACTGGGTACGGTAGATGGCCTCGGGATTGGACTCATCGCCCTTGAACATGGCGTAGGAGATCACACCGTCGCCATTGAGGTCGATGGCATCATAGTTCTCCAGAACATACTCGCCGACCAGCTTGCCCTGGAGGTGACCTGCCTCAGGAGCGTCGGTGCCGATAAAGCAGATGTTCTTATAGGCACCCAAAACGGTACCGGCTGCGTCTTCATCTTCAATGGCACGGTTGAAGAAGATCACAGGCACATCGCCGGCAATCTCCATAATGGCCTTTGCGGTATCGGAAGAGTTGGAAGTAACCATGTTGACAATCAGCAGATTGTAGCCGTCTGTGACAGCAGTCTGAATCTGCTCGTTCTGGGTGGCCTGGACATTGTTGCCGTCAAAGTCACGGTAGGTAACGCCGGCGCTTTCCAGCTCTGCATCCAGAGCGGAACGAACGCTGGAGATGTACACATCAGAGTAGCTGTAATAGAATACGCCAACATTCAGATCTGTTGCCTGCGTGCTGCCGCTTCCCTCGGTGTTCTCGCTGCCCTTGGTCTCCCCGCTGGCCTGTGTTGTATTCTTGGTACCTTCGTCGGTGTTCTTTTTTCCTTCACCACAGCCTACAAACAGGCAGGCAATCAAAGTAAAGGAAAGAAGCAGTGCAATGATTTTCTTCATTTTGAGTTCCTCCATTTTATAATCTTGCGGGGGTGCACCCTCGGCACCCCTCAGTGATTACAATTCTATCAGGAATCAGGAAAATCTCCATTGATTATCTTTTGAAATTGGTTAAATTTTTTACTCTTTTCCACTATGCATATAAAAAATACCCGCAAGAAATTATACACATTGCACAATCATCCAAAGGAAAACAGGACTTTTTGACTCTCCGTGGTAAACATATTATTCTTTGTCACAATGGTCGTGGAGGTATTGATGAGGGCATCTGGGGAATATGTCTTTCCCTGCAAAACCTTATAGGCAGCCTCTACTCCCAGATAGCCCATGGCATAGGGATTCTGAACCACCAAAGCCGAAACCTCTCCGGTCTGGAGGTAATCAACACACTGCACGTGGGCATCGAATCCGATGAGATGCACCTGATTTTCCAAATTTCGGGCATCCACAGCCTGAGCCGCTCCCACTGCCAGTGGCTCATTGAGTGCCAGCAGGACATTCAAATCCGGATGCTTTTGCAGCAAAATTTCAGTCTGGGCCCGGGCTGCTTCCGGAGAGGTCAGCACATTGACTGTGACAATCTGCTCCACTCTTGGATCTTTCTCCAGCACCTCCCGGAGTCCCGTTTCCCGCTCCTCTCCGTTGCGGCTCACCACAGAGTAATTGATAATGCCGATCCGAAGTTTCGGCGCTTCCAGATCGAGAACCGCTTGCGCTGCCATGCGTCCGGCCTCTATGTTGTCCGTTCCAACTCGGACAGACACCGCCTGAGCGTCCACGTCGCTGTCAATGACCACAACCTTGACCCCTTTGGAGGCTGCATAGTCAACTGCCTTTGCATTTCCTGCGTAACTGATGGCGGAAAAGACGATGGCATCTGCCCCCTGCTGCACCGCTTCCTCTATATAGTGGTTCTGTGCCATAAAATCCTCTTCCGTCTCAGGCCCGCGAATGGTGAGGTCCAGGTTATACTCCGCCTTTGCGGCGTTTGCCCCTGCAAAAGAGGCCTTCCAGAACTCCGTCTGTGTGGATTTTGCAATGAGCCACACAGACGGCCGCTCCTTGCTGCCGCCGTCGGCACAGCCATTCAGGCACAAAAGACCGCACAGCAGCAATCCCAGAACCCTTTTAAATTTTTTCATACTGCGCTGCCTCCCGGACCTTTGGCATTCGGATGTAAACTCTGGTTCCTTCGTCGGGAGCACTGTCAATGGTAATGCCATATGGAGTTCCAAAGTAAATTTTCAGACGGTCGTTGACATTCTTAATGCCAATGCCCGTATGGTCGCTGCGCTCCTTGGACAAGATGGCCTGCACCATCTCCGGCTCCATTCCGGCTCCGTTGTCTTCCACTAAAAACAACAGGTCCTCTCCCTCCTCTTTCAGGCTGATGACGATTTCTCCCTCATCCACCAGACCGTTGATGCCATGATAGATTGCATTTTCAATAATGGGCTGCAACGTAATTTTATTGCACAGGTAGTCCATACAGCTTTCCTCCACATCAAATCGGTAGGAAAACTGGTTTTTATATCGGTACGCCTGAATTTCCAGATAACTCTCTGCATGCATCAGCTCACTGCGAATGGGGATCAGTTCATGCCCCCGGCTGATGCTGATACGGAAAAGACGGGCCAACGCGTTCACCATCTTCACCGCATCCCCGTTTTTCCCCCGTTCACACATCCAGGAAATGGAATCCAGAGTATTATAGAGGAAATGGGGATTGATCTGGGCCTGCAGGGCCTTCAATTCTGTTTTTCGCAGGTTGATTTCTTCGCTTCTCACCTGTTCCATCAGTCTTTGGATCCTTCCCACCATATGATGGAAGGAATCTGACAGGGCCACGATTTCTCTGGCTCCCCCCACAGGCTGATACACAAAATGATCTGCGTCCGCCTCAAACTGGCGCATGGCACCGGACAGCTCCCGAACAGGTCTGGAAAGCGCCCGGGAAATGAAAAAGCCGATCAGAATGGCAAACAGCGCAATGAGTACCGCTGTCACCCCCATAATTTCGGAAATATCCCGAATACTGTCATCGATCAGCTCATCTACAAAACTCACGCCTACCACCCGCCACCGGCAGTTATCCAGACTCTGTACCGTGTAAATTACATTTTCCTTTACAATGCTGCCGTCCATTTGCCGGGCAATAAACTCCGTATCTTCCGTTTTCAGGCTGGAATAGATCAGCTGCTGCTGTGGGTGATAGATCATATTCCCTGTTTCATCCATCAGAAAGCAGTAGCCATGCTGACCGATTCCCACCCCGCTGATGTACTCGGAAATACTGCTGAAGCTGATATCCAGCCCGATCCATCGGTTCTTCCCTTCCAGGGGGGCTGTCATCGTGACCACCCATGGATATTCTCCTTCAAACAGAGTGACCACATGAGGGGTTGAGATCTGCCGTTTTTGGGAAAGGAGATTGGAAGGATCCCACGACAGATTCTGATAAACCTCCTGCCGAACCTTATGATCCAAGGTTCGGCAGTCCAGAAGGGTGCCCTGGTCATCGTAGGTGGTGACCGCCACCACATCCGGGCGGATTTTCAAAAAGCTGTCAAAAAATGCGTCCGAATCTTCTGCATCCAGCTCCTCTTTCAGCATATCCATGGAGCTTTCGATCTCGTCCACGTAATTGGATACTGTATCGCACACCTGAGAGGTGATCTGTCTTCCCACGGTCCGTGCATTCTCAATCAAAAATTCCCGATAGGTGCTGAGAAAGAGCATAATGGATGCAGACATGATCACAAGGACCATACCAATGAGAACCAGAATCAAAATGGAGGTCATGCTGATGCCGCGGCGTTTCATGAATCACATTCCCCCTCATTGCGGCGGATCTTTGCCGGGGACACACCGTAGTATTTTTTAAAACAATAGCTGAAATAGTGCTGGTCAGAATACCCGCACATCCGGGCCACCTCATAGATTTTAATATTTCGGGTGGTAAGAAGCTCATAGGCTGCCTCCATGCGCCGCTTAATCAGCAGGTTGATGAAGGTGTCGCCTGCATACTTTTTCATATTGGCACTGAGGTAGTTTGGGCTCACATGGAGCTGTTCACTGACTGAAGACAGAGAGAGGTCTTCATCCATATAATTTCTGTTGATTGCCTCCATGGCCTGACTGCACTGCAGGCTCACTCCCTCCAGATGCTGCTGCTCCAAATGCTCCCGGGTCACCAGGCACAGAGAAATAACATTATCCGCAAAATCCGGGCCGCCGTAAATCGTGTCCAGATTTCCCAGATTGCAGCGGCTGCAAATGGCCTCTACCTGCGCAGAGGACACAGAACACTGCAAAACCCGCATGGCTGTGGCCAGGCACTGCAAAATGACATGATCGTGCTGCCCCTCCTTCCGGCATCGGCTCACAACGCCATTCAGGAATTGTTCCAGTTTGCTGCGGCTTCCCGTTCTCAGCAGGTTTTCCAGCTGGGCGGGAAGCCCTGCCAAATCCAACGGTTGACTTTCATCGCTGTTCATCAGGGTGGAATAATAATGAATTCCCGTTTCTCCCACAAACCGCAGGGCATCCACCGCTTCCCGGCAGGCACTGCTGATCCGGCTGAGCTTGGAGGCCGTTCGGCTCACACCGATGGAGCACTGAAGACCCAGCACTCTATTGACAGATTGAATCAGCTCCTCCAGGGCAATGTCCACTCCCTGCAAACGATCCTCTCCCAAAATCAGCGTCAGGATGCGCCCGGAAGAATAAACGCTGAAGCTGGGGAAGTATTTATGAAATACCATATCCACCGTGTGGGCCAACTCGATATCCGTTCTGTTTTTCTCCTCGGAACGCATCTGCACTGCCAGAACCTCTGCGCACAGGGTGCTCTGTCCCGCCTGTAGGATTCCCTCTGCAATGAGCGCGTTTTTCAGGGCCGTTTCATCCTCCCGATTTCTGGGAAATCCGTCCAAAAGCAGCGACAGCACCAGCTCTCTTCTGCTCTGAGGGTGCTTCTCCTGAGGCAGAATCCACTCATAGTGCTCCCGAATCTGCCCGTGCATCTGAATCAATGCCTCTTTCAGTTCCTTCATGCCAATGGGCTTTAGCAGATACCGAATCACATTATACTCAATGGCCTTCTGAGCATACTCAAAATCGTCATATCCACTGAGAAAGGCAATCTGCGTCAGCGGGTGAAGCTCCCGCACCTGCTTCGCCAGACTGACGCCGGAAATAAAAGGCATATGAATATCTGTCAGCAGCAAATCCGGCTGCTTTTGCTCCACCAGCTGTAAAGCATCCAGACCATTTCCGGCACTGCCCACCAGCTTAAACCCAATTTCCTCCCAGGGGATCATTTGACAAACTGCCTCCAGAAGTTCTGTTTCATCATCGGCAACTACCACGGTAAATACAGGCTTCTCTTCCAAGCAGATGCACCTCCTTCTTTTTTTCATCATAGCAACGGGGCCGGCGAATGTCAAGAATTGTGCCTTCTCACCAGCTTGTGAATAAAAGTGACACAAAAAATCAAAAGAAATCACATTGTATTCCCCAGACGGCAATGTTATAATGAAGCCAATGTGGGGCATGTACCCAAAACGCTTATTTGTTATAGTAAAGATAGTAAAGGTGTGATATCCGATGTACGAAACCCTGAAGCAGAATTTTCTAACCCAATTTGGAACCGAACCAAAGTGGATCTTCTCCGCCCCGGGCCGCACGGAGCTCAGCGGCAATCATACAGACCATCAGCACGGCCGTGTTCTGGCCGCCGCTGTCAATCTGGATACCAAGGCCGCCGTTGCCCCCAATGGCGCTTCCTGCATCCGTGTGCTCTCGGAAGGTTATCCCCTTTGTGAAATTGCGCTGCCTGTGGGCCAGCCCGCCGCTGCGCAATTCGGCACCACCGCTTCCCTCATTGCAGGGGTTGCCGCACGCTTTGCGGCGCTGGGCCACCCTGTCAGCGGGTTTGATGCCTATGTGACCTCCGATGTGCTTCCCGGCAGCGGTCTTTCCTCCTCTGCCGCCTTTGAGGTGCTCATCGGCGTCATTATCAATCATATGGGGGCCTGCGGTCTCACTGCCGCTGAGATCGCCATGGTTGGCCAATATGCAGAAAATGTCTACTTTGGCAAGCCCTGCGGCCTGATGGACCAGACGGCCTCCTCTGTGGGCAACATCATCACCATTGACTTTGCAACCCCTTCCGCTCCCCGAATTGAGCCTCTGGCCTTTGATTTTTCCGCCCATAACCATACTCTGTGCATCATTGACTCCGGCGCCAGCCATGCAGACCTTACAGACTGCTATGCAGCCATCCCCGCCGAGCTTCAAACCGTCTGCGCCGTGTTCGGTGCCAAGGTGCTCCGGGAGGTGCCGGAAGATGTATTCTACGCCAACATCGCCAAAGTGCGCTCTCAGGCGGGAGACCGGGCCGTTCTTCGTGCCATCCATGTCTATGAGGAAAACAAACGGGTAGATGCCCAGGTAAACGCCCTGAAGCAGGGGGATTTTGACTCCTTCCTGAAGCTGGTGTCTGCCTCCGGCCATTCCTCCTGGATGCTGCTGCAAAATGTGATTCCCGAGGGCCGGACTGCCACACAGGAAGTGGCCTTCGCCCTTACGATTGCAGAGCATTTGCTGGGCGGCCGCGGCGCCGTAAGAGTCCACGGCGGCGGCTTTGCCGGAACCATTCAGGCCTTTGTTCCCAATGATATGCTGGACACATTCCGCACCGGAATCGACTCCATTTTGGGCCCCGGCAGCTGCCATGTGCTTTCCATCCGGCCCCAGGGCGGCACTGTGCTGGAGGAATGCTGAATGAATCGCTATTTATTTGCTTTGGTTGAATATGGCGTAAAGAATCACCTCATTGAGCAGGAGGACCGGATCTGGGCGCTGAATCGGATTTTGGAGGTCATGGGCCTCAGCGATGTGGAGCTGCCCACCGAAGAACCGCTTTCCTGCCCGCTCCACGAAATTCTGGAAGCGCTGACCCAGGATGCCGTCTCCCGTGGACTGGTGGACGACAACCAGGTCGCCCGGGATTTGTTTGACACCAAGCTCATGGGGGTCATTACCCCGGCTCCCCATGAAGTACGCCGCACCTTCGAGACCCTCTACGCCCGGAATCCCCAGGCCGCTACAGACTGGTATTACCAGCTGAGCCAAAACACCAACTACATCCGCCGGGATCGCATTGCAAAGGATGTCAAATGGATCTATCCCAGTGACTATGGTCCTCTGGATATTACCATCAACCTGTCCAAGCCGGAAAAGGACCCCAAGGCCATTGCCGCCGCCAAGCTGGCGCCCCAGTCCGGCTACCCCAAATGTGCCCTGTGCGCTGAAAATGAAGGCTATGCAGGCCATATGAATCATCCGGCCCGGCAGAATCACCGGGTGATCCCTGTGACCATTCACAATACCCACTGGTATTTGCAGTATTCCCCCTATGTATATTATAATGAGCACTGCATCGTGTTCAACGCAAATCACACCCCCATGAAGATCGAGCGTGCCACCTTCCGGAAGCTTCTGGACTTCGTCATGCAGTTTCCTCACTATTTTGTAGGCTCCAACGCTGACCTTCCCATTGTGGGCGGCTCGATCCTCAGCCACGATCATTTTCAGGGCGGCCATTATACCTTTGCCATGGCCAGGGCGCCTATGGAGCGTTCCGTGTCCTTCCGGGGATTTGAGGAGGTACAGGCCGGTATTGTAAAGTGGCCCATGTCTGTCATCCGCCTGCGCAGTAAAGACACCGAGCGTCTGGTGGAGCTGGCCGACCGCATTTTAAGGGCATGGCGAGGCTACACCGATGAAGCCGCCTTTGTCTTTGCCCAGACCGACGGCGTCCCCCACAACACCATTACCCCCATTGCCCGGCAGGATCAGGGCACATATGAGCTGGATCTGGTGCTGCGCAACAACATCACCACGGAAGAGCACCCTCTGGGGGTCTATCATCCCCATGCCAATCTGCACCACATCAAAAAGGAAAACATCGGTCTGATTGAGGTCATGGGCCTGGCGGTTTTGCCTGCCCGCCTGAAAACCGAGCTGTCCCTTTTGAAAGATGCCCTTGTGGCCGGGCAGGAGATTCGCAGCAATGAAATCCTGTCCAAGCACGCAGACTGGGTGGACCAGCTGAAAACCAAGTATACCTTTACTGCCCAAAACACCGAAGAAATTCTCCGTCAGGAAGTGGGCGCTGTCTTTGCCCAGGTTCTGGAGGATGCAGGTGTCTACGCCCGTACTGAAGAAGGTCAGGCCGCTTTCCTGCGGTTTATCCAATATGTCAATCAGGAGGTATTATAAATGAATGTATTTGTACCCGGTGGCGCCGGATATATCGGCAGCCATACCTGTGTGGAGCTCATCCAGGCCGGACATCAGGTAATCATTGCCGATGATCTGTCCAATTCTTCCGCCGATGTCCCTCAGAGAATCAAGACCATTACGGGAACCGCCCCCATCTTCTATCAAGTCGATGTGTGCAACAAGGAAAAGGTTCGTGAGATTTTTAAGGCCCATCACATCGATGCCGTCATTCACTTTGCAGGCTACAAGGCCGTTGGCGAAAGCTGCCGGATCCCTGCCAAGTACTACCGCAACAATATTGACTCTGCCCTGACCGTTCTGGAGGTCATGGAGGAATTCGGCTGCAAGAAGTTTGTATTCTCTTCCTCCGCCACCGTTTACGGCCCCATGAATCCCGTTCCCTACAACGAGGAAATGCCCGCTCAGGTGGCTACCAACCCCTATGGCTGGACCAAACTGATGATCGAGCAGATTCTCCGGGATTACGCCGCCGCCCATCCCGATTTCTCCGCCATTTTGCTGCGGTACTTTAACCCCATCGGTGCCCACAGCTCCGGCCTTTTGGGCGACGATCCCAACGGCATTCCCAACAACCTCATGCCCTATGTGGCCCGTGTGGCCGCCGGCATCCTGCCTCAGCTCACGGTCTACGGCGGGGACTATGACACCCCCGACGGCACCTGCCTGCGGGACTATCTCCATGTGGTGGATCTGGCCAAGGGCCATTTGAAGGCCATTGACTACGCCATGAACCACACCGGTGCAGAGGCCATCAATCTGGGAACCGGCAACGGTGTCAGCGTTCTGGAACTCATTCACGCCTTCCAGAATGCCACCGGCGTAAAGGTCCCCTATGTCATTGGAGCCCGCCGGGACGGCGATCTGGCCAAGTGCTGGGCCAACGCCGAAAAGGCCAAAAAGCTTTTGGGCTGGAGCGCCGACATGACCATTGAGGAAATGTGCCGTGACACCTGGAACTTCACCCAGAAGGTATCCCAGAAATAACCCATGAATCAGAATCCAAAGGTAAAGAATCCCTCTGCCATGCTGTTTCTGCATGGGATTGTGATTCTGGTTGTGCTATACATGCTATGGCAGGTGGTGTCCGCCTATCTCCAGGGCGGTGAAGGAGCCCCCAGCCTGGCAGTGGTAATCATTGGTTCCCTTCTTCTGCTGGGAGGCTGCGTCTTTGTGGGTATCATGGCCCTGCGGCTGTACAAGCAGAGCAAGGAAGCCGCAACCGAAGAGCTGCAAGCCCAAGAGAAACAGCCCGAAGACAGATAACCCATTCCAAAATGCAGGTCAGGTAAATTGGGCCTGACCTGCATTTTAATGTCCGAAGACCAATATAAAGAAATAACCCTTGACGACCTTTGGTTTTTGCCATCGTCAAGGGCTATTCCTTTTCATGCTGGGGTTCCATCTGTGGTTAACCTTCCTTTCTACGGAGTAACGCCGCCTTGCTCCATCTATCTTCATTGAAGCTTCAAATTTTCCGCTAAGGGGGGATCTGCTGATTGATTAGACTCCACCATCTGACCTTGCAAAGCCAGCGTTTTCAGTTTAACCTCTGCATTGGCATCACCTCTTTGTATCTATACTTTAGCACGCTCATTCGCTTTTTGCAATATGGAATCTTCCATAAAATTCGCTGCTGTAATTTGTACAACAAACAGATTTCCTTGTATAGAAAACGCTTTGGATTGAAAAACAGACGATTCCGTGTTATAGTAAAAGAGTTGAGCGGCCATGCCGCCGCTCTCTGGGCTGAAAAACAGCGGGGCAGCAATGCTGTCCCGCTATTTTGAGGTCCATTATTTTTTATTTTCCAGGTAAGTAGCCCGGCCCGTCTCATAGAGGTTGTTGCCCTCACTGTCCACGATGACAAAGACAGGCAATTCTTCCACATAGAGCTTGCGAAGGGCCTCTGCGCCCAGATCCTCATAGGCGATGAGCTCCGCTTTCTTGATGCACTTAGCCAGCAGAGCACCTGCACCGCCAATGGCACCAAAGTACACACCGGTGTACTTCTTCATGGCCTCAATGACCTCAGGCAGTCTTGCCCCTTTGCCGATCATGCCCCGGGCACCTACGGACATCATGGTAGGCGCATAGGCATCCATACGGCCGCTGGTGGTGGGACCGGCAGAACCGATCACCTGGCCGGGCTTGGCCGGTGTGGGGCCTACATAGTAGATGGTGGCATTCATGGGGTCAAAGGGAAGCTCCTCCCCCCGGGCCAGGGCCTCACACATCCGCTTGTGACCTGCGTCTCTGGATGTGTAAATGGTGCCGGTGAGATAAACCGTATCTCCTGCATGCAGGCTCTTAGCCAGCTCCTCAGTCAGGGGCAATGTGATATGCTTTTCCATTACAGCACCTCCGTTTTGTGACGGGTCACATGGCAGTTAATGTTAATGGCGCAGGGCATACCCGCAATGTGGGTGGGCATATACTCGATGTTGAGGGCAATGGCCGTGGTCTTGCCGCCAAAGCCCTGGGGGCCGATGCCCAGCTCGTTGATTTTGTCCAGCATTTCTTTTTCCAGATCCGCATAGTAGGGGTCAGGGTTGCGGACATCCAGAGGCCGCATAATAGCCTTCTTCGCCAGGAGGGCCGCTTTATCGAAGGTGCCGCCAAGGCCCACGCCCACCACCATGGGAGGACAGGGGTTGGGGCCTGCATTTTCCACGGTCTCCAGGATGAACTCCTTAATGCCCTGCAGACCGGCAGAGGGCTTGAACATCCGAATGGCGCTCATGTTCTCGCTGCCAAATCCCTTGGGGCCTACGGTGATCTTTACATTCTCACCGGGGACAATCTCCGTATACAGCATAGCAGGGGTATTATCCCCGGTATTTCCCCGGCGAATGGGGTCACGGACCACGGACTTTCTCAGATAGCCCTTGTCATATCCTCTGCGGACGCCCTCGTCCACAGCCTCCCTCAGGTCGCCGCCAACCAGGTGCACATCCTGACCGATCTCCAAGAACACACAGGCCATTCCGGTGTCCTGGCAGATGGGTACACACTCCCGGTCTGCAATGTTATAGTTTTCGATGATCTTGTCCAGAACGCCTGCGGCAATCTGACCGTCTTCACAAGCCCTACAGGTCTCAATGGCGCACTTCACATCTGCGGGTAGGTGGGTGTTGGCCTCAATGCACAGCTTCTCCACCACATCAGTGATTTGAGTGACAGGAATCTCTCTCATATGTTGCCTCCTTACCGCTCATAGCGGGTATCGTTCAGCAGACACAACTGCCTACCCGGGTATTCTAGCATATTATGCAGTCCTATTCAAGTTGAACGGGTCAAATTTGTGACTTTTAGATATCCAGGCCCTTGATCACCGCCTTCAGTGCGTTTGCGCTGGCCTGGAGCTTGGCAATCTCTTCTTCTGTCATGGGAACAGGGATCTTCCCCTTTACCCCATCGGGCCCTACCATGGTCAGGGTACTGACACAGACATCCTCAATCCCATACTCGCCGTGCATCATGGAAGAAACCGTGGCCACGGAATCATAAGCTGCTACCAGAATATTACAGATCTTATTGACGGACGCAGAGACCGCATAATAAGTGGCCCCCTTCTTGGCGATGATCTCCCCGCCGGATTTCTGCACATAGCGCAAAACATCTTCACGGTTCACAGGTGCTTCCACCGCCTTACGGTCCATCATCATCTTTTCAAAATCCTCCAGCTTACAGCCGGAGATGTCGGCGCAGGACCAGGGAATCAAAGAAGTGTCGCCATGCTCCCCAAATACATAGGCATGGATATTTTTCTGGGCCACCTGAAAGTGGTTGGACAGGGAAACCCGAAGTCTGGCCGTATCCAGAATGGTACCGGAGCCGATGATCTGGTTCTCCGGCAGGCCGGACAGTTTGGTGAATGCATAGGTCATAATGTCCACAGGGTTGCTGACAATGACATACAGAGCATGGGGTGCCACCGCCACAATCTGGGGCGTAATGGCCTTGAGGATGTTTACATTGGTTTGCGCCAGTTCAATCCGGGACTGGCCGGGCTTGCGGCCGATGCCGGAGGTGATGATCACAATGTCGGAGTCCGCCGCATCCTCATACTCGCCTACAATCACAGAAATAGGCTCCCGGAAGCTGGTGCCTTGGACAATGTCCATCACTTCCCCCTCAACCTTGTCCCGATTGACATCGATCAGGACCAGATTGGATGCAATATTTCCCAGAGACAGGGTATAGGCAATGGTTGCGCCTACATTTCCCGCACCAATAATCGTTATTTTTCTACCCATGATAAAACTTCCTTCCTTTTCGTTGTTCGGAACAATCCTCTGAATCTGCCTGCAAATACCTGGTGATGTGCAGGCCATCTGGTTTGTATCATATCTCATTTACGGATTCTTATTAAATATATTTCTGGCTGATCACATCCAAAACGCCGCGGGTGGTGAGACGCAGTGTGGGAATCACCGGCAGGGACATGAAGCTCAGGGTCATGAAGGGGTCCACATCCTGACAGACCCCCAGGGCAAAGGCCTGCTTTTTGGCCTCCTCCAGCGCCCGGTTTACCTGCGTGAGGGGTTCATCGCTCATAAGTCCGGCAATGGCAAGCACCACTTCTCCTCTGATCTGTCCGTCTTTCATGACCACAATGCCGCCGTTGTTTTCCACCACTCGGTTCACCGCCGCAGCCAGGTCTTTGTCGTTGGTGCCTACAGCAATAATGTTATGCGAATCATGGGAAATGCTGGTTGCCACCGCACCTTCTTTCAGCCCATAGCCCTTCAGATACCCGATTCCGATGTGGCGGGTGTTCTTGTGCCGCTCCACCACCGCTATTTTCAGAATGTCTTTGGCCGGGTCGATCCCTGCCGCATAGCCCAGATCCTGGGTAATGATCTCTCCCGGTATCATGCCGATGATTCCACGGGGCCGGACATCTTCAAAATCTTTTTCTGTCAGGGACGGGACATGGAATGTATTATGGGCCCGCTCCACCAGATAGGAGGACACCTCCGGAATTTGGAACTGCTTCACCTCATGGGCTTCATACATGGCAACGCCCTTTTTGTAGACACTCTCAATATTGAAGTCCCGGAAATTGTCGATCACCACAAAGTCTGCCAGATACCCCGGCGCAATGGCCCCCCGGTTATTGAGGGCGTAGTATCTTGCGGCATTGTGACTGGCCACCTTCACCGCTATAATGGGGTCTACCCCCTTCTGAATGGCCCGCCGAACGATGTAGTCGATATGCCCCTTTTCTAAGAGGTCACTGGGGTGCTTGTCATCGCAGCAGAACATACACCGGTCTGCATATTCCGGTGTGAGCAAGGGGAGCAAGGCGTCCAGATTTCTGGCGGCAGTCCCCTCCCGGATCATAATAAACTGCCCCAACTCCAGCTTTGCAATGGCATCTTGTGCGCTGGAACATTCATGATCTGAGTAAACCCCTGCGGTCACATAGGCGTTGAGGTCATTTCCCTCCAGATTGGGAGCGTGACCATCAATCTTCTTATGGTGAGCCTGAGCCGCCACGATTTTTTCCAGCACGTCCTTGTCCGCCTGAATGACGCCGGGGAAATTCATCATTTCCGCAAGGCCCTGGACTCTGGGATGGTCATAAAAGGAGTCGATATCCCGATAGTCCAGATCTGCGCCGCTTTCATCCACAGGGGTAGCCGGCACGCAGGAGGGCAGCATAAACCGCACATCCACCGGAAGCCCCTCCGTGGCCTGAAGCATATATTCAATGCCATCGGTTCCCATGACATTGGCAATTTCATGAGGGTCGGTAACCACCGTGGTAGTTCCGTGAGGAAGCACCGCCTTGGCAAACTCCCAGGGCGTTACCAGAGAGCTTTCCAGATGAATATGGGAATCCAAAAAGCCGGGAAGCACCAGTTTGCCGGACATATCCACTTCGTTGGGGCTGCTGTACTGCCCAATTCCCACAAACAGCCCCTTTGTGATCGCAATATCGCCGTGGCAGATTTTGTTGCTGAATACATTTACATAGGAAGCATTTTTCAGTACCAGATCCGCAGGAACACGACCTGCCGCCACATTGACAATATGAACTTTCTTCATCAGTTTTCGATTGATTTTACCTGCATAGCTTTCGTAAGTGCTCATCATTGCTGCCACCTTTCCGATTTGTGTTGGAGACCCAGCTCCATCAGATATCTTTCTCATTCTACCACGAAATTTCAATTTACACAATTACGAAAGAAAAGAATCCTGCATTTCTATCAAGCAACGTGCATCCGGGACTGGAATCAGACAGACATTGATGTTATACTGAGAAAAAAGCAGAAAAAGTTCTGCCGCAACCGCTGGTTGCCACATTGTCTGCCTGAGTTGGTGGTATGCAACCGACAAAAACGCTATACTGAAAACACGATTTCCCTGCAAGAGATTAAAAGAAATGAGGAACCAACATGATTTTTTCCGAGAAGCTGACAGAACTGCGAAAAAAGAAAGGCTGGTCTCAGGAAGATCTGGCTGAAAAAATGAACGTATCCCGGCAGGCAGTTTCCAAATGGGAAAGTGCCCAATCCCTCCCCGACCTGGAGAAGATTTTAGCGCTCAGCACCTTATTTGAAGTTACCACGGATTACCTTTTGAAAGACGAGCTGGAGGCCGAGCCATCCCCGCAGGAGGAGGGCATGCAGGAGGCGGCACCGGCCCTCCGGCGTGTAAGCTCTTCACAGGCCCGTGCGTATCTGGAGCACCGCAGGGCCGCCGCAAAACAGATTGCCCTTGCCACGCTTCTGTGTATCCTTTCCCCTGTGACGTTGATCCTTCTGAGCGGGGCCTCAGAATTCTATCCCATCTCTGAAAATCTGGCCGGTGGACTGGGGATGCTGGTGCTGTTTCTGCTGATGGCCGCCGCGGTATTTCTCTTTACACGATGCGGTTTTCAAAACAGCCCCTATACCTTTCTGGAGAAAGAACCCTTTGAGCTGGAACCGGGTGTCAGGCAGCTGGTGCTAACGCAGCAGGACGAATACCGAAATACCTATATGAAATATAATCTGCTTGGATGCTGCCTGTGCGTTCTGTCCCCTGTGCCTCTCGTTCTGGCTTCCTTTACAGGACATGCGCTCTATGTGATCTGTGCGCTCACCCTGACTATAGTACTGGCCGGAATCGGCGTGCTGTTTTTCATCCTTGCAGGTGTTTGCTGGAGCAGTATGCAGCGGCTCCTGAAAGAAGGAGAATTCTCTGATATGGAAAAGAATCCTGTGATGGAAACCATTTCCGGTGTGTACTGGCTCCTGACAACTGCCATTTATCTGGGCATCAGCTTTTTTTCTGGCGACTGGGGAAGGACCTGGATCATCTGGCCTGTGGCAGGTGTGCTGTATGCTGCGCTCATGACCCTGAGCACGCTCTTTGTCTCTAAAAAGCAGCAATAAATAGCCCTAAAAAAGGGACGATTTTCACAGGATCGTCCCTTTTATTCTGCAAAAACAATAGAACTTTATTGACATAGACTGTGGTTTTGTGGTACGCTGACAGAAATGTGTGAGGAATTGGCAGAAGGAGGCCGCAAGATGAAGATTACAAGGGAGATGATCCATCCGGAACTGAGAACAATCGGAATGCTGATGAAGGGCTTCAGTGTATCAGAGGGAAAAAGGCTGGCGTTCAGCAACGCTTTTTTAGACCATGTCATCGCAGGCAAAACCCTCTGTGGCAAGCTCTCCATGGAGCAGCGATATATCAGCCGCCCGGATGGCTCTCTGCTTCGGATCTGCATCTATACTCCCAAAGTACGAAAAGCTCAGGTTCCCGGCCTTTTGTGGATTCACGGCGGAGGGTATGCTTTGGGAATCCCGGAACAGGAAATCAGCTTCATTCGGGATTTTATTTTGGCCTCTGACTGTGTGGTGGTGTCCCCGGATTATACCCGTTCCACACAGGCTCCCTATCCTGCCGCCCTGCTGGACTGCTACACCGCTCTTTTATGGATGTATGAAAACTGTGATTCCCTCGGAATCCGTCAGGACAAGCTTATGCTGGGAGGAGACAGTGCCGGCGGCGGTCTTACCGCTGCCCTGAGCCTCTATGCCAGGGATCAGGGAACCGTCCCCCTGGCCTTTCAGATGCCGCTTTATCCCATGCTGGACCCTCGTCCCACGGAGTCCTCCACAGACAACGATGCTCCCATCTGGAATACCAAAGCAAATCTTGTGGCTTGGAAACGGTATTTAGGCGATGACTATGGCACAGACCGGGTAAGCAAATACGCCAATCCTCTTCTGGAAACAGACTATACCGGCCTTCCTCCCACACTGACCTTTGTGGGAAGCATTGAACCCTTCCGGGATGAAACGCTGGCCTATGTGGAGCGTTTGAAGGCTGCCGGGATCCGGGTAACCTGTCGGGTTTTTGAAGGGTGTTTTCATGGATTTGATGTCCTATGCAGTGCCACCCACATTGCAAAGGAGGCCCGGGCCTTTTTAATCAATGGCTTTATGGAGGCTGTAAATGCATAGCGCAAGCGGGGCCGTCTCAAAGAGGATCATCCTCCTGAGGCGGCCCCGCTGTTATATTACATCATATTTCTTGCCACACCGCCCACCGCGGCATTGAATACTCTGTAGAAGATCCCTCTGACCGCAAGATAATCGTCATCATCGTCATCATGGTCGTCCACTTCGTCCTTGTCATCATCGGGGTCGTCCTGATCATCCTTGTCGTCATCGGGGTCGTCCAGATCGTCTCTGTCGTCATCAAGGTCGTCCAGATCATCCTTGTCGTCATCGGGGTCATCCAGATCATCCTTGTCGTCATCAGGATCGTCCAGATCATCCTTGTCGTCATCAGGATCGTCCAGATCGTCCTTGTCGTCATCAGGGTCATCCAAATCGTCTCTGTCGTCATCAGGATCGTCCAGATCGTCCTTGTCGTCATCGGGGTCATCCAGGTCGTCCTTGTCGTCATCGTGGTCGTCCACTTCGTCCTTGTCATCATCGTGGTCGTCCACTTCGTCCTTGTCATCATCGTGGTCGTCCACTTCGTCCTTGTCATCATCGGTCAGATCATAGATGTCGTCGTAGTCCTTTTCCCATTCTACAATCACATCGCTGTGCCACTTGTTTTGTGTCACATAGTTCTGGATATCCGCAATCACTTCGTTGATAAATCCGTCATAGGGCAGCTGTGTCCCGGGTTCTACTTCAATGGTGATCTTGCGGCTCTTTCCCTCTACTTCTTCTACAAAGTAACCGGCATCGCCAATGGCTGTCACCAATTCCGTGACCACTTCTCTGGTTTCCTTTCCTTCATACCCGGTATAATCAGTGATAATTCTCTGACCGTCATCGTTGCGGGCTTCCACTTTTGTGACCTTGCCGGTTTCATCAAAGGTCACTGCAATTTCAGGGTTTACACGGATACACAGGACACCGCCGGAGGCTTTCTGGGGCATTTGATGCTGCACATCACTTTTTGCACAGCCCGTCATGCAGCCCAGCGCCAGCAGCAAGGCCAATGCCATTGCAAAAACAGATTTGAATTTCATCTTCATAATAATTCTCCTTTACTCATGTTTGTGTGTTATTAAGAAAAGAAGCTTCATTTCTCTTTCTATCCATAGGATACGGGAACCGATTCGGAAAACCGGGGTCTGGGCATCGTTTTTTATTTTTGAGATCTCATCGGGTGTCTTTTCCCTTACATCTATAGACTACGGAATACTTATGAATCAAAACGGGGTCGAAAAAAAGATTTTTCAGTAATGTTCAGTCGTCCTCTTCCTCTTCTCCATCTTCCTCATGGGACTCCTCTTCAGAATCTTCCGGGGCCTCCTCTGTCTGGTTATCCTTTTCTTCGGAATCCTCCTCAGAAGGTTCCTTATCATTATGGTCCTCTTCCTCCTCAGGCTCCTGGTCCGATTCCTCCTGCTCGTCCTGCTCCGGCTCCTCATCATCCTCCGGCTCGCTGTCATCATTCTCATTATCGCTCTCATTATCGTCGTCATCATCCTCAGTTTGCACCGGGGTGCTTTGGGCCGGAACCTTGGTTGTAATTTCCACGGTGACAGTCAATTTATCTGTCAGATGCCGTTCCAGATCTGTACCCATGCTTTCTTTATGGCTGGCAATCCAAGTTTCATCCTGGGCATCCAGACGCAGGGAGACGGTTCCACCCTCTTGGAGATAATTCATTTCAATGGCCCTGTCCACCAATTCGTCCATTACCACATTCAATTTCTTTTTCCGGTATTCATAGCCTGATAAAAGGGCTGTGCCATCCTCATTCATGGCTTCAAGCCCCAGCACCACATCTTCCCTGTCCACATCGATCCGTATTTCAGGATTGATGGTCAAATACACAGAAGCATAGGCTGCATACCCGGTCTGAAAAAAGAAGCTAATCACCAGCAGCACACAGGCCGCCGCTGCGGTCAGGGAAAAGACCCACCTATGCTGCTTTTTCTTGGGCTGGACTTTCATCACAAAGACCTCTGTCACTGTTTCGCCCACTTCATAGTGCATATTGGCCACCTTTAAAAATCTGCCGTCCTCATCCAGAACCACAGCAAAGGCACGGTGACATTCCATTACCATATATTTCATACAGGACGTTCCCCCTTCTTCAGAACATGCCGCAAATGCCCTCGTATGATTTCGTACCCGTTGGTCTGAATCAAAAGCATGGCCAAAAGATACTTCCTGTGCCGTTCCAGGGTCTTTCTCTGTGCACCGGACCCCCGCACCAGACGAGTCATGGGAAGTTTCTTTGTTCTCAGCAGTTCCTCTAAAATCTCTTTGTGTTCCGAAGCATACCGGACCACCCTGGTGCAGACCTCCAGTGTTCTGTCCTGCTTGGGCGCATGGTCTGCCACATCAGAAAAGCTGACGCCAAAGGACTGCATCACTTGGGACAGCTCCGCAATTTCCTGCTTTGTGGCCTCCAGATTGGCAGATTCTTCAAAATAGTCCCGCTCATCTGCCAGCATATCCACAATGGTATGTCCATTGTCATCCGTCTCCGCTTCCAGCGACAGCGTGCCTCTGAATCTGGACTCTCTGCGCTGGTAATCGATGAGACGGCTGCGAATCAACATCGCCGCATAGCTCAAAAAAGCACCGCGCTCTTTTTCATATCCCTGTATCGCTTCATGGAAGGCTATCATCGCTATACTGTATTCATCGTCCTGCTCCAGACACAGTCTGGAAAGGAATTTAGAAGCCTCTGAACGGATAAAGGGAAGATAGGTGCGAATCAGCTCGTCTTCTTTCTGTAGGTCTTTCTGCGCCAGTGCCACCATTTTCACAATTTCGTATTCCTGCTTCACAGCTTCACATCCTTCCCTATCCATAGAATACGCTTTTTATTTGACGAAACCGGGGCCTGCCCGATTTTTTCTCTATTCTCATTTTACGACAGCGCGCCAGGAAATGGAAGGGGCAGTTTCAGCCCCCTCTATCTGCCAGAAAAGCCGGGGCTGGGGGTCGCTCTTGCCTCCAACGGTCTACACCCAACCTTCTTTTTGTCCTCGGTAGAGAGACACCCAAAATCACATAACCCTCTTCCTATGCCTCTTTCGTCTGTCTGGCTCTGCTGCCGGTTTGCAGAGCGCATGGCCTACAGCAGTTTTCTCCGTTTCACGCTTTTGGTTTCTCTGTTTTTTCATTTTTGTTTTTCCAGATTTCATTAAAAAATAATCCTGCGCCTGTTGCTCTTTCCCATAGAATAGAAGCCGAAAAGTTTTTCCACTATTTAGTGAAGCAATGTAAGCGGCGCGATTTTTGAAAATCTGCCAAAATTCTTCTTGCAATTTCGGAGCAAATTTGTTAAAATATCCACAAAGTACTGCGTACATCACGCAGGAATATTGTTTGGATGATGCTTTCGGGAGATCCGCTTCGGCGGGGCCGAAGGAATAAGCTCGGAGCAATGCCGGCTGCGAGTGAAGATCTCAGGCACTGGGACCGAAAGCGGACAAAACTCTGGAAAGCGACAGCGCCGACGGAGCAACCTCTTTTGAGGGAATCTCTCAGGTTACAGAACAGAGCGAACGGCGCATTTTTTCGCGTGTTCGTTCTGTTTTTTCTTTTTTCATCCGGCAAGGGAGGACCCATGGAAAGCAAAAAACATTATCTGATTGTTACGAATAATCCTCTGGTGGTGGAATGTCTGCCGAAGGATTATGCGTTGGATTATGAAGAAATCTCCTATCGGGAGGTTCTGGTCAAGGTGCGGGATCTGGTCTACAGCGGTCACCGTATGTACACCCACCCCCTGTCCGGCAGCGTAAAGCCCAACGAAACCCCTTATAAATCTATCGTAGTCTCTCGTGAGCCCAAGGCAATGGATCTAAGTGAAGCGGAGATAATCTCCAACAGCATCCAGACCTATGACAAGTTTGTACCCTGCAGCCGGGTCTTCACCCCGCAGGTGTATAAAGACTTCCAACTCATTGACTATACCCTGCTGTGCGGTGCCCTGGATGTGGACGCCGTGGCAGGTCTTAGTAATAGAAAAATCTAAAAGGAGGTGTTCTCTTTGAAATTGGAACTGGGTTATATCCAGATTAACGACATTCAATTTTCAAAGGAATGCAAGGTAGAAAACGGCACGCTCTATGTCGATCCTGACGCCGTAAAGGCCTTCATGTATGAAGACGACGATGTGAAGGATTGGGTCAAATCTTTTAAGTTTGACATCGCCAAGCCGGGCGAGAACGTCCGCATCACCCCCGTTAAGGACGTCATCGAGCCTCGCGTGAAGGTAGAAGGCCCCGGCGGCGTGTTCCCCGGTGTCATCTCCAAGGTAGATACCGTTGGCTCCGGCAAGACCCATGTCCTGCGGGGCATGGCTGTTGTCACCGCCGGTAAGATCGTGGGCTTCCAGGAAGGCATCATCGATATGACCGGCCCCGGCGCTGCTTACACCCCTTTCAGCAAGCTGAACAACTTTGTTGTTGTAGCCGAGCCCAAGGAGGGCTATGAAAACCACAAGCATGAGTACGAGCATGCCGTTCGTATCGCCGGTCTGCGCGCCGCCACCTTCATCGGTGAGCTGGGCCGTGCCGTCGCTCCCGACGAGACCGCCGAGTTCGAAACTCTGGGCATCCGTGAGGGTCTGGAAAAGTACCCCAACCTGCCCCGGGTTGCATATGTTCATATGCTCCAGAGCCAGGGCCTGCTGCATGACACCTATGTCTACGGCGTAGATGCAAAGCGCTCCCTGACCACCATCATCAACCCCACCGAGACCATGGACGGCGCAATCCTCAGCGGTAACTGTGTTTCCGCCTGTGACAAGAACACCACTTACCACCATCAGAACAATCCCGTGGTGGCTGAGCTGTTCGCTGCTCATGGCAAGACCCTGAACTATGTCTGCAACATCATCACCAATGAAAATGTCTACCTGGCTGATAAGCAGCGCTCTTCCGACTGGACTGCAAAGCTGTGCCGTCTGCTGGATCTGGACGGCGCCATCGTGTCTCAGGAAGGCTTCGGCAACCCCGACACCGACCTGATCATGAACACCAAGAAGATCGAGCAGCAGGGCGTCAAGACCACCATCATCACCGACGAATACGCCGGTCAGGATGGCAAGTCTCAGTCTCTGGCTGATGCCGATCCTCTGGCTGATGCAGTGGTCACCGGCGGTAACGCCAACGAAGTGATCGTGCTGCCCAAGATGGATAAGGTCATCGGTATGCTGGACTATGTCGATGTGATCGCCGGCGGTCACGCCGGTTCTCTGCGTGAGGACGGCTCCATCGAGGCAGAAATCCAGATCATCACCGGTGCCACCAACGAGATGGGCTTCAACTGCATGAGCGCCCGCTAATTTGCCAGGAAGGAGGATATCACAAAATGAGTTATCGTGTTGTTCACTATATCAACCAGTTCTTCGCTCAGATTGGCGGCGAGGAAATGGCCCATGTGGCTCCTGAGCTGCGGGACGGTTTTGTCGGCCCCGGCATGGCTCTGAACACCGCATGGAAGGGCGAGGTCGAGATCGTCAAGACCATTGTCTGCGGCGACTCCTACTTTGCTGAACATGAAAAGGAAGCTACCGAGCAGATCCTGTCTTGGGTTGAGGCAGAAAAGCCCGACCTGTTCATCGCCGGCCCTGCTTTCAACGCCGGTCGTTACGGCTACGCCTGTGCTACCATCTGCAACGCTGTCCAGGAGAAGCTGGGCATCCGTGTGCTGACCGGTATGTACGAGGAGAACCCCGGTGC
This sequence comes from Oscillospiraceae bacterium, assembly GCA_020025515.1. Lineage (GTDB taxonomy): Bacteria > Bacillota > Clostridia > Oscillospirales > Oscillospiraceae > Faecousia. The sequence goes on along the minus strand of JAHHRZ010000003.1, from coordinate 91,906 downwards.
CGACCTCAAGAACAAGGTTCTGATGGTTGCCACCACCAACAGCGCTGCCGGTATGCGTAAGGCTGCTCCCACCATGGCTGCTCTGGCCCTGAAGATTCTGAAGGGTGAAAAGCTGGGCGCCTGTGTTGAGGAAGGCTACATGCCCAACGGCATCCGTGTCAACTTCTTCGAGAAGGAGCGCGGCGCAAAGCGTGCCGTGGATATGCTGGTTAAGAAGCTGAATGGTCAGCCCTTCACCACCGAGTATCCCATGCCCTCTTTCGACCGTGTTGCCCCCAACAAGGCCATTAAGGATCTGTCCAAGGCTACCATTGCCCTGTGCACCTCCGGCGGTATTGTCCCCAAGGGCAACCCCGATCACATCGAGTCCTCTTCCGCTTCTCACTACGGTGAGTACTGCATCGCAGGTGTGGATGATCTGACTGCTGAGACCTACGAAACCGCCCACGGCGGCTACGATCCGGTCTACGCCAATGCTGACGCCGACCGCGTTCTGCCTGTTGACATCCTGCGTGAGTTCGAGAAGGAAGGCAAGATCGGCAAGCTCCACGATTACTACTATTCCACCGTCGGTAACGGTACTTCCGTTGCCAACGCCAAGAAGTTTGCAGCCGAGTACGCTCAGAAGCTGCGCAACGCCGGTGTTCATGCCGTTATCATGACCTCGACGTGAGGTACCTGCACTCGTTGCGGCGCAACGATGGTTAAGGAAATCGAGAGAGCCGGTATCCCTGTGGTTCACATGTGTACCGTTACTCCCATTTCTATGACGGTTGGTGCAAACAGAATTGTTCCCACCATCGCCATTCCTCACCCCCTGGGCAACCCCGCTCTGACCCTGGAGGAAGAGAAGAACATCCGCCGGAAGCTGGTTAGCCGTGCCCTGGAGGCCCTGACCACTGAGGTGGAGGATCAGACCATTTTTGAGGTCTAATCCATCTAACGATAGGCCGTCCTGAATCTTCAGCGGTCTGTATAACGGAATGTAAGCGGTAAGGTGTGCATACGCCTTACCGCTTTTCCTCTTCTAAAATAATTCATGGCCCCAGAAGAAGGACGCAAACCTTCCTCTGGGGCCGATTTTTTATGCAGCCATTATGCTTCGCACATAACTTCCTCTTCCGGAATGGTTTTCACCCCGAAAACGAAATAAATCACATGCAGGGCCCATACACATGCCAGGATGATACGTCCCACAGGCACCTTGCTCATCATCAAAAATCCAATCAGCATCAGCAGCGACACGGTAGTCAGAATCCGAATCTTTGTTCTCTTTGTCATACCTTTTCCCGCCACATAGCTTTCCAAATTCTTCTTATAAAGATTCGTATTGATAAACCAATGATTCAGCTTCTCTGAGCTTCTTGCAAAGCAGAAAGCCGCCAGCATTAAAAACGGAAATGACGGCAGCATGGGAACCACCGCACCCACTGCACCAAGGCCCACTCCTACACATCCCAACGCAATATACATGGCTTTTTTAAGTTTCATGATTTTTCTCCATTCGTCTACGCTCTTTTTTTGATTCTATTACATGTCGGATTGCCATAATCGGATGATAAAAAATCATACGAGGCCCTGAAAATACCATAACCTCTCGAATTTTTACACGCATTTCAGGCTTGTAACAATGCACCTTGCAGTTGGAACAAAAGGTCTTTGTCTCCATAAAAGGACATTTGTCACTGCGTGCCCTTGCATAGGCATCCAGTTCTCTGCATTGGGGGCAAAGTTCCTTACCCCCATGTTTTTTGCGGCAGTACAGACAGATCATCAGCGATACGGTTTCTTTTTCCCGCTGTCGTTTGCTCTGCACATCCATCAGCTCATTCTCCCCTGTTCTGCGGAATACACCACATCTGCAATTCCCATGGTAGATTTCCGATGGGACACCAGAACCACGGTCTTTCCGCTGCGCTCCTGATGAAGCGATTTTAAGATCACGGCCTCATTCAGGCTGTCCAAATTGCTGGTAGGTTCATCCAGCAGCATAAACGGCGCATCGTGAAGGAACGCCCTGGCCAGACCCAGGCGCTGCCGTTCACCTCCGGAAAGAGTGTCTCCCAGTTCTCCCACAGGGGTATCATAGCCCTGTGGCAAGCTCAGAATAAATTCATGTACAGAGGCCTTCTTACAGGCTTCCACAATTTCCTCTTCTGTGGCGTCCAGCTTGGCAATGCGCAGATTGTTGCGGATGGAATCATGGAACAGATGGGTTTCCTGGGTAACAAAGCTTTCCATATCACGCAGATTGGAGGTATTGATCTGATTCACGTTCCGCCCGGAAACGGTAATTTCGCCGCCCTGCACCTGCCAGAACCGCATCAGGAGCTTCAGGAATGTAGACTTACCGCTGCCGCTTCTGCCTACAATGCCAACGATCTTGTTTTCCGGAATCTCCAGAGAAAAGTCCGACAGAATCGGCGTTTCACCATAGGCGAAGTCCACATGCTTTGCAGCAGCACCGGAAAAAGCAATCTCTTTCTGCCCGGTAATCTCCTCCACCACCGGAGATTCCTCCAGAATGTCAAGCACCCGGTTTCCCGCTGCAAAGGTATTCTGAAGCGTTGCGCCAAGGTTTGCCAGTGCCACCACCGGACCAAAGGAGCTCATGAGCGCCAAAGTCGCAATCAGTGCCCCATCAAAACCGCACAGCCAGGCAGATAAGAACAACATCGCCATATCAAAGCACAAAATCACCGTGTTGGTCACCGCACCATTACGGCCTGCAATGCGCTTCATACGCTCTTCGTCCTCTGCCAGGCGGTCGGTCATCTCATTCATCTGCTGCATCCGCTGATTTCCCTGGCCATATTGCAGAGTCTCCGGCAAGCCCCGGAGACTGTCCAGTACGAAGCTTGCCAGCCGGCCGGAGTTGCTGCGAAAGCGGATTCCGTTGTCACCACTGCTCTTTGAAGTGACAACCGGAATCACAATGCCCACTGTCACATAAGCCGTCAGGGCCAACAGGCCCAGAGCCCAGTGACGCGCACCAATAAACAGCACCATGACCAGGGTAAACAGCGCCGCAATGCACGCAGGGGAAATGGTGTGGGCGTAGAATACCTCCAGCAGTTCAATATCAGAGGTAATGATATTGATGAGGTTGCCCTTATCCTTGCCTTCCAGCTTGGCCGGAGTCAGACGCCGCAGTGCGTCAAACACCCGATCCCGGATGAGGGCCAACAGCTTAAATGCAATAAAGTGGTTGCAGGCCTGCTCGGCATAGCGCAGAACGCCCCGAATCAGAGCAAACACCACCAGGCAGATGAACACTGCCTGCAAAGACAGACCCACAGAGAAGCCCAACAAATTCAATACTGCAACACCGCCAAATACCGTCAGGAAGGCGGCGCAAAGATGCCCCACAAGGCCCATGAGCACAGCCAGAACCATATATCCGGAAAGAGGCTTTACCAGGCCAATGAGCCGGGTCATTACTTTCAATCCACCACGTTTCATACGGCAGCTCCTTTCGCATAGTGTTCCAGCTCCTGCTGGGTGTTCCACAACTGTTCGTAGCTTCCGCCTTGTGCAAGCAGAGCCTCATGGGTACCGGACTGGACGACCCTGCCCTGCTCCAAAACATAAATCTGATCTGCATCTACCACATTGGCCAGGCGGTGGGAAATCAGAATGACCGTTTTGGTTTTCGCCAGGCGATAAATCTCCTGCATCATGTGGTTTTCGCTCTCCACATCGATGTTGGAAGTGGCTTCATCGAACAGGTACACAGGACTGTCATGGAGCAGCGCTCTTGCCAGTGCCAAACGCTGGCACTGACCGCCGGAGAGGTTGGAGGCCTTCTCCATGAGAGGCGTATCCAGCCCCTGCTCCCCTCTCAGGAACCCAGCCAGATTCACCCGCTCAAGCACCTTCCAGAGGGCTGCGTCATCTGCTTTGGGGCTGGCCATCAGGAGATTGTCCCGAACGGTTCCCTTAAACAGATAGCTTTGGTGGCTTACATAAGTAAAATTCTTCATCAGGCTCGATTCGGACAGGTTTTCCAGTGAAATTCCTCCCACAGTCACCTGACCTGTGTAACCCCGATTTCTTCCCATAATAATGGAAGCCATGGTGGATTTTCCACATCCGCTTTCTCCCACAATGGCAGTGAAGCTGCCCTTGCGGAAGGTCATGTCCACATTGTGAAGAATCTGTCGTTCCTTTTCATAGGCAAAGCAAAGATTCTTGCACGCAATGGTGCAATCCTTGGGAACCGCCTCCTGCTTCTGCTCCGGCTCAGGCAGATCCAGCAGCTTAAAGATTTTCTCGGATGCTGCCATACCGTTCATGGCAATGTGGAAGAAGGAGCCAAGAAGGCGCATCGGCAGGAAAAAGTCTGCCGCAAGCAGGAGCATCAGAAGGCAGCCAGCCAAATCTACATGACCGGCCCGGAACTGAAGCACAGACAAAATCGCTCCCAAAGCTGCGCCGCCATAGGCAACCAAATCCATAATGGTGATGGAATTGAGCTGCATGGTCAGCACCTTCATGGTGATCTTTCGGAATTCTTCCGACTGTCTGTTCATTTCCTCATGCTTGAAGCCGTCGGACTGGTAAATTTTCAGCGTGGTGAGGCCCTGTAAATTTTCCAGGAAGGTGTCACCGAGGGCGGTATACTGCCCCCAATACTTTCCAAGAAGCTTTTTGGCCCATGTCTGCACCGCCGCAATCGACACAGGAATCAGCGGCACACAGATCAGAAGAACTGCGGCGGTGGGCAGATTTACAAAGGCCAGCACAGCAAATAAGGTAACGGGTGCCAGCATGGCATAGAAAAATTGGGGCAGATACGCTCCAAAATAAGTTTCCAGCTGGTCAACGCCCTCCACAGCAACCTGCACAACCTCACTGGTTTGCACCCGTTCTTTATAGGAGGTGCCAAGACGCAGCAGCTTCCCATAGATCATTTCCCGGAGAGTCCTTTTTACGGCCTTAGAGGACAGATATCCCATTCGGCTGGCCAAGGTCGTGCAGCAGAATCGAATCAAAATCGCGGCAACCACAATCGCCGCTGTAATGACAGCGGTATGCCTGGTGGCTGTGTGTTCATAAACCTGCTGCAAGAAACAGGCAACCGAAGCCATTGCTCCAATATTCGCCAGCAATGCTCCCCATTGCAGTGCCACATTGGCTGCAATGTATTTTTTACTTTGTGGGACAACGCCAATCAGGCGTTTGTTAATCATCATGAATTTAGGACCCCCTGGTATTTTTATAGTATATCGCGCTCAAAGCAGGGAAAACCGCTATTTCTAGCCATTTTCCCTGCTTGACTATTTATTTATTAAGCCCGAATGGCATTGGGATCTGCCAAAGCCTTTCCCAACTCCTGGCAGGCAGCTACAGCTTCCTCATCCGGTGCCTCTGCGCAGATGACACTGTCACAGGCAAACACTGCGCCAGCCCCTTGGCAACTTTCTTCCCAGTTGCGCATCCACTCACCATCTCCCCAGCCATAGGAGCCGAAGAGGGCGATTCTCTTGTCCCGCAGCTTAGGCAAGCAGGCTGTGAACATTGGTTCAAACTCATCTTCTTCCAGAACCTCCGCTCCCATAGCAGGGCAGCCAAAGGCAATGGCATCATAGCTGTCTACAAGATCCGGTGTAAATTCCTTTGCGGTGAGCAGCGTGGCATTTGCGCCGCCGGCTTCTACTCCTTCCACAACGGCCCGGGCCATCGACTCCGTATTTCCCGTTCCGCTCCAATAAACAACTGCAATTTTACACATGATACAACACCTTTCTTCATTTATAAATTAACTGGCAACTGTGAGACAGTCCACGCTTTTACCTTTTTTCCACATATCGCAGTAGATCCTGGTGCACTGCTTATATTTGGCAAAGGTTTTTTGTGCTGCTTCAGGATCACCATATACCTTCCAGCAGCCAGAGCATTTTTGTCCACAGGCCTTGTTTTCAATAAATCCATTGACATCTTCTGGCGGGTACCCCAAAAACAGCCCTACTTCGTGTGGAAATTCTCCCTCTTCCTGGAATCTTCCCATGAGCTGGCAGATACAAGGCTCCACGCGCAGATCCTTATAGCCCCGTTTTTGGAGCACAGAAATCGCTTGCTGGTCTTGCAGCACCTTTTCTACTCCCTTGGGCCGAAACACATAGATGAGAGCCCGGCCATCTCTATAATGCAGCGGAATCACCCGGAGACCCTTGGGGACCAGTTTGCGATTGGCCCAGCGAATTGCTTCCATAAGTTCTTTTACGGTACTATAGGAACAAGGGAACATGTTGCCGGTCTTGATCCCGGCCAATGTGGGCGAACAGTGCCGAACTAACAGCTCTTCAGACATATGATACCCTCCTTTATTACATATGACTATTCTCTTTCTTTCATATGTTATTAGTGTTAGTCTAAACTAACTATTTGAAAAAAAGCAAGGGGACGCAAAGGAAATTGCATCCCCTTGACCATTACTTTTTCTTGGATTTGCAGGAGCAACCACCACAGGAACCGCAGGATCCACCACTGGGGCAGCCAACACACTTGACGCCCTTTTTCTTTGACCGATACAGATACCATGCAGAGGCTCCAATAATTACCACAAGAACAGCGATTGCAATTACATTTTCCATAGCAGCTACTTTTTACTTACGCAAAGCGTATTCTTTCTCAAGTTTTTTGTTTGCGTTGAGGCACATATATACCACAATGCCAACCATAACCGCAACTGCCGCCAGGCCGGGGAAGAAACCAGAGCCTACGCTGCCGGTCTCAATCAAAGTGCCAATCTGATACACCAGATATGCAATCACATAGCCTGTGCCCAGCTGCAACGCAATGCCGCCAAAGAGCCACTTGCGATCCTTGATCTCGGAGTGCATAGCACCGATGGCCGCAAAGCAGGGAGGCGTGAAGAGGTTGAACATGAGGCAGGCCAGAGCCGCAGCCTTGGTGAGGTTCAGAACTGCCGCAACCTCACCGGCGCCGCCGGTCAGAACCAGTTCCTCTGTGTCAATGAAATTGGTGATACCATAGCAGACGGCCAGCGTACCGACAACATTTTCCTTTGCAATAAAGCCGGTAATGGAGGCTGCCGCAATCTGCCAAACGCCGAAGCCCAGAGGCACCAGCAGAACAGCAAAGGGAGAAGCAATGGAAGCCAGGATGGAAGTATTTTCCATTCCCTCTTCCACCAGCTGGAAGTTCCAGTTGAAGGACTGCATAATCTGCACCGCAGTGTTACACAGCAGGATGATGGTACCTGCCTTTACAATGTAGGCCCAGCCACGAGAGCACATGGAGAGGAATCCACGCTTCAGGGAGGGGAGCTTGTATTCAGGCAGTTCCATGATGAAGAAGGATTTCCGATTCTTATAACCTGCAATCTTGTTGACCAGCAGAGCACCCAGGAAAATCAGCAGGATGCCTACAAAGTACATGATGGTACCGACCCAGGAAGCATCAGAGAAGAAAACACCGGCAAACAGCGCAATCACAGGCAGCTTCGCGCCGCAGGGCATGAAAGGAGTCAGCATCGCAGTCGCTCTGCGCTCCCGCTCATTTCGGATGGTACGGCAGGCCATGATGCCGGGAATTGCACAACCGGTACCAATGACAAAGGGAATGACAGACTTACCGGAAAGACCGACCTTCTTAAAGATGGGGTCCAGCACCACGGAGACACGGGCCATGTAGCCGCAGTCTTCCAGCAGCGCAATCAGGAAGTACATCACCATAACCAGAGGCAGGAAGCCCAAAACGGCGCCAACACCGCCAATGATGCCCTCTACCAGGAGAGACTGCAGCAGAGGAGAGGCATTTTCCAGCAGACCGGCCACCCAGCCCTGGAACTGCTCGATCCAGCCTGTGAGATAATCTGCCAGCCAGGGGCCCAGGGAGGACTGAGAAATATAAAACACCAGGAACATGACCACGGCAAAAATAGGAATGCCGGCCCAGCGATTGGTCAGGACAGCGTCGATCTTATCCTGATAATTTTTCTCTCTGGTGAAAACCTTTCTTGTTTCGACCTTGGAGACAATCCGGTTGACGAATTCAAACCGCTTTTTATCCGCCTCTACGACTGCATTCTTATCTGTAAGATTGATGTTCCCCTGTGTATAGGGAGCTGCCTGGACTTTTCCCTTTTGCGCGGCGGCGATTCGAACAACGTCGCCCAAGCCGCCTGCAGAAGTGGAAATGGTCTCGACCACCGGGCAGCCAAGCTTCTGGGACAGCTGTTCTACATTGATTTTGGTTTGCTTTTTCTCGTTGATGTCCGCCTTGTTCAGCGCAACCACAACAGGAATTCCCAACTCCAGAAGCTGTGTAGTGAAGAACAAGCTTCTGCTTAGATTGGTAGCATCCACAATGTTGATGATGACATCGGGGTTTTCGTTTCTGACATAAGAGCTTGTGATACTCTCTTCAGAAGTAAACGGTGACATAGAGTAAGCACCGGGCAAGTCTACCGCAATCAGTTCTTCTGAGCCGGAGTAATAACTCTTTTTGATGGGATGTTCTTTCTTTTCGACCGTTACACCTGCCCAGTTGCCGACCCGTTCATTCCGTCCGGTCAGAGCATTGTACATAGTCGTTTTACCACTGTTGGGATTGCCTGTCAGCGCAATTCTCATAATGCATTCCTCCTTATATATTAAAGTCTGCCCTGCATTTCTGCCTCAGGCAGCTTCATCCAGCCTCTCTGCTCTGTAAAATTCTTCAGATCAAAATTGCCGCTGCAAGCTGGTTGTCAATGTTATATCTGCCATCTTTAATGGAGATCACGCAACCACTTTTCATCCGGGAGACCACCGTAATGGGCTCGCCGCTATAGCATCCCAGTGAAAACAGGAAGGCATTCAGCTCCTCATCATCAGTATCAATCTCGCGAACAATGTACTCTTTTCCTTCCTGTGCATCGGTTAAATTCATTTCTATCACCCAATTTCAATTTCTAAGTACAGGTCACAGACCTGTCAAAAAGCTGTCCTGGCGAACCATGACCCGCTTAAATGTTAGCCTCTACTAACCGCGTATATCATACCTTCTAAATAGGAATTTGTCAAGCCCCTGTCTGTATTTTTTTAACAGCTTACGAAAATAATTTCATTTTCCGCAAGGGCTTTGGTGATTCTATATATCCGCCAAACTTAGAGGCATACACGCCCTGTCTCCCGCCGTCTCACGGGAGCTATGGCAAAAAATTCCGAAGGAGTAAACTCCACGGTTCACCCCTTCGGAACTCTGCCGGTTCGGCACTATGGCTGCACGTTCATCATAAAATACACAATCAATCAAAGACATACATTCCAAAAAAAGCCAGAAGACCTGGCCCGCAGTCGTATTCCATGCCGCACCTGTCCGCCAGCTTTTTCACAAAAATACAGTAGGCCGACATGCAGGAATACTGCAAATCCGGGAATCTGCAACGTTCTCCCTTGGCAATGGCGCAGGGGTTGCAGAGACTGCATCCACTGGCCCCCACCAAAAATCCTTCACAGCCCTCCGCCCGCAGCCGCTTCATGAGGTGAATGCTCGCTGCATTGTGGACCGACTTGGCCTCCTTAATGGCAGGAGCATCGGAATAGTCCGCAATCTCCCAAATCGTCTGCAAGACCAGCGCTTTCTTATGGGAGAGAATTCTCTGCTTCATCTCCTCCGGAGAGCCGCAGTCTGGAGGACAGGAGTAATTCATCCCATACTTTCCACACAAATTTTCCTCACAATAGGGGCGAAACGATGGGTCAAAGGTAATATCGGATGGATCAATTATGGTTGCAGCTGCAAACCCTTCTTCTAAAGCATACTGCACCAGCCTTTGGTTTGTCATAACGGGCACCTCTTCTGTTTCGATTTCGTACCGTAGGGCTGCCTTATCCCTTTTTATGCATGGGGCAATCACCTGCAAACCCAAGAAAACAGACCCTTACATTGCACAAGTCGGCCAACCACAAGGTTGACCGACTCGTTGTCTTATGAATACTCTTATGCCATTACTTACGGGTAAAGACCAAAACGTCGCCGTCCTGCTCAAGAGTCAGATCGTCACCGTCCAAAGTGTAGCTGATGGACTCGCCTTCAGCAGTCAACGCCTTGTCGTCCCAGGTCAGTTTCTGCTCCTGTCCCATAACTGCCAGCACACCGGTGCCATCGTCATTCAGAACCAGCTTGAAGCTGTCAGCAGGTGCTCCCAGAGCAGTCAGGTCGTCCATTTTCATTTCCTGACCGTCCATTGTGATGCTCTTCAGGACATATTCACCAGCAGCGTTTTTGCCGCCGCAGGCCACCAGAACAAACATCAGGGAAAGGACCAGAACTACGCTAAGTACTTTTTTCATATTGAGTATCCTCCTTCTTCTTATATTTTATCTATCACAACAGAGTCATCTGTTTGTGAACTACATTAACGGGCGTCCTCATCCGTAAAGGGATCGCCGCACTCCGGGCAGAATCTAGGGGGATTCTTGGGATCCTCAGGCTCCCACCCGCACTTATCACAGCGGTACAAAGGAGCCGATGCAGGCTTCTTTGCGCCACACTCCGAGCAGAATTTACCCTTGTTTACTGCACCGCAGGAGCAAGTCCAGCCCACAGGAGCATCCGGGCGCTTGGCACCACACTGGGAACAGAACTTTCCGGTCACCACTGCGCCGCAGGAGCAGGTCCAGCTGTTCCCATCCTCCGGTTTGGGTTCCGGCTTTTTAGAACCACACTCCGGGCAAAACTTTCCTGTCACCACGGCACCGCAGGAACAGGTCCAGCTGTCATCAGCCGAAGGAGTCGGCGCAGGAGCAGGAGCTGGGGCAGGTGCAGGGGCAGGAGGAGGAGCCGGCTGCTGATATTGAGGCTGCTGTCCCATCTGGAACAGGCTCTGTCCATTCATACCGCCTGCATTGGCTGCCATATTCATACCCATAAAGGCCATGGCCGGGCCTGCGTTCTTATTTTCAGCAGCCGCCTGCATGGCAGATGCCTGGGCACTGACCAAATGGGCCGCCGCCATATTGGGGTTGCGGAACGTGGCATTGCGCTGGAGCTCCTTGATCATCTTTTCGTCTTCATCGGAAGCCTTTACGCTGGATACGCCTACTTCCCCGATCTCCAGACCTCTTTTCTCCCGCCATTTGGAAGACAAGATTTCGTTGAGCACATCTGCAAGCTCCTGGGTATGGCCGGGAAGGGCTGAGTAGCGAATGCCCATGGCAGAAATTTTGGCAAAGGCCGGCTGAAGCGCTGTCATAAGCTCAGACTTTAACTGGCTGTCCAAATTATCCCTTGAGTATGATCCGGTAAAGTTACCACACACATTCTGATAAAACAGAGGGGGGTTACAGAGCCGGTAACTATACTCACCAAAGCAGCGAATGGCAATATCCACGTCCAGACCAATATTCTGGTCCACCACCCGGAAGGGCACCGGGTTCGGCGTTCCATACTTATTGCCCAGCAATTCCTTTGTATTGAAATAGTATACTCGGTGATCCTTCGGTGCATCGCCACCAAAAGCAACACGCTGGCCCATAGCTTTAATCGTATCCAGAACGCTTCTTCCGAAGGAACCAGCAAAAATCGTAGGTTCACCGGCTGCATCGAATACATACTCGCCAGGCTTATCCGTAAACTCTACCACTTGTCCCTGCGCCACGATCATCAGGCACTGGCCGTCTGCCAGTGACACAATGGATCCATTTGATATCACATTTTCCGAACCCTTTGTATTGGAAGAACGCCCGGAAACTCTCTTTTTACCCTGTACTGCCAGGATATTGGAAGGCATGGCATCACAGTAGAAAAACTCCTTCCACTGGTCGGCTAGTACACTACCTACAGCTGCCTTTGTTGCTTGTATCAGGCCCATACCGCTGTCACTCCTCTTTGTTTCTTACTAATCATTTCCTATGGAGGAAAGATTTTATGATTATACCACACCTTATTCAACTTTGCTATACCAAAATGTAAAACTCGTGCAAAATTTATATGTTGCTACAACAACCGGGAATGTATCGAAAAGTGATATCATAACTGCGGCGCATTGACTATTCCTCAAATCTGTGCTATTAGTACCCCGTAAAGAGAGGTGTTTGCTTATGACAAAGCAAAAGACACCGGTCCGATTGGATGGGTGGTTAACTAAAAATCTATCAGGCAATGTGTTTACCTGGCGTGAGATCGCTCGCATGACCGGTCCCTACATCTTAGACAATATGTCTATCATGCTCATCGGTATGCTGATTACTGCTCTCATCAGCAAAAACGGAGAAACATCCATTGCCGCCATTTCTCTGGCCGGCCCCATTGTAAACATGTTGTCTTGCGTATTCAGTGCTGTGGGTGCGGGCAGTTCCGTGGTGGTAGCCCAATGCTGCGGCGCCAAGGATGAGGCGCTTCTGAAGCGTTCCATCGGGCAAATTATCTGGCTTATGGTCCTGTTGGCCCTGATTTCCTGCCTTCCCTTAATGCTCTTTCCCCATGAGATCCTATTGTTCCTGTACCCCAAAGCAGATGCATTGGTTTTGCAGAAGGCTGGAATCTATTTGTCCGGCAGTGCACTTTCCGTCATGGCCTTCTCCCTCTACTATGCCATTTTTTCCATTCTTCAGGGCATGGGAGAATCCAAAAAATGTCTGGCACTCAGTGTCATTATCAATGTGGCCTATTTTGTCTTCAGTATTCTCTGCCTCAACATCCTGAACCTGGATGTAAAGGGCAGTATTCTGGCTCTGATTTCCGCCCGTGTTCTGGGTGCGCTGTGTGCCGTTGTGCTTCTGTTCTTTTGGCGTCCCCCCATTGCACTGAATCTGCGCAATATCTTTTCCTATGACCGCGCCCTGATGCAATCCACCGTTAAAATCAGTCTCCCACTGGGCATGGAGCAAATCTTCAATTCCTGCGGCGTGATTGTAGCCGGAATCTATATGGTCAATCTGGGAACAGAAGCCATTGCCGCAAATGCTGTTGCGAACTCCCTTCTCAGTGGTCTCACCGCTGCCGCTGTAGCTGCCGGCAGTCTGTCTGTTACTGTGGTGGGGCGGTGCGTCGGGGCAAAAGAAAAGGAGGAAGCTTACCACTATGGCAACTGTACCGTCCTCATTGGTCTGGGGCTTCTCATTTGGACAGGTCTCGTCTTCTATCCTGCGCTTCCTGTCCTTTTGTCTCAGTATAACCCCACCCCTGCCATCACTGCCATGACCACTCAGGTTCTGCTCTACAGTATTCCCTTCCTGCTGTTGTTCTGGCCCGCCTCCTTCACGCTGCCCTACACCCTCCGTGCAGCAGGCGACAGTGCCTTTCCTTCCACCGCCTCCCTTATTATTATGTGGATTGTAAACATTGGCCTGGGCTATCTTCTGGCCATTGTGTGCAATCTCAGCCTTCTGGGCGTGTGGATTGCCCAGTGGGTATCCTGGCTGGCCCGTGCGGTTGTGTTTTATGCTCGATTCCATGGTCGCCGCTGGTTGGAGAAGGAAGTTATTAAAAGTAATTAGCGCTAAAAACGGACTGTTTTTTCTGGAAAGCAGTCCGTTTTTCTATGGATCGGGCCTCGACGGTTTGCGTTTATCTGCCCGGGATATCTATGTGCTCCATTTTGCCCGGCTTTTTTTCCCTGGAGCGTATAGTTTTTCCGTTTCCTGCAAACACTACCTCTGCAAACGTCAAATAGGAGGTTCATTCCATGATCCGAGCAATCCGTTTTCTTTCCCTGTCCCTGGCGGTTCTGATGGTCCTGGGGAGTTTCGGCCCTGCTCAGGCAGCACAGGCCCCGGCAGATGCGGTCTACTGCTTCCAGGCAGAGGACTTCCCATGCAATTCTCCGGAAGACCTCACCGGGATCTGCATTACCGCCGTTCCTGCTGCAAATATTGGCACGTTGCAGCTGAACAGCCGTGTCATCGTCCCCGGTGACATTTTGACCGCGCAGCAGCTCAACCGTCTGACCTTCCATCCTGCCGCTGCGCAGAATCAGGATGTGCAGGTGTCCTATCTGCCCATCTGCTCAACCTGTGTAGAGCAGGAAGCCACCATGACCTTATCCCTGCGCAAGCAGGAGAACAAGGCCCCCACCGCAGAAAACAGCACCTTTGAAACCTACAAGAATCTGGAAAATCAAGGGACCCTTCTTGCCAAAGACCCCGAAGGCGGTGCCCTGCAATTTACCGTTACCAAACCTCCCAAACACGGGACTGTGACCCTGGGAGAAGGCGGCGCCTTCACCTATACCCCCACCAAAAATCGTGTGGGGGAAGACAGCTTTTCTTTCACCGCCACAGACGAGCAAGGAGCCGTATCCCCAGAGGCCACAGTGTCCATTCAGATCCTGAAGCCTCTGGACAGCACCACTTATAAGGACATTACCTCCGGCCAGTTTGAGGCCATGTGGATGCGTGAAACCGGCCTCTTTGGAGGCAATCTGGTGACAGGCACCCCCTGTTTCGGGCCCCAGGAGGCCGTCAGCCGCAGTGAATTTCTGGCTATGGTAATGAAGCTTCTGAACATTCCCGTGGAAGACAGTGTCACTTCTTCCGGCTTTCAGGACGAAGAGGACTGTGCCCAGTGGCTCCGGCCCTATCTTGCTGCCGCCATGCGTCTGGGGGTTGTTTCCGGGTCTGCGGAAACCGGAAAGCTGCTCTTCCGCCCCAATGACCCCATCACCGGCGCCGAAGCCGCGGTGATTCTCCAGAACGTTCTGATGCTTCCCAAGGGAAACGGTTCCTGTGAAGATGCCCCCGCATGGGCCCAGAGTGCCGTTGCTGCTATGTCCGCAGGGGGAATCTCTCTGTCTGACCCTGCCGACAGCCTCACTCGTATGGAGACCGCCAGCCTTCTCTACGAGGTCAGCAAGCTGGCCCCCAACGCACCAGGTCTGGAAGTGTTCCGCAAGGACTCCTGATCCTGCCGTTTCATTTATCTGCTTCAACAATGCCGTCCCGCCAAAAGGCAGGACGGCATTGTTTCATCCGGACTTATCCATACGCCCATATAAAAAAGAGGCACCTCAAACGCTCCTTGAGATCGGGGCGCTTTGAGGTGCCAATGTGTTTACTGTGCCAGCCGCTGCACCATTGCAGCGCTCTGTGCTCTGGTAGATTGTCCACGAGGGGCCAATCTGCCATCAATGCCATTGATGATTTCCTCCGCCACAGCCCAGGCCATGGCCTCTTGTGCAAAAGGCTTCACCTGCGCATGGTCAGGGTAGCCGGTGAGGTCCGCAGATCCGGAACCTTCAATTCCCATATACTTGGCATAACGATACAGGAACGTGACCATCTGCTCCCGGGACACAGGGGTCTTAGGGGCAAAGGAAGTATTATTGATGCCCATAACCAAACCGTTGTTGTAGGCCCATATTACGGCATCTTCATAATAACGCCCGGCTTCTACATCCTGGAAGGGATGCTCTCCTGATACTTCAGGGCTTCCAGCCATGCGGTGCAAAATGGTGACAACCTCTGCCCGGGTCATGATACCATTGGGTCTGAACAGGCCGCCGCCTACCCCGTTCATGATGTTATGTTCCAGCACATAGTCCACCCCCTCATGATACCAGCGGCTCAGGTCCAAATCTGAAAACGCCTTGCCGGGGCAATGCTCCTGATTTGCGGGAATCTGCCGGGACTCCTCCAGATCACAACGGGTACAGTGGCGCGCTTCCTCTCCGGGCCGGAAGCAGGTGGGGGCGGTCTTTTCTGCCCACTGGCTCCACTCATGGCCCAGGGCCGGAATCTCTTCGCCCTGTTCCAGCAGGATGCCGCATGTCTTGCAATAAACATCTCCGGTATAGCCGGGTTCTTCACACGCAGCTTCCTTGTGATTCCGGGTTTCCTTCACATGGTCGCAGACGGTGGTGAAGGTCTGATACCAGGTGGTAACACTGCCCGCCTCAGCATAGAGAGCCGGGGTCTGCTGAGAGCCGGTGTAACAGCGGAACATTTTAGCAGAAGCATTGAACTGGAGGTACCGGTCAGGTGTCCCCTGATTTTGAATCTGGACTCCATTTTCTGCGGCTGTAAAACGCCAGTGGGTGTCGGCTCCCGTGTTGTTATCGGAGACGCCCAGCGTGTTTCCGGAACCGGAGTAAGACAGATAGCAGGGGGTCTCTGATGCAGTCAGCTTCATGGAATAACTGCCGTCGGGGCACTGCTCTATTTCAATCACATAGTCTTTCGCAACCTGATTGAGGGTATCCCCCTCCAGCGTAATCCCGGCATTTTCCAGAGCAACCGCACCGTCTGCCTTGCCTACAGACTCCCCGGTTGCCAGATGGACATATTCTGCGCCATGGCTGCCGCCTGCCAGGACATAGTTGCCGCTCCAATTCTGAGGCGCCTGGGTTACCAGTCGGTAGGTGTTGGCCTCCCCGGTGCCGCTGGTTTCCTGCATGGAGAACAGGCCATACAAAGTGGTTTCCTTTGCTGTCAGAGAATACGCTTCCCCGGGTCTGTACACCCGCAAATCCCCCAGGTCTGTGGTTTTTTCCACAGGGGTGTCTACCCAGCCCTGGAAGGTGCAGCCCGCTTCCTCCCCTTTTACCTGAGGAAGGACTACTGTGTCGCCCAGGTAGCTTTCTGTTACCGCATCCTGTGCACTCACGCTCTTAGGCAGAACATAGGAAATATGTGCCTTCTCCTTAGGGGCAAAGTGAATGGTCACCGTCACATCGGCGGTCAGCTGGCTCACACGGAATGTATTGCCCTCCTGCTGAATCCGGGCAGCTCCCGCAGGCTCCACAGTGGCCTTTTCCGCATAATAACCATCCTTGGCAGAGGCGGTGATCTTGTTGCCGGAAAGGGCTGCCGTTCCCCAATCCTCCCGGTTGGATTTTACGGTAATCTCATAAGCAGGCTTCTGCTCTTCCTTGGCATAACCGGAGGGGGTGTCCATATCGCTGGGAAGAGGTCTGTCAAACAGGAGCCAGGCCAGCTCCGGGTAGTCAATAAAGACATTTCGGTTGCCCTGAATCTCCTGCACGCAGTCATTGCGGGACATCTCCCATTCGTCCACCGGGTCCTGCTGGCACCACTGAAGCAAGGTGTTCACATTCTCCATGACCTTGAGGCCGTTGTTCTTGTCATCATCACCGTCAGGACGGGGCAGACTACCCTCCTTCACAGTTTCAGTCAGGTTGGGCTGCTCCCAGCGGACATAGACATAAAGCATAATCCGGGCTACATCGCCCTTGATATTGTCGTTGACCTCTACGAGGTCTGCCTCCGGGCTGTAGTACAAAACGGTTTTTCCGCCATAATCCTTGGTCTTATAGTCCGTCAGAACACCGCGGACATTGCCCATGGTGTAATTGCTGCGAGTAGAGTTGATGGTGGTATCAGTGGGGCGCAGATGATGCAGGTCACAGCCGCCGTTTTGCTCTCTAAAGGATGCACGGCTCTTGGGCCATACATGCTCCCGGTTGTAGCCGGACCCATCGCAGTCACTATAAAAGAGGGTCGCATCTCGATAGCCCGGCTGGGTATCTGTATCACGCCAGTACTTGGTGAGGCTCTTGTAGGATACAGAGTCGGTTTGAGTCTCCTCCATGAACGTATGGAGCGTCTTATAGAGCTGAGAATCCATCGCCTGAAGACTGCTGTCTGTGTTCAGGCCTTCCTGAGAAAGCAGATTCTCCCAGGTATAGTCTCCCGTGTAATACGCCTCGGCATCTGTACTGAGGGCCGTGGCGATTTTGTGCCGGACGCCGGAATTCTTCCGTGCCGCAAGCACTGTCATAGACAGCACCATTCCCATACACAGAAGAAGGCTCATAATCCGCATGCAAATTTTTTTCATTGTCAAAACCTCCTAACATGTCTTTTATTCTACTATATATTTTGCTTGAATACAAGTCGTACCCATTTGAGAAAGCAGAAAAACCCACAACCCAGCCGTATGGGCTGGGTTGTGGGTAAAAAAGGAGGTGAAGAAATGAAAAAGAGAAAGTTGTTGAAACAACGTATAAGCATCTTGTGCTTATATCTTACCTGAAAATTATGAAGAAAAAAAGCGGAAAGTTATTAAGATTATGTGAAGTTACCTAAGTCCTTCCAACAAAATTTTAATTCCCAGACCGATCAGGATAATGCCCCCGAAAATCTCTGCTTTTTTCCCATGCCTGCTGCCAACCCGGCTGCCCAAAACGGTACCCGTCCATGATAACAAAAAGGTGACTGTGCCAATGAGGGACACCGCTACCCATATGCTTCCCGGATTAAAGCCTCCGTTTACAACCA
The DNA here is from genome assembly GCA_020025515.1 of Oscillospiraceae bacterium. Classification (GTDB taxonomy): domain Bacteria; phylum Bacillota; class Clostridia; order Oscillospirales; family Oscillospiraceae; genus Faecousia. Next base: position 73,718 of record JAHHRZ010000003.1, on the reverse strand, counting down.
GATGCTTGTCCACCATTGCCAGCAGAGAAATGCCTGCGGCCAGCGCATCAATGCTGGTTGCCACCGCCAGCAGGAGCATTGCCTTCCAGGTCAGATCTGCCGACACCGACTCTTCCTCCTGTCCCAGGGTCTCCAGAATCATGCTGACACCAATGATGCACAAAAGCCCAAAGGCGATCCAGTGAGAATAGTGCACAATCACTCCCGCAAACGAATCTGCCAGCAGGAACCCCAGCAGAGGCATCCCCGCCTGAAACCCGCCAAACCAGAGTCCTACCCAGGCCCCCTGCCGGTGTGTGACTTCCTTCACCGCCAATCCTTTGCAGATCGATACCGCAAAGGCGTCCATTGACAGCCCCAGTGCCAAAATAAATAATTCTAATACTTTCACTTCCGTGCCTCCTATCATCGATTGTAATAAAGTTTGACATACCTTTTTCTTTGTGTCTGTGCTGCCGGATGATTGCGGGATAAAACAGCCCGCTCTTCCAATCTATGCATAAAAAGCCTGAGTTAGCAGACTTCATGATTGCAAATTCCATTGATAATGGTATAATTTAGGGGAAAGAATGGGGAAATGTTATAGATGTATCCCCCTTACGGCTGGAAAGGACTGGGAGTTTTCTGTGAATGAACATATTTTGATTGTAGATGACGAAAAAGAAATCGCGGATTTGCTGGAAGTTTATCTGAAAAATGATGGTTACATCGTGCACAAATTTTATAATGGCACCGATGCTCTGAGATGCGTTGCCACAGAAAAAATTGATTTGGCTCTATTGGATGTGATGCTCCCGGATGTAGACGGATTTCAGATCTGCAGGCAGATCCGGCAGCAATATTTCTTCCCCGTAATTATGCTGACCGCAAAGGTAGAAGACGGCGATAAAATTATGGGACTGACCATCGGCGCTGACGACTACATCACCAAGCCCTTTAATCCCCTGGAGGTGATTGCCAGAGTCAAAACACAGCTGCGCCGCTATGTTCGTTATAACCATGCAGCCTATGAAACGAAAGCGGAACCCACAGAGGAATATGACATCCGGGGACTGTTTATCAACAAAAGTATGCATAAGTGCACGCTTTATGGCGAAGAGATCGGACTGACACCCATTGAATTTTCAGTGCTCTGCTATCTGTGCAAAAATCAGGGCAAGGTCATTTCCTCGGAGGAATTGTTTGAAGCAGTGTGGGGCGAAAAATACCTGGATAATAACAATACCGTTATGGCACACATCGGCAGGCTGAGAGAAAAGCTCCATGAACCTGCCAGAAAACCGAAGTTTATCAAAACCGTATGGGGGGTGGGCTACACCATTGAGTAACAAAAAAATCATCCGCCGCAAGGTGAAACGCCTGAGCAAAGTCTCTCAGAGATTGTTGCTTTCGTACTTTTTCACCATCATAGCTTATAGTCTGGCCCTGATTCTGGGCGCTTTTGCCGCACAAATAATCTGCAATCAGTTTATATGGTATGACGACACGCCGTTTTATTCAATCCTGAAAACCATCAAGAATCATTTGGTGCTTGTCATCATCATGTCCCTCTCCGCCGGTTGGCTGGCCATCACCTATGGTTTTGTGTGCAAGCTTCTCCATTACCTGGATGAGGTAGAAGTGGCTGCCAAGCAGTTGGCCACCCCTCTGAACGAATCCATTGTATTGCCGGATGCTCTTTCATATATGGAGAAAGAACTGAATCTGGTCCGGGAAAAGGCGCTGAATAACGCCCGCACCGCAAAAGAGGCCGAGCGGCGGAAAAATGATCTTGTTGTCTATTTGGCCCACGATCTAAAGACGCCTCTCACCTCCGTGATCGGCTATCTCACCCTTCTCCATGATGAAAGTCAAATATCAGAGGCCCTGAGGGAAAAGTATCTTTCCATTTCTTTGGAAAAGGCAGAACGGCTGGAAGAACTCATCAACGAATTTTTTGAAATCACACGGTTTAATCTCTCTGAAATCACACTGGAATACAGCAGAGTCAATCTGACCCGCCTATTGGAGCAGCTGGTCTATGAGTTTCAGCCCATGCTGGTGGAAAAACGCCTGAACTGCACCCTTCAAATCCTTCCCAATACCATGATACGGTGCGATGTGAATAAAATGCAGCGTGTTTTTGACAATCTTCTAAGAAATGCCGTAAATTACAGCTTTTCAGGCGGAACCATTGAAATCTGCGTCATCCAAAAAGGCGATAACCTCCACATCACAGTTCGCAACAACGGAAATACCATTCCGCCGGAAAAGCTCGGGCGCATTTTTGAGCAATTTTATCGGCTTGACACCGCCAGAAGTTCCTCAAGCGGCGGCGCAGGCTTGGGTCTGGCCATTGCAAAAGAAATTGTGGAGCACCATCATGGTACCATCACCGCCAGAAGCGAAAATGAAATCGTTGAATTTGAAGTCACCCTCCCTATTGTTTAGTCCGCTCTTGCAAGGCCCATACGGCCGTACTTATCATCGGGTTGAATCCACCCATTTTTGATTACCACCCGGACCCAGTCCCAAGGAATCCATGCTTCGTAGGAAAATCGTAAGAATTTCCGCAGAGAAATAACAGAATCTCTTATGAGGAAACAAGAAAATATTTCCATCAGATCTGATATCATTAGCACATAGAAACAAGCGAGCTTCAAACGCAGAAGCAAGGACTGGAGGTTATCATTTATGGCAAGAAAGCAGCCCTTACGTAAAAGGAAGCGTTCCCACAGAGGCCTCAAATGTGTTTTTATCCTATTGGCCGCCATTGGGCTGGCATATGTGGGGATTCATTTTTCCTCTCTGAAGGATTTCAGCAGTCTGGGCAGCAATCATGCAACTCCTTATACGGTGCAATCTCCTTCATTCCAAGAAGACCTGGAGGCCTTTGCCCAGGAGCATGATCTGGACCTGAGCGAATGGCCCCATGATCTGCTGGAAGCTGCGGATCGAAATGCAGAGATGGAAAGTTTTGCTCTCCATTATCCCCTAAACAAAGATAAAACACCGGAAATTGATTTGGACGAGTATCAAAATGCCGACACTGTGCCGCTTTTGCTGCAATGGGATGAACGATGGGGTTACACCCAATATGCAGGAGGTCCCATGGGACTGACAGGATGCGGCCCCACATGTCTGTCCATGGTCAGCATTTACCTGCTTCATGACACTTCCTATGACCCCCGCTATATTGCCCAATTCAGCATAGAAAACGGATACAGTGTTCCCGGAAACGGCAGCGCATGGGCTCTCATCTCCGAAGGCGGCCCGCAGCTTGGTTTGGATGTAACGGAAATTCCTCTGGACGAAAATCGCATCATTCAAAATCTGGAGGTCGGAAATCCAATTATCTGTGTGATGGGCCCGGGAGATTTCACAACAACAGGTCATTTCATTGTGATGACAGGCTATACCGACGGCAAAATTGAAGTAAATGATCCAAACAGCAGGGCACGGTCCAATCTGCTGTGGGAATATGACAAAATCGAAGACCAAATACTGAACCTTTGGGTCTGCCGATAAGAAACACACCGCTCAAAGTCTGCAAGGTCAGGAAATATCCGTTTGAAAGGAAGTGACAAACTTGGGGTTTTATTCAAATTTCATTTCAGTAATAGCTGGAACAAAGGAAATTTCCATGGGTATTTGTTCGATTTTTCTCAGCGTGCTTGTTCTGTACTGTGTGATAGCCTCTCTTGAGATTCGGTCACTGATTGAGGATATCGAAGATCTGCATACCTTATAACTCTGTTATACACATGATGTCCCCTTGCTCTACAGACGCAACTTTTAAAGTAGCACCATCCTTCCCCGTGTCTCACCCGCTCCCATCCATGGAAGAGGCGTTGTGCTCCCTCCCCAGGAACACAACGCCTCTTCTGATAATCGCTTTCCGTCAAACATGAGGTGCCGCAGGCTGCGGCACCTCATTTATACCTCTACGGCAAATACGCAGAGTCTATGAAAGCAGAAACAGAGAAACACCGTTTGAAATAGATTTATAATGTAGAGTAGCCGCCGCCTGTCACCAGGGCCTCAATTTTCTCGCCCCTGCGGCACATGGGACAGTTATGGGCACTATAGCTGGCGTAATCCGGAAGGTCGGAGAGCTGGAACAGGGAGTGAATGGGCGTTCCATCCTCCGCGGTGTCTTTTGCGCTGTAAATGGCAGACACCCCTGCCACAATGCCGCCGTAATAGCGGACACAGTCCATGCTGCGGCTGATGGTAATGCCCGTGGTGGCGGAAGCCATCAGGATCAGCACATGCTTCCCCTTAATCATAGGATAGAGATTTTCCCGGAAGAACAGCTGGGATTCGCTGCTGGTTTCCGGCGTAACCACATAGATGGTCTGGTGCGCATTGATGGACATAAAGCCTTCTCTGGTCAGTTCCTCTGCCAGGCAGGTCCCCACAACCTCCATGCCATCCAGGCACAAAATGGTATCCACAATGGTGGAATTCACATACTGCTTCACCATTGCTTTTGCCGTAGCTTGAGCCTCGCTCAGTCTGGACTTCTGAAAGGTGACATCGATGTAGTAATTGATGTGGCTGTGGGTGGTTACAAAATGTCCTTTGCATACACGCAGAGCCACATTGCTTTTCCGAACAGGAAGTTTTACTAAATTCAGCATGTTTTCTCCTCCAATTCTAAAAAGGCGCTATGTCCCAGCAGGGACAAAACGCCTTTCTTTTATTATATCCTATTATCCAGTAGATTTGCAAGAGAAAAAACAAATATTTAGTCGATTATACCACCAATCTTTCACACTCCATTTTATACACATTGCACGAAAGTAAATTATAATAGGTCAAACGATCCTCAGCCTGAAGTCTGCGTACCTGTTTCGCTAACTTTTGGCAGTCCTCCAGACTTTTAAGGTCATCAAAGCCCTGATCGATTTTATTCAGGCTTCTATGCTCCAGCCAAGAAGCCAGATGCTTATAATGGGAATCCCACAGCTCTTTTGCTTTCTCAGCCTCTCCCAGCTCCAGAGCCTGCGCCACTTCCTCCGTGGCATGGTGCACCGTGATTTGTGACCACACTCCCAGGCTGAATAAAATCGCCAGAATCCCCAGTCCCAGTGCCAAATGTTTCATTTGCCTCTCTCCTTTCGCACGAAAAAGATTTTCCCCGAGGCATCCACAGTAAGAAGCAGAGTCCCAGACAAACTGCACCCCTTGTTCCTCAGAACCCCCATGAGCCAGGGGCGATCTTTTCCAATGATACGCAGATTGTCCTCCAGCAAAATGCCATCGGAAACGATTGTCACCGGAAGGCTCTGCTGTTTGACCCGAATTCCCGCTTCTGCCGCAGAAGCCGGCGCATGCTGAGGATAGAGAAACACAGAAACTTGGCCGTTGGTTTCCAAAATAGCGTATTGAACCGTAGAAAGATCTAAAATTTCCCGCTGCCGCAGATGCTCCGTCAGCTCATCTAGGGTAATTCTGGTTCTGACCAGATTGTCCTGATTGATCACGCCCTCATTGATCAGAATGACAGGTTTTCCACAAAGTATGCGTCTGAGCGGAATATTCCACATGGAGAGAACCGCAAGAATCAGCTGCAATGCCAGAACCGTCAAAATAGGCGCAATTCCCCACGCCAGAGGGATTCCCATGTCCTGCATGGGAATGGATGCCAGATTGGAAATCAACATGGTCACCACAAATTCCATGGGTTCCATTTCTCCAATCTGCCGTTTTCCCATCAGTCGTACAGATAAAATCAGAGCCGTATACAAGATCATTGTTCTTACTATGGTCAAAAGCATGGTCTCACCTCCTGGAAAGTTTTCCACAGAGGCTGTGAAATTATACCTCTACCCTGGGTAATTTCCCTGTGACTGCACCACCATAAAAAACCGGGCCCCGAAAACGGGACCCGGTACAAACGATTTTGTTTTCTCTGTCAAAGAGAGATCTGTCAGGGCTTGGGGGCAATGTCCTTTGCTCTGTAGAGGATGGTCACGATCTGACCACGGGTGCAGGAATGGCCGGGAGCAAAGAGGTGATTGCCGATGCCGTCCACAATGTCATTCTCTGCGGCCCATGCAATCGCTTCTGCATAGTATCTGGTAGATACCACGTCGGTGAAGTCTGTCTCCAGGCTGCCGGCTTCAGGCTCGTTCTTGAAGCGCCACAGGAAGGTCACGATTTCGCCACGGGTACAGACTTTCTCAGGCTTAAACTCCGTATCGGTGATACCGGTTGTGATGCCGTTTTCCACGGCCCACAGCACAGCCTCATAATAGAACCGATTGGAGGACACATCCCGGAAGGGATTCTCCGTGGTGGTGGGTTCGGGGCAGCCCGCTGCACGCCACAGGAAGGTCACGACCTGTCCTCTGGTGCTGAAGTGCTTGGGATAGAACATGTTGTTCTCGATACCATTGGTGATCTCATTCTCTACGGCCCAGATTACAGGCTCATAGAAGAAGTCGCCGGGCTTTACATCATCAAAGGTAATGGTGGGCTCAGTAGGCTCTACAGGATCAGTAGGCTCTACGGGATCGGTAGGCTTCACGGGTTCTGTGGGCTCGGGCTCTGTGGGCTCTACGGGCTCTGTGGGTTCTGTCGGCTCCACGGGTTCCACAGGAACTTCGGAAACGGTATCCGTCATATCATACAGGCTGGTCATCTTCTCAGCCAGGCGCTGATAGGAAACCAGAGCGTAAGTGACCTGCTGAGTGGCCATAACGTTGACCTTCTCTGCATCCATGTAGCCAAAGCCGCCAGTGGGCACCTTGTATCCGTGGAGGAAATCAATCATGTTCTTGCTGCCCTTGGTGAAGCCGCTTGCAGACTCCACGGGATCCAGATTCATTGCAGTCACCGCAGTGAGCACCTGAGAGGTGGTGCAGCTGTCAGGGTATCCGGCCTGCACAGACTGATTGGTCCTCATGTATGCCATGGCACGATCCACAGCATCCTTCACTGCGGGATACTTCTCATCGTTGTAGTAACGGGCCAGAGACTGAATCGCCATGCCAGTCATATCCATGCTGTTGGTCTTGTTGTCAAAGAGGCCGAAGCCGCCTTCTGCGGTCTGGAAGGTAAGAGCCTTTTCAATCAGCTTTTCTCTTGTCCACTTTGCATCTGCAGGGATCTCAGACTTCCAGCCATCCAGCGCAATCAGCGCCCAGATAGCGTAGTTGGAAGTGCCCTCTTCAATCATCTCGGAATTGTACAGCTTCTCCAGCAGATTCACACCGCCCATATTGGCAGGGTCCTTGCCCATCGCCTCCAGGGTGATGATGACACGGGCGTAATCTGTAGGAACCATGCCCTTTGCATCCTTTGTGACCTTTTCTGTCACGCTTGCGCAGTACTGATCCAGCATAGCCTGATCAATGGTCTCGCCGGCTCTCAGAATGGTAAAGATGTTCCACTCCTGGCCATAGGCATTGAGTTCCTGCTTCCGGAGCTCTTCTATACCGTACTGGATGTCCTCTTTGGCCATTTTCAGGAAATCGGTCTGTTCGGGAGGCGCATTGCCGTCCTTGGTTACGCATACCGTGAACTCAACCGGCTTACAGCCGCCGGTGGTATCCACAGGGGTACCGGTGACCTTCACCTCACCCACCTGGAATGCGGTCAGCGTGTGGGTGGTCCAGTGAGGAACGTGCACATTGCCGGGATCGGTATTGATGGTGTCACCAATCTGTACAATGTCCTTCTTATCATAGGTCCAGACAAATCTTTGCTCGGTTGCGTTTTCAGGCATTGTGTTGATCTTAAAATCAACATACTCGCCTTCCTTAATATATATGGTCTCCTGCTCAACGGTTGCTTCCTTCAGAGGATTCTTATATCGGAATTCAACGCTGATCTCCTGCTGCAGGCTGGGATTGTCAATACTGGTGAGCTTGAACTTTGCCACGCCTGCCTTCTTGGGAACAATGCCGTTGTGGAACTCATACATATGGGTTGCAACATCGGGGTTCAATGCTTCCCATTTCAGCTTTGTATTGCCTGCGTTGGCCGGTGCATAGGTGAACTGATAGTCTCTTACGGGATCTTTGCCTTCCGCAATGCCAAGATACCCTCCTGCCAGACCATTCCAATGCTCAATGTACCAAACCTCGGGAACTGTGACATGGAAGCTTTCCAGCTTTACCGGATTGGAAATTGCCTTAAACTGAACCTCCAGGTTGTTTTCCAGGAATGTCACTTTAAAGGTCGCTGCACTATTATCGTTTACCTGAAATACGCCAAACGCATTGATGAGGCCCTTGCCGCTGACCTTGTCATAATCCAGCGCCAGAGACTGGGGAATATCCACCCATGTCTCGGTACCCTTTACCTTGCCCTTAACAAAAACGCTGGCTCTGCTGGTGCCGTCTACCTTGTAAGGCTCGTCCAGGGATACTTCCTTACCATCTACATACGCCTTCAGTTCCTCGATATTGCTGGATACATTATCAATATAGAAGGTCTTGATAATATCATCCGGATCGTTCTTATTTCTCACCGTTGCGGTTACCTTTTCCACATGACGGGGAGAATACCGGCCATCGGGGGAAATCCAGTAATGCTTGTTGATGTAATCGATTGTGGTTACGCAGTCCCATTCAGGCTCCTTGTCGGTGCCTTCCAGCACAAACTGGCCCTGAGACAGCGCATTCAAAGTGAAGGTGTCATTTTCGTCCATCCTCTGGACCGTTCCGTCATTGTGCTTAAAATAGACAGTAGGTCCTTCCGGCTGGGGCTGGGGAGTCACTTCCGGGGTGTTTGCCTTCAGAATGGGGTATTCTTCACCCATGATCCATTCGGAGCCGTACTCGCCTCTGTTGGCATTGAGGGCTGCAAGCAGCTCCTCACTCTTCAGCTCTTCGGCGGTCTTTGCGCCGCAGTTGGTCATCGCATCAGCGGGAATGGACTGGGATGCTGCCAGAGTATTCTTCCAGTAGGTGTTTTGAACCTTGCCGGCAGTATACGTGCTTGCAATGGCAGTGCCCTTCAGACCGGACTCATCGCCTACGGACAGGCAGTTGGCAATGACACCGCCATCCAGATCACGGATAAAACCGCAAGAAAAGTCTCCGGAAACTTCGGAAACACAGTTGATGATGGAGCCCTTCAGGGAAAGTCCGCTGGGACCGTGTTCGCCATCTCCTTTGAAGGTACCGCCCATTCTGCCGCAGAAGCGAACATTCTGAATCACCGCACCTGCTTCAACAGACTTAAACAGGTAGTAAGCACATTTTCTGGCTTTGAAGGTAATAGAGTGTCCTCTTCCATCAAAGGTACCGCAAAACGGCTTGAGATATTCATAATCTCTTCCCAGCTCAATATCTGCTTCCAGAACATAATATCCTTCAGGATCAGAAGGATCGATCTTTTTCATATCCTCTACGGAGGAGATTGTGACAATCTTACTCTGGTCGGTGGGGGGTGCTACGGGGGACACCACTGCGTCGGTCTGTGCTTCCTGCTTCTGAACTGCTTCTTCCATTTTCAAGCCGTTTTGGGCTTGAGCCGGTACCAGGAAGGTTGGCAATAGCATGGCCATTACCAGCAGGAGGCTGAAAATTCGCTTGTACCATAGTTTATTGGTAGATTTCACTCTATGGACTCCCTTTCGTTTTTGATTTTTGTTTTTGCTGTGTCAGCATATTTTCAACAACTGTATATAGGGCGCCGAATATCCCGTCTGAGCTTCTGTTTCCCCACAAAAAAGAACGTAATGCATCATGCAGCGCCCGTATTGGCACAAAAAAAGCAGCCTTTCTTCAATGTTGAAAGACTACCTTCTTACTACATGCACAATATACGCACAACAAAGACACGCACTTTTTCATGCGCATCCTTTCATGTAAAGAATCATTCTCTCAGCCCAAAATATTCTTTTCTCCACACGGCAGGTCTCCTGGCTCCGCTTCTCTTTCTGAGGCACCTTCTCGGAACATATTCCAATGGTATCCGCCTCATCATCCACGTTACAGTAGAGGTGACTGCTCCGGCTTTTCACCGGATTCCCTTTTAAGATTCTTCCCGAAAGAAGAACAACCGTATGGTATATTTGCCTATTCAGTTATGCTTCACACGTCAATGATTCTAGCACAAGCGCCTCCCATTGTCAACAACCTGTTCAATAATAATTTGCAATTTCTCCCGATTTTACACGCATTAGCAGAATAAATCATCCCATTTTCTTCCCTTCAAAAACGCACTTGCCATCCTTTTTCTGTCACCGCACCAAACACTTAACCCCATACAAACTATTCACTTGTTGTTGGAAAATTTTGCTTTACTTTTTTCCAGGCCTGTGCAATAATATGCGTATTATTCGCCATAATACCATTTTATCAAATAGTGGTACGCTATCGTTACAGCCGCATCGCATTTATATGGCTGTACTTTATACGGAGGAATGTCTGATGAAATTAGAAATGAAAAACATCCGTAAATCCTTTGGAGAAAAGCAAGTGTTGCAGGGTATTTCCCTGACTGCGGAGAGCGGGAAAGCCCTCGGTCTGCTTGGCAGAAATGGTGCAGGCAAAACCACTTCCATCCGGATATTGATGGATGTTTTCCCCGCAGACAGCGGCGAAGTTCTGTTTGATGGGAAACGTGTGAGCAACGGCACCGTCCAGTTTGGCTATCTGCCAGAAGAACGCGGTCTGTATCCCAAAAAGAAAATCTTTGACCAACTGATTTACTTTGCAGAATTAAAGGGAATGAGTCACAAACACGCCGCAGCCGCCATAGACCACTGGCTGGATCGGCTGGGGATGATGGAATATCGAAACAAACGTCTCGATACGCTCTCCAAGGGCAATCAGCAGAAAATTCAGCTGATTACTGCATTGGCCCATGATCCACAAGTGGTAATATTGGACGAACCTTTTTCCGGACTGGACCCGGTCAATGCAAAGCTTCTGAAGGATGTGGTCAAAGAAGAAATTGCCAAAGGAAAAATTGTTCTGTTTTCCAGCCATCAAATGAGCTACATTGAAGAGTTCTGTGACAGCATCGCAATTCTAAACAAGGGAGAGATTGTTCTTTCCGGGGATCTGAACACCATCAAACGGAACTACCCCAGAAATCGCCTGGTGGTACAGTCCCAGCAGCAGCGGGAAATCAAAGCAGCCTTTGGAACTGCTTGTACCCAGTGGGAAAACGGCAGCTTGATGATTACGCTCAAATCTCCCGAGGAAAAACAAGCCGTAATGAAGCGTTTGACCGAGCAATTTGATATAGACGAACTCAAAGTGTTTGAGCCTTCCTTGAATGACATTTTCGTGGAGTACGCCGGAGCGCAGAATTAAGGAGACGAAAATATGAAACAATTCGGTAAGATATTAAAATTCGAGTCAAAAAACTACTTTACCAACAAGGTCTTTGTGGGAGTCACCCTGTTTCTAGTATTGGCCATTGCGGTTGTAATGTTTTTCCCCAGATTCAGCAAAGCGTCCCAGACGGAGGAACCTGATACGCCCGAGGCCCTTCCCACCATGTTGATCGTGAGTGATACCCAAGAGCATGCCCAGGCCCTGGAAGCGTCCTTTGCCGCCGCATTTCCTTCTTATCATGTGGTTCTTGCTGAGAGCGGCGTGGAGGAAGTGAAAGAGAAAATCACATCCGGCGAGGTAGAGTGTGCCTTTGTGATTGAAAGCCTCACATCCTATACATATTATGTAAACAATCTTTCCATGTACGACAGCAACACACTCACTGCGGACACTTTAATGCAAAAGCTTTATCAGGTAAACGCCATGATGGGCAGCGGTATGACAGCGCAGGAGGCAGAAACTGCCATTTCCATCCAGATTGAGAACAAGACAGAAAACCTGGGCAAAAACCAGATACAAAACTTTTTCTATACCTATGTTATGATCTTTGCCCTGTACATGGTTATTTTGCTCTACGGCCAGATGGTTGCAACCAATGTGGCAACCGAGAAGAGCTCCCGGGCTATGGAGCTGCTGATTACCAGCGCAAAACCTGTCAGCATGATGTTCGGAAAGGTCATTGCCTCATGCATCGCCGGACTGATCCAGCTGGTGGCGATCTTTGGCACTGCCCTGGTTTGCTTCAATCTGAATAAAGAATATTGGGCAGGAAACCCCATTGTTGCTTCCATTTTTGATATGCCCGTGGATTTGTTCCTTTACATGCTGGTGTTCTTTATTCTTGGTTTCTTTATCTATGCCTTCATGTACGGGGCCATCGGCTCCACTGCTTCTAAATTGGAAGATATCAATACCGGCGTTATGCCCATTACCCTGTTGTTTGTAGCCGCATTCCTCATTGTGATGTTCTCCATGAGTGCTGGAGAAGTGGATACCCTTGTGATGAAGATATGCTCTTTCATCCCCTTTACCTCCCCCATGGCAATGTTCACCCGCCTGGCCATGAGTACGGTTCCAGCCTATGAGGTGATACTGTCCATTGTCATTTTAATTGGCTCCGCCGTGGGCATTGGCATCCTTGCCGCCAAAATCTATCGGGTTGGCGTGCTGCTCTATGGCACAAGCCCCAAGATTTCTTCCATTTTAAAGGCCCTCAAAAAAGCCTGATAAAAGCCGACCGATACAGACAGGACCTCCCCGGGGCTCGCCCGGGGAGGTCCTGATGGTTTATGGAATTCCAGGTCTAATCAGATGACCGAATCGCCTTTCTCAGCAGGGGCATCATCAGCAGTGCCACCGTACCACCAATCAGCGCAGTGATCAGCTGCGGCCAGGAAAACATGGTGGAAAAGACTGCGGCTTGCTTTGGTTTCAGGCTGTCACCCAGCAACGGCACAATGCACTTCACAACCAGCAGATACAGCGAGGCAAACTTCGCAACAGCTGACACTACCAGAGCCACCACCTGCTGAACGATAGGCTTTTGCCCGGAGCCCAGAAGAAAATACAGAGCCAGGACAAAAATCACATTCCCCACCGCTACTGCTGGTACAATGGGAAGCAGCTTGGGGCCAATTCCCAGCAAGAACGCAAAGAAGGGTGACAGAACCGCCACAGTAACGCCGCTCCAGATGCCTGCCAGCAGAACCGACACAGCCAAAACAGCGTTGACACAGGAGCCTGTGATAAACTGTCCCGCAAATGCCTGCGTTCCGGCGGTGGCCCATTGCAGGGCCAGCAGAAGAGCGGTGAGAACGGCAGTGCGGGTGATCCATTGAATGTGATTATGGGGCGGCGGGGCAATTTTGTTAGACATAGAATCATACTCCTTTCAAATCATTCCCAGTGTTTGGGATTGTGCAGCAATTCACGCACCTTACCTTTGAAATATCCATGATCGAAGAATTCCATCAAGGGATTTTCGTCGGAGTTCTTAACGAGCATGGAATGGTCCCCTGCACAGAGCTCCTTGGCTCTTGCACGGGCGGTCTTATGGTCCGGTCTGGCAGACTGACCACCCTTCATGACACAGCCGCTCCGGCAGGTCATACCTTCCATCAGGGGGCACTACTTTATTGCTTAGAAGCGCCTCAGGCGGATAAGGGGAGTTCCCTGCACATCCTGCATCACGCTTCTGCTCTCACTTTCATACCAGCTTTTAGGGATGTGCTGCCGTCTCCTTACTTGATTATTATAGCACATTTGCAACAGATCTTCTATAAACGGAATTACCATAAAAAAAGCGCAGAATTTGATTCATTGGCTAAAACGAACGGACTGTAGAGAGGTCTGCATAAGCAGAACCCTTCTGTGCTCCATCAAATGGCGTCATTTTCCACGGTTTTCCACTTTTTCCCGGATTTTCCGCAAAACTACAAACGCACACGCCGCCTGGGTAAGGCAATCAAGAACTTTTCTCCTCATCGGCTGCAAATCCCTGTTCAAATCGGCCCAGATGTGATATGATGGGAAGCAGAAGTACGTACAGCATCTTCCATAATTCAGCGCAATCATAAGGAGTGAACAACATGAGTACAACCACCATAACATCAGAAAAAACCATCCTCATCTATGGCCTTTCCGGTATGCAGATGCTGGCTCTGAGTTCCATGGCTGAAAAAGAAGGAATTGTTTGCAAAGCCGTCTCAGATACACAGACCACCCTGACTGTGGCACAGCTTTTATCCGAGAATCTCCTTCCTCCCCAGCCCACCCATCCACTCATTGGAAAATTTGCCCTTCTCCATGGATTCGATGGACACCCGCAGATCGGAACCGCACTGATCAACCAGGCGGCCAGCGGCGTTATCAAGGCCATGCATACCAAGCACAACAGCAACTGGCGTTTCTGTGACCTGTGTTCTGAGATTCAGAAAGAATATCAAACCATGAAACGCATCCAAACCCCTTAATAAACAGGGCGGTTGGAGCCAACGCAGTTCCAACCGCTCTACCCTGCCATTGACTTTTTCTGTCTGTTTGCTTTTTACACGGTTTACAAGACTTCCCCGGTGCACCGAATATCTCCGGGATAGTATAAAAAATATCATTTCATCTGTCAGAAAGGACTGTGATTATGACGATTGGTCAGGCCTTGGCAAAGTTACAAAAATCAGAGTTTCGGGCACGGTTTCACCTAACTGAAAAGGACAAAGCATACATTGCCGCCAAGGGACTTCCTGTTATCCGGCAGCATGCCTCTGATTTTGTGCGTCAGCGTCTGTCTCCCGCACAGATTCCCAACGACGGGAAGCAAACGCCCATGAGGGGCCATCCTGTCTTTGTGGCCCAGCACGCCTGTGCCTGCTGCTGCCGGGGTTGTCTGGAAACATGGTATAATATCCCAAAAGGGACCCAATTAAGTGAGGTGCAGCAGGAAGGAATCGTAAATTTATTGATGGCATGGATCCTGCGGGAAATCCGGTGAAGTGGAAACCATACTATGCATCTGTTATTTTGCAATTTCTTCATGATTTGCCGTAAAAAATATGATATCATTACCAAAAACAACAAGGAGGCAACGATCCTATGAAGCAATATATCCCCTATGAAAAAAGATCCAAGAAGGAGCAGAAAAAAATCAATGCCAGCCGCCGCACCACTTGGGGTGCCCTGAATCCCGTCACGAGGAAACCAAAAAACAGCAAAGCCTATCATCGTCAGAAGGCCCAGAACTGGAAGCGTGAGCTACCGGATTTTGGGTCTTCTTTTTTTATATCTCATCTTCAGCATTGACACCCTGTGCCAAAAATTTTATAATGAGCACATCCCACTTGCTCAAATCCTTTTCCGGCACTCCGTTTGCAGACTCTGACATACGCCCAGATGAGGACGTTTGGGCAATCTGGCCCCTCTCTTATACCGCCCTTTTAGTTCCACCATCATCAGAACGAAAAAGTCAGGAGGCAATTATGAATCTGAATGCACCTCATACAGATCTTTTCAAACGCTTCTTAAATGAAATCCGCTTTTGGTATCGTACCGGAAAAGAGCCCAAAAGCGCCAACCAAGATATGAAATACTATCTGGATTTGCAAGAAAAACGGCTTCAGGAACATAACCTCAAGGTCCAGGTCAGCTTTGAACCCGAAGGAGAGGTCTATTCTGCCCATGAGGTGCTGAGCACCATACCAGTACTCAATTCCATCGATCATCTCTCACGGTTTAAGCAATCTACTTATTTTCAGTCCGGAAATCAGACGATTACATACTATCGGGAGGATCGGCAAATATATAGAAAAGAGAAATTTCTAACCTTGTATCAGGTGATCCTTGACCCGGAACCGGGGGATCGTCATGTGGGCGGCACAACCTATGTCTGTCCCAACTGCGGCGCAATTTCTACCCTGGAGACTCTTCAGGCGCAGGGCTGTACATACTGTGGGACACGATATGTGATGAAGGATCTGTATCCCAAGGTGACCAATTACTACTGTCTGGATAACAGTGGGATTTCTCAAGAAACGTCCAGGCATCACAGGTCTATAATTTTGGCCGTTGCCGCGCTATTCGGTATATTCTGTACCATATACAGTCAGTCCAGCTCCGATGATTTCACGGTTTTTACCGCCATACTCTCTCTTCTGTTCTGCGGAGCCATAGGAGTTTTTTTGACCTATTTTTGCATTTCCTTATTTTATCTTGGCAAGCTGCTCACACAGGCCGGAAAATCTATAAAGGTATTAAAAGGGAGCGCCGGTTCTAAGCGGAAAATCACAAAAGAGCTGTCGCAGTTTGATCCCTCATTCAGCTATGAATACTTTGAAGGAAAGGCCCTGTCTCTGGCCCGTTTGATTATGTTCCATAACGACCTGCCTAACTGCGTACAGTATCAGGGAACAGATTCATCCGATGCGTTTGCCGATTTGATCGACATTCAATATCAGGGCGGGTTGGGCGTTGAATCCATCCAAAGAAAGCACGACCGAATCGAAGTGAACCTGCGGCTTTACCTCATCAATACCATCGATACCGGAAAGAAGATCAAGGAGGAGGAGGAAACCGTACGAATCCGGATGTATCACAATGTGGCATCCCCCGTAGATCCCACCTTCTCCATCCGGAAGGTACAGTGCCCCTGCTGCGGCGGCAGTTTTGACGCCCGGGAACAGAAATGCTGTCCATTCTGTAATCAGGAATATGACGCAGGAATCAACGACTGGGTTGTGACCCAAATTGAACGGTAACTGTGCCAAAACTCTCGTCCGATTTTGAGGTTCGCCGGATCCATACACCCACATGTAAGAGGCAGCCCCTTGGCTGCCTCTTCTTCGTACTATAAATGCAGCACAGGGATTGCACCAACAAGTCGATACCTTTTACAAAATTCCCTATTTTGTGCAAAATAATTAAAATTTGCTTTTTTGAAACCATTGTGTTATACTATATATACAAACGGAAGAATCTCCCAAAAGAAGGGCTTTTCGTTGTGTGACGAAACTATCACATGCATGAAGTGCTTCTTTTTTACGACTGCTCACTGCTTGTTACCATAAAAGCAGTACAGAAAATAAAACATACTATTAGGAGGAACACAATGGACATCATCAATGTGGAAAGACGAGATCCCATGGCAAAAGCAAAGCACCTGCGGCGAGTGGGCATTGTACCCTGCTCTGTGTATGGAGGAACCCTGCCCGAAGCGATTTCCATTCAAATGGAGCAGCAGGCCGCAAATCTGCTGCTTCGCCAGAAACGGGACGGCAGCAAGATCCGTCTGAATCTGGATGGTCAAATCATCCCCACCCAAATCAAAGAATACACCCGCAATCCCGATAACCAAGATGTAACCCATCTCAGCTTTCAGGCCCTGAAAGCCGGTCAGCCGGTCAAGAGTGTGGTTCATATCCATCGGAAGAACACCGAAAATATACGGGGCATCCTGGAGCAGATGATCGATGAGGTGAGCTACGAATCCCTCCCCGAGCATATGGTGGATACCATCACCCTGGATCTGGAGGGTGCCGCCCCCGGCACACAAATTACCATTGCAGACATTCCGGAACTGAACAACGAGCACATCACGCTTCATATTCCCAGTGACAGCCTTGTGCTGCGTGTCAGCGAAGCAAAAACGGCAGCCAATCAGGACGATCCTGCCGCAGAATAACGCCAATCCAAGAAAGGCCTTGCCTGCCGTTCGGTGCAGGTAAGGCCCTTTTATTTTCCCGTCACTTGCAGCGCCTTCCTGATAACCGAAAATTTCACAACTTATTTTCTTGATTATTTATCACAAAGTTTTATACTATTAGAGGAAGCCACAGCGCAATCGGAACCGGACGATCCTGCGCCGCCCTTCCCGTACAACCCAAAACCGGGCAGTCCGTACGCAAACCAGAATGACAAAACCATTCCCAAGCAGCAGAAGGAGAACTTTTATGAAGCTTGCCATTCTTTCTGATACCCACGGGCTGCTTCGCCCGCAGGTATTGGAACAGCTGAAGGATGTGGACGCCATCATCCACGGCGGAGACATCCATACCAAAAAAGTCGTGGAGGAACTGGAACGATATGCCCCGCTATATGTAGTTCGGGGAAATAACGATAAAGAATGGGCCGAATCCATCCCCCATGATCTCACCTTCTGCGTGGGTGGCGTAACTTTCTTTCTGATCCACAATAAAAAAGAGATTCCCGACTCCCTTCCCGGTGTGGATGTGGTGATATACGGTCATTCTCACAAATATGTCCAGGAACATCGTGACGGAGTCCTATGGCTGAATCCCGGCAGCTGCGGCCCCAGAAGATTTCACCAGGAAATCACCATGGCCATGATGGAAATTGAACACGGAATCTGCTCTGTAGAAAAAGTGATAATCCCCCATGAATTACCTGAGGAGAAATGATATATGACAAATGACAATACAAACGCTGTAACAGAAGCACCGCATACACCT
Source organism: Oscillospiraceae bacterium (assembly GCA_020025515.1). Taxonomy (GTDB): domain Bacteria; phylum Bacillota; class Clostridia; order Oscillospirales; family Oscillospiraceae; genus Faecousia. The sequence goes on along the minus strand of JAHHRZ010000003.1, from coordinate 55,477 downwards.
GCCAGACATCTTTCTGTCTGCGACATGACCGCCAATGCCAAAGTCTCCGGATTTTATATCCTGCAATCGGCTTCACTGCGAACCACCGCTTCCGGAAGATCCTTTCTAAACGCCACCGTGTCCGATAAAACCGCCGCCATCCCTGTGATTTTCTGGGATTACACCGGACCGATCAGCTCAGCCGATGATGGAAAAGTGGTTTTTCTGACCGGGCAGGTCTCTGAATTCAAAGGTTCTTTGCAAATCACAGTGGAAACCCTTCGGCTCTGTGATGCAGACGAGGCAATTGACCTTTCTCCCCTGATTCCGGTGGCCCCCATCGATGTTGATCGGATGTATGAGCAGATTCAGGCAATCATCCGTTCCATTGCCGACGCAGATTACAGGGGCATCTGCCTGGAGTTCCTCCGCCGCCATGGCGAACAGCTGCGGACCATCCCCGCTGCCAAGAGTGTCCACCACAGCTTTCTGCACGGGCTTCTAATGCATACAGGCAATATGCTGAAAACCGCAGATTTTTTGGCAGGTCTTTACCCCCAGGTCATCAATCGGAGTCTGCTCCTGACCGCAACGCTGCTCCATGATCTTTCCAAACGGGAAGAATTCACATTCTCCACCCTGGGGCTGGTCTCTGACTACTCTGTTAAAGGAAATCTATTGGGCCATCTGGTCATGGTGGCCCAGGAGGCCGCTGAGATTGGAAAGGAATTGAATATCCCTGAGGAAAAATCTATTTTGCTTCAGCATGTTCTCCTGTCCCACCACGGAAAGCCCGAGTTCGGCGCCGCGGTGGTCCCCATGTGTGCCGAAGGGGAACTGCTTTCTCTTATTGATAATGTGGACAGCCGTATGGAAATTTACCGGGCAAATCTGGAACAGACACCTGTAGGGGAGTTTAGCGGCCGCATTTTTGCTCTGGACGGCCGCCGCGTCTACCGTCACTATCTCCCGGACAGTCAAAATTCATAAGCAAATTTTATGTGGTATCCTGTAGCGTTTAGGGTCTCTTCGTACACTTTTTCTGGGCTATGGGGTGCCGATCCCCTGATATACTGGAGGCTTGCCATGAATATTCCCTATCAAATCATTCCCAGTGCACGAAAAACCATAGCCATTCAAATCACGCCTGAAGGACAAGTGCTGGTACGCTGTCCCAATCGGATGCCTTTGGATGATATTCATAAATTTGTAGAAAGCAAGTCTTCCTGGATAGAACAACATCTTCTTCATCTGCGCAAAAGGCCGCAGGATCCCCCGTTTACCGAGAAGGATCGTCAGGATCTTGCCCGTCAGGCCGCAGCATATATCCCGAACCGGGTTGCCTGGTTTGCCGCAAAGGTTGGGGTAACCTATGGAAAGATCACCATTCGCAGTCAGCGGACCCGTTGGGGCAGCTGCAGCAGTAAAGGCAATCTGAATTTCAACTGTCTGCTGATGCTTGTACCGCCTGCTGTGTTGGACTATGTGGTTGTCCACGAACTATGCCACCGGAAGGAAATGAACCACTCCAGAAGATTCTGGACGCAGGTAGCAGCGGTTTTGCCGGACTATGAGGCCCATCGAAACTGGCTGAACGATCATGGACCCACTCTGATTGCACGACTGGAACCAACGGCGCAGCGCCGGGATGCATTGGGAAACGGCTGACAAGATGCTTCTTGTCAGCCGCCATTTCTTACCATGTTTTCAAGATTTCAATAATATCCTCTTCATAATTCCCGGTAAAATCTTCACTGCGGCCGCAGGAACGGACATTGCTTTCCACCCCAGGCTCCGGGTCGTTAAATTCCCAGATCCGATAGGACAGCCCCCGGTGCAAAAAGTTGATGCTGCCGCAATGGTTTTCTTCAAAATACTGATAGGGCATGTGATGTTGATTCATATAGTCTTGTATTTTCTCCAGCCTCATGGCATCCCCCTTCTTTCCATCTCACGGTAATCTGTTTTTTATGCCGTTATTATAGAAGATCTAACAGAAAAAATCAATGGACACGCATTCCCCATGTGAGGCGTGTGCCCCATCACGAAGCTTGCGCAAGTGCTGCGCCTATGCTAAGATGGGAGAACACACACACCCCTCAGACCAGATATATCATAGAATTATTTCTTTGAAATTTCCTTGTCAAGCTTTTTTAGGAAGGATCTGTTTTCAATGAACTTAACATCTTACACGACCATTTACAGCAACAATCAGAAATTGACCACAGAAACGCAGGTTTCTTTTGAAGAGGATCAGGGCAGAGAAACGGAACTGATCAATCTGTACCCCCAGGCCACCTATCAGACCATCGACGGCTTCGGCGGCGCCATCACAGAGTCTGCCGCCTACATGTACTCTCTCATGGACCCATCCCAGAAAAAAGCCATGCTGGAAGAATATTTTGGGAGCGAGAATATGAAGTACCGCTTTGTACGCATCCCCATTGACAGCTGTGATTTTTCTCTATCTCACTATGAGGCAGACGGCAGCGAAGAAGACGAATCCTTCCAGTTGTTTTCCTTCCAGCGGGTGCAGCAGTACATCCTTCCTATGCTGGACGACGCGGAAAAGGCCTACGGCGGAAAGCTCCCCATTATGCTCTCTCCCTGGAGTCCTCCGGCTTATATGAAAACCAATCAGGAGCGTAACCATGGGGGAAAATTGAAGCGTTGCTATTGGCAGCGCTGGGCAGACTATCTTTGCAGGTATATTCTGGAATATCAGTCCCGGAATTATCATGTCACCATGCTCACCTTGCAGAATGAGCCAAAAGCCGTCCAAACCTGGGATTCCTGTGTATACACCGCAGAGGAGGAAAAGGAATTTCTCCGTGACTATATGTGGCCCGCTCTCAAAAAACACGGTTTGAGCCACATTGAAATTTATATCTGGGACCACAACAAAGAGCGTCTCCTGGAATGGGCCGAGACCATCATTGACGAAGAAACCCGGCATATGGTGGCGGGTCTGGCCTTCCACTGGTACAGTGGAGACCATTTTGAGGCTTTGCAGATCTTTAAGGAGCGTTTCCCCGGGAAGAAGCTGGTATTGTCCGAAGCCTGCATCGAATTCAGCCGCTTCGAGAACGAAAACAGCATGTTTAACGCTCAACAGTACGCCCATGACATCATCGGAAACCTGAATGCCGGTATGAATCTCTTTCTGGACTGGAATCTGCTGTTGAACGAAGAGGGCGGTCCCAACCATGTAAACAACTTCTGTGACGCTCCCTTTCTCTTCCATCGGGATACCCACGAGCTGGAAGCGGGAAAGCTGCAAGCTTATATCAAACATTTCAGCCACTTTATCCCCGCCGGCTCCATTCGCATCGGTCTTTCCCGATACACCGATCAGCTGGAAGCCGTGGCATTTCAGACCAAGGAGGGAATCAGCCTCGTTGTTTTGAACCGCACTGCCCAGCTGCTTCCTGCCTACATCAGGCTTTCTTCCCGCTGTGCCAGGATTCACTTTCCGGCCAACAGCATCACCAGCTGCCTGATCCGATAATTTTTAGTCCCGGGATTTAGCGCAAATTCCCCATTTATTCGGAATTTTTCCATAAAATCACCCCATTTGTTTACAGTATATCCTACTGCTGACAAATGGGGTGTCATTCATTTACGTTCTGTACGGCGGTTTTTATCCATGCTCTCTCTTTGTGATCTGCTCCATTTTGGCATTTACCACCCCAATGAGGTCGTCCGGGGCCACTTCCATCAGCATACCCACATGTCCGGCGGACACCACAATGGTGTCCCACTGCTGCGCACTGCAATCCAGCACGGTGGGAAACAGCTTTTTCATACCCACCGGAGAGCAGCCGCCGTGGACATAGCCGGTCAGAGGCAGAAGATCCTTCTGTTTGAGCATTTCAATTCGCTTCACCCCTGCGGCTTTTGCAGCTTTCTTGAGATCCAGTTCCTCACTGGTGGGTACACAGAATACGAAATATCCGCCTGCCATATCTGTGGTTACCAGTGTTTTAAAAATCATGGAAGGTGGAAGCCCCAGGTGGTCTGCCGCTTTCTGCCCATCCAAAGGAAATTCTCTTAATTCATAATGGATGTTCTGCCGCTCCAGCATTCGCATGGCATTGGTCTTTGTCTGCTTCATGTCTCAGTCCTCCTGTGATTTCCCCAGCGCTTTTTCCAGATAAGAGGCGGTCACAGACTCGCTGCATTGCAGCAGCTCTTTGGGTGTCCCCTCAAAGACAATTTTACCGCCTTCTTCACCGCCGCCGGGACCAACTTCCACCACATAATCTGCCGCTTTCAATACTTCCAGATTATGCTCAATGAGGAAAATCGTATTGCCATCGGAAACTAATTGCTCCAATAGGGCAATGATGTGCTGAATGTCCTGCAAATGCAGTCCATCCGTCGGCTCATCCAAAACCAGAATCTGACCCCTTTTCTCCAAATAGGAGGCCAGCTTCATCCGTTGCAGCTCACCACCGGACAGCGTGGAAAGGGCCTGATTGAGATGCAGGTAAAAGAGCCCCACATCTGCAAGGGGCCGCAGCTTTTCCTCGATCACGGTTCCCGCAAAACGCTCCATGGCCTGCTGAATGGTCAGATCCATAACCTGGGCAATGTTGAGCCCGTCTAAGGTATATTGCAGTGCTTCCCGGGAGTAGCGCAGGCCGCCGCAGGCTTCACATACGGTTTCAATGGAATCCATAAACGCCATTTCCGATATGATAACTCCCTTGCCCTGACAGACCGGGCAGCCGCCGGTCCCGTTGAAGGAGAACATCCCTGCCTTCTGCCCACTCTCCTTTGCAAACAGCTTGCGGATTTCGTCGGCCACCCCCAGATAGGTTGCCGGTGTGGAGCGAAGACTGCTGCCAATGCTCTTCTGGCTGATAAGGGTAACCTCTTCCTGGGATTGGTTGGCAAAGGCTTGCATCAGAGAGCTTTTGCCGGAGCCCGCCACGCCTGCAATCACCGTCAGAACTCCCCTGGGAAGCTTAACCGAGACATTTTTCAAATTATGTAAATTCAGATCCTGAAGTTCAAACCAACCGCTGGGCTTTCTCACCTGGGATTTCAGCCCTGTATTCTGCCGCAGCAGTCTGCCTGTTTGGGTCTCACTGTTCAGCAGCTCCGGATAGGTTCCTTCAAACAGGACTTCGCCGCCATTGGTTCCCGCTCCTGGACCCATATCGATGATATGGTCTGCAATCTCCATGATTTCCTTATGGTGCTCCACCATGAGAACCGTGTTTCCCCGGTTGCGCAGCTCCACAATGGCCTCACTGAGCCGGTGGATGTCGTGGCTGTGAAGGCCCACACTGGGCTCGTCCAGAATGTAGAGCATATCAGACAGAGAAGAATTGTTATACTTCGCAATTTTACACCGCTGGGCTTCGCCACCGGACAGGGTTCCCATGGCTCGATCCAGCGTCAGATAATCCAGACCAATGTCCATAAGGGCCTGAATTCTGCTGTGAAGTGCCGCTTTCATATCCACTGCCAGGGGATCCCGGATGGCATCCAGCCATGTGATGATTTCTCTCAGCGGCATTTTGGTGACGTCCGCAATGTTTTTTCCGCCGATCCTGCATGACAGGATCTTAGGATTCAACCTGGCACCCTGACAGGCCGGACAGATCCCCTGCGTCACGATGGGCTCCAGCTTCTTCCAATGCACCTTGGCATCGTCCCGCTTTAACATACGGTTCATCCGATACATGAGCCCCTCATATTTGCCGTTTTTATAGTAATCAGGAGGGGGATTTTTCAGGGTCATGGGCTCCTGATAGAGGAACAGATGCAGCTCTTCCGGAGTAAAGTCCCGTATTTTCTTATTGGGATCGTACAGGCCGCAGGCTCCATAATAAAGCCAGCGCCATTGCCCCGGTTCATAGGCCACATAATTGATGACGCCGGGGTCATTCAAGCATTTATCAAAGTCCACCAGCTTATGAACATCAATCTCCGTGACCTCACCCAAACCGTCACAACGGGGGCATCGCCCCTGGGGATGATTGAAGGAAAAAGAATCCGAATATCCCACAAAGGGCTCTCCCACACGGGAAAACAGCAGTCTCAATAAGGAATAGGTATCTGTGTAAGTGCCTACGGTGGAGCGGACCTGCCCGGAGGGCTTTTTCTGATCCACCACAATGGCCGGGGGCAGGCTCTCGATCCTGCCCACCTTAGGTCTTCCATATTTGGGAAGATACCGCTGGGCAAAGCTGGGAAATGTGTCATTGAGCTCCCGACGGGACTGTGCGGCAATCGTATCCAGAACCAGAGAGCTCTTACCGGAGCCGGAAACGCCGGTCACCACCGTAATTTTGTTTTTGGGGATGTCCACAGACACATGCTTCAAGTTGTTTTGTGTCGCATCTACGACACGGATCATTTCCTTCCGCATAGATTTTTTCTCCTGACATTCAACGAAATATGCCGCAAACGGAACGCTCTAATGGAATTTTGATCACTTCTCTATCAAAGAACTTCTACAATTTCCTCGAAAGCTTTCCGTTTGAAATGCCGCTCTGACGGGGCTGCTCCCTGTGCGGCATAGCCGATGGGAAACAGTGCAATCAGATGGTACTCCTGCAATTCCGGATACATTTCTTGCAGGCGAGGTGCGTCAAAGCACCCAACCCAAGTGGTGCTGAGGCCCAGATCTTCTATTTCCAGCATCATGTGGGTTGCAACGATTCCTGCATCGATATCCGCAAAATTCCGCTGGTCAAAGGACCGCACCCATCCCTTGTCTTCTTTGTAGCCCACAAGCAGGAACGTGTTTGCTCCAAAGGTATAGTTACATACCTGACGCAGATTTTCCTTCGCCTGCTCTGACTCCATCCAGAAAATCTTGAAGGGCTGTGTATTGACCGCCGTAGGCGCACTGATTCCCGCTTTGATGATCTGCTCTACCAGTTCCCGTTCTACCTTTTTGTCAGAGAAACTTCTGCAAGAATATCTCTTTTCTGCCAGCTCTTGAAACTTCATATGCTTTCTGTCCTTTCCATTCTTAAATTTGAATCCCTGCCCCACCCTAGATAGCCATACTGCCACCGCCGGCGGGGGAGGATTTTCTCATAATGCCGAACCTTTTGGAGAATCGGCCTTTTACCTTCCAGATACATCTTATCAGAAAATTCTCCCCTTGAAAAGAAGGCACTTTATGGTTCCCTATGTGTCAAACGCAAAAATGACAGAGCCTCAATGGTCTTTTGATGATATTTCTGTGTTCGGATGACTCCGGCGGTCAAACTGCACATCGTGTTTCCCCCGCTGGTCCATGGCAGTCCCATTGGAAATCAGCTCCTTTCCTAATTCCATCGTAAAAGAAACCGCAGGATATGGTACCTGTGTGCTCATTTCGCATTTTTCCAATCATCTTGCCGGTTCTTCTGATGGTATTTTTCCGAATCTCCCAAATAAGATTGCAAAGGCGCTTATTCTTTAGCGGATTTTTTCTTGATTGCATTCCTGGTTATCATCACCCCAAACCCTCCCAATCCAAGGGCCACCGCCTCCATAATTACCACCGCAATCCAGTCTGCTGTGGACATGGTAAGAAACGGCTCCCAGGAAAAAAGCGGAAACAACGCAAGCAGCACTGCACTGAGCACAAAACTGGGGCCTGTAATCAAATCTTTTTTTCGCAGCCCTTCCTCGCTCAGCTCCTCTTCATAGCTATCATGAACGCCGCTGCCGCCAATGTTCAGAAAATGTTCTTTGAGGCACGATTTCATAACGGCTCTCCAGGAGGACTGTAATGGCCGCTGTGGGGTGGGTGCCCCATGGTTTGCTTTTCTTTTTTGTTTGTGTTTCGCCTTTTTGCTCATAACAATCACCTGCAAGTAAAAGATTCTAATATTTCTGTGGATCATTGACCATGAGATTGGAGCCATACTTATAACACTGCCATGAAATCCCGCCGTCGTGCAACTGCAAAACAGTTTCGGAGCATTCTGCTCCACCATTTTTACACCATTTCTCCTTCATTATAAACCACATGCCCTACCGGATTGTCTTAAAAAATCATATCACATCGGCGCGGAGAAATCCACTCCCGGTATCATCCATAAGCGGATGATTGGACGAAAGCAAATATTTTGAGGGAGCGTGAGATACACGCTCCCTCAAAATATTTTCGCCTGGATGCCAGACCTGTGTACAGGTCACCGTTCCCAGTGCTTGAGCTGGGAAAGAAGCCCATCAAACTGAGCCCGCCGCTGCTCCTTCTGTAAGTTTTCCGGATTCGGCACATTTTCAACAAGGAAATCAAGCAGCTCCTCCTTTGACGGATAGACAAATCGGCCTTCCGCATAGCACCACTTACAATAGTCCTCGTTAAATTCTCCGTCCGGCTCTTTGCTGATGAACGAATCCTCAAGGGGCATCCCACAGCATTGGCAAAACAGCTTCCTGGGAGATCCCAGCAGCGTATTGATCGACACATCCAACACCTTCGATAGCAGCTTTAAGGTCTCCGTATTTGGCACCGTTTCTCCGTTTTCCCAGCGAGAAACAGCCTGTCTGGTGACAAACACCTGTTCTGCCAGTTCATCCTGGGATAGTCCATGTTTCGTCCTTAGTTCCAATATAACTGTTTTTGTTTCCATCGTCAGCACCTCCCTGCAAACAGTATACCATTGCAGTCAGCTCAAAGAAAGCAACTCGTTGTTGCGGATTCCCGGATTCCTGCTATTTGTTAAAACCACAGCGCTTTTTCATTGGGAAACTGTGGCTGTACCCCATCTACGTATGGGTCATAACGATTTTCATTACACCCAAATTCCTGTAGGAAAACAATTTTCCCATCCTCGTTCCAGCGGGTGAGTGTGATCCCTTCAAAGGCCTCCGTTCTTCCATCATTCATTTGATTACGGAAGTACCACTCCACTATGGTTTGATCGTCTTTATGAATAAATTGCCTGATGTCCCACCTTTGCACCGTTCCCCGTTGGTTCCACTCATGAAACCATAACGCAATCTTTTGCAGACCGTGATACTCCGGCCCCCAGCTTTCGAGATACACCGCATCCTCCGAGAAGATCTTCTCCATCCCCAAATCCGTCTTCTGTAACCACATTTGGAACCAAAGCCGGATTTTGTTTTCTCTTTCTTCCATAGACTTACTCCTTTCCAAGTACCGGTTCATCAAATTTCATCTCGGATATCATGGCTTTTGCAGATTCTCCACCGTGTATCTTCGCATTTAATCCCATCACATCCATTTCAATCTCCATTAGAGCAGGGTAATTTCAACAGGGTCATACTCCGTCCTGTGAAAGACAGGGTACCACCGGATCCGCTCCGCCGGTTCAAAATGCGGGGCCGAATAGGCTGCAAATTCCTGATCCGGCTGGGGAGCACCTACCATCATAGCTACGGGGCCGTCAGCACCGCCGATAATGGCAATGAGCGCAGCGTTACAGTAGCCAAACTCAGTAGGCTCTGTTTCTTTCGGTCTGGGTTGGTCACATTCGGAAAGATCCTGAATGTCGAGTTGCCCCGCCTCTGGATTTGGGGAAAGCGTATAGGTCATCCTGGTATAGCAGGTGGGATATTCCATATTGTCCGGGGAAAGCATGGAAGCATCCAAAACCTGTGGCTCATAGCCTTTCACAGTCAGCGTAAAAGGATTTCCGGGAATATTCAGATCAATCTGCTCACCGGGGCCGGATACTTCAAACACCTCTCCGGGAACTCGCACAGGCTCCTGAGTCATAGTCAGCTCCAGAGATTTGATTTCTGGCCGCCGTCCGGTGGCCCATGGGAAACATACCCGGGAAAAGGACCAGGCAAAGCTGGAATCCAGATGATAATGCTCTACGATCCCTCGGACTTCCGGTTCACTGGGATCTCCTGGAATGTAACAGATACCACTGCTGTTGCGTCGCTGCAGGACTTTCCCGTTGACGGTCACCTGTGGATCAAAATGAAACTGCAATGGATTTTCCAGTTCCACCTGTAGCTGCTCTCTGCGGTTTAGCCGTTGGCAGCATCTGCTACTCCATTGATTCCAAAAGTGCCGAAATTTCTCCATGTCAACCTGCATACAGAAATCCACCACAAGCCCCTTGGCACAGGAATATACCGCAGGCACCAGCCAGGTTCTGTCCGCAAAGGAAAATTCTTTCTCCACCGGGATTTCAATGCCTGCTTTGGTCCTGCCGGAATGGCCGTAGATGGAACCGTCATAATACACGGCCCATTCTTCCAGAGGCGCATTTTTATTCACGTCCGGGTCGTAGAAAGCTTCTGTGTATTTGATTTTGCTGTAATCAAAACTGTCCTGCAATTCTTTCATATACTCCCAAGGTTTCTCCATGGATGTCAGATGCATGGTTTCCGCAATCCGCTTAAGTGTGTCGCAGACAGACTGATCCGAGATACTGCCTTTCAGCGCCTGATAGAAGTCCTGCGCAGACCATTGCCATGCCTGTTGCAGAATATTGGCATCCTTGCCGGCAAGCAGGAGACGCAGGAAGTCTTCAAAACTTCTGGCAAGAGGCCGCACATAGTTGGGGGTGACTTCCGTAGGATTGACAGCAAATACCATCTCTCCAAAGCCCCGGATCAAGCAGTAATGGATGCCGTCCACGCCGGCCCAACCGATGATGGATCCCCCTCTGGGGGTGCAGAAATAGGGGACATTATCCCTCCTGCGTTCGATTCCCAGCGGCGCTAAGTCAATATTTTTCCCTAAAAACTTGTTATAGTATTTTCCCATTTTTGCCATTCCTCTCTGTCACTTATATCGGCTCAAACAACTCTAACATACCCTATAAGTCCATAAATTCCAGAACTAAATTTTTAGATTGTGTATATCCGTTTTTTCTGTAAAACTGTTGATGTAATTCCCCGGTTGTTGTAAGCAGCTCAATCCATCTGCAATTCTTTTTATGCACTTCTTTCTTTAGATGAGATAACAGCGCTGTGCCATATCCCCGATTCTGGAAAGCAGAGTGAATCAATATTTCCTCCAGAAAAAAGCCGACAGAATCATCAAAATGTTTCAAATATCCCATTGCAAATCCAACAAGCATTTCATTGTCATATTGCAGAATGACAATGCTGTCTTCCATCGTCACAATTTGGTGGATTCTTTTATATGCAATGTCATAGGTCCACTTTCCACCTTCTGCATTGTAATAATCGATATAGAAGTTGATGAGAACATCAAGATCCTTTTCTTCAAAATTTTTATAAACCGTCATACTCATTTCCCCACTAGAATTTTTAATTTGTTCCTGAAATTCCTTCTGTCTGTATATTGGGCAGTGAACGATTACAATAACCGCATATTCCATTGAACACTTCTGTCAGCTATCTGCCTTTTAAAGCGCTAAACGGTAAATAATCGGGTCTTCCATCATGCCGGGATAACGACGGTGTTCCTTTTCCATAAATCCGCAGCGCACTGCTGAATCGTCCATTTTCCATCCACATACACGGAGATAGTCGGCACTGTAAACACGCCCATCTGGGCGCAGTTCTCAGCTCAAAACTATAAAATTAAGAATCCGGTTCCGCCAAATGGCTGTCTGCAAAACTTCCTGACAGCTTAATAGTGCCATAGGATTCCCTCATAAAAAAGATGCAAACACGGGCTGTGTTTGCATCTTATTATATCGTTATTTGTTTTCCTGTGCAAGAGCGTTTCATTCACCGATTTTTGTAATCCTGATTTGCTTACCTGTGGGACATGGTACCGGATTTAATATTTCTCGTTCTGAGACCCTGAATCCAATTTCTAATTGGAGGAACCGTCCATAGAATCAAACCGATCCCCACCAAAACAAATATCCACAAGGCTGCAATGAGAACTTCTAATCGGTATTCTTTTACAAAATACGAGTAGTCAATACGGGGGATATTATCATGGTGATACCTATATCCTCCCATCATCTCATCATAATAGCGAAGGGGGGCATAAACCTTCACACATCTGGAAATAATATAAATCAGTAGGTTTCCCAACAAACCGATCGTGGCTGTACCGATGCCCAGCATCCGATGTACTTTGCATCGTGTATTCTGTGTGACAGATTTTACGGCAGGTACATCCGAATCGCTTTCATACTCCTCATTCAGGAGGTAGTCTGCTGTCACCGAAAACAGCTTACTTAATTGCAGCACATTAGAGGCATCCGGCAGAGCGGAACCAACCTCCCATCTGGATACAGCTTGTCGAGACACACCAAGTTTTTCTGCCATTGCTTCCTGAGACAGGCCCATTTTCTTTCTTAGTAATATTATTTTTTCACACAACTTCATAGCGGCTCACCCTCTCATGCACTTATGATGGATGGTGTTATTTTATCATAAGAAAAGAAATTTCTCCACCAACTATGCTTTACATTTCTGCTACCAATCTTTACATGATTGATTTTGCCGCATGGTACTCACGTTACAATGCTTCAATCTTTCCTCTTCCCATAATACATTTAAGTATAGATTCCATGAACAGGCTACTTAAGCAGAAGTTGCAGTCATTTTGAAATAGAGACCTCTGCATTCAAATCATCCAGACTGGGCAGCACTATACAGCCTATTTTTCCATTGGGGCGAGTGACGACAAGAATCTGCCCGTCCGTCAGTGCAGGCGAATGTCCTTCATCATTTCCGGTCTCTGTGTAAAACGATGCAGCTTAGACAGGCTGTGTCCACGATAAAGCACCATTCTCCACGACAGGTTGGTTGCACCCTCATAAGCATAGAACACCTCTATGCCGTCCAAGAGCGGTGCGTCTTCAATCATCGCATAGAATGGGTCCCGTAAATTGAGCGGTTCAAAATCCTGGCAACGAACCCACATATCTCCCTGGGGCTCAAAACACAGGATATGAGACTGCTCAAAGTATCTACCGCCACACAGGGACGGGATGGAAAGAGTCTGGAAGATCCTCTGGCAGCCCTAGAAAAATACGGCTGCCTGAGGATTGTCCCAGAGGCATTCTAAGGGAAAACCATGGAACGCTTCAAGACAGGGATGCCCTGGTGGTCTGCAAGCTGGATTGATCCGCCCGATCCGCAATCGAAGGCGTTCAAACCGTGCGGGATTTGTTATTCTATGATGTTGGAATCGGATGGTACCGTGTCAATAGGTTTCTCTTTTCTAAACAGTTCTTTAATATCCGTCAACAGAAGTGTCACACAGATGTCTATTCCGCCAACAAACATAAAGAAAATACCTGTTACCATAGATGTTAGTTTGTACAAATCGATTACGGCATTGGCTGCCAAACCCGTCGCCTGGGCAGATGTGGTGTAAAAATCAGCACCAAATTCAATCGTGGTGGAAGCCCGACTCAAGCCATAGTTATGACCTGTGTGGGAAACACCGCTTTGGCACAGTATCACCAATCCTGCCAGCACCATCCCTACACCTAACCCCAGAATAATCCATGTGAGAATTTTCTTCATGTCTACACTCCTAAACATTATTTACTTGGAAATAACCGAAATTGTAAGCTTATCGCCGTCCTGATCTACTTCAGTGGAAACAGCCCAGCCATTATACTCAACAGTCTTGCCATCGCAAATGATACCCAAAATCTCCTCAACAAACGCATCTGCCTTGAAATCATCTTGATCGTTATTGAGAAGAGCATTGATGTTCATTAGCGGCTGAATCGCACGACTTACCATGATTTGTCCCATAGTGATCTTAGAGTTATCTTCTGCCAGTATAGCGGCAATAGCGTTGCGGGAATATTCTTTATCCACCAAATCGTCCGCATTGACCTCCTCCACAACATAGGTAAAGCTGATCACGTTGTCACCGGAGGTTTCTAAATTTAGCGTTCCATCGCAGTCCACAAGGGCCTCTTCGACATCTGCGGTGGTAAGTTTTGCTTTACCGCCGCAAGCACACAGAGACAGGCACATTACAAATGCCACGAGTAGGGAAATTGTTTTTTTCATAATTTGATACCTCTTTCTTTTGTTTTTAGCTTTTCGCAAAACGGAATATTGGCTCCTGTAATTATACCGGTATTCTTCCTATATGTCAATGCAAAAAAGGAAGTATAATTCCTATACAAACAATATAGGAGGAATCAAAATGCTTATTTCGGATCTGCGCACTATTGGCAATAAGTTACTCAGTATCCGCAAGCGTTTGGGCATGACACAAGCCGAAGTAGCAGAAGTAGCCGGATTGTCTGACCGCACCTACGCAGATATTGAAAGGGGCACTGTCAATATGCGGACAGAAACCCTTCTCAGAATCTGTACCGTGCTGCACATTACCCCGGACGAAATATTTGTAGCAGAGGATGTTTCCCTGACAGCCCGCCAATCTGAACTGCTGGATCGGCTGAACGCCTGCAATCCCAAAGATAAGGAAACCGCATTGCAACTTTTAGCTGTATTCTTAAAGTCATTAGATTAAGGCCAGGACAACCATGCCCTTTTTCTTTTGGTATGTTATACTGGTAAGCGTAAACCCTGACAGCGGATAAAGTATAAAAGATGGCGTGGCACCCGGCAGGGGCCACGCCAATTTTGTGCGCTGTTAGGTTTTACGTTTACGGCTTTAATTGAAAAATTTTTATAAACCGTTGTCCACCTAAATGATAGTGAAGCGGCATAATATGCTGGCATAGAATCACCCCACTGATATCAAACATTGCAAATGTTCTTTTTGCAGTTTTTAATTGGCACCTGCTAAATCCCATGCTGTAATTATGCCAAGTATCTTTTCTGTTTCCTTTCCGCTGTGTGTGACAAAAACCATTCCAATCCTGTCCCCATCTTCCAGTGCATTTGAAAATAATTCGTCCAGTTTTGCTTTTAATGTGTCCTTAGACACAAAGCGAAAACTTTCAGACCTGTGGTTTTCCATTTTTAAATAGCTTTTCAAATCTGAGAAGCGAATTGAATTATTTATTTCGATGATTTCTTCATCAACCAAGTATGCTAAGATCGTGCTTTCGCTTAGAACGCCCATAACAACACCATTTTCTAATATTGGGATATGTGTGTATGTATGTTCTATCATGTCTTTCAATACTGGCAGCACCAAATCCTTTTCTGTTTTCCATAGGATTCTTTGCATAGGTATCATTATATCGGTGGCCTTAGGAGGATTTTTTACTTTTGCTAAGGTTGCACTCAATAATTGTACCATCTGCTCACTTGGCTCTACGACGTAAGTATGACCAATTTTAGGATTATGGCTCAAAAGATTTCGTACATCCCTGCAATAATCCAACTCTGGTTTAATACTTCTGAACTCCCTTCTATTAGAGAGATGAAGTACAACACTTCCATCTTTCGGAAGATTATACTGTTCAGCAGCAACCAATTCCAATTCACGGTATAATTCTATAAATTCGTCAGCTCTTGTCATTGTCATTTTCCCCTGAAATATTCTGTATTCCGGACGTTACAACTTTACTCATTATCCTATAACTTCTTTAAGTAAAATTTTCTCCTGAAACGCTCCTCGCTTTGAAGCCTTCTCTGCTCTGACTCTTTCAAGATCCTCCAGTGTATATCCTCTAGCAATCAATGCGGCACGAACAACCTCTGTCAAATCCGCTAATTCTTCGATATTCTGATCCTGATGATATTCCGCAAGCTCTTCATCAAGTTTTGCATCAACCATTTTGAGATATTCTTCATCGGACAGGATCTCAGTTACACAGGTTTTACCGGATGCCCCGATCATTTCAGGTATCCGACCCCTCACAAGCTTGTTCTATTTTTTGATATTCACAGACAATCCTGCTCAAAATATCCACATCCGCTGGGCAGAATTCATAGTTTGGAATTTGATCCACCGTGATCCACTGGATATCATTGTGCTCAAGCTTCTGGGGCGTGCCTTCTGCAATGGTAGCGTGGAACAAGGTTAGTCGGACCGTGATATCCGGATACTCGTGGACGACCTCCATAAATTTCTCACCCACGGAGAGGGTAATTGCCAATTCTTCTTGGCACTCCCGAATGAGCGCTTGCTGTTTGGTTTCGCCAGGCTCTACCTTACCCCCAACAAATTCCCAGAGCATGCCTCTTGCCTTATTGGCAGGCCGCTGGCAGATCATAAATTTATCTCCGTCCCAGATTAGGGCGGCTACAACTTCCGTTATTTTGATATTCATGTTATTTCACCATTCTGTCAAACTAACTCAGAAATGCTTCCTGTTCAATTGTAACACCACATTCCAGTATTTGCTTAATGGATTCCGTAAACATAGGAAATTCGTTCTGTTTTAAGGAGGTTTTTACCCGTTCCATATAGTCATGTGAACGTTTTAAGCCTGTTTTCTGGTAAAGTACAATATCAGCAGCAGACATACGCATGGGCATTAAGCAGGGAATGATGTGGTTTAACTGTGCAAACATCCTGAAACCACCCAGATCAATATCTGCCCAAAAATATACTTTTGTATTTGAAGTGATAGCATCTGCAATCTTGCAAAACAGTTTTTTCTTATGAGGGCTCAAAAATCCTCCGTGATAAATTGCAAGTGTACCATGATCCAGCTCGGATAGGAGATATTCATCGTAGTTTGTCTTATTTTCGATAAAAACAATCTGATTGATTTTAGACAGATCCACAGAAATAATTTCATCAACCAATGTACTTGGTATCCCTAATCCGTAGGGATAGGATGCAGCAAAATCAATTTCACCAACTTCTGATTTAAGCTTGCAATCTCCAGATAACTCATACAATTCTGGCCGAGCATAAATTCCCAAGTACGCTAATTGGTCACGGACTCCAATTCCTTCACCCTCAACCGTTTCCGATAGTTCCTTATGATACTTAAGGGCAACATTTAAAAAGTAGGGACGGATTTCACGTTCAAAATACTTCGTATCATGATAACATTGGCTGCTAAAGGTGCGCATCGTGATGGGCTCTCCGTGCAAAAGATCATATTCCTTAAATGCTGTCAAAAGTTTAGCCAGGAGCGTTAAATCGTGTTTACAAAATTGAGGGACCTTCAAACCCTCTCGAGCATCCTTGCAAATTTGGTCCCGCCAGCTAACAATCCATTCTGTCGTGATTCCCTGCAGGAATTCTGTAATCATGCCCTCTGCTTTTTGAGCAAGCTCTCTCGGATGCAGCCTGTGTATTCTCCGATAACACTGCATGACATGATTGAGGTTTAGTGCTACAGAGGACATAACGGGCCGATCCTTTACCCATTCAATGAAAACGAGACCATCCTGTTCCAGATTTTTTGCTGCTTCATTGTAAGCATCACGAATTTCTGCATCCTGATAATTGTATTCGGGAAGTTCCTTTTTCTCAGTACGGAGCATAACCCTTCTATTAGAAGCCCCAGGCTTCAACAAATGCTTGCTTTTTTCGTACTTGTCCAAAAGTCTGGATAGAATAACATCTTCTCTCACTGCTTTAATATCTCCTTACCATAGGATAAAATGTGCATTCTGTATTTTTCTTTGCTGACAAGCAGGGTACGGTCAGCCAGCGGCATGATATCTGGCAGCTTGTCGGGAGGGGTGCAAATAATCGCCTGTAGTCCCATTTTACGCAATAGTCGCACGCTCTCTACGATTCGCTCACTATCCATCTTGTTAAAAGCTTCATCAAAAACAACTAAGCGCACGGTGTTGCTGGCAAGACCGGACACGTTGTTAACCTGATACAGTTGTGCAAACGATGCCAGTACTGCAATATAAAATGGTGTCTGGGTTTCTCCGCCGGATTTTGTATTTAACGTCTGTGAAAGAAGCTGTTTAGCCCCGTTTTGATCCGTTGTTTCCAAATCAAACTTCAGGTATGTCCGGAAATCTGTGTAGCGATCAATATTTTGCTGGAGCTCACTTTGCTTACGAGCATTCAGCTGTGTATCATCGGATGTTGCCAAACGTCCGAAAAGGTCCTCAATCAGGCTGCCGTATTTTTGCTGGAACGGCAGTGCAAAAAGTCCTGCATCGCCTTCCATAAGTTCTGGTGCCATGATCATATCATAATATTCTGCAAAATCAGGATTGCGCTCTACTCGGAATAGGTACTGATCTGTCCCAAATTGTGCCTGCTTCAGCGCCTTATTCAAACTCTTTACCTGGGCTTGTACTTGGTCAATACTGGACTTTAGCTTTGCAAGAAAATCGTTCTGAAATTGCTCCATTGCGCTTTCACGGGCTGCTTTCATTTTATCTCGGTATTTCGGGAGTTCGCTGGCTTCCAACAGTTGCTGTTCCGCTGCATATTCATCATTATCCATGGCATCCACTTTGAAGGAACACGGCTTAAACTCATTTGCATACTCTCTGCGAGCCTCAAATAATTTCCGCTGGGAATTTACCTGCTCGTTAATTGTCCTTGATAGTCGGTCGTTGAAGTTTTTGCTCACAATCGCAGGCTTCTTCAAGCGATCAAGCTCTTGTTGGTAACAGGGCAAGCCAGTCTTTTGAATAAAATCTTCTGTAAATTCATCCGACAGACGATCTTCTTTGGCAACTAGCCTCTGATAGAGCTCTGGCAGCTTGTCGCATTCTAACTGATGAATGCGTTCTTCCAGTTGTGCTCGTTCTTTATTATGTTGATCTTTGGTGGAACGAAGGGCCGTAATTTGACTACCCAATTTTTCGATGATCGCACGCTGTTCATTCAACCAGAGCAGGTCTAATCGAGAAAGTTGTTCATCAATCTTATCAAGTTCTCCCGTTATCTCTAAGCCTCGTAAATAGTCACATTGTCTCTGGACAACCGTATTTTGAACGAAGAACTGCGTCAACAGGGGATTTCGATCCTTATTCTTTGAAAGTACCATGTATACGGGCTCCCAGGTATGCAGTTGACTTTCTACTTCCTGTAATTCTTTTTGCAATCTGGAAATCTGAATTGCAATGGCCCGCTGTCCGATAAAGGCATTTTCCATCCACTCTCTGCGGATTGGGCGGGCCACATAGCCCTGATACACCATGCCATCCGCCGTAATTGCGATTTTATGTTTGCGCAGCTGATCCACATGAGAGCAGCACACTACACGGCCCAGGAGATAGTCTATATAACTACGAGCAAGTTCGTTGTCTGTCTCAATTTTCTTGGCAAGGCTGTCATCCCACGGTTCCAAACGCTCCCGCTCCCGGAGTTTTCCAATATCCACCAGACCATAGGAGAATTCAGAATAATTCTTTTTTATCTGGTTATAAATCCGAAGCGCTTTTTGATAATAATCCGGATCAATCAACAAATAGAATTTCTGCGTATTTAAGTAGCCTTCAACAGCATTTCGCCACAGTTCTTCCTTTTCGGAAATCTCCAATACATCGGCAAGGATATGGATTCTTACTTTTTTACCCACTTGGTTTTCTAACTGGCGGGTAATTTCATCACGTAATTGCCTCAATCCTTTTGGGTATGGCTTTTTCTGTTTACTAAGGCCTGCCAGCGCCGATTCTTTCTCATCTTTTGCGGATTTGAGAGAAGAAACAGTTGTCTCAACCTCATAGGCGGTGTCTCTCAGAAGCTTATAAAAATGACTTGTTTCATCCATTGCTCGTTCAAACACTGCCAAAGATTTAGAAAATATCGAATCATCGCAGGTTAGGAAAACGGCATAACTCTTTTCTAATTTATCTGCAGATTCTAAGAGAGATGCAAGTTTAGGCAAATGGTCGCATAAAAAAATCTTTTTACTCAGACTGTCTACAACAGATGCCTCCCGTTTCAGCTCTATAACATCTTTTTGTAGCTGACTTAGAAGATTGCTTTGCTCCTTCAGCAGCGCATCTTTACTAGAGCGCAGTTTATCTTCCTCACGAGAGACATCACTTTGCGCACACGCAGCAATTAGTTCTGTTTTTCTCTTTTCTTTTTCTTCGATTTCCTGATCAATGCGTTGCATTTCTTTTCCTGATCGGATGACACCCGCTTCACAATCAGCTTTCACTCTGTTTAGCTTGTCAATTTCTTGCTCTAATTCTTCCTTTTGCGCCCAAAGAACAAGGAAGGACTGCTGTTGTAGGCGGAGGGTCGCTTGTTCCATATCATAGAACACGTTCGCAATATTCTGCAGCGCCATCAGTTTGTCTTCCTGACGCTTTGCCAGCTTTTCATGGCGTTGATAATCTCGAATATTTTGTTGCATGGCCTCAATATCCGGACGTTGCTGTACATCACATATATTTTCGGTGATAAATTTTTGAATATCCACAATGGGGCGGAAAGATACCGCTTTCTTCATCATCCTTGTTACCTGCGCATTGTGCACATTCCACTTTGCCAGCATATCCTTCTGATACTGCTTCTGTGTATCATAGAACTTGACACGAGCTCCATATTCATTCTTCAATCTTTTACGGAATTCCGTGTAAGAAAGTGCAATTCCGTTCACAACAAAGCAGTCCCCGGGAATTTCTCCATCATAAATAAAGAAGTGATCGACATTTGTGCCATCGTTGCGGCAATCAAAAGCGATTCCGGTAACAAATTGACTACCTTCCACATCATCCCAGAATTCACAAGCAATGATGGTAGAAAAATCCTTTCCTCGCCGACTTTTGGGATTGTTGGCATCCATGTCTGCACGTAAATATCCATCCAAGGTACGCTGTGATTTTTCGTTTGCAGCCTGGTTGAAATTTCTTGCATTCGTTTCACCTAGAAGGACTATTTGGAGGGCATCAATCACTGTGGACTTACCTGCACCATTCTTACCGGTCAGAAAATTAACGTCACCAACTTCAATTAATTCCCTTGAAAAATACAACCAGTTAATCAACAGAATCTTCTTCAGTTTCTTCATCACGCTCCTCCTTTCTCAAAACAGACACAATGCTGTTTAATTTCTCGCTGGAAACAACAGATAGGACTGTGGGAAGTATGGCAAATTTACACGCACCTTGATTAAACTTCCCATCAATTCTCTGAATAATGGAATGATTTTCCAATCTTGTAAGGGTTCGTTTTACTTCTTCCATATTCGGTTTTGCTGGCAGGACAGCATAATCAGTCACTACTTTTTCCAGTAAATCCCGGACCGTACATATGGCATCCTGCTCCAGGCCTAATTGTTCCTGATTTTCATCGTAAATCATTCGAATGGCAAGTAATATTGCGGTCTCTTTTTTATCCAGGTTACAACGGTTCGCTTCATCTGTATTCAAAACATAAAAGTATCCATTGAGATCATCTTTTCGTAAATCCCAATCCAACAGGGATAAATATTGCTGTACTTCTTCGTAATGAATAGAAAGAAATGTATAGTCTGGATTATTCACTCTTCCTTTATCCGGTTTGTAAATTGTACGAACAATATACGTTCGGCTAAGCAACTGATTACAGACAGATTTAAACTGCTCCAGTTCTCTCTGGGAAACAGTATTTAGCCAATCCATATTCATTTTTCTCCCTCCTTACGGGTAAGCTGTAACTGTGGAATTTCATATCCATTTTCCGAATACTTACCGTCCAGCTCCTTGATTTGATAATTGGCGGCAGTATCGCTGGCAGCCAGCACACTTAGAAGGCTCATGATATAAGCCTTGTCACTTGTCAAATGCATATCCTTAGAATAACAAATTCCATTCACGCCAAGTAATTCTTCTATATAGGAAGCAATCGCACTTCTTCCATATTCCGAATGTAGAAGTTGCTCGGCCTGCTTTACCATTTCATCATTCACAGCCGGATCTTCAACCATTACTGGTTCGCTAGGTGTATGTTTGCCTGGGCGCTTCCGATACCAAAGGCTCTTTTGTGAAAGGAATGACTGCTCATAAAGCTGAAATGCAGGCTGAATCTGTTCTACTAGATTTGCTGCACGTCTATTTCGAGAAAGTGCTTCCAAAAGATAATTAAGATTTCCACGAACATTATGATCACGGTTTGTTTGGTTTTCTATCTTCTGGGTCGTTGCTCTGGTGTAGCGCCGTACCTGCTGATCGATTTCATCCAAGTAATCATTTTCAATACTGTCATAACGTTCCTTTACCCAGTATATTTTCTGGAGCAAATCACGGCGGCATTCTTCCAGTGAATTTCCACGTTTATCCTGAAATGCTACGTTAGAAATTGCTAATAGGAGTGCATCATCCTGCGCCCATTTTATAAGGGTTCTTTGAATTGGGCCTCGATATTTGGGAACAGAATCCTTAATCTTTAACGGCCGAATGTAAGTCTCCACAACCTTCTGCCCAAAATCATCAAAATGGGATGCCAGCACTTCATTAATTTCCTGCATTTCTCTTTGCCTTTTAAAGTAATGTTTTACGTTATGGTAGACCATTTGCAACACTTTTATCAGCGCCTGCGTGTTATCATAGGCACTGTAAATTGCCGCCATTTTGTCATAGGTACTGTCCCCCTCGTCAGCTACCTTAATCGTAGAATAGGTGCCAAAAACGTAGGAATACCCTCGAATAGGGCTGTCATCCCGCAACTGATGAAAAAGTTCCAGCAGCCTGCTGCTGTATCCAGGGACGGTGATAAATTCTTCAAAGGTGATAATTTTTTCAAAATTGTCACCACGTTCTTTTTCAAACCAGCCTTTACTGCATAATTTGCGAATCAAGAATCGTGCTCTGCCGGAAATATCTCGTAGTTCTTCTTCGTCAATGTCTTCTCCGTCAAAATTGGCATCCGCTAATTGTTGTTCGAGTTTACTACGCAGCATGGAATATAGGGTATCTTCTGGTATCTTCAGATTTTCCAGATATGCAGCATATAAGACATCCAATGCATCGGAGTACAACACCCGATTGGGCGATGCTAAAATGGAAAATAAATCATCAGGAATTACTTCAAATAATTTCATTCAAATATCCCACCTTATAGGAGTTATACATGACAGGAATGCTATTTCTAAATGGTGACCGTCCAGACATTATATTTCCAAACGGCCAGTTTTATGGTGGCCTTCATTGCGGTGATTGCTTTAAGATCTATCGGAACGCATGGTTAAATGTCAGATTGGAGTTTGAAGAAGGCTGGATACTCATCCACAATGGGAAAAAGCTAGAAATTAAGTATGGTGAATATGTGGATTTATGACTTTACCCCACCACCAGTTTATTTGTTTTCTTCGAAAATTGCAAGTGCAAGTTGGACACCCGCACGATAAAATTTGGTTGGCGTCAGCCAGACTTGTCTATTACACAGCAAGGTTGCGTGATCCGGAGCCTCCTTACCGTCCAGCAGCCACAGGAAGTCCACTCTGTAGCGGCAGGCCTCCTCGATTTTACGAGATGTATAAATGCCGCACTGATAGGCGTATGCAATTACCTGGAACAGTACCGATGGGTCGACTTTCGATTTCCGTCCTTTGGACGAATAGGCTTCGTACAGTTTCCTGTAGTCCAGTTCCTCAAGCTGGGCCCTTGTCAGTCGGACCGGTGCGTTCTCCGGTAATAATTTTTCTGAATTTAGTGATAGTACCAGTTGACGATTCCGCCCATATGCGGTAAACTGGTTGAGTATTAGGTTTGACATGACACTTAAATCTTAACGCAAAAGAAGGCGAGTAAGCAACCCTTTTTAGGGAAACTTACTCGCTTTTTTTCGTGGGCCTATTTTGCAACAGGCCCACATATCAGAATCTGGGTGGCACTCAATACATAATTATAATAAATTTGGCAGAGTCCTGCTGATTTTTACCGGAAGATTATTAAACACTTACTATAAAGAAGAGGTACAGCGAAACCACTGTGCCTCTGAAAATATTGAATTCTATAGTGATATTTGACAGAGTTTTGAACGTAATGATGATCTGCTTCTTCTGAAAATCAATCGATGCTTTGAAATTGGATGATGCAAAATATTAGCTATGCATCAATATAATCTTCCAAATCTAAAGAAAAATGGATAGAAAAACGTGAATAATACTTTAGAGTCGTGCCACTAACCTGTGCCTGCTGAGGTGAAACACCATGAAATTGCTGGAATGCCCTAGAGAAAATGTTCAGGCATTGATATCCATATTTCGAAACAATATTGCAGATGTTCTCGTTTCCAGTAGCAAGATCTATTCCTGCAAGGCTTAACTTACGATTTTGGATATATTCTTCAGGTGGGCAATCCGCTTATTTCCGCTAGTTGATCGTTATTTATTGATTCTGTAATATGTTATTCTATGTAGTCTAAAGCTTTTTGCACTCTAATATAAATATATATTTCCATATTGCTCCCTCCTCGTAATAAACTATATCATAGTTCTTGTTTAATTTCCCGACTTTTTTGCAATTTGATATCTGATTATCCAATCGATTAAATTGGTCGTAATATACTAGAGGGTTGCTGTTTGTTAATTGTTGCACTAGCCCAAAAAATGACTTGTGAAGAAGAAAATAATTGTTGACAACACCAAACTAGTGTGGTATAGTATAGACAAGAAAAATAATACTTATTTCCAGAAGCGAAATACAATTTCAGATAACTTTGTGGATAACAACCCTTGTTGGTTGTATTCCTATTATTGAACTAAGGAGGTGAGTGGTATGCGTAGTATTGTCTTAGCACTGAAGCGTTACAAGTTGAAAGCAGTAGGTACGCAGGGAAAATCGTGTCCTGGTGGCAATCCGTACAAGCCTGTTAGTATCTGCTAAAGGTTTGATGTTTCAATAAGGTGCGTCTTGGGACATGAAATGATCCGCAATATTTGTACATCATTATATCATCAAACCTAGGTATCGCGCAATAAGCCCATATGGGGGGAATACATCAGCCTCCTATGTGGGCTTATTTTTGAATTCGGAGGGATTAATATGAGAATTGCCAAGTACAACAATATTGACCTGCACCGGTGGGGAAGCGATCTTCTTCTGATTCGTAACATAGGTGAATACTATATTTTTGATGAGGAAGAAGCGTTCTTTGTTGAACATCTCTGTAAAACAAATGAAGTCGCAGATTTGGTTTGCAATATTACACATGAGCTTGATGTGGATTCTGCAACAGTCGAGAATTTCATCAATATCTTCATGGAGAATTTTGCCGATTATTTCTATTTTACACATGAAGAAGTTTCTCAAAAGATTTGCATTTCTGGAAAAAAGTTGGCATACTATCCATTAGAAATACATATTTCACTTACAAACAGATGTATTCAGAGGTGCAAACATTGCTATAAATCTGCAAGTTCTTCTGGCGTATATATTGATTTTAATGATCTATCTGCTTTTCTAGACCGTATGAACGGATATGTACCATACTTATGTTTGTCAGGTGGCGAACCTACACTACATCCAGATTTTTCGAAAATTATTGATAGATATTCTTCAGTTTACAATATTTGTGTTCTTACATCCGGTGTTCGGATTGATCCGTTGCTAGGTGTAATCGCAAAAGCTAAACGAGGTATGGTAGTGTCCATATATAGTTCGATACCAGAGGTCCACGACGAGTTCGCAGGCTATAAAGGATCGTATGCCGAAGTGATGAAATCCATAAATGCAGCAATAGCGGAAGATATCCCTGTCGGTGTCACGACACTTATATCTAGGGATAATTTCGATGATATTGAAGAACTTGTAGAATTGATGGTTCAGAAGGGAATAAAAATTATTACCATTGGGGAAATAACTCCAATTGGTCGAGCAAAAGAAAATAATCTTGAAGTATTGGAAAACATACCTGATGATCTTCAAGAAAAGTTACTTCGTTTGAAAACAAAGCACAACAGCGTGGAAATCCTTAGTGATGCGATTTGTGAAAATGCAACGTTGCCATTTTCACCATTAAAATGTTCAGCAGGAACACTTTCATGGTCAATCGATGAATACGGTCAAGTCCAACCCTGTGGTGTTTGTTCGGTGGAGGAACTGTCATTAGGTTCAATTAAATGCTTTGACGAATCCATACTAACTAATCGCATTTCGTATATTGAAAGGGTTAACAAAGTCTACTTGGTTAAGCATATGGAAGAAACCGGAGCGATGTGCCCATTTCATGAATAATGATTGTGAAATAGTTCCTTCTATAATATCAATTTGAGTGTGTAAGTTTGAAGGGAGGCCATTATGAGAATAGTAGCCAATGATATCGCTCTCGACCTTGAGAACTTTACCATTGAAGACTCAGGCGGAGTATTAAACCTCACCCCCCCAAAACTTGGTTTCCCGCAGGGGCGGACTTATCTAAAAATAACAAATTCCTGTAACGCACAGTGTGAGTATTGCTTCCAGGGTACACATCATTATACCTGTACACCTAATATTAGTGAGTATAGTGTACTCTTAAAGGAAGTGCTACAAAAAAATCATGATGTGGTTATTTTCGGTGGAGAACCTTTTTTGAAACAGAATCTACGGAGTATTGACTTCCTTTTTTCGCTTGATAGAAAGAAAAAGTTCATATTTTTCTCCAACGGATACTTTGATGATTCGATACGTATTTTTCTAGCTCAAAACACTAAACAAATTGAAACCATAGTTATCTCACTTGATGGACTTGAGCATACCCATAATCAAAGAAGACCTTTTGGCCGAAAGAATGGTTTTTCACATATTATTTCTAATATATCATATCTTCTGGAGCAAAAGATCCCATTTACTATTCAAATTAATGTTGATTTGGATAATTATCACGAGGTTATTGAATTAGTGCAGTTTCTTTCTGATTGCTTTAATCAGGAATGTCCTGTTCTCCTAAATAAGGTATTACATTCAGGAAAAGAGTTGTCGACTGAAAAACTACTCAGGTTATTCGTGGAAACTAAGCAACTAACCAACTACACAAAACTCTTTGTTAACTCAGTAGTTGTTGATAAAATATCTGATCTTCTTACAGAACGCGGGATTTCGTGTAACCGTTGTAACATTTGCAACACAAAGGTTTATGATTTCACAAATGATCTGATTTATTGTTGTCCACAAATTTCTCAGTCTGTTATCGGCGCCTTTAGTTTCGAAGATGATATTATTTCAGATAAAGCTCTGGTATCTTATATTAGGCATTCAAGTAAAGACAACAGGGAATGTCAGGAATGTGAATTAAAGTATTTTTGTGAATTCGGTTGCCTAGATGATAATATTAATCATAGAGATGAATGTCAGAATTATACGATTGCTGCTATTCAGGTTATTCTCGAAAATCTGGATTTATTTCTCGATTTTCTTGCATTTACTGACAACACTGAGTAATATTATCACGTGTTAGTAGTAAGAATGGATCTGGTGCAATCAGTTGGTTTGAATCCGATCCCGATAGCCCAAATGATATGATCTTTTGGGTGGTTCATTTTTAGGATTTTGTCAATTAAACACATGATTAATTTTCAGGAAATGGAGAGCTTATATGCATTACTATAGGAAAGTTAGGTTGTTATTTCACTTCTTGGAGCAAAGTATCTAAGGCTCCAATGTGATGAAGCGGAGTCCTAGATGTTAATCAAAGGCACCAGCTGTTTTACTCAGTATGGATGGCTTAATATCTATAAAGGAGGACACGTTTCAAATGAAAGATTTTCTTTCACTTTTAGATAGAAACAAGAGATTTTTCCTGTTAACATTACTCGTCGGAGTTGTTTACTCAGCAATTGGTGTTGCAATTCCTACTATCTCTGGTCAGCTAATTACTTCTGTTGTTGCTGATTCCGCAAATCGCACCATATTACTCTGCATTTTTCTGCTCATCAGCTGCTGCCAAATCTGTTTTGCCGAGCTGAATGAATATGTAGGCAATACGCTTAAAATAAGGC
The DNA here is from genome assembly GCA_020025515.1 of Oscillospiraceae bacterium. Taxonomy (GTDB): domain Bacteria; phylum Bacillota; class Clostridia; order Oscillospirales; family Oscillospiraceae; genus Faecousia. Next base: position 27,899 of record JAHHRZ010000003.1, on the reverse strand, counting down.
AGAAGAAACAGATGCGAAAAAATGCATTTCATGCTTTTTCTGCGCATGACAATGCAAAACGAGAGGATATTTCTGCATTTGTGTCATTTGTGAACAACGATATTCCAAGTGTGGCTGAACAGTATTTCCAGGGGACCATTGACATTATTAAATGTACGAGCATTATTATTTTTTCTGCGTTGTCGTTGCTCTATATTCATTGGGTGTTGGCTCTTGTTATTGTGGGTGTGAGTTTGCTTATCGTAATTCTTCCCAATACGATGCGAAAGAAGGGCGGGGCAGCCAGAAAAATATACTCAGGAAAGCTGGCAAAATATAATACTACGCTTCAATCGATTTTGGATGGTTTACGGCTTGTCAAAGCATATCGTTGTCAGAAATATGCCGCAGAGTCCGTTGATTTAGCTGATGATGGAATTGGGCGAAGTGAGACAGTATTACTAAAGCATCAATTGATCGTTCAGGGGATCACTACCTCGTTACAGGTAACGAAAACTGTTTTGATTCTGTTGATTGGTATCTATCTGATTTCGAAAAATGAAATCGATATTGGCAGCCTTGTCGCTGTAATCCAGTTAGCTGAAGTGATTAGCGCCCCTATTGAGGTTTTGGCTTACCTGCGGCATGGGCGTAATGAAGTTCTGCCAATTCTTGAGCAATATAAGAGTATGATTCAAATTAAATCTGAAAGTAAGGACATTCGGACTGAGTGCACCGAAACATTTAATCAGTTGTCTGTTGATCATATTTCTTACCATGTGGATGATCTTACAATTTTGACTGATGTTTGTGCACACTTTATGGCTGGTCGGAAATATCTGATTACAGGGGAAAGCGGAAGCGGAAAATCTACATTGCTTCGTCTCATCGCCCAGATTGGCAATCTTCAGTATGGTGGACAAATCCTTTATAATCAGCACGAAATCAGAAATATTGCATACAATGCATACTACGAAAAAGTTTGTCCCGTATTTCAGGAACCCTATCTCTTCTATGCCACGCTGGAGGACAACATCTGTGTGGGGCGCCCAATATCCCGAGATGTTTATTTTGATGTAATCAAAAAACTGAATTTAGAGTATCTGCTGAACCGATATCACAATCAGGAGTTAACGCCAGAGCTCATGGAGACTCTGTCTGGAGGAGAACGGCAGCGTGTTGCCCTGGCACGTGCTATGGTTGGACGGCCTTCCATATACCTGCTGGATGAAGTTACATCTGCATTGGATCAAAGTAATGCGGAGTTGGTAGAGCAGTTGTTATTGGATGAATCTGCAATGGTTCTTCACATCTGCCACAAGCCTAATCCTGCACTACTAAACCAATATGATGGGATATATGAATTATCTAACGGCGTATTAGCTCCAACGACTCTTTAATCATTTAGGGCAACAGGTGTGACATCATTCCTGTTGCCCTCTTTTGTACTGCGCATTCAACTGTCTGGTCAGCTTCTCTCAAGTGCGGAAATGCTGTGTAACATTCTGCAACAGGTTCTTTCGTTCATAAATAGCAAGGTACTGTCAAGAGTTATGCGCAAATTTGGTTGTGGTGTCCAGTAGAAATCTATTGTGAGGGGCGGGTTACCGCCCCTTGCTTATATCTGGAGCGGCTATGGGGCGTGGTGTCAAGGACGGCGAAGCCGCTCATTATATCCTTGACGGTAAGCGTAAAATCTGCCCCCGGATTGAAAATCGCTCCCCAATATGAACGTATAGTTGTCACAGCCGAGGTATAATTGACCCAATGGCCGAAAAAAATTGACCCACGCCTAATAAACGGCTATCCTTTAAGTGTGTCAAATACTTGAAGGGAGATAAGCCGAATGATTAGGAGTGGGCTAATACTTATGATAAAGGATTCTGCGGAAAAAGGCAAGAGTGCATACGCAATTAGCAAAGAATTAGGTATCTCAAAGAATACTGCCAAGAAGTACATGGAGCAGCCGGCGCAGGTTCATGAACTGAAAGGATCTCACAAGGGCTCCAAGCTGGATCCATACAAGCCTCAATTACATGAGTGGATGAGTCAGGGGATCTTTAATTGTGAAGTCCTTCTGGAGCGGCTGCAGGGGCTTGGCTACCATGGCGGCAAGAGCATTCTCAAAGACTATGTACATCCATACCGTCCGGCCAGATCGGCCCCGGCAGTCCAGCGATATGAGACGCCCAACGGCAAGCAGGCCCAGATGGACTGGGGCATCTGCCAGTACATGGACAAAGAAGGTCAGATGCACAAAGTTCCGGTCTTTGTCATGATTCTGGGCACATCTAGGGTCAAGTACATTGAATTCGTAAAACGCTGCGATTTGCGCAGCATGGAGCGTTGCATTCTCAATGCTTTCTGTTACTTTGGCGGCGTACCCAAAGAGATCCTGACGGACAACATGAAGACCGTTGTCATTGGACGGGAGGGTGGCAAAATCATCTGGAACCCCCAGTTTGAGGACTTTGCCGTTGACATGGGGTTCCTTCCCAAGGTCTGTAAGGTGAGAAGGCCCCAGACAAAGGGAAAAGTGGAACGGCTTGTCCACTATGTAAAGGACAATTTCTTCCCCGGTCGCAGCTTTGTGGATCTGGAGGATCTAAACCGCCAGGCATTGGCCTGGTGCAAAAAGGCAGATTCCAAGGTTCACGGTACTACAGGTAAGATTCCGCTCAGAGAGCTGGCATCCGAGAATCTGCAGGAGCTCCCTGCTCAGGAAGTCATGGACCGCTACCGCTGGGAACTGCGAAGAGTGACCCGAGAGGGCTTTGTAAGCTTCGATGGAGTCCGCTATGGTGTATCCTGGCAGTACAGCGGAAAAGATGTCCAAGTACGTCTGCACAACGGAGAAATTGAAATTTATTTTGGAGAAGTACTGGTAGCAAAACACACTACACAGTATACTTCCGGAAAGATCCTCTGGCTCCCGGGACAATACAAAGGACTGGCAGAACGGAATGGAATTGCAGGCCCTTATTCTGTGGCACAGGAGCAGGATATCCAGGTAGAGACCAGAGATCTTGACTTCTATGACAGGCTGCTGAGAGGTGTGTCCTATGGTTGATTTAGAACACGCCAGAGCCTCCTGGAGGAAATGGGACTGAATACTGCAACGCAGCTTCTGGATGCATATCTGGAGCAGTCAGTCCACGAGGATCTGACTTATGTCCAGTTTTTGGACCGTCTGCTGACTGCAGAACAGACCGAGCGCAGGCGAAAAAGTCAAGAGACCCGGATGAAACTGTCCAGGCTTCCCCACCGGAAACAGCTGGAGGACTTTGATTTCGATTTCCAGCCCAGCATTGACCGGAAACAGATCGCAGAACTGGCCAATCTGGCCTTTGTGGAGCGAGCAGAGAATGTGATCTTTCTGGGATCACCCGGCGTAGGCAAGACCCATCTGGCTGTTGGCCTGGCACTGAAAGCCCTGGAGTCTGGAAAGGTTGTTTACTACACCACCTTGTCTTACCTCATTGAAGATCTGAAAAAGGCCCAGTCTCAGGGACGCCTGGACCGCAGATGGCGGGTGTATCTCCGACCGGCAGTTCTGGTGATTGACGAAATTGGCTATTCTCAGCTGAACCACCAGGAGGCAGAGCTATTCTTCCGTCTGATCTCCGAGCGATATGAGCATGGCAGTGTAATCCTGACCAGCAACAAGTATTTCAGCGGTTGGGGAGAGCTGCTGTGTGACACGGTGCTGGCAACAGCCTTGCTTGACAGGCTGCTGCACCATGCCCATGTCATTAACATCCGGGAGGAAACCTACCGCCTCCGAGACCGTCTGAAAGCTGGAATCCAGACAGCTCCACCGACCGAGATCCCGGCCGAACCGTAACCGGCTGTAAGAATTCCGGCGTATGTAATGTCGGCGATTGGGTCAACTTCTCCCAGCCTTTTAGGTCAATTACATTCCGGCCTTGACAATAGTAGCGGGTAGCCAACGAGACTTGCATAGAGTCTATGGCAGTTTCGTTGAGTTCGGAATATGGAGGTATTTTCATGAGCAGAGAATTACAAACACCCAATCAGTAGAATAAACTGGCTCTCTGGGCAGAGCGAATCTTAGCCTGCCGGGACAGCGGACAAGGGGTAAAAGCCTGGTGCCGGGAGCGTAATATTTGCGAGGGAACCTTCTACAAATGGCAGAAAAAGCTGTTTGAAATGGCCAGGGCTCAGCAGCAGTCTGGCTTTGCAGATATCACACCAATGCCCCGACATTCCTCAGATATAGCCGTTACCGTCCGGATCGCCGGAACGGAAGCAGACATCCACAGCGGTGCAGATGCGGAGACTGTTGGCATGGTACTCCGTTTTCTAAAGTCATGCTGAGTGATTTTACCGGAGCTGACAAGGTGTACATTGCCTGTGGCTACACAGATTTGCGCCGTGGAATAGATGGTCTTTCCTCTATGGTGCAGGAGGCCTTTGTCCTGGATCCATTTACCAATACCCTGTTCCTATTCTGTGGCAGACGCCGGGATCGGATCAAGGCGCTTTACTGGGAAGGCAATGGTTTTGTCCTTCTATACAAACGGCTGGAGTCCGGATCTTTCCCCGGCAGCTTTGCTACTCCTGAGGCTGTTTCCTACATCATCCCCCAGGGGACCTTCTCTTGCTGCTAACGCAGCAATTCACCTTGCGACACAGAAGTTTTGTCATGGGCTCTCCGCTGTACCGGCAGGAACAGGAGCTGAAGCGGCAGGGTATCCCTCTGAGCAGACAGACCATGTCCAACTGGATTCTGAAGGCGTCCGAGCTTTATCTGGAGCCGGTGTATGAGCATCTGCATAGGGAGCTTTTGAAACGGGATGTTCTCCATGCGGATGAAACCACCCTGCAGGTGCTTCATGAACCCGGAAAGGAACCTCAGAGCAAGAGCTATATGTGGCTTTACCGGACCAGCGGCGATACTGACCGGCCCATTGTCATGTATGAGTACCAGCCGGGCAGAGGTGCTGCCCATCCAAGGAATTTCTGGAGGGATTCCACGGATATCTCCATACAGATGGCTATGCCAGCTACCACAATCTCCTGGAAAATATTGCGGTGGTTGGGTGCTGGACACATCTTCGTCGGAAGTTTGACGAAGCTATGAAGTCTCTACCCAAAGGCAAAGCGAAAAACAGCTCCGCCGCACAGGGACTGGCGTATTGTACGCTGCTCTTTGAGATTGAGAAAAGTCTGGAAGCGGAGCCACCGGAACAGCGGTTTAAACAGCGGCTGGAGCAGGCAAAACCTGTTTTAGACGCTCCCTTGGCATGGGCAAATGCGAGAAATGCAGCACCCAAGTCCGCATTCGGAAAGGCTCTGACTTACTTGAAGGAGCAGTGGCCGTACCTGACCAACTACCTGAAGGACGGCAGGCTGGAGCTTAGCAATAACCGTGCGGAGTGCAGTATTAAGCCTTTTGTCATTGACTGAGAGAACTTCCTGTTTGCCACTGCCCCTGGTGGAGCCAAGGGCAGTGCCGTGATCTTTACTATGATCCAGACTGCGATTGAGAACCATCTGGATCCGTACCGCTATCTGACCTGGCTGATAAAGGAAGCTAATACCGCAGACCTCACAGATCCGCATGTCATCCCGTCCCTGCCGCCCTGGAAGGCACCGGCTGAATGCAAAACGAAATAAGCAAGGCGTGACCCCCGCCGGGAGCCACGCCAATTTTTATACGCTGTCAGGTTTTACGTTTACTTGTAAAAACCTTTATTTGAGTAGTGGCTGCTGTTGTTCTGTTCTTAATCCAAAAGGGGCTGAGTTCGAGAAAAGTTACATGGCTCAGTAGTATTATGCCGGTCTTGACAATTATTTCGGGAGGAGCTCTGATCTGGTACATGAAGTGGGAAATTTCCGTTCGTACAGTTCTTCCCTTTGTCTTGCTGTTCGTCTTGTTTACGATTACTTGATTATCAGAAAGAGCCACTTTGAAAAAGAGCCGTAGTAAGGAGGATATACATGGAATTAGTGATTGAATATCTATCAAAAGCGTTTGGGGAAAAGCAGGTCTTACAGAATATACGTTTTACATTTTCAAGTGGGAAAATCTACGGGCTGCTTGGGCGCAATGGAGCCGGTAAAACAACCTTTTTTAACTGCTTAAACGGCGATATAAAACGGGACAGCGGCAAATTATATTTACTTTCGAGCAATCAGAAAAGACCTATACAACCCGATGATATAGGATATGTACTCTCTGCTCCTACTGTACCAGCATTTCTGACAGGGCGTAAATTTCTGAAGTTTTTTTAGATATTAACGTAGCGAATATATCTAACCTAAAGACAGTAGCTGAATATTTCGAGGAAATAGTGATTGATTTAGCAGATAGGGATAAACTGCTCAAAGATTACTCACATGGCATGAAAAACAAAATGCAACTGCTTGTGAATATGATCGTTTGCCTCCCTGTTCTGTTATTAGATGAACCTCTTACTGCGCTGGATGTTGTTGTCGCAGAAGAAATGAAACAACTTCTATGCACGGTAAAACAGCATTCTATCATAATACTTTCAACGCACATTATGGATTTGGCTTTAAATTTATGTGATGAGATTGTCTTACTAAATCATGGATTACTGGAGCATTTGGAATTATCTGATCTGAATGGTGAGGCTTTCAAATAGAAGATTATATCCGCTCTTAGGGAGGGAACAGAATGATAAAAACTTTAGTGACGTCCCTCTTCTTGAAAAACACATATCAGGTCAACTGCATTATGTATGCGATCAAATAGACTCCTATCATCAAGCATTTTTTACCTGACGATTTTTATGGCTCTTACAAGGTAAAGCGTTTTGCGAATGTATTATCTGTTCTTTGGGAAATTATATCCACATTTGCCGTGAAACTGATTTATTTTGGAGCAATGTTTCTATGGGCAATTTCCTTTTATCCGGCAGTTGCTAAACCGCAATTATTTTTCATATATTTGTTTTCTTAACGGTTCTTGGTTCATTTACAAAACCTACATTTTTAAGCCGAAAAAAAGATAAGTATTATGCACTTATGCTCTTGCGGATGGACAGCCGATACTATGCTGTGAGTAATTACAGTTACTATATTTTGAAAACGTTTATTGGATTTGCCGCAATGGGAGCTTTATCAAGTTACTTGATAGGACTTCCGATTCTGCAATCTCTACTAATTCCTTTTTTGTGGTTGGCCTAAAGCTGGATGTCGTAGCGATCCTTTTGAAATATTATGAGCATACAGGAAATGCCCCGAACGAAGATAAGATAAATTATATAATTGGGGGATTGATATTTTTATTATTGCTTTGTGCCTATGGCCTTCCCCTTTTAGGGGTTATTTTGCCTATTGAGTTAAGTACAATACTTATGGCATTTGCTATCGTGGGAAGTTTCCTTTCAGTTTATAAAGTCTGTTCTTTTCGTCTTTATCATTCCTTGTACCGACAAATTTTGTCGCAGGAAAGATGCTCAGCGACGCCGAGTGAATATAATCGCGCCGAACAGACAATATCTTTTGAGCCGAACATATACAGCAGTAAAAAAGGTGCAGACTATCTAAATTCGCTATTTATAAAACGGCACAGGAAAGTTTTGTGGAAATCTTCAAACCAAATTGCTTTAGTCTGTATGGCATTAACAGTTATATTATTGATTATAAGCTACTTGTGTCCGTCAAAAATGCAATCGGTGCTGTCGAAGTGGTCGCCATCATTCCTGTTTTTTATGATGTATCTGGTAAATAGAGGCGGAAATTTCACAGAGGTTTTGTATATGAACTGCGATTATAGCTTATTGAACTACAACTTTTTCAAGAAAGCTGACCTCGTTTTCAAATTATTCATTATACGATTGCGTGAACTTATCAAAATAAATATACTGCCAGCGTTGTCGATTGGAATGGGCTTGGGCGTTATAATGTACGCCAATGGCATTGGAAAAGTGACAGACTACATCTTATGGATTTTGTTGACAACGTGTTTAAGCGCATTTTCCTCCATACACTATCTGCTGATGTACTATCTGTTACAACCCTATACTTCTGGAACAAAGGTGAAAAGTGGCGATTATCGTATTCTTGAAATTGCACCCTTTTTTATCTTTCTAAGGATTATAAAGATAAAAACATCTTCTATATTTCTCGGTGTAATTTCGATAGAAATGTGTGTTCTATACTACTTTATTGCCATATTTGGGGTTAGGAAATATTCAACTGATACATTTCGTCAAAGGGTATAAGACATATAAAAACAATCTATCCCTTATACTCTGCCGCACGACGGCAAAAGAAAAAAAGCCGTCGTAAAGCAGACACATTTTCACGCGCCTATGAAACGGCGGCATATAAGGAGGATTGCCGCCGTGTCTATTTTTTCCTTTTTTCACAGCACCCATGACCTGCACCAACTAAAAAAATCATAGCCCCGCCTCCGGGTTATTCCGGCTATGGACATGAAACTTTTTAGAACCTTAACTATCATTTTATTTCATGTGCTCGAGTGGTCTTATGCCACCCGGGCGCTTTTGCGTTCTTATGGGACTGCTTCGGGTCATGTTGGCCCGAAGTCATTTCCCGGTGCCGATCACCGCCGCCTTCGTTTCGGTCACTCGTCAACCACCAACCGAAATGGAGGTCAATATGGCTATTATCAATCTGCGGGACTATTACCCGTTATATACATCGGATTGCTTCATGGAAGTATCAGACGAAGTTACTGAAATGTTCAAAGAATTTGACCGGAAGGAATCTGCCTATCGGCTGCGTATATACCGCCATAAAGCCTACTATTCCCTTGATCGGGACGATGGGCTGGAGCATGAGGCTGTCTTTGTTACACTTTCACCCCATGAGCTGTACGAGCGAAAAGTTACCATGCAGGAGCTTTATGCTGCTATTGCCAACCTGCCGGCCAAACAGGCCAAACGGATTTACGCCCACTTCATTCATGGAATGACGAAACAGGATATTGCCCGGGCAGAAGGGGCCCATGAGAAAGTAGTCCGTATGGCAATCGAGCGCGGGCTGCGGCACTTGGAAAAAATTTTGAACAAATCTCTGTTAGGTGTACCGATTTAGGCCAAAAAATGAAATGACTTATGAGAGGCAAAACACTTCGGGGCAAGGTGGCCCGAGGTTCGGACAAGCCCTCATGGCAATCGAAAAGTGAATAAAAAGGCACCCGGATACGAAGGGAAATGCGCTGTGTGACAGGCCCACCATGACCTCTGCGTTTGGAGATTACAGTTTCTATAAAACAGAGCGAGCGATCAGGCTCATACCATAGGTGGGGCAAGGCTGGCGCCACCGGAGCAAGCACATAACCCGGATACTTGCATTTTTGCATTTGTCACAGTCCGAGCGTTGAAGCGGCCTTGCAAGCCGTGAGCCGTCGCAGGCAATGAGAACGCCTTGCCATCAGAATGGGGAGAGTTGAAATACTATGGGGCAGAAAGTCTATGCCCGTCCGATGTGTCTGTAATGTAGTAAAAACCTGTGGGGAGCCCTTCGGCAATGCTGTCTGATGATAGGCCAACCAATCCAGCTGGGCTCCCCATCTTTTTCTCAAAGGAGTTTCTTATGGAAAATGCTTTTGGGATGTTTCCCGGTTTTGAGCCGGATGAATGGAGCAACGACGCCTGCCGCGGCTATGTCATCATGGCAATGGAGGACTGCGGCTTTTCAAAGAAGGATATTCGTCGTGTTGTGGGACAGCTTTATGAAGTCTTTGATCTCAACAGTGTGGAGGACGCCAAATAGAAGTTCCACTCCAGTCCGTACTGACCTCGGGCCATATCGGCCCGAAGTGGAGAAAGCTCAAAGGGCGGCACCTGTGCGAGCCGCCTTTTGATATTTCCCCACAGGACAAGGGGAAATCTGCAGTGCGGAGAAAGCCGTTCCCAAGAGCTGCCCCATCTGCAAATCATTTTACCAGAGCTGTTTGAAGCCGCCCAACACATCCGCATTTCCCGGGCCAATAGTGCCGAGCAGGAACGCCATATCCCGCTGAATACCTGTGGCAACTCGCTTTTGCCGGGAATGTGTATTGTGGGCATTGTAGGTCGAGGCTGACCCTCACCACCAACAGAAAGGCTTATCCTTGCAAGGATGACCCTAATTGAGTGGTAAAGCGTGTGCGGTATATCTGCTACGGCAAAACCCGCAAACAAACCGACTGTGACGGGCAGACGGGCTACACGGCCCATATCCTTGACGGGATCATTGATAAGCTGGTGCGCCAAATCTTTGAGCGCATGTAAGCAATTCCCAAAAGCGAGATCGTCAGCGCCCGTTACCAGGAGAAGATGGAGCAGCGGAAAAGCCTGCTCCACAGTGTTCGATTCGAGTATGTCAAAGCTGCCGCAGACATTGAAACGCTAAAGGGTGAAGTCATCAAGACCATCGGTGGAGAGAGTAGCTCTTTCAAAGAGCTGCTAAACTCTCTGATTGCTGAGGCCGAAGCGAAATGCAGAGAGCTTCAGGAGAATTTGGAGGCAGCACAAGCGGCCTATGACGAAGGACAAGCGGTGATAGCCTCGCTGAACACGCAATATAACGACATCATCTCATGGGCAGAAATGTACGACACAGCCAGCATAGAGGCAAAGAAAATGATCGTGAGCTACTTGATAAAGCGGGTAGAGGTATACCGCGGCTACAAGTTGCACATTGATTTCAACATTGACTTTACGCAGTTCTGTGAAGGGCTGGATATTGTGACGATTACCGCATAAAACAAAAAGCCCGCTCCCAAAAAGGGAACAGGCATGAAAAAACCTGCTTCGTATGAAGCAGGCCATCTAAGAATACTCAGGACACCAAAGTTTGGTGGAGATAAGCGGGATCGAACCGCTGACCTCTTGAATGCCATCGCTTCCTAAAAATATTTTTATCCTTTAAAAGTGTCGTAAAACACGAAAAATTAAGTAAATTCCAAACATCCAATATCTATTATTTTCAGTCCATTCCATAGGTTTTCACTGTAGATGTGGTCAGAAATGTGGTCAAAGTTTCCAGGGGGTGGAAACCCCTTATTCTGACCGAGAAAGGACTGAATTTCATGAAATACTTAACTGTAAAAGAAACTTCTGAAAAATGGGGTGTTTCCATCCAAATGGTACGAAAATACTGCCGGGATAGAAGAATTCCAAAGGTAATTCAAAAGGACGGTAGCTGGCTGATTCCAGAGGATGCCGAGAAGCCGGGAACGCCTCCTGCTGAGGAAACACCGCTTCCGGATGTGGTCAAAAAGATCCTGTATCAAAAGGCCAGAAACAACCATTTCGGTATTTATGAATATCTGCAGGTGAATCTGGCGTACAGCTCCTGCCGGATGGCAAGCAACCGCCTAACCCGAACGCAGGTTCTGGATCTATACCGGACTGGCAAGCTGGGTCATAATTTTGAAAACACAAAAGTAGATGATATCATCGAGATAATCAACCATTTCGCCGCCTGTTCCCGTGTTCTGGACACAGTAATGAAACCCTTGAGCTTGGATTACATTCGAAACATCCACCGTGATTTGACCTATGGTACATACGCAGACCGAACCAACCGAATCGTTGCCGGAGCCTTTCGGATGCGCCCACCTACGGCTCATGCAATCGGAGCCGCCAAGCCGGAACGGATTTCTCTGGAACTTGACCGGCTGATCAGAGGCTATGAGAAGCTGAAGCTGAATCTGGATGGTGTTCTCAGCCTTCATGTAGCCTTTGAAGAGATCCGCCCCTTTTCCGATTACAACGGACGGGTCGGCAGACTGATTCTGATGAAAGAGTGTCTACGCTATGGGATTGATCCATTCATCATTGATGATAAACACAGAGCTGCCTATAACCGGGGAATTGCTATGTGGGACGAAGATCCATCTATCCTAACAGGTGTCGTCATACAGGCTCAGAAACGCTTTCAGAACCAGATGGACGCCTGCCGGTTGTTTGAATATCACCGCACCCAAAACCCGAGAAAATTACTGTGAGGAGGCATTACAATGGAACAGAACACTTTATTTGAGCAGCTTGGCGGTACATATACACAGCAGGGCGATTATCGGTTGCCGAATGTAAAACTCCCTGAACAAGAAGATTATGAAATCGGTATCTGGGGTCAGCGCCGCCGGCAGTTCCTCAAGCAGAACCATCGGGTCAAGTATTACAATATGCTTACGAAATGTACTCTCTGCCCCCACCTCGCAGAAGTCAACGAACAGGCTGTCAGAATGGAAGAAACTCTTGTAAGCCAGCTTGCAGTGCAAGAGGGTGTCACCGAACAACTCAAAGCAGCCGATATGATGGCGTGGACTAGGGAGATGAACAGCATCCGAACCCGGGTCAGAGAGATCATCATGACCGAATTGATCTGCGTATAAGGAGGCGGAAGAAATGATTCTGGAATCTATGTTCCGGGGCAACTTCGCCCCCATGGATCTGCTCTACCCCTCCGACCCGGAGTATAAGAAGCTTAATCAGGAGGCCTCTGAGATGGCAGACAGGCTGAAAGAAATCCTCAGCCCGGAGAATCAGAGCATTCTGGATGAAATACTTCGCAAGATTTATACCGCCCAGTGTATCGAGTGTGGGTCTTACTTCTGCTTTGCCCTCGCCGCTGGCATGCAGTTGCAGACGGAAGTCCAACACCAACTCAAATACTTAGGGGAGAAAGATGCATGAAGATACTCAAATTCCTGCTTAATCTGGCCCTCGGCCTGGTGATGGCAATCATTTCCCTTTTTATTCTGCTCTTGGAATTTTTAGCATTTATATGTTGTTGACTTCTCATTGCTCATTTTTGCATCTATTTCGATTAATTATGTAAAATAATGCACCAATAAATGCCAGCACAAAATCGTAAAGATAATTACAAATATTGGAGATACTGCAGAATTCCCAATATTGTAAGTCCCTGTGTAAACTGATCAAAACCGCAGTTGTTAATAGCAAAGGTCTTTTAATAAGAACATTGCCTTCTGTTTGAGATAACGATTTTTTGATTTCTAACAAGCTATCCGACTGTCATATAAGAATCAAGATTACAGCTGTTGTGCATGTGGATCAGCCTGCTCCGTTATTATGCCATGAGACCAGTTATAGAAAGAAGCTAGAAACTGTCAATCAAAAATTGAATGTGTACCAGAAATGTATATCCCCCAATATATATGTAAGATAAAGGAAATCCCCCAAATTAAGATGATTAAAAGTACAAGATTTTAGAATATGGCCGCTATCGAAACGATAGCGGCCATATTGCATTTCACCCACTGGAGTGAATATTCACCTTTTGCGTTTTTCATCACTCATTTTGATCCATCATATGAGCGATGAAAATGAGTGATGTGCTGTCGTATTATAGAAACTACCAGAGAAAATTTGAAAGCCGGAAAGCATCACTGGCTACGTAAATCAACAACATCCCAGTTGGAAAAATAATGGCCACTTTTTTCATAGGTCTTCCCCTGTATTGCTAAACACAGAAGCTTTTTTGGCCTGGAAAATCCGACATACGCGCATTTTCTACTTTGATCATATAGCCCGGTTTTATCGCTGATTTGTTTCCCTTTGGAAATTTTATCAATATAGTCCAAAGCTCGTTTAATATCAGTTCCTTTGCTCTTCTCCGTTTCTAAATACAAGGTAGCATCATGTGTTTCACCTTTCACACCGTAGACGGTATCAAATATAATGGGAAACTGTGCTTCATCGCAGGTATAAATATTGTTGACAGGGGATTCAGAGGAGTCTTCTACAGATTCCATAAAAAATCTTGGAAGAGTATCAAACTCAGCTTGTCCCAGAATTGAAAGAATAAGCGCCTGTATTTGGCTTTGCACATTCTGATATGTAAGCGATGAGATATCTGCCAAATGTAGAATGGCATTTTTATAGGTTTCTCCACAGTTATTTTCCAGATATGTTTTTATTGATCCGATGCGATAGTCATTTCCGTTTACATCTTTCTTTCCAACAAAATGAAACGATCTGCATAATAATTTGCGGGTACAATGCTCGGCCAGGTATAAATCACCGTTATGTAAGGATGACTGGATCGAATGGATATAATCAGAATAATGTGACATCTCCTTTGTAGAGGAGCGTTTTTTAAATTCAGCCCAGTAGTCACTGATTTTTAATCCTGATACATTCTGATACATTCCGACAGCCTTATAAATACCATTGGATTTTTCCAAGCCATTCTCCGTTATTTTTTGGATAAAGGCCGGAATTACTTGATTTTTGGAGGTGCCGTCGTAAACCAGCACTACCGGCTTTATTCCGCAGGTACCTTTAGCTGAGTGAATGGGCTCTTGCGCTGTCCTGAGTGGAGTCAAAACATCTGCAATTTCCTGCCCATATCGATTTGAATCTGCAATTGAAAGGTGAGGAGTTTGTACCTGCCAAGGAGTCTGTTCTGAGAAATCTCCACTGTATATTGCTTGGTCACAGTCACCAATACGCTGAAACACAGTGCGGCTATCCAAAAATACTTCGTCTAAAATGGACCTTTGCAATTCAGAACAGTCTTGGTATTCGTCAACAAATACAAATGCAAATCGAGAGGACAGTACTTTCCTCAATGCGTCCCCATATTCGTTCAGGGATTCTTCTGTGTACTGGTATATATCACTGTAACGAATTACCCCATTCTCTATGTGTACTCGTTCTACTGCTTCTTTGAAATTTTGGGCAGTCTTGGTGCTTGCTCCAGCTATATTTCTGTGGACCCCAACTTGTTTTAGATCACCAGCTTCTGTAATATATAGATTTTTGATAAAATCTTCCACGGTCTGGAATTGGGAAGATTTTACATTTTCGAATTGTTTATCGAGCGTCCATTTCAGTTTTCCATAGAAGCGACTGATGTAGTGATATAGGTATTCGGCAAAATCATCATTATTTACTAGCTGAATTGGTGCTTGAACCTTCTGCCTTAAGTATGGAAAAGTTATATACTGGTCTACAAATGTTTGGATTGTGCCGACAAAATTTGGATAGGATAAAAGCTTTTCGGCGGATTTTCCCAGTTTACTTTTGAGTTCATTGACTGCAACATTTGTATGAGACAAAACACATACTCCACGGCCATCAGCAAAAGGCAGCTGATCTGAGATTAGCTTCAGCTTTGCAATTAATACAGTCGTTTTTCCACTTCCTGGGCATGCAAGAACCTCTGTATTTTCCCAACAGTTTATAACCGTCTTTGCATCCGCTGAGAAATGACATCCCGGAGGAAGCATAAGTGCTTCCAATTCAGAAAAATCGGTAATTTCTTTCATCACGCATGCTCCCCTTTGTCCAATCCTGCGGCATGCTTAATTGCATCGACTATATACGCAAGATATGGATCTGCTTCGACTGAACTGGCAAGCTCAGAACGTTTCTCTTCATCAACTTCTGTCTGGTAAAGATCGAGGTCGAACATTTTTTCTTTTGTAACGGGTTCTGAAGCCTCGCCGTCTTTTGTAGAGGAAGTATCTATAATGCTCCAACGTAAGTTACTGGCGAGACATTGGGCGACAATCGCTTTTGAAGTCGCTGCTGGATGTGCTTTCGCAGGGAGGCCTTTATCAAGCATAGTATCGTTGTAAATGCGATACGCAATCTCGTAAGGATCTAATTTTGCCCACTCCTTAGTGGATTCTGTAACATTTGGGGAGATTTCCTCAATCTTCTTAGGAGTTAGGGTATATACATCACTGTTTTCGATTTTCTTTGCCTGAAGAATAGATTCATACAGCACATCCCGAAGAGTACTGAGGGCAACCGTATACTCAAATGTCCATCTGGGTGTTATAAATGCTTTGATGGGGCCATTGTTATATTTTTCCTCTTTAGTAGAAATTGCCAAGGCGGTTTCCGTTTCTTTTGTATTCAGTCCTGCAGCAGTACGTTCAGGCTGAACATCGCAATCTGTAATTATGGAAATCGGGACAGGAATTGCATTTCCGTCAGCTCTTAGAAAGATATTTGAATATCTGAAAAATCCAATATTGCCGATATTAATAATCGAAATTCCGTGTTTTTCCAGATTGATGCCCAGTATGTCGGCCAGAGTTGGAATAAATAACGCCTCTGCGTCGCCCTCTACCATAATGATGCCTTTGGCAAAGAAGAAATTTGCTTTCGAAGAATCCAAAAAACGCTGTAAAAACAGGTAATCACCTTTATCCAGTTTGGTATGTTCAGGACGTAAGTCAAAAGCGTTGCCACCCTTAATTAAAATCAAGTTTTTAACATTAATTTTTGATGCTAAAACTGGACTATGCGTGGAAACAATGATTTGTACACCTGAATCATTATATTCTTTTTGCAGATAACAGATTAAACGCAACTGCGCCTGGGGATGTAAATGAGCTTCCAATTCTTCAATCAGCGCCAATTTTACGCCTCCACTCGTCTCAGCATTGAGTAATAAGAGTTCTGCGGCAATAAAAAGGAGATTGTGAGCCCCCAGTCCTGGATGTATTTCTGGAGCTACCAGAGAAAGGCTTTCGAGAATTGCCTTCAAGCGCATATCGGATGTTTTAATTGATGCATCATTTGGGTCTCGTTGATCAAGAAATTCTTTTAGGGTATCTCTGATCTTACCCAAAATCTCTTTTCCGTCATCTTCTTCAAAATATTTTCTGATGTTAGCATTTGCATCTTTCAAAAGGGATACAAGTTCATTATCTTCATTGTTTTTGAACAAAGGATGATTATAAAGTATCTGTGATATCCTTGAATTTCGTCCGCTTCTCATTTCACGTTCAGCATCACGAAGAGGACGCAGATACACACATTTTAGCAGTTCCCTTGCTTTCCCGTCCATAACGATACCATCGTTATCGTTACCTGCTTTTAATTCTGTAAAAATACGGCTGTTTTCTTTCCAGGCTCTGAAATGCAGATACAACTGATATGTCACAGCTTGTGTTTCGGAATTTTTGATGTATGTAAGCCATTCTATGAAATTTTTTGCTTCGTTTGGCTCTAAATCATCAAACAGGCAATCGATTGTGAATTCGGTTGCACTGACTTGGTTACCGTCAATATGGAAGTCATCATCTTCAACCCGAATGTAATCGCCACTTTGCGTTTGGAGTACCAATTTAATGGCATCGATAATCGTGCTTTTACCTGAGTCATTTTCACCGACCAGTGCATTTAACCCTTTGTGAAAATTAACCGTCAGGCCTTGCTCGGTGCCACCATTAAATCCATATTTTCTGAAATTCTTAATGGTTACAGAAGATAAAAACATGATTATGCCCTCCTTACTGAGCAACTATTTTTGCATGAAGAAAGAAGTATGAATAGAGGCGTCTTTGCATTTTTAAATATACGACATAACAGTGGTGTTTTCAACACGCTTCAGGCAAATAACGACATAATCATGTGTTTTGCTATGAAATGGTGTGTATTTTCATATGCTCGCTTCTTGTAAGTGAATTTTCACTTTCCTGATTGAAAATAGTGAAAATCAGAGTATAATACAAGGTAAGAACACTCTCGGAGGTGCGAGCTATGATTTATGAAAGTGAAAATGTGGAATATAAATCTCAGATGCTGGAGGATCTCTACAAGGAGGTCATTGCATTTGCCAACACAGAAGGCGGCGTTATTTACATCGGCATTGATGACCAGGGTAATCTGACCGGTATTGATAACGTGGATGAAACTTATACGAAGCTCACCAACGGAATCCGGGATGCGATTCAGCCGGATGTGACCATGTTTGTACGCTATATCCTGCAGGAGAACAAGGTGATCCGCATTGAGGTGGGAGAGGGCAGCTATAAGCCCTATTATCTGAAGGCCAAAGGCTTAAAGCCTACCGGCGTCTACGTTCGCCAGGGTGCCAGCAGCGTCCAGACTTCTCCGGATCAGATTCGCCGGATGATTAAGGACTCCGATGGAGATGTCTTTGAAGAAATGCGGACCATGGAGCAGGATCTCACTTTTGAGGAAGCGGAAAAAGCTTTTGAGCGCTACGGGGTGGAATTCTCTGAGGACAAGTACATTGCTCTGGGCTTGCGGAATCTGCATGACGATCAATATACCAATCTGGCGCTGCTGCTTTCTGACCAGTGTCAGCACACCACGAAGGTTGCGGTTTTTGGAGATACCACCAATCTGACCTTCAAGGACTCCAAGGAATTCGGCGGCTCCATCTTCAAGCAGCTGGACGACACCTATTCTTACCTGTCCCTTTGCAATCGGACAGCGGCTGTCTTCAAGGGACTGGAGCGGATTGAAAAATCCGATTATCCGGAGGAGGCCCTTCGGGAAGCTCTGCTGAATGCCCTGGTGCATCGGGATTACAGCTTCAGCGGCAGCATCATTATCAATGTCAATGACGCTGGCATGGAGTTTATTTCCATCGGAGGACTGCTCCCTGGCCTTTCTGCGGAGGATATTCGCAGCGGAATTTCCCAGCCCCGAAATCAAAAGCTGGCTGAGATTTTCCATCGTCTGCGACTGATCGAGTCCTACGGCACCGGCATCCGACGTATTTTCAGTCTCTACAAAGACAGTCCTGTGCAGCCTAAGATCCAGGTGACCAGTAACACCTTCAAGCTGATCCTGCCCAATCTGAACGCAGCAGAGCCTCTGCTCCAGCCCGCAACGCCCCCGGCGTCAACATCGGTATCCGCAACCGTTACGCCTCAGATGAAGGTGGTGCTGGACTATCTTGCCGAGTACGGTGAGATAACCGACGAGGAACTGCAGGAGCTGCTGAATATCAAAAAGACCCGTGCCTATCTTCTTACCCGTCAGATGAGCGAGGAAGGCTTGATCGAGATCGAAGGCCGAGGTGCAGGGAAGAAATATAGACTATCGTAGGAAGAAAATACTCTAATAAAAATGGAAGGAGAATAAACATGAAACGGAAAGTATTTGTATCGTATAAATATAAAGATTACGATGTGGAAGAATTGCCCAATGTAACACAGCCAACATGGCCGTGCGACTATGTTAATTATATTCAAAATAAAATCCTGTCAGGGGACTATATCTATAAAGGCGAAAAAATTGATGAAGATCTGTCTGGGTATTCAGATGAGTATATTAAAGCTCACTTAAAAGATAAAATTTATGATAGTACAATTACTATTGTTCTGATTTCGCCAAACATGAAAGAACCGTATAGATACCAGCGCTCACAATGGATACCCTGGGAAATCAGCTATTCTCTGCGAGAGGAAACCCGCAAAGACCGTACTAGTCATAATAATGCAATTTTAGCCGTCATATTGCCGGATAAAAGCGGTAAATATGATTATTATGATAAAAGTACGTTGTTTCCAATTCTAAAAGATAATATAAGTAATGGCTATATTTATGTAGTTACATGGGAAGATTTTAAAAAATATCCTGAAACAGATATTTCCATTGCTTTTCAATACCGACAGGACACACCGGCCTATAAAATTATAAAAAGTCTTTAATCTGGAACGAGCGGTTGATTGAGGTGTATCATGTTCAGTAAATTTAATTACAGTCCATCCGATTATTTTTATAATTCCACATTAAACCGATTTCTTACCACAGGAAGTAATGTTTACAATCGACATAAAGAGGAAGTCCAGCAATGCTTGTCTGAATACATAACAGAAGATGGTATTATCAATGGATCAGATCTAAAAGAACACTGGTTCTCCATTTCTCACAAAGATATTTTTATCTCGCATTCACATAAAGATATTAATAGGGTTAAAGCTTTTGCGGGATGGCTATATGAGATGTTTGGCTTGGAGGCATTTATAGATTCCTGCTCATGGGGATATTGTGATGAGCTTCTTAGAAAATTGATGATCGGTATTGTTACCAGCCCAAGGAAGGCACCTACAGCTATGAAATGAGGAATTACACGACGGCGCATGTACATATGATGCTGTCAACTGCATTGACAGAAATGCTTGATAAGACAGAATGTGTGATTTTCTTTAATACTCCTAACTCCATAAATATGTCGGAAGAAATTGATAGTATAAAAAAGAATGAGCAAACACTTTCCCCGTGGATATATCATGAACTAGTGATGACAACGGTGTTGCCATCTAAACGCCCAGATAGGGCCCAACATATTGTTGAACACTTTGAGCAACGAGCAGAGGCGTCTCTCAAAGTTCAATACGATGTAAGTAAAGCGTTAAGACAGATGGTAAATTTGTCAGATGACAATTTACTGAACTGGAATCAGCGGTGGGACAAATATCCGATTAAGATTAAAGAGGAAGCATTGGACCTTTTGTATGAAATCGCTTTCCCGAAAGAGTAGTAGGTGAACAACAAGGAGGAGAATAAGATGGAAAATAAAATTAGGCACCTTGAAATGATCCAGGGAATTATCAACCGAATGGCAGGTAATTCCTTTATGCTGAAAGGATGGGCTGTGACATTAGTTGCAGGTATTTTTGCTTTAGCAAGCAAAGAAGCAGACAAAATGTATTTTCTGGTTGCTTATATCCCTATCATAATTTTTTGGGGCTTAGATGGTTTTTATTTATGGCAGGAACGGTTGTACCGTTTATTGTATGATGAGGTGCGGGAAAAGTCAGAAAATGATATTGACTTTTCAATGAAAGCATCTGCAGGAAGTCATTCTGGAGAATGGAAGTACATCTGGTTGGGCAGCGTTTTTTCTAAAACTGATCTTTCGTTTTATTTGCCTTTGGCTTTGGTGTGCGCTGGTATTATTATCATTACTCATTTATAAATAAAACAATGGAGGTGACTACATGGCGGGTGTCACCAAACATATTTATGACCACGATATTCGGGATATCTTGTCAATGTAGAATACTCCGTTGCAGTTTATATCTTCTATGCTACCACTCAAATATCGATTTTTGTTTATTCAAATACTACAATGTCATCAATATGGTGCAAATATGAGCTGAATTATTTTATAACTTGGAAAGGCCCATACATATTGTTACTAAAGAAAATGTTGCTCAAATTATTTTTGAATTGTTTTGATGGCAGAAACATGGCTTTTTAGATCTTAGTTATAAGAATTTGACTTTAATAACAATGCTTCCGTGTCAATGGATTTGTTGAATGATTTGCTTTTTCCCAAAAAGAAGCAAAAAATCAGCAGCATACGGAATGCTGCTGTCAGTGCTTAAATAAGGAGGATAAATCATGCCTAAGTATTGTTTGAATTACGACACCGGAGATTACGAGTGGATCGACAAAAACGGCTACAGTATTGACCGGGGAGAATATGTGTATAACTGGGATGACAGCGAGTACCGGCGAGAGGCAGAAGAAGAGGAGCGCCGCCGGGAAGAGGAAGAAGAGCGTCAGCGTGAGGAGGAAGAGAAACGGTATTCCTGGGGAAACGATGACGATGATGATTGGTGATATTTGAATTTCAGACCACCCCCGCACTATTAGTGCCCATATAAAAAAGCCTTCTTTGCAAGAAAAACATGCAAAGAAGGCTTTTCCTATCCCCGCCAGTTTGCCAGAGGATAACTGCCATTTTCCTGTTGATACTCCCGGAGAAGCCTGTGTTCCACTTCGTCTGCATCCTCACAGCATTCAAATTGAAGAAGCAGCTGATCTGCTCCTTCGATCTGCCAGATTGCCCGCCCTCCTTTGTGGTTAACCGCTTCATTCCAGCCGTACTTCATGTATTGCTTCAGCCGCTGCCGGAGGCCTTTCCTTCCACTGGCTTTTCCGATGTAAAGTACAGTTTTACTCTTGCATTTAGAAAACTTTTCCTGCAATACTTCAGCAGGATACAATGGTGCATGGACATTGATTGCAATTGAACGGAAAACGATCTTCATACCATCCGGTACCAATACCCGATAGATTCCATTATCCTTTGGAACTTCCTTACAATCCGATTCATAAAGTTCTTTCAGCGTGTAGCATTTATCCTGCATCATATAGTCTCCTCCTGAGGAGAAAGATACGGCTTTATTCTTCTCCAGTCTTCTTTTTGCAGAAAAAGTTTATCTTTTGGGTGGTTTCCTCTGTTCCGATTCATTGTTCCAATCGCACCGCAATGGGCAAGTGCAAACACATGAACGTTTTGTCCATTTTCTAAAACGATTTTCTGAGGATTATCATTACTTTGGATAAATGTATTATAGCCTCTGATTTTAGGCCTGGGGGTTACATGATATGCTTTGATGACCGCTTCAAAAGTGGACTTTCCCAAACACAATATCACATTCGGCTCGATAATATCCACAAGACGATTAAAATATTGGCTGTCTTTTTCAGCCCATTTCCTTTGAAAATTTCCACTAATTTTGTTATTTCGATACCCCAGCACAAAATTGGTAAAGAACAACTCTTGACACGGTTTTGTAATGTCGTAATGAAGTTCCTTAAATAATTTCACAAGGTTATTATCCGTTGGACTGTCGTTATTCTCCATATATCCACGGATTGGTTTCTTCCCGGCAAGTTCCAGCTTTTTCCAAAACCCCTCCATGGATGGATCCCACGGATTGCCCCAGTCCTGCCCAACGAGCATAATATCTGCATTCAAATTTCCTCGGCCTTGCCAATAAGTCCAGAGGTTGATTTCTTCGCAGTAGTCACACCAGTAGAGCTGTTTTGTGGAATGATTTTGAGTTTTTTCGTAAATGGGATAGCTTTTCTTAACATCTTCTATAAGCTGCCGATACGCCAGTTCTTTTGACGGTTCCATAAACTCACCCCCAGATATGATCTGCATTTAGCTTACCATGATTGGCTGGGCATTGCAATCCATTTACATTTATCTAAAACGAAAGCTGCACCAGTATGGAGACTGGTGCAGCTTAATTTATATCAGAGTAATTGTAGCAGGCTCATACTCGGTTACCCGCAGGACCGGATACCACTGGATTCTCTGTGCCGGTTCAAAATGCGGGGCCGAGCAGGCAGCAAATTCTTGTTCTGTTTGGGGAGCACCCACAATCATTGCTGTGGGGCCGTCGGCACCGCCGATGATGCCGATGGCTGCGGCTTCACAGCTGCCATACTCTGTTATGTGCTCTGCTTGCTTCGGCTTGGGCTGGTCACATTCGGCAAGATCCTGAATGCTGAGCGTTCCTTCCTCCGGCTTGGGTGAAAGCGTATAGGTCATCATCGTATAACAGGTTGGATATTCCATTTCACCCGGAGAAATCATGGAAGCATCCAGCGTCTGGGGCTCATAGCCCTTCACGGTCAGCGTAAAGGGATTTCCGGGGATTTTCAGGTCAATCTGCTCTCCCGGACCGGAAACTTCAAATACCGCTCCGGGGACCTTCACAGGCTCCTGGACCATGGTGAGCATCAGAGATTTGATTGCCGGACGCCGTGCGCTTTTCCAGGGGAAGCAGGCACGGGAAACAGACCAGGCGTACTCCTCAGACAGATGGTAATGCTCTGCAAGGAACCGGGTCTCCGGCTCACTGGGGTCGCCGGGAATGTAGCAGATGCCGCTGCCGCTGCGCCGCTTGAGCACTTTGCCGTTGACGGTTACCTCCGGTTCAAGCTCAAAATACAGCGGGTTTTCCAGATAGCTGAGGTTTCGTTCTCTTCGGTTCAGATCATCCTCGTATCGGTCTCCCCACTTGGCCCAGTAACGCTGAAACTTCTCCAGCTCCACCCGCATGCAGAAGTCCACCACCATTCCCTTGGCACAGGAATACACCGCAGGTACCAGAAAGGTTCTGCCTGCATACTGAAATTCTTTTTTGACCGGGATTTCGGTACCGGCCTTGTCCCGACCGGAATGGCCGTAAATGGTGCCGTCATAATAGACCGCCCATTCTTCCTGAGGCGCATTTTCATTCAGCTCAGGGTCGTAAAAATCCTCCGTGTACTTGATCTTGCTGTAATCAAAGCTTTCCTGCAGCTGGTGGAGATACGCCCAGGGCTCCTCCATGGGCGTCAGCTTCATAGAGTTCTGAATCTGATCCAGTGCCTCAAAAACAGATTGATCGGACACACTGCCTTCCAGCGCCTGATAGAAGTCCTTTTCTGACCACTGCCACGCCTGTTCCAGGATATTTGCATCCCTGCAGGCAAGCAGCAGCCGCAGAAAGTCCTCAAAGCTGCCGGAAATAGGCCGCACATAATTGGGGGCAATTTCCATGGGTCTGACGGCAAACACCATTTCCCCAAAGCCTCGGATGAAGCAGTAGTGGATGCCGTCCACACCGGCCCAGCCGATAATAGATGCGCCTTTCGGGGTGCAGAAATAGGGGCAGTTGTCCTCCCGGCGTTCGATGCCCAAAGGAGCCAGATCGATCTGTTTTCCTAAAAACTTGTTGTAATATTTTCCCATTGGAATCCCAGCTTTCTAAGACTCAGCCGAACAGCTTTTTCAGCATTTTACAGCCGTATTTGTACAGATAAAGATTGTGTCCCTTGCCCATGTCCAGATATTGTCCGATGCCGGTCACAGGATCTACCCCAACCACAACCATCGTCTTTGACGAGTACATATCCAGCACCATGTTGTCTGCAATTTGAATCATTCCGGCATTCCGCAGTAGTTGAGAGTTCTTATCCATCGGTTCATTGCTGTAAATCATCAAAATCAGACAAGTACTCTTTCCGTTTTGAAACTGTTTATCCAAATAATTGCACTCGTTGCGAATGGTTTTTTCCATGTTGGAGCTATCCAACATTTTCACATAGTAAGATACGGAGTCCTTCAAAAACGAGAACTTTTTTCTCCGGTAATAACCGCTGTCATCATATTTGAATTTGTGAGAACGAAGTGTTTGCTCTGCTTCATATTTCTTCATGCCGTGCAGCTGCGTCAGTTCACATTCGCCGTATTTTTGATCAATTCTGTTAATGTCCGAAAGTGCCAGTCCGGGCGATGCCTTGATGATCAGGATCAGTCCGGCAATATCGCAGGCAAAGAAACCTGCGAGCAGCCCCATACTCCCCCATGTACTCTGCACATCCAGCAGTGCGCCTGCCAATAGTACCGCAAAGCCCAGCAAGGCCAGAAGGACACCAAGGCAAAGCTTCCATTTTGCTTTTCGGATGCTGACTTTGTCGTTTTCCTGTTCCATATCCTGCATACCATATCCTCCTTACCGTGTGTCCGGTATTCCCGGATGATCAGAAATTTGCCCTCAGCGTAATCGGGGCAAGCTCCAGTACGAAATGCGGCTCTGAAATGCCTGTGTCGGGGTAGAAAGCTGCGCATAATAAGCTCTGTTTCTTTCCAGATTCACGTCCATCTGATTGATGCTCCTTCCTGCTCAGATCTCCAGCTGATAAATCACCAGATCTTCTGTCATACTGGGGTAACGTCGGCGCTCCTTCTCCTGAAAACCGCTTCTTTCCACCATCCGGCGGGATGCGGTATTGCTTTCCAGAATATAGGCACCCAAAGCTTTGTACCATTTTTCCTTCCGGGCCAGTGCCACCATATCGCTGATAATCTGATTGCCCAAACCATGGCCCCACTGTTCAGGAACCAGCATCTGAGAAAGATCTGCGGTATCCGATCCGGCTACGCTCTTGAATGCGAAAACGCCAAAAAGCATCTCCTCCGGCTGAAAGCGAAGGGCAAAGGTGCGGTTCCCTTCGGAAAGATAATCGGCTAAAATCCGGTCGCTCTCCTCCCGGGTGTGCGGGCAGTCGAACCGCATGGTTGCGGCTACCCGTTCATCTCCTGCAAGACGATAAAATTCTTCGCTGTCCTCCATGGTGAGAGGTGTATATAAAATCTTCATGTTCCTTGGTGATCTAAATTAACCAAGCAGCTGTTCGTATTTCTCAATCTGGTCCAGCATTTGATTGAGGCTGAAATAACCGCTCTGCTGAATCGTCAGTTTCCCATCCACATACACGAAGATAGCGGGGACCGTAAACACGCCCATCTGGGCGCAAAGCTCCGGCAGTTCGTCGGCAGTCACATAGACATGGCAGACAGAGGGATGCTCCTGATTCCACGTCTTGATTCTGTTTTGAAGGGCCTTGCAGGGAGCGCAGCGCTCGGAACCAAACTGCAAAATCAAGATCTGATTCTGCCGAATGGCTGCCTGTAATGCTTCCTGACTGCTTAAAATTTCCATAGGATTTCCTCATAAAAAAAGATGCAAACACGGGTCTGTGTTTGCATCTAATTATATCGTTATTTGATTTCCTGTTCAAGTCCGTCGAAGAGATCACTGTCAAAAAACTCCCGAATGGAAATGTCCAGCCCGTCGCACAGCTTCTTGATGGAAACTACACCGGGATTCTGGCTTTTTTCGTTCAGCATACTGTAAATGGTAGACGGTGAAACGCCGGAAACGGTGCCCAGGGCATTGACTGCCATGTGGCGCTGCTCACACAGTTCCAGAATGCGTTTTGCAACGGCTTCTTTGGTATTCACTTCGCATTCCTCCCTGCGATATATCGTGATTTAAGTTTAACCAAATCTGTGACATATCGTGTGGGATATATCGTAATTTTCGAAGAATTATGCTATACTTACGATATATCGTAAATTAGGAGGAAGGAATATGGCTGCTTGTACCTTTTTCGGACACCGGGATTGTATCGGCCTCTGCAAGGGAGAGCTGGAGGAGGCCATTGAGGATCTGATCCAAAACCACGATGTTGACCGGTTTTATGTAGGAAATGAGGGCCTGTTTGATGCGCTGGTACACTGGGTTCTGTTTGTCATGAAGAAGAAATACCCGCACATCCGCTACGCTGTCGTGCTGGCTTACCCTCCGAAAAATATTCCCGGCGAAGATTACTCCGGCACCATGCTGCCGGAGGGAATTGAAGTTATTCACCCCAAGTACGCCATCACCTGGCGCAACCGTTGGATGCTGCAGCATGCAGATTATGTGGTCACCTATGTCACCCACTCCTGGGGCGGGGCGGCAAGGTTTGCGGAAGAGGCAAGAAGGAAAGGAAGAAGGGTTATCAATCTAGCAGAATAAAAGATTAGCCGGAGCTGAATTGTATCAGCTCCGGCTGTTATCATATGTTAGTTAGTCATTGTTACAAGAATCCATGGACAATACAAAATCATTCTTGAATGCGATCATCTACTAAGCAAAACTGCTTTCACTTTTTTTAGTTCACCGCTTCCATCGGTGGGAAGCCTGAGCAGAGGGATACCGTATTTCTCCAGAATGCTGTTTTTCAGCAGGTCTCTCTCATGCTGCCTCGTGCCTTCCTGATGGAATGTTGCTCCATCCACCTCAATAGCCAGTACCGGCTGCTTAGTAATCTGATTATAGATAAAGAAATCCAAATGGGTATTGATATTGAATGCATATCTAAATTCTTCATCCGTCTGCAAATCAGAGTTTCGGATCAGTTGCCTCAGTGGATGATGACAACTGATTTTTAACGGCAAGTCAGGGAGTTTGTGAAGCAAATCTACAAGATTTCCATACATGATATTTTCAGAATCAAACGCAGAAACACGTTTGTGCTTTTTCAGAAACTCCATACGCTGCTGTGTATATTGTTGATACAAAAGATCAAATACAGAGTATAGGTCACTGTCTACAACATCAAAGTTGTGGTACTGAATGTATGCAATCAGATCCTGAATATTGCTGTCCGCCGGCTGTTCATTCCCGGAGGTAACCAAGCAAAGTCTATCTTTTGCACGGGAAACTGCCACATTCAGAAGATATGGGTCATCTGAAAAATCTGTCACCTGGTCATCGACTGTCATAAGGATCATTGCATTTTTCTCACGACCTTGGAACTTGTGGACCGTGTCCACTTCAATTCGGTTATCCGGTAATGATGAAGAAACAGCATTGACCTGATTGCGATAAGGCGCAATAATTCCAATCTCTTCCGGAGGAATATCAGCCATCTTGGGAAGGACTTCCTGTACTGTAACATCTATTTGCCTTCGACTGACATGACCTCTCTGATGATTTCCTGCTACCGTCCTATAGACAGATAAAGTGTCTGCTTCATCATGATCCTCAGTCATAACAACCAGCTGGTTTTGATAGAACTTCTGATTGCAGAACTCTATAATCT
>JAHHRZ010000029.1 GCA_020025515.1 Oscillospiraceae bacterium | reverse complement strand
TCTGTAGTGGTCTTTCACCACCAAGTTATTGCCCATGCCGGGCGCACACAAAAAACGTGCTGTTACACCAAAAGGCAAAACAGCACGTTTTATTTCTATGGTTCTTCAGGCTCCTCCGTCTCCTCAGGTATTTCCGATACACCTGCTTCTTCTGTTTCTTCCGTGGGAGCCGTCTCTTCCTGGGGCCATTCTGTCTTAGCCTGAGTGAGCTGACGAGAATTGGCAGTGTGGAACACATTGTCCAGCCCCGGAAGCAGCCCCGTGGCAACGCCACGGGTTGCATAGACCGCATAAGTACGAAATGCCAGAGGGCACAGCTGACCGTCTTCCATAACGGCACTATGCAAATCATAGTAATTGCCGCTGTTTTCCAATGCCTTGAGACACAGGGCATAGTGTTCTGCATTGGTCATGCCGCCATAGCTCAGCGCACCATTTTCCTGGAAAAAAGGTGACAGATCGAAATTGGGCGACAGCCGCACCTCTCCCAAATAAAAATCAAAATTTCCTACCTTCAAGGCCACCAGATAGTCATCCCAGGGTAAGGCCATCACTTCCACCGTCAGGCCAGCATCTGTCAGCTGCTGCGCAATGCTCTGCGCTGCCTGCACTCGGGTGGGATGGTCGCTGCATACCAGAAGCCTTGCACTGGTTTCATACAGGCCCGCATCCCGCAGTGCCTGAGAAAACGCCTCCGAATCATAAGCAAAGGATGCAGCCAATGTGTTGTTATAATAGTCCGTTTCCGGCGCCGCCGGCAGATAGGCTGCCTGCGCAAAGCCTCCATAAACCTCCACCAGCGCTTTCCGGTCTATTCCGTGTGTCAAAGCAGCGCGAACTTCTCCGTTGGCAAACGGACTGGAACCGCTGTTATTACACCCCAAATACAGCATAATACCGGTAGCGCAGTCCCACAGTTCATAGTCACAGCGATATTTCACATAGTTGGGAGAACCGGGATCTGCACAGACCAAATCTGTTGTTCCAAATTCAAAATGATCCCGAACATCAGAGGGCGTGGTCGCCGCGCTGAGCAGGATTTTATCAAAGCTTACTGCGGGAGTATATTCGCTCCACCAGTTGGTCCTTCGCACCAGCGCCGGACTTCCTTCGTCTTCCCCAATGGCATAGGGGCCGGTCCCTATGGGCATCTTCTCTTGTACCTCGCCTGCTTTTACCACAGGGATGTCCAGCAGAACAGGCAGATTCTCCTGAGGGGTATCCAGCGTGAGCACAACCTCTGTGGAACTCTCTGCATAAATAGAGGTTACATGGCGCAGACGATCTCCATACACCGGGCTTCCTTTGGCAGCCTGCAAGCTGGCCACTACATCCTCTGCCTGAAGGGCCGTCCCATCGGAAAAAGTGGCCTCCTCCAGCTGAAAACGATATTCCTTCAGATTTGGGGATACCATATAGGTTTTGCACAGGACGGGCTCCGCCCGATACTGGGAGGTTACAATAAAAAGCCCCTGATACAGTGCTGAGATGACAGGCCGATTGACCACCTGGGTACATTCATAGGGGTTCAGTCCTGCCTCCGGAAGATAGGACAGTCCAAAATGCTCCGCTCGGGTGGTCTGTAACAACCCCTGATGCATCTTTGCAGGTTCCGTATCTTTCGGCACACCTTGGTTCATATTGCAGCCACACAACAGGGAAACACACAACACTGCCGCTGCCAGTCCTATGATGTTCTTTTTCATCCCATCACTCCTCCCCAGGCAGCCCGATCACCGCAGCAAGAGAGCCGCGGTCTCCTTTCGTCACCCGATGAGACCAGAATCGATCCGGCTGGCAGGCCGTACAATCCGGGCTGATATCAATTTGTTCTACACCGACCCGATGGAGCCAGATTTCGTTCAGGCATTTCAAATCCACATGGTACTTAGGGCCGCTGCCGGAAATGGCAGTCTCCGCCTCCGGGCCCATGGCTGCCAGAACGGCATCCGGCACATCCCGGTCTGTCTCGAAGCAGCACTTACTGATGCAGGGGCCAATGACCGCCCGAATGTCTTTGGGATCTGACCCATATTCCTTTGTCAATCGTTCCACTGTTCTGGCCGCGATCCCGGCTACGGTGCCCCGCCAACCTGCGTGGGCTGCACCGACTGCCCGTTTTACAGGGTCATAGAACAGAATGGGTGTACAGTCTGCCATAAAGATTGTAAGAATCACCTGGGGCACATTGGTCACAA
This sequence comes from Oscillospiraceae bacterium, assembly GCA_020025515.1. Lineage (GTDB taxonomy): Bacteria > Bacillota > Clostridia > Oscillospirales > Oscillospiraceae > Faecousia. Next base: position 9,305 of record JAHHRZ010000029.1, on the reverse strand, counting down.
GGCCGTCCCGCTCCTGTTCTACAGGCAGGATCAGTCCTCTGCCACGGTCCTGCTTTCCCACCGGCACTACGATATCCGTGTGGGTCTGTTTGGTCAGCACCGTATCCTGGGGCTGAAATCCCAGAGCCTCACCCAAGATTCGATAATTCTCCCAAACATTCTCCGGTCGGTCTCCTCGATGCAGGCCCAGATTCAGGCTGGATAAGCTGCCGGTACTGCACCCGCCGTAGCGAGTGGAAAAACAGTGGATGGTGGGAGCAAGCAGGTCACTCTGGAGATACTCCAGAGTGTCCCGTTTTACAGTTAAAAAACTCAAAGAAATCTCTCCTAAGCCGTCTTAGTTCTCCATGAGATCCTTGTCACGGCAGCACTTCTTGTATTTCTTACCGCTGCCGCAGGGACAGGGATCATTGGGGCCCACCTTGTGCGCCTTACGCACAGGCTGCTGCTTGACGGTCTGATCGCTGGCAGAACCTGCGGCCGCTGACTCCTTGGCCACCTTCTCCCGTCTCATTTCCTGGTTGACCTTCATACGCACCATAAAGGCACGGCGCACGGTTTCCTCGCGAATGGCCTGAACCATGGCATCAAACATCTCGTAGCCTTCCTTTTTGTAGGCCACAACCGGATCGGTATTGGCATAGGCCCGGAGGGTAATGCCCTGCTTCAGGTCGTCCATGGCATCGATCTGATCCATCCAGTATTCGTCTACCACCCGGAGCATGACCACCCGCTCCATTTCGCGCATCATCTTTTCCCCGTAGAAGGCTTCCTTAGACTCGTAATACTTAACGCCCTCCTGATACAGTGCCTCAGTGATCTCCTCCTGGCTCATCTTTGACAGGGTCTCACAATCCAGTTTGAAGTCACCCTTGATAAAGAAATGATTTTCCAGCTGAGACAGCAGACGGGTGCGTTCTTCCTCTGTAGAGATAGAGCCGCTGTCCGCCATGACGGTAGCCACCTGCCCATCAACATATTGATGAAGCATAGACAGAATATTGCTGCGCAGGTCTTCTCCATCCAGAACCTTCCGACGCTGTTCATAAATCACCTCACGCTGGGTGTTCATCACATCGTCATATTCCAAAACATTCTTTCTGGCCCGGAAGTTCCGGCTCTCTACATTCCGCTGAGCACTTTCCACCGCATTGGACAAAATCTTCTGGTCAATGGGAGTATCCTCATCAATGCCCAGTGTATCCATCATGTTCATGATCCGCTCAGAGCCAAACAGACGCATCACATCGTCCTCCAGGCTCAGATAGAAGCGGCTTGCACCGGGGTCACCCTGACGACCGGCACGGCCGCGAAGCTGATTATCGATTCGCCGGGACTCGTGGCGCTCCGTACCGATAATGAACAGGCCGCCTGCCTCTCTGACCCGATCGGCCTCCTTGGCAATCTCTGCTTTATGGGCAGCCAGCAGTTCCTCATACTTGCGGCGGATATCCAGGATCTCCTGATTGTCCGTCTCTGCGTAGGCATTGGCCTCCACAATCAGTTCTTCGGGCACTTCCTGACGGCGCAGATCATTGAGGGCCATAAACTCTGCATTACCGCCCAGCATAATGTCAGTACCACGGCCTGCCATATTGGTTGCGATGGTAACTGCCCCAAACTTACCTGCCTGCGCAACGATCTGTGCTTCCTTTTCATGGTATTTGGCGTTCAAAACGGTATGAGGAACATTCTCTTTTTTCAGCATCTTGGATACCAGCTCGCTCTTTTCGATGGAGATGGTACCGACCAGCACAGGCTGGCCCTTTTCGTGACATTCCTTTACCTGTGCCACAATGGCCCGGAGCTTTCCTGCCTCGGTCTTATAGACCACATCGGAGTAGTCGTGGCGGGCCACAGGACGGTTGGTGGGGATTTCCACCACATCCAGCTTATAAATGGAGGCAAATTCCTCTTCTTCCGTAAGGGCGGTACCGGTCATGCCGGAGAGCTTGTCATACAGACGGAAGAAATTCTGGAAGGTAATGGTAGCCAGCGTCTTGGACTCATTGGCGACCTTGAGGCCTTCCTTTGCCTCGATTGCCTGATGAAGGCCCTCATTATACCGGCGGCCATACATGAGACGGCCGGTGAATTCGTCAACAATAATCACCTGATCGTCCTTGACCACATAGTCAATGTCTCTCTTCATGAGGCCGCGGGCTTTCATAGCCTGATTGATGTGGTGATTCAGTGCGGTGTTTTCTGCATCGGCCAGATTTTCCACACCAAAGAACTTTTCGGCCTTTGCAATGCCGGAAGCGGTCAGGGTCGCACTGCGGCTCTTTTCATCGATGATGTAGTCGCAGTCGTAGTTGTCCTGCTCTTCCTTCTCGTCGGTTTTGGCAAACACCTTCTTGCGCAGACCGGAAACAAAGAAATCCGCCATTTCATAGAGCTTGGTTGAGGCCTCGCCCTTTCCGGAAATAATCAGAGGAGTCCGTGCTTCATCGATGAGGATGGAGTCCACCTCGTCCACAATGGCAAAGCTGTGTCCACGCTGAACCAGCTCTTCTTTATACAGGGCCATGTTGTCCCGAAGGTAGTCAAAGCCCAATTCGTTATTGGTACAATAGGTAATGTCGGCCTGATAAGCCTTTCGGCGCTGTTCGGGGCTCATAGAAGGAATGATGAGACCCACCGTGAGGCCCAGGAACCGATAGACCTTGCCCATCCATTCAGAGTCACGCTTGGCCAGGTATTCATTGACCGTGACAACATGAACTCCTTTTCCGGTCAAGGCATTGAGGTAGGCCGGCAGGATGGCCACCAGGGTCTTACCTTCGCCGGTTCTCATTTCTGCAATTCTGCCCTGATGCAGCACAATGCCGCCGATGAGCTGAACCTTATAGGGCCGCATTCCCAGCACCCGATCCGCAGCCTCCCGGCACACGGCGAAGGCCTCCGGCAGAAGGCTGTCCAGGTCCTCTCCCTTTGCATACCGCTCTTTAAATTCCTGTGTCTTTTCCCGAAGCTCTACATCGGAGAGTTTCTTAATCTGAGGCCCCAACTCCTCAATTTTATCTACCAGCGGCTGAAGCCGCTTCACTTCCCGCTGTGAACGGGTACCGAAAATTTTTGTAATAAGTCCCATAGGTCTTCCCTTTCCATATGTTGCTTCAGCCGAAGCTCGGCTGTAATATGATATCTTCCGATCATTATAGCATATGGAACTGAAAAAAGACAGAATTATTTGTGAATTATAACGCCAAAATCTCAAAAAGATCCACAGCCCATCCACCGCATTTTGTATGATTGGGAAATGCCCTCATCTTGACACTCTGAAAGTTCCGGGATATACTAACACAAAGAGAAAGGAAGTGCAGGAAATCATTATGTCTCAAACCAATGCGAAAACAGAACTTTTTGAGTCCATGCCGATTCCAAAGGCCGTGGCACAGCTCAGCATTCCCATGGTCATCAGCGCCCTTGTAACCGTGATCTATAATCTGGCAGACACCTATTTTGTCGGCATGCTGAACAATCCCATCGAAAATGCAGCCGTTACACTGGTTTACCCTGTTATGCTGGCCTTCTACGCCTTTAATAATCTCTTCGGTGTGGGCACCTCCAGTATGATGAGCCGCTCTCTTGGACGAGGCGATTATGAGAGAGTGAAAAATAGTTCCGCCTTTGGCTTTTATGGAGCACTGTTCAGCGGACTTCTATTTTCTCTGATTTGTCTCATTTTCCGGCTTCCCCTCCTGGACCTCCTGGGGGCAGATGGACAAACCCGAACCGCTACAAACAATTATCTGTTCTGGACTGTCCTCTGCGGCGCTGCGCCCGCTATTTTGAATGTGGTCCAATCCCAAATGGTACGAAGCGAAGGCTCCTCCTTCCATGCAGGTATCGGCACCATGAGCGGCTGTATTTTGAATATTATTCTTGACCCCATCTTTATTCTTCCCTGGGGCCTTAATATGGGTGCCGCAGGTGCCGGCCTGGCCACCTTCATCTCCAACTGCGTCGCCTGCCTGTATTTTATTGTGCTGGCCCATGTCAAGCGAGGTCATACCTTCTGCAGCATGGACATCCGCAGACTGAAAAAAGTGGACAAGGTCGTTGTAAAGGAGATTCTGGGCGTTGGCATTCCTGCCTCCATCCAGAACCTGCTGAATGTCACCGGCACCACCATTCTCAACAATTTTACTGCTGTCCATGGTGCTTCCGCCGTTGCTGCCATGGGAGTGGCTCAGAAGCTCACAATGGTTCCCACCCAGGTTGCCATGGGCTTCTCTCAGGGCATCATGCCTCTGGTCAGCTACAACTATGCCAGCGGCAACCGCAAACGCATGAGAAGCGCCATCACTTTTTCCGCCGCGATTGTAACACCTGCTATGCTTCTGGTCTCTCTTGGTTACTGGCTGGGGGCAGGCCCTCTGGTGCAGGCTTTTATAGACGACCCCCAAATTATCGCCTATGGTACCCGTTTCCTTCAGGGGCTGTGTATTGGCATTACCTTCCTTTGCCTGGACTTCTTGGTGGTTGGTGTATTCCAGTCCCTGGGAATGGGAAAGAACGCACTGATCTTTGCCATTTTGCGAAAGCTGATTCTGGAAATTCCTCTTTTGTATCTGCTCAACAGATTCTTCCCTCTCTATGGTCTGGCCTACGCACAGCCTGTGGCTGAGATCATTCTGGCTACCGTAGCCATGTTCATGCTCCAGCGAATTTTCCAAATGCCCCAAACCCAGAGAAACGTCTCTGAAGAGCCCAATAAGGACTAGAAAAAACGGCGTGGCTTCGGTCACGCCGTTTTCCGTCTGAGCTTTGAGAACCACTCCCGCAGCTGCATTGTCATCGATCGTCATTGATTCGTTTCACCATTGTCTGATTGTTTCCCAATCTTCAGACGTGCTTTTTACGACAAACAGGCCCGCTTCCGAAGAAGTGGGCCTGTTGATTATTCCCCTGATTTTCCCGGAGGAACAATGGGATCCTACATGAGACAACGATAGATAAAGGTTAAAATCTGCGCTCTGTTGCAGGTTGCTTCGGGTTTAAAGATTCCCGGCTGCACTCCGGTTGTAATGAATTCTTCTGTTGCCCAAAGAACTGCGTCATAGTAGTAAGACTCCGTATTCTGAACATCATCAAATCTGCTCACAGTGGCAAGATGCTCCACCTCACCTGTCAGGCGCCACAGGAAGGTTACTACCTGGCCACGGGTACAGGTGCTATTCGGTTTGAACTGTTCCGGTGTAATACCTGTGGTAATGTCGTTTTCCATGGCCCACAACACTGCCTTGTAGTAGAATCGGGATGGATCCTGCACATCCACGAAGGGGCTGTCCGTAGTTTTAGGTTCAGGACAGCCTGCAATACGCCAGAAAAATGTCATCACCTGACCACGGGTACAATTTCTCTGCGGGGTAAACGTCGTAGCAGTGACTCCGTCGGTAATCCCGTTTCCCGCTGCCCAGATTACGGGATTGTAATAGTAGGTACCTTGTTCCAAATCTTCAAAGGGATTGTGGTAAAACTCAAATGTCGCCCTTTCGTTGGGTTTCACCTCGTAGCTGTATCCGGCCTTCATGACATCGGGATCCATCGTAAATATGTGATTTTCCCGATGAAATTGACCTCCAAACACATCAGAAACTTTATCAATATCAAAATCTCCAGGCAAAGCAGTATAATCAAAGCCTTCCCTTTCAGGGATCACATACATGTTATAGTCACACCTGATTACTCTTACGTTGTTGTTATTGCCAAGATCTAAGCTGGTCAGGCTATTCTTTCCGCAATCCAGAAAGTTCAGCTTCGGATTCTTGCTCAAATCCAGGGTCACCAGTTCATTCTGAAAACAGTCCAATAATTCCAGATTTTCATTCTTGCTCAAATCCAGAGCACTCAGCTCATTGGCGGTACAGTGCAACGAAATAAGAGAGGGGTTCTTACTGACGTCCAGACTTGTCAGCTTGTTATTGAGGCAGGCAAGTTCCTGCAATTCCTTATTGTGGCTGATATCCAGGCTGCTCAGCCAGTTGACGCTGCATTCTACCTCTTTCAATGCGGTATTTTTGCTTAAATCCAATTCTGTCAGCTGATTACAGCCACATATCAGTTGTTCCAGTTTCACATTTTGACTCAAATCCAAGGTTTTCAGTTTATTGAACGCACAGCAAAAAGACCGCAGCTCTGTGTTATGGCTCACATCCAGACTTGTTATCATGTTCATTGCACAATTCAGCTGCAAAAGGGCCACATTTTTGCTCACGTCCAAGCTTGTCAGCCGGTTATCTCCACATATAAGTATTTCCAGATTCAAATTATGACTGACATCCAATGTTGTCAGTTGGTTTTGACTACAAGACAGATATTTCAAATTTTTGAAAAACTCAATACCTTGCAGACTTTTGATTTCTGACTGGTCAACGTCTATCGACTCCAAAGAGGCTATTTCTTCAGCAGAAAGCGTTCCATTGTGATCCCAATCATACATTTTGATGTGTTCTCTGAAATTTTCATCCGGGAAGTTTGCTTCGTTGATCACTACCTCCGTGGAAAGAGGTTCTACTGCAAAGACTGCGCCCGGAGCTACACCCAGCACCATGCACAGGGTCAGCAGCAGAGAAAGCAGCCTACCGATATTTTTATGGTTTGTTTTCATATTCTGCTCCTCGCTTTCATAGTTAAAAACAATCGAATTCCGGAGTGAACCGTGAGCACCGTCCTTCCCGAATCTCATGTTCTAGTATAAATTATAAAGAAATCTTCATAGTATTGCAAGTCTTTATGTGATTGAACTCTTTGTATACTTCAACAATTTTTATGTAGTACTTTTATATAATATATAAATATTAAAAATCGGTCAGTCTCTTGGGACTAACCGATTTTCCGTTTTCCCTATGAAATGTTACAGCAATCCCATACTATTCAGGAGCAATGTCCATAAAAATATGGTCACCAGAGAAAGCAGCGTACTTAACGCCACCATTTGGGCCGCCATGTCCCCATCTGCATCCATGGCAACTGCCATCGGATAACTGGCCACTGCAGTGGGCGCAGCAAACAAAGCCATAATGGCGCACAACTCGGTTCCACGAAAACCCAGTAAAACAGCAGGTGTCACCATTGCCAGAGGCACAACCACAAGCCGAGTCACCAACCCTATGGTAAGCGCTCTTCGCCTGGCCGCAAAGCCTCCCAGTCGGAAACTGACGCCCAAAGACAGGAAACTCAGCGGTGTTGTAATGTCCACCAAATCAGAAATAACGCCCTCAATCATAGCCGGGAATCGAATACCGGAAAAATTGATTGCAAGCCCTAATAACGCTGCCACAATCATTGGATTTTTAAACACCGCCACAATCAGAGCCACTGGTTTGGGATGACCCGCCCGGCCAATCTCCAGAACCACCGCCGACAACGCATTAAATGTGGGTACGGCTACAGCTCCCAGAAGGATCAACGTTCCAACGCCTTCCTCTCCATAAAGGCTCTGTGCCACTGCCACCCCAAATAGAATATAATTAGGTCGGAGAATGGCCTGTCCCAAAGCTGCAGCTGTGGCTCGATTCTTTTCCACATGGGGCGGCAGAAACAACGCCACCAGAAAGACCAGCCCAAGCCCCACTAAGGAATATACCAGCAGACTTCCCGTCCCAGACTGGTGAAAATCCGCCTGATAGATATTATAGAACATAAGCGCCGGCATAAACAGGCTAAAGATAATTTTATCCACCTGCTTCATAGTATCTCGGGTCGTTACTTTCGTCACCCGCAGCATCGCACCAATCCCCATCATAATGGCCATTGGGAGCACCACATTTACCGCAATCAGAAAGCTTTCCACGTTAATCCTCCACCACTATCCTGCTGATGATTCCCAAACAGGGATATCCCGTTATTTCTGCGTCTGGTTGGACATGATATCGCCCATCCAGCTTTCTTTCAAATCCCAATCAATTGTACATGAACCCCGGCAATTTGCAATGCACCTTTACATCATGAAAAGGTCTGATCCAGGAGAAAATCAGCCTTTTCCTTCATTCTCCAATATACTGAAATCTAGGGCCTTTATAGCCATCTCGTTCTATTTCTTCATTCCACATAGACAAGGGCCGCACCCACAGACCACTTTCATTATATAAAGGACGATACAAAACCATTGCTTCTAATGTCTCCGAGTGACGAACCAGACCAATCAGTTCATATTCATTTCCTTTAAAATGGCGATATCGGCCTAATTTTACTGTTGGCAAAGCGTCCATTTACATCACCTCCGAATGCTGTACTCCACCGGTGTACCTGCTGGCTCCTCTAGCATCCAGGGATGTTCCAGTAGCTCCTTCACAAGGGCTGCCGTGCCGGAATAATAGTAGCCATCTGCAATCCGCTCGTCCAGAGTAATCCCCAGTGGAATCACTTCGTGAGGATCAGGCCTCCCCCATTTGTCAAAATCCGTGACCATATGCTTCTTACCGATAACCACAAAGCAGGAATTGGTTCCCCAGTTTGTCAAATGATGATATCCACACTCAAGACCAATAGAGCCCAAGTTACTAATAAAAATAGAGGAGTATGTAGGGTCCACAGAGCTGACACTTTGAGGAAGCCAACCATGTTTGTCTAAAAAAAAGCAGATTCGCATAACCGGACGCAAAATAATCCTTGGCAAATTCATTATTTTATCGATGGTGCTTATGGAGGCATCTTTTTCATCAACACGCCGCGTTTGATGTATTGTGTTCATAAGCTCCGTGTGAAAGCCATCCAAAGTGCTGTTTTCGTCAAAATATTGAAATGCCAGCCCCTCCTCCGCCTTATCCTCAAACCTTTTTTTCACAATAAAGGCCATGGAGATGTATTTTCTCTCATAAATCTGGTTGTTGGCAACGAAGCGGTTCATTCTGGGCCGCAGAACAAATGCCCTTCCCATTGCGGCACTGATTAGGTGAAAGTATGTATACTTGTCTTCCGTCTTTCCTTCGTTCTTTTTTGACAAATAGGCATCCATAGGACGCAGGTCAATATCCAGACTGACAAAAGCCTCATTATCCGTCCGATTGGGATACAGGTGGGCGATAAATTTATTCATTCCCGGCAGGTCTCTGAGAAGCCAACCGTCTTTTCGATCTCCTCTGCTTTTTTTGCGCTGCTGCATTTTTCCACTCCTTCTCTGCAAAGTCTGATTCATTATACATCAATATGTTACAGAATGTTCGGTGATGTTTGATTCTGTAGTATGCATACATCTATATTCAGAGCAATAGAAAAAGGCTTGACACCTAAGTGTCAAGCCTTTGGCTCCCCCTGTTGGACTCGAACCAACGACTCCCTGATTAACAGTCAGGTGC
>JAHHRZ010000028.1 GCA_020025515.1 Oscillospiraceae bacterium | reverse complement strand
TTTTTAACTTATTTTTGAAGAAGTTTTTAAGTTCCTGCCGCTCACGTGAGCAACGTGTTTTGTATTATACCACCTTTGCGAAAAATGTCAAGCCTATTTTTCACTTTTTTGCGATTTTTTTCCGCAGCCAAGCAACGGCACCACCACCCAGGCAAAAAGTGCCGCATACGGAGCGATCTGCACCATGGGAATATCCCCGAGCCATTGTCCTGCGCCAGCCAGAAATGCTCCCACCCAGATCCCCCTTCTTTCCCATCCTTTGTGAATCTGTTCCGCCATATGACCCGCAGCCGCAAGCAGCAAACTCAAACAACAGAACCACCCCAATGTCATGGCTGCCGCCACCACAGCTTCAAACCGTTCTGCAACCCCTAAAATACTGATGCCGCGAACCATTGCAAAGAACGCTCCATCTGTCCCCGCCGAAATCTGAGGTGACAACACACCGGAACTCAATATTGCAATGGCAAATCCTGTGACTGCCGTAACAGCCGCCCACGGCCACAGCCTTGCGCTGTTTTCTCGTGGCAGCAGCAGTGACACCATGGGAAGCAGAAACACCCACAGTGCAGAAGATACATCTAAATTGTCACCGGGCCTTAACCATCTAATCTGTACATCCGGCAGACTGAAGGCACCCAGAAGGACAAACATTGCCGCCAACACCCAAAACAGCGTCTTTCCGCATCGGCTTCCTGCCTGAGCCCCTCCTTCGGCTGCACAGGCAGACAGGACCAGCAGCACCAGAGGAATAGTCCGCACAGCTTTGTTTGTAGCCCAGCATTTTCCGCTGAGTGATGCCCATAGCATCAGAGCCAGGACCAATATGATGTATTCCACACCATAGATGAACTTCGGCCCGTGCCATCCCTCTGCTGTCGCTTTTGACACAACTATCCAAAGAGCTCCGCTCAAAAGGCCAATGCCCAACACCAGAGGCCAGCTGACGCTCCCCAGCACCTGCGCGGCCGGTGCAGTAAACCCTGCCACAGCCCAGGCCCACAGCGCTCTGGCCTGCACCTTTTTATGGGTCAAGGCGATACCCTCCATCCTCTACTCTTAATTGAGGAAGTTCCACTTCCCCGGTTCTAAGAAGCCGCAGATTTGCCTCCGGTTCATGGGCTCGCAGATAGGCTCCTGCATCCGTCAGGTCCACCGGATCCTCCACATAGCAGACCCCGCAGCTGGGGTTGAACAAATTTTGTTTCATGATCTCCGGAAGAATCTCCAGATTTTCAATCAACAGGAATCCCGCTGTTCCAAGAAAAATGGATCCCGGGGCCCGCTCTTTCATATCGTCAAGCGCCTCTTGCCAGGTGTTCCCCGTCCCTTTGTCTCCGGTATCTGTGGAAAGGAATATCTTCCCATGTTCCATCTGCGCCAGAACCACTTCAACAGGGCGAAGGGTCCCCACATCATGAGCCTGAAACGGCAATTCCCCCGTCACGACTAAGCTCAGCACTATAATCAGATAGATCATCCAATGCTTCAAATCTTCACCTCTGTTTTCTCTGATCTAAGCTTCTAAACTTTGGATCTCGAAATTTTATCTTTTCCAGCCGCTTTCGAAGAATCGGCGGGGCAGACAGATATGGCACATCCATACAAGTCAGTCTGGACAGATGGATCACAAGCGCAATGACACCGGCAGAGAGACCAAACAGGCCACCCAGACTGGCACAAATGGTCAGCGCAAATCTCCACAGCCGGATCCCGGCTGCAAAATCTCTTCCCGGCAGAGCAAACCCGCAAATTCCGGCCAATGCCACCGCGATCAATGCCGCCGGTGATACCAACTTTGCCTCTACCGCCGCGGTTCCGACCACAAGGCCGCCGATAATGGACACTGTCTGTCCAATGGAATGAGGCAGATGAATTCCCGCCTCTTGCAGGATTTCAAAGGCAAGAAGCAATCCCATCACTTCCATAATGGTAGGAAATGGTACGGAAGTCTTACTTTCGATCATCGCCTTTAGCAAGGGAAGCGGAATCATTTCCTGATGATAAGCCGCCATTGCAACATAGAAGCCCGGCAAAAGCAGACTTAGAAGAAGGGCTCCACACCGCAGTATCCGCAGAACCGATGCCGTCAGGTAGTCTGTCCCCAAATCTTCGGGACTTGTCAAAAAGGTTCCAAGATCCGTTGGACTCAGATAGCCCAGGGGTAACCCGTCCACCAGCAGTCCGACTCGTCCATTTAGTAGGCCCTGGCAAAATTTATCCGCCCGCTCCGTATATTGCAGCATGGGAAACGCCGTTGGGCGTGAACCCGTCACATATTCCTCAACAGAAGCCGGAGTCAGAAATCCATCAATGTCTATGGTATCCAGCCGAGCTTTCAGCTTGTCCACCAGATCCGGGTTTGTGATCCCGTCAATATAGGCCACCGTCACATTGGTAAGACTGCGGCGCCCCACTAAAGTTTCATAGAGCCGCAGATCCGGGGTCCGCATGTGGCGGCGAATCAGACTGGTGTTGGTTCGTACCGTTTCCGTAAAGGCATCCTTTGGCCCTTTGACCGTGTTTTCTACCTCCGGCCCCGAAACGCCTCGCTTTTCTCCCGTTTTGACCTCATAGGCTATCGCTCCGATTTGTGGAAAAAGCACTACGCAGAAACCATTGACCAGTTTCCTTGCAACGTCATCCAAATCTTTGCATGAGGAGGCTACAGAGTTATATACTGCCCCAAAGAGAGCCTGCTGATATAATTCTTCCAGCTTGTCTCCCCTGAGATTCTGGGAAATGGGCTTGAAAATATAGTCCGAAGCCTGCGCTCCGGATACCAGGCCGTCGATCATGTAGGCATAAAGCTTATGCCCATTACATAGGATTTCCCGTCTGACGAAGTCCCCTGCACCCTGAAAAATTGCGCAGATGGCTTTCTCTGTAACTTCTCCGGGGTACATGGTGTCTTTGGGATTGGTAGGCTGCTGCATCTTGTTCACCTCCTTCCAAGTATGCCCATAAAAACAGGAGCCTACTCAAAAAGAAAAGTTGAAATCCAAATTTTTTTCTAACTTTTTTCATGTTTTCGTCCTTGACAAAGGACTGTATCTTCCGCTATAATGAGCGTAATATCAAAAAGAGGAGTGTGATCTGCGGCAATGGACAGTTCCAGTAGTGGCGATAGGGATGGCAATCAGTTGATTCTGCTTTCGTCTGGCATATCTGCACCGTTTTTGAGGGTGTAGGTGTGCTTTTTGTGCATCTATAGCAGTTTTATCAACTAACACATTAAAGGAGTTGCCTAATCAATATGAACCCTGACACAATCACAAAACTGATCGTTATGGTGGCCTGTCTTATTATGTCCGCCTATTTTTCCGCCACAGAAACTGCATTTTCCTCCCTGAACCGGACCCGGCTGAAAGCCTTGTTCGAGCAAGGAAACCGCAAGGCTGGTTTGGCCCTGAAGCTTTCCGACAACTATGACAAACTGATCTCCAGCATTTTGATTGGAAACAACATCGTAAATATCGCCTTGGCCTCCATCGGCACGGTTCTGTTCGTGCAGCTGTACGGCGATGTAGGCGCTACCATTTCCACCGTAGTAGTAACCGTCGTGGTTTTGATTTTTGGTGAAGTGACCCCGAAATCCATTGCAAAAGACAGCCCCGAGAAGTTTGCTATGTTCTCTGCCCCTATTTTGCGTATCGTGATCGTCCTCCTCACCCCTCTGAATTTTCTCTTCTCCCTGTGGAAAAAACTGATCTCTAAAGTGTTCAAAGTGCAGGCCGATGCGAAAATGTCCCAGGAAGAGCTTCTTCTTTTGGTGGATGAGGTAGAGCAGGAAGGAAGCATCGATGAAACCGAGGGGGAACTTCTTCGGAATGCCATTGAATTCGGGGACCTGGAGGCACAGGACATTCTGACCCATCGTGTGGATTTGGAAGCCGTTCCTCTGGATGCCTCCAAGCAAGAGATTGCCCAGTGCTTCGCCGAAAGCCGGTTCTCCCGGCTGCTTGTTTATGAAGAAAACATTGATAACATTGTTGGTGTCATTCACCAGAAGGACTTCTACATCGGCGAAGGCATCAACCCCAAGTCCCTTGAGGAGCTGATGGCTCCCCCTGTGTTCATCCATCAATCCGAAAAAATCCGCGATCTTCTGGAACTGCTCCAGTCCAAGAAATCTCACATTGCCATTGTCATTGACGAGTACGGCGGCACCCTGGGTATCGTCACCATGGAGGATATTCTGGAAGAGTTGGTGGGTGAGATCTGGGACGAGCATGATGAGGTTGTGGAAAACTTCGTGGAACTGTCCGAGAATACTTACCGGGTGGACTGCTCTTTGAATCTGGATGATTTCTGCGACAAGTTCGATATGAAAAATGATTTTGACAGTGTATCGCTGGGTGGCTGGGTCATGGAGCAGCTTGGCCGGATTCCCGTAGTTGGAGATTCCTTCACCTACGAAAACCTGACCGTAACTGTAGACGAAACAGAGTCTCACCGTGTCAACACCATCACCGTGATATACAGCACCAAATCCGAGGAGGAAGAGATGCTGGAAGCACAGGCGGAAGCCTGATAAAATCCATATGATAAAAAGTCCTGCTGCAACGCTTGCCCATTGCAGCAGGACTTTTTTGTGCCATTTATTTTATCCTTATCAATATCACGGTAGTCACAGTTTAGACATGAAACCGGTCATAGCTCTTGTAGCAGTCCAGACACAGTTTTCTGTCCCCTTCCAGCCGAATCCAGTTTGCTCCCGTCACTTCTCCGCAGCAATCGCAGACATAGGAGCGGAACAGTCTGGCCCGCTCGGGAAGTTCAATGGTGGTTTCCTTCACATCAAACAGCTCCTTGGGCTTCCGGCTCTGGTAATACGCCAGAGACTCCTCCTTTGTCATTCCCTGAGGTGTGGGCCTCAGAACCAGCCGGACAGACTTTCCCGTGGTGCGATTATACATGGAATAGGCCTGCTTGCCCCGCATATGGAACAGCAGATTGCCTTTGCCAATACTGCATCCCAGAATGGCCTGAATGGCATCCACACCGCAGGCATCATTTTCAGAAATGCAAACTACCTGTTCATCCTTGGAAAAGGTTAAATTCAAAAGCTCGATTGCGTATAACGCCGCCTGATAGCCGATGGTCAGTCCACCGCAAACATGTCCATGAAAGTCCACACATCGATTCCACAGTTCCTGTTCATTCATTGCTAATTCCTCCTAATGAAAAAGTTCATCTAAATTTGTTTTTACATAATCAGAAGGTTTGATCCTGACCAGCTTTTCTTCTTTCAAGAGATAAATGTTGTCAGAAATTTTTGCCGCACTCTCTAAATCATGGGTAATCATCAACATGGAAAACCCACGCTGATTTTGCATGGCCTTCAACATTCTCAGCACATTGGCGCAGCTGGAAGGGTCCAGCATGGATGTCGGTTCATCCGCAATGAGGAGCTTCGGCTCCATGGTAAGCGCCCTTGCCAGCGCCACTCTCTGTTTCTGTCCCCCGGAGATGGCACGCACTGTCTTTGTGAGAAACGCTTCCGATGTTGGAAGGCCCACATCCTGCATTGCCTTCAGCGTTTTCTCTTTTCTTATCTCCGGCGATTCTCCGTGGAGAAGCAAGGGTTCTGCCACCGCATCCAAAATCGTCATTCTTGGATTTAAGGAAGCCTCGCTGTCCTGAAATACCAGCTGAATCCCTCCAATCGCCTTATGCAGCTCTTCAAAATCCGGGGCTTTTTCCTCGAAGAACACTTCTCCTTCAAACTTTCCCGGATCAAATCCACTGAGGATCCGGGCCAGGGTGGTTTTTCCGGCACCGGATTTTCCTACCAGAGAAATGATTTCTCCACTGTGGATTGTCAGATTGCATCGGGTCAAAACCCGTTGTTTCCCATAGGATTTTCCGATTTCTCTGCCCTCAAGAATTTTTACAATGCCCCCACGGTGGCAGGAGATCCATCTTCCATCAGGCCTATGCTCTAAACCGGGGGCTTTTTCACTGCAAACTTCTACTGACTGGGTGCATCTTCCATAAAAAGGACAACAGTGGCGGCGCATACCGCCTTCCCGATCCGGGGGGATTCCCCAGATATCTTTCGCAATGTTCAGACTAATGCTGGCATGGAGCAATCCTCTGGTATAGGGATGACAGGGCCGGTCCAGAATCTGTTCTGTTTTTCCCGCCTCCATTACATGCCCCTCATAGAGAACCATCATCCGCTGCCCCAGCATGGAAACCACATACATATCGTGGGTAATAACCAGAAATGCAATGTGGTGTTCCCGATTTAATTTCAGAATCAGCTGAATCAGCTCCTGAACAGAAGCGTGGTCCACCGCCCCTGTGGGTTCATCAAGAATGACCAGCTTAGGCCGCAGCGCAATCGCATTGGCCAGTAAAAACTTTTGTGCCATACCGCCGGACAGCTCTCTGGGATATCGGCTCAGGTCCTCATAGGTAAGCCCCACTTCCTCCATAAGCGTCTTCATATAGCTGTCCTGTTTACTCCGGGGATAGACCCGGTCCAGAACCTCCTGCAAATGTCCGTACAGTGTTATGGTAGGGTTCAGATATTGAATAGAGTTCTGAAACGCAATGGAAAAGGTCGTCATTCGCAATTTTTTCCGCTCCCGCTCCTTCATGGTAAGAAGCTCCTGTCCGTTCAGAACCACACTGCCACTGACCTTTGCCTCCTCATTTTGCAGGCATGTAATGGCCTTGGCAAGCGTCGTCTTGCCACTGCCGGATTCTCCGATGATCGTTAAAATCTCCCCTTCGTCCAGCTCTAAAGACACAGGGTGCAGGGAAAATCCAGGATATTCCACCATTAAGTTTTTCACATTCAGCAGCAACTCTTCTCACGCCTCCTTCAGCCAGACCTGCTCCATGGCCTTGGCCAGTAATCTCAAACACAGGGTGGAGCAAACCAGAGACAACACCGGAGAAAGCAGCCACCACTTCCAAAACTCAGTAAAGAAAATACCGGGAAATCCTTTTGCCCTGGCAATCATCAGGCCCCAGGACTTCGCCAGAGGGTCGGAAAGACCCAAAAATGCCATAGAAGACTCCTGCACAATAGACGCACCAACCACACCGATGGCATTGACTGTCAGCAGAGGCAGCAGCTCCCGCAGCATATGGCAGCGAACAATGTACCAAGTGCCGCCGCCATAGCTCTTTGCAAGGCGAATATACGGTGTATTGCGAAGAGATATGGTCTTTGCCCGAAGCTGCTTGGCAATGGGGGCCCAGGAAAAAGCCGCAATAATCCAGACGATATTCCAGGTACTTTGCCCAAAGAAGGCCCCCATTACAATCATAACCGGAAGCTGTGGAATGGACAGCAGCACATTGATGAGAAAAGATACGATATCGTCCACCTTCCCGCCCATGTAGCCCGCCGTGACGCCCAGTCCGCCGCCTAAAAGAAAAGTCAATCCGGCCGTTCCCAGGCCAATGGCCATAGAGCGAAAAAAACCAGCGGATATCTGGGCGTAAATATCAATTCCCAGATTATCCGTCCCCAGCAGGTGAGCACCGCTGGGCGCTTCCAGAGAGCTGCCGGAAGGGAGCTTCGCACTATTTCCATAAAAAACAGCTCCGTACAGGAAAAACAGGGTCAACAGAAGGAATACCGTGAGATAAAAATACACTTTTTTCATCTTACCGCTCCTCCCTGTCTATGAGTCCATTAAGCAGATCTGCCACGAAAAGACTCAGCAGCACCATCACCGTAGACAACAGGAAAATATCCTGAATCATGATATAATCCCGATATTTTACGGATTCTTTCATAACGGTGCCCAGTCCGGGATAAGAAAACACATTTTCGATGAGCATGGTTCCTCCCACCGTGCTTCCCACACAGAGAAACAGGCGTGCCAAAATCGGGGTAATTCCATTGACAAAAATATAGCGCCACCGAATTCTGCGTTCCTTTAATCCCCTGGCCTTGGCTGCTAAAAGATAGGGCTTTTTTTGGATACTCAGAAAGCTTGCCCTGGCAGTAAAGTAAAACTTAGGAATGGTAAATAGGCACATGGCCAATACAGGCAGCATGGCATGAATCAATACATCCCGAAGCCAGTCCCAGGTGGAGTCATAGGTTGCAAACGCCGTCACCGCTCCGGATAACGGAATCCATTTGACCTTGGCTGCCACCAGAAACAGGAGCAAAATACCTATGAGATAGGATGGGATTTCCGTAACCACAGAACAGATACCAAAAATCACCCGGTCTGCCCTTCGCCTCCGTATACTCCACAGGGCCAGAAAAACTCCGGCCACCAGACTGAGGGCCAAGGTAGTCCCCATAAGAAATAGGGTCCAGGGCAGTCTCTCCCGGATTACATCTGCCGCAGCTCGTTTGTAGTGGATGCTCTCACCGAAGTCTCCCTGAAGATTGGCTTTTATGGTATTTTTCAGCTGGGTAAACAAGGACTGATCCAAGCCGTAGTAGGCACGCATATATTCCTTTTGTTCCTCGCTCATTTCCGTGTCCACGTTTTCCGAAACATCCGCAGAAGTATAGGAAAATGGGTCTCCCGGCATCATTCTGGGGATAGAAAAATTAAATAGATAGATTACCACAAAGGACAACAGCAACACCAGAATTCTTCGTTTCATCGCATCCACCTCCTTCCATCTATCCCATCAATTTATTTTTCTCGGTCCTTATCTCGCCATATAGGACAGTCGGGTCTGTTCTGTCTGCTGATAAGCATATGTCTTCATCCAACCGTCATAATAATCCTTGTTGAACATGGAGTAAGAGGACTCGTTGGCAAGGATGATGACAGGGATCTCCTGGCTGACCAACAGCTCCAAATCCTTAAACATCTGTTTTCTGGCCTCAAAGTCCAGCTCATACATCTGATCTTCCGCAATCTTTGTAATTTCTTCATTGCTGTACCCGATGGGGCCCATGCTGTGAGGGTTGCCGCCCTTGTTTTTAGAAACATCCGAAAAGATTGTCCGCATATAGGTGGGAGGGTTATTTCCCCAACCGCCGTTGCCCACAATGGCAAATTCATAATCGCCGCTGTTGACCCGATCATCTCTGGTCGCAGAGTCAAAGGACTCTACCTGCACCTTCACGCCGGCAGCTTCCAAATTGTTCTTTACGATTTCCGCAATGCTGATGTCTTTGGCCCCGTCAGAAATGAGCAGGGTCACTTCTGCCCCCAGTGCGCCCAGCGCCTCTTTGGCCTTTTCCGGATCATAGGCATATTTCACCACATTTTCATTATAGAACTGGCTTCCCTCCGGCACATAGCCTGCGCTGCCTACGCTGCCATTGCCACGGAACACATTGTCCACAATACTCTGACGGTCTAACGCCCAGTAGATTGCCTTGCGCAGCTCCAAATCCAAAAACTGAGGACATTTTTCAAAATTGATCAGCAGCTTGTAGCCTGAATCATTGGTCTTTTCCACAAATCCAATGGCAGGGTTCGCTCTGTAAGTGTCTTCCAGATCCGCAGGCATGGAAGTGATATCAATTTCGCCGTTTTCAAAGGCCAGCAGTGCATCGCTTACAGGGACAAAGAGAACCCGCTGGGCTGCCTGCTGTCCGTTACACCAATCAGGAAACGCGGTAAACTCATAGCTGCCGGTAGCACCATCGTAGGACGTGCACATATAGGCACCGCTGCCCACAAGGTAACCATCCCCTGTGTAGGTATAGGGATCTTCTACGGTTTCCCAGATATGCTTGGGCAGGATTACAAAACTGCCCAGATTGGACAGGGTATCTGCTGTGGGCTTTGCAACTGTGATGGTAATGGTTCTCTCATCTACAATGGTATAATGATCTACAATAAACGTATCACCTGCTCCCAGCGTGTTGGTTACAGGAGGATGCTCCTTGCAATAGTCCAGCGTGAATGCCACATCCTCTGTGGTAAGAGGGGTACCGTCGTGAAATTTCGCATCGGCAAAGAGTGTAAAGGTATAGTCATTTCCCTCTCTGGACCAGGTCTCTGCCAGCCAGGATACATCCTCTACCTCATTCTTTTCCAAAAGGCTGCCAAAAACCAGACGCATTTTGGCCTGACCAGGGCCACGGGACATATTGAGATAGGGATTGGGTGCGCCCCAATCCGTGCCGCCGGCCAGTTTCAGCGTCTCCACCCGGTAGCCGGAACCTTCTGTTTCCTCCATCCGGCTGCTTTGTGTGGTCTGCTCCTCCGGTGCTCCCGCAGTTGTTTCTACAGAAGGCTGTGTGTTCTGTTGGTCGTTTTCTGTCTGTTTGCCACACCCAACAAAGGCTGCACTGACAAGCAGCACAGCCAGCATCAGACACAAAATTTTTTTCATTATAACATCCTCCTTAATTTGATCTTTGGCTATTCTAACAGACCGAATTTCCCCACACAAGCGGGGTAGGGGGATCGAGATTCCACAAGTCCGACGGATTATATTATTTGCCGCAAAAAAATGCTGTCCTGCACAACACAGGACAGCATTATGAATATTATTCAGTTGGCGCATCCTCCACCAGTCTGGTTTTATCCAGACGGACATGATGGTAATAGATTGCGCAAAGGGCACTGCATACCAGCCATCCGGCGGGGTAACTCATGGCAATGGGAATGATTTCGTTGCAAACTCTGGACATGATAAATAAATAGACCTGACGGAACGCCACGAAGGAAGACAACATAATAATCATAGCTGCCTTACTGTTTCCCGCTCCGCGAAGGGCACAGGCATACACCTGGTTGACACAGCACAGTACATAGAAGGGAGACAGCCACCGCAAAAACAGGCTACCAAACTCAATGACTTCCCCTTTGTCGTTAAAAAAGGCCACAATCCCAGGGGCAAATATCACCACAGGGACCATAAGAACCAGCGTAATCACCACAGACGCCAGCATAGCTGCCGAAACACCCTTTTTCGCTCTATCTACCTGTTTTTTACCCAGATTCTGCCCCACAAAAGTTGTCGCTGCCAGAGAAATGGACTGCATAGGCATCAGCAGCAGAGCGTCAACTTTGTTGTAGGCCGTCCAGCCGGACATGCAGTCCGCACCAAAATGATTGATATAGGACTGCACAAAAATATTGGAAAAGGCGGTCAGTGCCATTTGCAGTGCGGCGGGAATTCCGACAAGAATGATTTTTTTCAGGATTTGCATGTGGAGCTTCAGCTCCCGGAGACGCACCTGAATACATTCATCCGAGCGATACAAGGTCAGAACCACAAGGATTGCAGATACAAACTGAGACAAGATCGTTGCCCAGGCCACACCGGCCACGCCCATTCGGAATGTCAGAACAAAAACCAAATCTAAAACCGTATTGAGAATCGCACAGATCACCAGAAAATAAAACGGCCGCTTTGAATCTCCCACAGCTCTCAGAATTCCTGCGCCCATGTTATAGATCATAAGGCCGGAAATACCGGCAAAATAGATGGAAAGATATGTTGTAGCCTCAGGGATGACCTCAGAAGGCATATTGATCATATCCAACACATAGGGCACCATAAAAATTCCAAGCCCGGTGAAGACCACGCTCAAAATCAATGTCATGGTAATAGAGGTATGGACTGTTTTTCGCACCTCCTGTGTTCGTCCTGCACCATAGTACTGGCTGATTACCACACCGGCCCCGGACGCAAGACCCGTAAAGAAGCCGATGAGCATGTTGGTGATGGGGCCCACGGTTCCCACCGCAGAAAACGCCTCATTGCTGACATAGTTTCCCACAACCCAGGTATCTACCATGTTGTAAAGCTGCTGAAAAAGATTGCCGATGAGAAGGGGCAAGGCAAATGATAGGATATGTCTGGTAATATTTCCCTGAGTCATATCCGTTCCCCGACCGGCTCTTCCAAATCCCTGATGCAATCGCAAAGTCTGTTTCATAGCGCTTTGATGCCTCCTGTTCTTTCACTTGGTCACATCTGTGGCCCATCTATCCATACTTGCAATTCTGTAATTATAATGAATTATGGAAGAAAAAGTCAATACTTCACGAAATAATGGTGCATTTCGCCAGATTTCCCTTTATTTTTTATGCATTTTTCACATATTGTTTGACTCCTTCATGAGACGCACCCTATCTCCCGTCCACACTTCTCCCCTCTTGCGAAGATGGAGGATATCCGATATAATAAGGAACATGACGAATCAAAGGAGAACCTTATGTCTACGATTATTGAAATTCAGGATCTTTCCACCCCTGAGTTAGAGGTATATACGAAGCTGACCAATGCCCAGCTTCGCAGTAAGCTGGAGCCGGAAAAAGGTCTGTTGATCGCGGAAAGCCTGAAAGTCATCAGAACCGCCCTGGATGCAGGATATCAACCGGTGTCTCTGCTTATGGAGCGCAGGCATCTGCAAGGGCAGGGGCAAGAAATTCTGGAGCGGTGTCCGGATATACCGGTCTATACTGCTGACAGTGCTCTGTTGGAAACCCTTACGGGCTATAATATGAACCGTGGCTTTCTGTGTGCCATGCGCCGGCCTAAGCTTCCCACTGTTGAGGAAGTCTGTGCAGGCGCCAGGCGGGTTGCAGTGTTGGAAAACATTGTAGATGCCACCAATGTGGGAGCGATTTTCCGTTCTGCTGCTGCACTTTCTGTGGATGCGGTCCTGGTCACTTCCACCTGCTGTGACCCTCTGTATCGCCGGGCTGTTCGGGTCAGCATGGGCACGGTCTTTCAGGTTCCCTGGACAGTCCTGCCTCAGTGGCCGCAAGCGGGGATGGAGCAGCTGAAAGGGCTCGGTTTTAAGACGGTTGCCATGGCACTGACCGAGCGCTCTCTAAGCATCGAAGACCCGATTCTGGCGGCAGAAGAAAAACTGGCCATCTTATTGGGAACAGAGGGGACTGGGCTGTGTCAAGCTTCCATTGATGCCTGCGACTATACCGCAAAAATTCCCATGTCTCACCATGTGGACTCCCTCAATGTGGCAGCCGCCAGTGCGGTAGCATTCTGGCAGCTGCGGGCAAGAACTTAAATTTCTTGCTTTTCCCCGAAATTATAGTATGATAGATAGAAACTGCATATTTTAAGGAGAAACAATATGGGTATTGTAGTCATTGGTGCATCTTTTGTGGATATTAAGGGGTTTCCTATGGATTCCTATATTCCCACAGGCCGCAATGTCGGCCGTATCGAGTACATCCATGGCGGTGTAGCACGAAATGTAGTGGAGGATATTGCCAATATCGAGCTTCGTCCCACCTATGTGGGCATTGTGGACGACTCCCCCATGGGTGCCGACGTCATCCGCAAACTGAAAAATCACAAGGTCAACACAGACTATGTCCTCACCATCCCTGACGGCATGGGCACCTGGCTGGCAATCTTCGATAACAACGGAGATGTTGCAGGCTCCATTTCCAAGCGTCCCAACATGATGCCTCTGGTAGATCTTCTGGAAGAAAAAGGAGACGAAATTTTCTCCGGAGCTGATTCTGTCATTATTGAAATCGATCTGGACAAAGAAATTGTGAAAAAGGTTCTAGATCTGGCCGAAAAGCATCACACAAAACTGTTCGCCTTGGTTTCCAACATGTCCATTGCAGCCCAGCGGCGGGACTTCCTTCAGAAATTCGACTGCTTCATCTGTAATATTCAGGAGGCTGGAATTCTGTTTGCGGATGACTATTCCAGAAAAACCCGGGAAGAACTCCGGGATATTCTCAGCGCCAAGGTCATGCGGGCCCATATCCCTGCAATGGTCGTCACTCTGGGTGCAGATGGTGCTGTCTATGCGGATCTGCACGGTGGAAAGGGCATCTGCCCTGCCAGAAATGTACAGGTAAAGGATACCACCGGTGCCGGCGACGCCTTTTGTGCCGGTGTGTCCATTGGCCTGACCTATGGGAAAACCTTGGCTGAATCCATCGAAATCGGTTCTTATTTGGCTGCCTCTGTGATTACCTCCTCCGAAAATGTCTGTCCCCGATTCCTGCCCCAGGAATTGGGACTGGATATTCAGCTGGAGGAGCAGGACTGATTATTATTTTCACCATGAACAAAGAACAGGTGCTGTCACATTTTTCAAGACAGCACCTGTTTTTCGTCATAGGAGTCCCAACCAAAAAAGATGCTGCCCCACAGCACTGTGTGAGACAGCATCCACTTAGGTTATTGTCTCCCGGGGGCCATGCCCCCGGGAAGGTTCAGATATTTACTTGGAATAACGCATCAGAACTGTAGCACCCTGTGCACGGGTTGTGGTATTTGCGGGATACAGATGATTGTCCATGCCCTCGATCAATCCCTCCGCAACGGCCCAAGCCATAGGAATCTTCGCAAAGTCATGCACATTCTTCGCATCAACAAACTTACTCAGATCTCCGGCAGCACTGACATCTTTCCCGTTCAGCTTCGCATAACGATACAGGAAGGTTACCATCTGCTCTCTGGTCACAAAATTGTTGGGTGCAAAGATGGTTTCGGTGATGC
>JAHHRZ010000027.1 GCA_020025515.1 Oscillospiraceae bacterium | reverse complement strand
AAAATCGTTCAAATCCAATTAGCAAGCATACAGCGGAAAATGCATAAAATCTTTTCGGTGTAACAACAGAGGCACGAGAAGAAAATGATAACAAAAACCGCTGTAAACCATCGAAAAACGGCTTACAGCGGCTATTTTGGCACCCCCGGCTGGGTTCGAACCAGTGGCCTGTCGCTTAGGAGGCGACCGCTCTATCCAACTGAGCTACGGGGGCGTATACAGGAAATATTCAAATTTAATGCACTCCAGGACTCGAACAGACTGCCGCTTAGGAGGCGGACCCTCTATCCTGGTGAGGTACGGGGGCATTTACGGGAATGATCCTATATGAGGCAGACGTATCTCCAGTGTACCGTGAAGCCATACATCCTCCCGGCACAATGACAGAATACATCAACTCTCACAATTATACCATGAGAGTTGATGAACTGCAATCCTATATTTTAATTTTTTCTTCTGCCCTAGACTCGTCCATAAATAGGCAGCCAAAAAACAACTGATTCCGAAACAAGTTATGCTTTACAGGGTGGCATCATATATGGCATTTTTAGGAAGCCCCGTCTCCTGCGCCACTTTGCGAACGGCATCCTTTCGGGACATTCCCTGCTCCATCAGGATTTTGGCCTGCTCTACAGCCTCTTCCATGGTGCAGGTCTTCTCTTCCTCCGGCTGGGCGCCCTCCACTACCAGAACAAATTCGCCCTTGGGGGGAGTTTCCTCATAGCGTGCCAACGCTCCGGCAAAGGTGGTCCGAAAGACTTCTTCGTGGAGCTTGGTCAGTTCCCGGCACAGAGAAATACGGCGCTCGCTGCCGAATACACGGGACATATCCTCTAAAGTATTCAGAAGCTTATGAGGTGCTTCATAAAATACCATTGTGCGCTGTTCATTGCGCAGGGCCTCCAGATGGGTCATGCGGCTTTTCTTCGCAGTGGACAGGAAGCCTTCAAAGGTAAAGCGCCCTGTGGGGAGGCCGGAAATACTCAAAGCAGTAATCACAGCGCAAGGGCCGGGAATGGCACAGACCGTAATCCCCGCTTCTGCGCACTGGCGCACCAGATCCTCGCCCGGATCAGAAATCGCCGGAGAACCGGCATCGGAAACCAGGGCGCAGGTCTCCCCTTCCAAAATGCGCTGGACAATCTTGTCCCCTTTCAGGGATTTGTTGTGCTCATAGTAGCTCACCAGAGGCTTGTGGATCTGCATATGGTTCAGGAGCTTCAAGCTGACCCGTGTATCCTCTGCCGCAATGAAGTCCACAGAAGATAAGATCTCACGGCAACGGGTGGAAATATCTCCCAGATTGCCGATGGGGGTAGGTACCAAATATAACATTCCGGCCATGATGCAGTCTCCTTAATCCATGTGATAAATCTGTTGATATTCTTTTGTAGGGGTTCCGTCCGTCTGTCTTAAAACGAGATCCGGCAAAAATTGCAGCCCGGGCTTGCCACCCCGGCGGCATTGGAGCAGAACCAGGCTGATGGACGAACCCGGCTGGTATCGGACACAACGAAGCTTTTTGGGTTCCAGATCGTGGGTTCTTCCGAGAGCCATCAGATCCGTGAGGCGATCCGGTTTATGTACCAGATAAAAGTCCCCTCCAAAGCGAAGGAGCCACTTTGCTGCAAGATAGAGTTCTTCCAGTTTGCACTGTGCTTCTTTTCTGGCCTGGGGCCCGGCAGGTCCCTGAGAATCCGCACCCGCAGCAAAATAAGGCGGATTGGACACCACACAGTGACAGCTCCCCCCGGGAAGAGCATTGCGCACTTCTCTGATGTCTAACAGCAGGCTTTTCATCCGCTGCTCCAATCCGTTATTCTGAATATTTTCTACAGCCGCCCTATGGGAAGGCTCATGAATTTCCAACCCTGCCACCTGGCAGTCCGGATATCTGCCGCAGAGCAGCAGCCCCAATGCACCGCTTCCGGATCCAAGATCCACAACCCGTGCATTTTTTCCAAGATTCACAAAACTGCCCAAAAGCATACTGTCTGTGCTCAGCGGAAAAGACGCTTCCCCCACACAGTAAGAAATGCCGCCATACAAGCGTTCTGTCCGATTCTTCATAGGTCCTCCTCTTGGCTGCTCAACTGAAAGGGGCTGTCCCGAAAACCGGGACAGCCCCACAGGAGTCGGAGACTTAGCCCTCCTCGATTGCCTCGTTGGGGCAGGAATCGGCGCAGGTGCCGCAATCGACGCACTGATCGGCATCGATGACGTACTTGTCCTCACCCTCGGTGATGATGCCCATGGGGCAAGCATCAGCGCAAGCACCACACTTAATGCAAGCATCGGTAATCTTGTATGCCATGACTATTTCCTCCTATGTATAATTTTTTGCCTCCCACGCCAAGCGTAAGGAGCCGCAGTTTTATTCTAACATGTTTTTTGAAAAAATCAAATAAAATTTATCTCCACATAAAAATCCGCAGACAGGATTCCCGTATATTTCCAGCAGACCACGGCTATAATCGACTATTGTGAGGTGAGGAACCGTGAAAGCTCCCTGTTTGGAAAAAAAGTCAAAGAGACTGATCCTTCTTGCGTCCAAAGAGGCCCGCTCCCTGGGCCACAGCTATGTTGGTGGAGAACACCTGCTCTTGGCCATGGTACAGCAGAAGGGCACTCTCCCCTGCCGGCTTTTACAGCGGGCGGGACTTAATCGGATGGTTCTCAAGTCCCTGATGGAGCCTCTGCTGGGCCGTGGAACCCCGGAGCTTCCCTTGCCCCAGGGTCTCAACCGGGAATCCAGAGAAATTTTACGCAGAGCCAGATGGGAGGCAAAACATACAGGATACCGCCACATTTTGCCCTCTCACATGCTTCTGGCTCTGGTGCGGCAGCCAAACGGCTGCGCCAAAGAGCTTCTGGAGCTTTCCGGTCTGGCTCCGGACGATGTGTTTGCGCAAACCTTATATCATATGAATCGCTGTGAATCCGTAAAGGACAAGGAGAAAGGAAGGGCAGAGTCTATGAAACTTCTGGAGCAATTCAGCGAAGATCTTCTGGAAAAGGCGGCCACGTTAGATCCAGTGGTAGGACGTGAGAAAGAATTGGAGGCCGTAATCGGTATTCTCAGCCGGAAAAACAAAAATAACCCTGCCCTGATTGGAGAGCCTGGGGTAGGAAAAACCGCCATTGCCGAAGCCCTGGCCCAGCGGATGGGATCCGGCAATGTTCCCCTCTCCTTGAAGGGAAAGCGGCTGCTCAGCCTCAATATGGCAAATCTGGTGGCGGGTACCAAGTACCGCGGCGAGTTTGAAGAACGAGTCAGAGACCTCCTTTTAGAGATCCGCCGGGCCGGCAATATCATCCTGTTTGTAGACGAAATGCACACCATCATTGGCGCAGGTGCCGCAGAAGGCGCCATCGATGCAGCCAATATCTTAAAGCCGGCTTTGGGAAGAGGAGAGCTTCAGATGTTGGGAGCCACTACTCTGGACGAATATCGAAAACACATAGAAAAAGACCCTGCCCTGGAACGCCGATTCCGTCCGGTTCTGGTGGAAGAACCCAATCGGGAAACCTGTCTTTCCATTTTGCACAGCGTCCGCACCGGTTTGGAACGGCACCACCACATCAAAATCACAGAAGATGCCCTGGAGGCCGCTGTAGATCTCTCCACCCAATACCTCCCTGACCGCTTTCTGCCCGACAAGGCCATCGATCTTTTGGATGAGGGGGCGGCCAGAGCCCATATGGAGGAATTGCAGCGGGATAAAGGCGGTGCCGAATCAGAGAAGGTTTCTCTGGAACTGGAGCTGCGAGACGCCGTCCAGAACAGCCGGTTTGAAAAAGCAGCGGAGCTGCGGGACAAAATGCAGAAAATCCTTTCCCGCTCCCAGGACGGGTGGCGCAGCAAGGGGGTCACTGCCCGGGACATTGCCAAGGCCGTCTCTGCCCAGACGGGGATTCCCGTGGGAAGTCTCGCCATGGAGGAACGGCAAAAGCTCCTTGGGCTGGAGGATCGGCTCAATCAGGAGGTTTTGGGACAGACGGAAGCCGTCGCCGCCGTGACAGCAGCCGTTCACAGAGGTAGAAGCGGACTGGCTGACCACAACCGACCTACCGCATGTCTTCTCTTCACCGGGCCAACCGGGGTGGGAAAAACCGAGCTGTGCCGTGTGTTGGCTGAAACCATTTTCGGCAGCCGTGACGCCATGATTCGCTTTGATATGACGGAGTTCATGGAAAAGCAATCTGTTTCCCGACTGATCGGCGCCCCTCCCGGTTATGTAGGCCACGAAGAGGGCGGTATGCTCACAGAAAAGGTTCGTCGTAAGCCATACAGTCTGGTGTTGTTTGACGAACTGGAAAAGGCTCACCCTGACATTCTCGGTGTCCTCCTCCAAATTATGGAGGACGGCATTTTAACCGATTCTCTGGGCAGAACCGTCAGCTTCAAAAACACCATCATTGTGATGACCTCCAACCTGGGGGGCGACAAGCGAGACGGTGAGGGACTTGGCTTTCTTCCTCCCAGCCAAAAAGCCCAGGTGAGCCGTTGTCTTCAGGAACGATTTACCCCGGAATTCTTGGGGCGTATTGACAAAGTGGCCATTTTCCGTCCTCTGAGTCGTGATTCTCTGGAAGCCATTGCAAAAAAGCAGTTGGCACTTCTTCAGATGCGAGGGACAAGTAACGGTTTGCGCCTGCGCTTCTCCCCTGCTATCGCGCACTATTTGGTGGAATCGACAGGAGCAGGAGCCAGACAGATCCGCAGAAATCTTCAGGAACGGCTGGAAAATCCACTTACGCAGTTCCTGCTGTGGAATCCTCCCGGGAATAAGGTCGTCTGTGCCAGCTGGAACCCGACAAAAAATCAGGCCGAATTCCATCTGGAACGAAAATAGCCCTTGTAAAAACAAATTGGCGGAGTGTTGCTCCGCCAATTTGCTATATCCGAATCAAATAACAGAAAACTTCCACATCGCCAAAATTTGCTTGGAAAGCGTTTCATAATCCCAGGTCTTTTCACTATTCGCCTTAGAGTTGGGGTCTAGAATCTGAAACCTTCCATTTTGGTACCCCGTAATCACCATAAAATGACCGCTCTGGGTGAAATCACCGGGTCCTACCACGCAAATCATGGGGCTTTGCTTCAAGGCCTCCGACATGTCTTCTTCACAGAGGGCTACTTCTTCCGCTTCCAATCCATAGTTCCGGCTTCCCTCAGAGATCAGCGCCCACATAGTTCCATTGTCCGGTGTTGCGTAACCTGATTTTTCCGCAAATACGGCAACCGATCCAGGGTCTGCGCTGAGATCTCCCGTCATGCCAACCACCACCATAGAAAGGGCCGTAGGGCCGCAGCCTGCCAATCCCATATAGTCCTCAGGCCATTCTCCACCATAGAACTGATATCCCCAGCGAAGATCCCACTGGAGGAAATGGGGAATGTTTCCCTCTGTGTAATCTTTGGAAATATCCACCTTTTCAGGTACGCTGCCTGGCCACGCATTGACAAATTCTGCCGTCTCAGGATTCTTCTTGACCAAATCCAGCAAAACCTTAGGTGTATTTTTCTTCGGCTGGATATTCGTTTCAGCGGTGGTCTCCGGAGCCGTTTGCGCAGCTGTTTCCTCGACAGATTTTGATAAGCTCGAGTGCGGAGCCACCGGGTGCTGTGCAGCCTTGGAAGCCTCCTTTGGCTTCTCTTTCAGAAGTGCAATACCGCAAAAAAGCAACAGGATCACTGCTGCAAATACGGGTATCATTCGTTTCGTTTTTTTGACTTGTTTCTTCTTTTTCCGTTGTACTGGCACGAATATTCTCCCTTTCCCCTTTGATACTGATTCAGCCATAATTTGGAAAGTCTCTATTTTCTGATTTTATCTTATTTAGAATAAAAAAACAAGATATATTTTGTTGGTCCAGCCTCTTCTCTTTTAGGTTCTCCATGATCCTTTCCATCAGATGGGGCAAAAAAGCAGGTCCGAACAATTCTAAAAGAGAGAAGCCTGAAGCCAGACTTCTCTCTTTGCGCATACCTGCAACACAGGCACTTTCTTGGTTCCTTATTTGGGCCATAACTGCTGTCAGAAGCGATTATTCTTCCGTCTGTGTATCCTGCGCACCTTCCAGATCAGCTCTTACATAACGCATCAGCTCATCGCCGGTAATGGTTTCCTTGGCCAGAAGATAGGTGGCAACTTCATCCAGCAGGGACCGATGGTCTGTCAGCATTTGCTTGGCATCATTGAGGGCCTGCACCAGAAGCTTCTTCACTTCCCTGTCCACCTGCGTGGCGGCATCCTGAGAACAATCCAGATAGGACTGCCCCTCCAGATACTGCCCCTGCACGGAAGCCAGTGCCATGGGGCCAAAGCTGTCGCTCATGCCGTATTGGGTCACCATCTTCCGGGCCAGATCGGTCGCCCTCTGAATATCATTGGAGGCACCGGTGGTCTGGGCGCTGAAAACCACCTCTTCCGCCGCACGCCCGCCTACCAGGGTCCGAAGCTCCGTCATGAGCTCATCCTTGGTGGACAGGTACTTTTCTTCCTCAGGAAGCTGCATGGTATAGCCCAAAGCGCCGGAAGTATGGGGAACAATGGTAATCTTAGATACAGGGGTACTGTTCTTTTCCAGCGCCGCCACCAGAGCGTGGCCCACCTCGTGATAGGAAACAAGGCGCTTTTCGATGTCCGTCAGCACCGTGTTTTTCTTCTCGGTACCTGCAATCACAGTCTCAAAGGAGGACAGCAGATCCTCCTGATTCACCGCCTGTCTTCCCTGACGCACGGCACGAAGGGCCGCTTCATTGACCAGGTTTGCAAGGTCCGCGCCTACGGCACCGGCAGTTGCCTGCGCCAGACGGCGCAGGTCCACATCCTCAGACAAGCGAATCCGCTTGGTGTGGACCTTCAGGGTGTCCAGACGGCCCTGGAGGTTGGGACGATCTACCACGATCCGGCGGTCAAAGCGGCCTGCACGCAGCAGAGCCTGGTCCAGAACCTCGGGGCGGTTCGTGGCAGCCAGACAGACAACGCCCTTAGAAGAGTCGAATCCGTCGATTTCGCTGAGAAGCTGGTTCAAGGTCTGGTCGTTGTTGCCAAAGCGGGAATCCCGGCGATGACCCACGGCGTCAATTTCATCAATAAAGATGATACAGGGTGCCACCTTTGCTGCCTGCTGGAACAGGTCACGGACACGGCTGGCACCAAGGCCCACGAACATTTCTTCAAAATCAGAACCGGAGATAGAGAAAAAGGGTACATTGGCCTCACCGGCCACAGCCTTGGCCAGCAGGGTCTTACCGGTACCGGGAGAGCCTACCAGCAGAGCACCCTTGGGAAGCTTTGCGCCAATGGCTGCATATTTTTCAGGATTGTGAAGGAAGTCGATGATCTCCTGCAGAGACTCCTTGGCTTCGTCCTGACCTGCCACATCGTCAAAGGTCACGCCGGTTCGGCGTTCCATGTAAACCTTGGCCTTGCTCTGCCCCATGGCCGCCATACCGCCGCCCATGGCTCCGCCCATCTTCCGCATCAGAAGGGTCAAAACAAAGAAGGTCAGACCGAAGATCAGAATGTTAGACAGAATATATCCAATAATGGAGCTGTCCTCCTGAGGCTCCTGATACACCTTGACCCCCTGGTCCTTCAGGCTCATCACCAGATCCGTGTTGTCCACATGGGTGATGAGGCCGGTATAGTAGACCATCTGCTCAGAGGCAGGCTTTTTCAGCTCCTCTTTCGTGACGAACATCACTTCGTCTACCGCGAACTCCACTTCTGCCAGCTGCCCGGCTTCTGCCATTTTCAGGAATTCCGTATAGGATTTTTTCTCCATCTGTGCGCTGGTAATGGCATTTAAGAGCAGGTTAAACAGCAGCACCACCACAACGGCGATCACAAGCAGGGGAATTCCTGCCCGGAACCCGGGACGGCCGTTTTTTCCTTCCTTAGGGGGTTGTCCCCCGTTATTTTGCATTGGATTCATTAGGCCAATCAGCCTCCTTTTCGTCTTCCAGTCGCCCCGTTTCTTTCTGAGGCGATTTATTTTTTGTTATCATAGCATAGATTTCACCTGTAGGCAATGGATATTCCTGATTCCTGCCGTAAACTTTCTGTGAATTTATCCCCGAAAAACTTACTATTTCCGAGAAAGTTACAAAGTGTACTTGTCCCATACGAGAAAATTTGCTATAATAGATGAAAATGGCAGGGTCCGTCCAAATGCTGACTCAAGCTGGCTTTCCGGTTCCCATTGTGGATCATTCCAAGAAAGCATGATTTTTTTACAAGGAGTTACCTTTTATGAAGCAGGAAAGAAGACCTTTTGTTCCCCGGCCCGAGCCGGATGAAGAAGCTCTCGAGGGCGTACTGGAGGGCCGCAATGCCGTGCAGGAAGCACTGCGCAGCGGTCGTACCATCGATAAAGTTTTTATAGCCGCCGGTGATACCGACCGAAATCTGTCCCGATTGGCAGCACAGGCAAAGGAAGCCGGGGCCGTGGTTGTGCCTGTAGATCGCCGGAAGCTGGATCAGATGAGCCTGACCCGCGCGCATCAGGGCATTATTGCCCACGCTGCCGCCCGGGACTATGCAAGTCTGGATGATATTTTGCAGTTGGCTCAGGAGCGTGGAGAGGACCCTCTGATTGTGGTCTGTGATGAATTGTCTGATCCCCATAATCTGGGGGCGATTCTCCGGTCTGCCGAGTGTGCGGGCGCTCATGGTGTCATCATCCCCAAGCGCCGAAGCGTCGGCTTGTCCCCCGTGGTTGCCAAAGCCTCTGCCGGAGCCGTGGAATATATGATGGTGGCAAGAGTCCCCAACATCTCCGCTGCTCTCAAGGAGCTGAAAGACCGTGGGGTATGGGTTTATGGAACTGCCGCTGACGGCGCACAGGAGCTCTATCAGGCGGATCTCAGAGGCCCCGCCGCCATTGTCATTGGAAATGAAGGCGTCGGCATGGGCCGTCTGGTTCGTGAAACCTGCGATGTTCTGGTTCGCGTTCCCATGAAGGGGCGTATCTCTTCTCTCAACGCCTCTGCCACCGCAGCCATCTTGCTCTATGAGGCTGTTCGTCAGAGAGGATAAAAAGCCGGGCCGCCCCGCGGCGGCATAACGGAGGTTTCATCACGATGAAAAAAAAGAAAAAAAAGCAATTTGTTCCTCCGGCGGATTTAGCATTCTCTTCTCAGGAGCCAGAGCAGGATTTTGCTTTGGAAGATATTATGCGGGAGTTTGGCGGCGAAGATTTGTCATCCCATCCGCCTGCCGCAGACCCTGCGCTGTTCTCCCCCATTCCCAGACACCACACCCGGGACGAAGACCCCACCACCCAGCGCTATCAGCCTTCCGTGGAGGACTTGCCCCAGCGTCATGTGCCGGATCGGACGGATTCTCTGTCCGGGGTTTTCGTGCCTGCAGAACCCTTGCCTGATGAGGAAGAGGTGCCATTGGAGCCCAGTCCCGCCGAACCGGACATTCTGGCTACGGCGTCTGAGGTTTCACCGGATCTGAAGCAGGCAGTCCCCGCTCCTGCCCATAAACGCTCCCACCGTTCCACCGAAAAAAAGACGGCACCGTCCAAACCTTGGACAGCTCCTCCCGCACCTGTGAGCCCGCCTCCTGCCCGTCCTTTTGCGCCACCTCCACCCCCTCCTAAAAGGGAAAAACAGGAGGCAAAACGGGAACGGAAGCAGGAAAAGAAAAAGCCGGTAAAACAACCTAAAACCATTCCTACCCCTGAGGTCCAATATCGTCAGGCCGCCGAGGGGCTGAAAAGCAGAGCTATGCGATTGATCCTTTGTATTCTCTTCACTCTGCTCAATCTGGTTCTGGGTGTTTTTTACAGTCAGGGAATGATGGATTCTCTGGCCAGACAGGATTTGATCCCCGGATTGCAGCTGATTTTACTGGTCATCTGTATTCTATCTGCCTATGAGGTGCTTTTTGATGGGCTGCGCCATATGTTTACACCCGGATTTGGGTTTCAGGCCCTGGCTTCTGTTGCCGTGGCAGTGACTCTCATCGATGGGATCAACGCACTGTCCACCCCCCGATGCACCTATTCCCCCTTGGCCTGTCTGCTTTTGTGCTGCACGCTCTGGGGGGTGCAGCTGAGAAAAAAACATATCTGCTACACCATGGATCTGGCCCGTCGTTGCAGAGGAAACAACGCTCTGGTGAAAGAACCGGAACTCCAGCAGAAAACTGCCGGGATTCTCCACGGGAAAGGCAGTCAGGCCGAGTTTTTGGCCGCCGGCAGGTCTCCTGCTGCCCCCCAGCGCATTTGGGACTGCTATGCCTTCGCTGTGATCCTTCTCTCTCTTGGCGCAGCCGCGTTTACCGCTGACGGCTCCCGAGATCTGTTCCTGCAATACTGGAGCGCCATCCTTCTGGCCGGTTCTCCTCTCCTGGGCGGTGTGATTTGGTCCCGTCCCTGGAGCATTTTGAGCCGCCGCCTTCGAGATCGGGGGGCTGCCCTCTATGGCTGGTCCGGTGCCAAAGCGCTGTGTGACAAGCTTGTTGTTCCTATTTCAGACAATGATCTGTTCCCCAAGGACAATTTAAAGCTAAATGGGATGAAGTTCTTTGGAGGCGGTACCCCTGATCGGGTCGTTGCCTATGGAGCAGCAGTTCTTTCCGCTGCCGGTCACACTCTGGCCCCCATCTTTGATGAACAGATGAAAATACGCGGTGCCAGACGATATGCCGTGACTCAGCTCCACCGATATGATACGGACGGAATCGGAGCGCAGATAGGTGATGACGCTGTTCTGGTTGGCTCGCTTTCCTTTATGGGGTCCATGGGGGTGGAAATGCCCGCAGGGACCAGAGTCAGTCAGGCCGTATATGTGGCCATTGACAGCACCCTGTGCGGTGTCTTCGCCCTGCACTATGGGGTCACCCGCAGTACCACCGAGGGCCTTGCCTGTCTGGGCTCGGCCAAGAAAGTGACTCCTATCATCACGGCCGATGACTTCATGATTACGGAAAAATTTCTCCGCTCTAAATTCCGTATCAACCCCGCCCAGTTTAAGCTTCCATCTCCCGCCCTGCGTATGGAACTGGCAAAAAAAGTCCCTGGCAGCCGTGCCAAGCCCTGCGTGATGGTGCAGGACTTCCGGTTTGCCGCCACTGCCTTGTCGGTGACAGGGGCAAAAGCGCTGTGCACCAGTGTTCGGTGGGGGACAGTCATTGGGATCCTCAGCGGTGTGATGGGGCTGGGAATCATGATTATCCTGTCCTATCTGGGAGCCGCTGATATCATGTCTCTGGTCAATCTGGGGTTGTATCTGATCCTCTGGGCCATTCCCAGCCTGCTTCTGAGCGGTTGGACAAAGAATATATAAAACGCACAAGGCCGTCTCGCCATTGAGAGACGGCCTCTCTTTGCAGCAAAAAGACCTGAGCCGACAGAAGCCGCTCAGGTCTTTTCCTATTATTCTTTATTGATATTACCGGAATTTGCACGCCTTACCATGCAGACTCCATGGGATTTAGATTCTGGCAACACCGGTATCCCGTGCGGCCTGAGCCACAGCCTTGGCCACGGCAGGGCCGACTCTGGGGTCAAATGCCTTGGGAATGATGTAATCGGCATTGAGCTCCTCAGGGGAAATCAAATCCGCCAGAGCCTTTGCAGCCGCCATCTTCATTTCTTCGTTGATATCAGAAGCACGGACATCAAAGGTACCACGGAAAATGCCGGGGAACGCCAGAACATTGTTGATCTGGTTGGGAAAGTCGGAACGACCGGTAGAAACAACCGCCGCACCGCCTGCCTTGGCATCATCCGGGAAGATTTCAGGGGTGGGGTTGGCACAGGCGAAGACAATGGCATCCTGATTCATGGTCTGCACCATCTCCTTGGTGAGGGTGCCCGGTGCAGAAACGCCGATGAACACGTCAGCGCCCTGAATCACATCGCAGAGCTTTCCGGTCTCCTTGTTCAGGTTGGTGATCTGTGCCATCTCCTCCTTGATCCAGTTGAGGCCCTCACGACCTGCATAGATGGCACCGGTCCGGTCCGTCATGACAATATTCTGAAAGCCGGCAGACAGAAGCAGACGGACAATGGAAATGGCCGCAGCGCCAGCGCCGGAGGTGACCACCTTCACATCCTCTTTCTTTTTGCCCACCACCTTCAGGGCATTGAGGAGACCTGCCAGTGTAATGACAGCCGTGCCGTGCTGGTCGTCGTGGAAGATGGGAATGTCGCACTTTTCCTTCAGCTTCCGCTCGATCTCAAAGCAGCGGGGAGCGGCGATATCCTCCAGGTTCACACCACCGAAGGAGCCGGAAATCATATATACCGTGTTGACGAACTCATCCACATCCTTGGTCTTGATGCAAAGAGGAAATGCATCCACACCGCCGAAGGCTTTGAAGAGGACGCATTTGCCCTCCATCACCGGCATACCTGCCTCAGGGCCGATATCGCCCAGGCCCAGAACCGCAGAGCCGTCTGTAATCACGGCGCAGAGGTTATGGCGGCGGGTCAGATCATAAGACTTTTCGGGGTTTTTCTGGATTTCCAGGCAGGGCTGCGCTACACCGGGGGTATAGGCCAGAGACAGATCCTCCTTGCTTGCAACGGGAACCGTTGCTACAACTTCAATCTTACCTTTCCACTGGTTATGAAGGCGAAGAGACTCTTCTGCATAATTCATGTTAATTCCTCCCCAAAGGATATTTTAGACGACTACAATTCTACCACAGTCCAGTGACTTGGTCAAGGCGTTTTCTTCCATACAAGCTTTTCCAGATACCCCCTATGCCGATGAAAGCGGCGAGCAATGGGCCTTGCCACAACGCCTGCCTGAATCATTTCCTCCATCTGCTCCAAGGTGACCCACTTGGCATCCACCGTCTCCCCAGGCTGGAGCACTAGGTCTTTCAGATCTATGGGATAAACCAGATGGTACAAATCAAAAAAGGCATCGGAGGTCTTAGAGGTATCGATATATGTAAAGGCATCCATGGGAGCATTGATTCCGGTTTCTTCCCGAAGCTCCCGGGCGATGGCCTCCAGGCTGGTCTCCCCCGCCAGAGCGCCGCCGCCGGAGTTTTCCCAGCAGTTGGGGCACGAGGGCTTTTCCGGTGCACGCAGCGTTAGCAACAGATGTCCATTCCCGTCGGTCACCCATGCACAAACCACCAGAATTCGGTCCCCCTTTGCCAAGGGCTTTCCCCTCCGATGGACCCGGCCGGTCGGTTTTTTATCGCTGTCATACACATCCACAAGCTCCATGCTTTTGCCTCCTATAAAATATGCCTTTCATTTTATCACACTCCTTATAAAAACACAAGAAACAAACCGCAGATTTTCTGGTTTGGTCTTGTGATTTCATCCAGAAAACATTGTTTTTCATTGACTTTCCTCTTATTTTTTAGTTATAATAGTGCTGTTCATAACCCATAGACTTCTGTGGAAAAGAAAAGGAGAAGGGAATCATGATATTCGGTACTCACATCAACCGCTACTATCTGCGCTATGCCGGATGGCTGCTTCTGGGGCTTATCACACTGGCTCTGGTAGACTTTGTACAGCTGATCGTCCCCAATCTGTATCAAATGGTCATCAACGGCATCAATGATGGACAGGTAATGGTTGACGGAACCCTTGTGGCCTTCGATATGGAGTTTCTGCTGGACAGAATCTGTATGCCGATGGTGTTCGTTATTCTTGTAATGGTCCTGGGGCGCTTTCTCTGGCGAATCTGCATTTTCGGATCTGCCATTAAGCTGGAAACAGACCTGAGAAATCGGATGTTTGACCATGCCAAGGATCTTTCCCAGGAATATTATCAGGTGAATAAAGTAGGAACCCTGATGAGCCTGTTCACCAACGATCTGGAGACCGTGCAGGACTGCTTTGGCTCCGGTTTTATCATGGCCTTTGATGCCATCATTCTGGGAGCTCTGGCCCTGTTCAAAATGTGGAACATGGATCATCTTCTTGCCGGCCTCTCCATGATCCCCATGGTACTGCTTCTGCTTGTGAGTACCCTGATCGGTAAGCACATGACTAAAAAATGGGATCGGCGGCAGGCCGCCTTTTCCAAACTGTCGGATTTTTCTCAGGAGAGTTTTTCCGGCATCGCCGTGGTCAAGGCCTTTGTAAAAGAAGGAAAGGAACTATGGGCCTTCAAAAAACTGAATCAGGATAATGAAAAGGCAAATATTGAATTCACCCGGGCTTCTGTTCTGCTGCGGATTCTGGTAACTTTATTCGTTGAGTCTGTCATTTGCATCATTCTGGGCTATGGCGGCTATCTGGTCCATACAGGTTCCTTCAATGCAGGTCAGCTCATGGAATTCATCGGCTACTTTAACGCCATTGTATGGCCCATCATGGCCGTGTCAGAGCTGATCGATATGACCTCTCGGGGAAAAGCCTCCCTAAAGAGAATCAGCGCCCTGCTGGACGCCAAACAGGATGTGACAGACAAGCCCGGTGTGCAGGCCCTGAATGAAGTCAGCGGAGACATTGAGTTCCGGAATCTGACCTTCCGCTACCCCGACGGAGAATCCGATGTCCTCAAGGATATCTCGTTCCACATTAAGGCCGGAGAAAGCATCGGTCTGGTGGGAAAAACCGGTTCCGGCAAAACCACCCTGGTGGACTTGATTCTGCGAACCTACAATGTGCCGGATGACACCATCTTTGTGGATGGCCATGATATCAATGACCTTCCCATCCGCCAGGTGAGACAGGCGGCAGCCTATGTCCCCCAGGACAATTTCCTGTTTAGTGACACCATCACCCGAAACATTGCCTTCGGTGTGGATGCTTTGGACAACTCCGCCGTAGCAGAGGCCGCCGCTCTGGCAGATGTGGACAGCAACATCCGGGAGTTTTCCATGGGCTATTCCACCGTTCTGGGCGAACGAGGGGTCACGGTCTCCGGCGGTCAGAAGCAGAGGATTTCCATTGCCCGGGCCTTGATGAAAAATGCCCCCATTTTGATTTTAGATGACTCTGTATCTGCCGTAGATACCAAGACGGAGAAGACCATCCTGGAAAACCTGCGCAGCACCCGCTCCGGTCAGACCACCATCCTCATCGCCCACCGGATCTCTACCATTGAACAAATGGACAAGATCATTTTCATCGATGACGGGCATGTGGTGGCTGTCGGCCCCCACCGGGAGCTTTATGACACCTGCCCGGATTATCAGCGTATGGTAGATCTGCAAAAACTGGAAGAGGAAGGAGATGTGGAACGTGCGTGAGTATTTACCCATCCTGATTGTGGGCGGCATTATCGGCGTCTTTTCCCTTCTGTTCGTGGCCGCCTATGCCCGCATCCGAAATAAAAAAGAGGCCGTGGGCTTTGACCGGAACATGCCGGACAGTGAAATTATGAAACGGCTTCTGGTCTATGCAAAGCCCTACTGGAAAAGCTTCCTTGCCGTTCTCTTTGTCATGATCTTATCCATCGCCTATGACCTGCTTTCCCCTCTCATTGTAGGTCAGATTGAGGAAATGATTAAAGCAGACTTTCCCTTAAAGAAGCTCTTTACCTGGGTGGCCCTCTATGCCGGTCTTTTGCTGGTATCCATGGCCGGCACCTATGTCCAGTCCATGATCCTTCAGAAAACCGGACAGAAGATCCTGTCCAATCTCCGGCAGGATCTGTTCCAGCACATCGAAAGCCTGTCCCATGAGCAGCTGAACCAGATTCCCGTAGGCAAGCTGGTCACCCGTGTGACCAACGACACCAACGCCATTTCCATGATGTTTACCAATATCCTGGTGACCATGGCCAAGAATCTCTTTATCATCGTGGGCGTTTTGGCGGCCATGCTGATGGTCAACTATCTGCTGACCCTTATGGTGCTGTGCTTTGTGCCCTTCCTGATTCTCTTTACGGTGATTTTCCGAAAATTCACCAGAAAGGTCCATCGGAAGGTCAAGGACGGTACCACCGACATCAACACCTATCTGTCCGAAAACCTCTCCGGCATCAAGATCACCCAGATCTTCAACCGGGAACAGCAGAAAATGGACGACTTCCTGGAAAAGAGCAACAACCTCAAAAAAGCCAAGCAAAATCAAATTTTTGTCTTTGGCATTTTCCGCCCCATGGTGTATATGCTCTATATCTCCTCTGTGCTGTTTCTTCTGTATCTGGGTGGCAAGGGTTATATTGACGGCATTGTGTTCCTGGGCCAGAGCATCACCAGCGGCACTGTAGTCACCTTCTACCTGTATATCTCCAAGTTCTTTAACCCCATTCAGACACTGGCAGAACAATTCAATTTGCTCCAGTCCGCTTTTGCTTCCGCGGAAAAGATCTTCTCTATTCTGGACTTAGCCCCTCAGGTAGTTGATCAGGAGGGAGCCGTGGAGCTGAAAGAAATCCGGGGAGAAATTGAGTTTCGGCATGTATGGTTTGCCTATGAGCCGGATCAATGGGTGCTGCGGGATGTGTCCTTCCATGTTGCTCCCAACGAAACCGTAGCCTTTGTAGGCTCCACAGGCTCCGGAAAAAGCACCATCCTTTCCCTCATCTGCCACAACTATGACATCCAGAAGGGTCAGATCCTCATTGACGGTGTGGACATCCGAACCATCAAAATTTCGTCTCTGCGCCGCCACTTTGGTCAGATGCTTCAGGATGTGTTCCTGTTCTCCGGTACCATCCGCAGCAATCTGGTTCTGGGAGAGGATTCCTTTACGGAAGAGGAAATCAAAGACGCCTGCCGGTATGTCAATGCAGATTCCTTCATAAATAAGCTGGATTATGGCCTGGATGAGGTTGTCCGGGAACGGGGCAACAACTTTTCCGCCGGTCAGAGGCAGCTGTTGTCCTTTGCCAGAACCATTCTCCATCAGCCTTCGGTGATGATTCTGGATGAAGCCACCGCAAACATCGATACCGAGACGGAGCTTCTGATTCAGGATTCTCTGGAAAAGATGAAAAACATCGGTACCATGCTCATTGTAGCCCATCGCCTGTCCACCATCCAACATGCCGACAACATCATTCTTCTGTCCAAGGGGCAGATCGTAGAGCAGGGCACCCATCAGGAGCTTCTGCGCAAGGAAGGCCGCTACTATCAGCTCTATACCCTCCAGTACGGAGACAAAAACTAACCCGCAGCAAGCCCCGGGACTGCCCCATGCAGACAGTCCCGGGGACATCTTATTTCCTCGTGCCATAAAATTTCATTTTTAGAAAAATACCTATTGACATTTTTGAAAAAGGTGATATAATTTTAACTGTTCCGCGGGTGTAGCTCATCCGGTAGAGCGCCACCTTGCCAAGGTGGAGGTA
>JAHHRZ010000026.1 GCA_020025515.1 Oscillospiraceae bacterium | reverse complement strand
CCCCGGCACCCCTGCTGCCGAGCTTCCCGACCCCGCCACCAAAGCAGAGAAAAACGCCTGGTTTGACAGACTTTGTGCCCTGCAAAACAGCATTTCCGAACAGCGGCACAAAGCCTATATCGGAACCACCTGCCGGGTCCTGATTGACGGCACAGACGGCGATCTGCTCACCGCCAGAACCGAAGGCGGCCGTCTGGTTCGTCTGGCAGGAAGCCCGGACCTCATAGGTCAGTTCCGCAATGTCACCATCACCGGCTCCAATACTTGGAGCCTCATCGGAGAGCTGAACGAGTAATTTAACGCCTGTAATAGAAAGAGAGTAACGCCATGGCCACTGAACTTACCCCCATGATGAAGCAGTATCTGGAACTCAAGTCCCGGAATCAGGACTGTCTGCTGTTCTTCCGTCTGGGGGACTTCTATGAAATGTTCAACGAGGATGCAAAGCTGGTCTCCAAAGAGCTGGACCTCACCCTCACCACCCGGGACCGGGGCAAAAAAGAGGAGGATCAGACTCCCATGTGCGGCGTCCCCTACCACTCCGCGGAAAGCTATATTGCACGACTGGTGGCTAAGGGCTACAAAATCGCCATCTGCGAGCAGACTGAAGATCCTGCCACTGCCAAAGGGTTGGTAAAGCGAGACATTGTCCGCATTGTGACCCCGGGCACCGTGACGGAAAGCTCCATGCTGGACGAAAGCCGGAACAACTATATGGCCTGTCTGTATGGGCAGGCGGGTCGGTACGGTCTGTGTTTCTGCGATGTTTCCACCGGTGTCTTTTATGCCACCGCTGCGGAAGGTGCCGAGGGCCCCAGCCGAATTTCTGCCGAATTGGGCC
Source organism: Oscillospiraceae bacterium (assembly GCA_020025515.1). Classification (GTDB taxonomy): domain Bacteria; phylum Bacillota; class Clostridia; order Oscillospirales; family Oscillospiraceae; genus Faecousia. The sequence goes on along the minus strand of JAHHRZ010000026.1, from coordinate 20,975 downwards.
GTTTCTCCCCCAGAGAGGTGATTCGGGGCGGTGAAACGGAACATGAAGAGATTCTCTCCACCCTCTATAAACGGCTGGAATGCTGCGTAACCACTGGAAACGACGCACTGTTTCAGGAAGAGGAAGCCGCCGAAGCTCTGGAACAGCACTTTGGTACCGATCTGGCGAGTCTGGGCATCAGCGGCCAGTGGGAGGTTATCGCCGCCTGCGGTGCCCTGCTGCGCACCTTAAAGGATGTGCAGAAGAGCAATCTGTCCCATATTCGTCATCTGGAATTCTATACCACAGGCCAATTCATGGAATTGGACCTCACCGCGCGGCGAAATCTGGAGCTGACAGAAACCCTTCGTGATAAATCCAAGCGCGGAAGCCTTTTGGGGGTGCTGGACAAGACAAAAACCGCCATGGGCGGCCGTCTGATTCGCTCCTGGCTGGAAAAGCCCCTGCTGGACCCAATCGAAATCAATCGCCGTCAAAGTGCGGTGGAGGAATTGGTGGCAAACCCTGTGATCCGCGGTGAGCTGGAGGACTGTCTCAGGCAAATCACCGATTTAGAGCGTGTCATGGCCCGGGTGATTACAGGTTCCGCAAACGGCCGGGACCTTCTCAGTCTGGCCCAGGGCTGCACCCCTCTGCCGGAATTAAAGCAGCAGATCAGTCGTCTGGACAGCCCCCTGATGCAGCGCATCGCCGACGCAATAGACGATTTGCAGGACTGCCACAATCTCATCACCAAAGCATTGGTAGATGATCCCCCCTTCACCATTCGAGAAGGCGGTCTCATCCGTCCCGGTGCCGATCCGGAGATCGACCGCATCCGTGATATTATGAACGGCGGCACCGGAACCATTGCCGGCATTGAGGCCAAGGAACGGGAACGCACCGGAATCCGCACCTTGAAAGTAGGATATAACCGTGTGTTTGGATACTACATTGAAGTCTCCAAATCTTTTCAAGAGCAAGTTCCGGAAGACTATATCCGCAAGCAGACCCTGGCAAACTGCGAACGCTACATCACGCCCCAGTTAAAGGAACTGGAATCCACCATTTTAACCGCAAAAGACCAGATCACCACCCTGGAATATAACTTTTTTGTCCGTCTCCGGGACTTTGTGGCAAAGCAGTCCCAGCGGGTGCAGGACACCGCCACTGCGGTTGCCGCCGCAGATGTGCTGTGCTCCCTGGCCGCCGTAGCCGCCCAGCGTGGCTATTGCCGCCCGGAAATTACATCCGGGCAGGAAATTCAAATCACGGACGGACGCCATCCCGTGGTGGAGCAGATGCTGAAAGACAGCCTCTTTGTCCCCAATGACACGGAGCTGGGGATCAACGGGACCCAGGTTGCCATTATTACCGGCCCCAACATGGCAGGTAAATCCACCTATATGCGTCAGGTGGCCCTGATTGTGATTATGGCCCAGATGGGCTCCTTTGTCCCGGCCCGGTCTGCCCGGCTGGGCATTGTGGATCAGGTCTTTACCCGGATCGGTGCCAGTGACGACCTGTCCTCCGGGCAGTCCACCTTTATGGTAGAGATGAATGAGGTTGCCCAGATTTTGAAGCATGCCACAGCGAGAAGCCTTCTGATTCTGGACGAAATCGGAAGAGGGACTTCCACCTTTGACGGTATGGCCATTGCCCGGGCCGTGCTGGAGCATGCCGCCAACCCCCGGAAGCTGGGAGCCAAGACTCTCTTTGCCACACACTATCATGAGCTGAGTGACATTGAAGACCAGCTTTCCAATGTGAAAAATTATAATATTGCCGTAAAAAAGCGTGGAACTCAAATGATTTTCCTCCGCAAAATCATTCCCGGAGCAGCCGATGAATCCTACGGCGTAGAGGTTGCCAACCTGGCGGGCCTCCCCGCTTCCGTCATCACCCGGGCCAGACAGCTTCTCAAGGAGCTGGAATCCCAGGTCCCCGGGCAAATCGCCCCAAAAGCAGAAACAGAGCCGGATCAGGTCTCCATGCTGGACATGACTGCCCAGTCCCTGTGTCAGGAGCTGGAGAAGATTTCCGTGGAAACCCTCACCCCCATCGAAGCTCTGAACACCTTGTATCGGCTGAAGCAGATGCTGTAATATTCGGAGAAGCCTATGAACGAATCAAAACGATTATCCATCTCTATGTCCACCCGGGAGCTGGTTCTGGGCTGGCTGTATGTGCCCTTGCAGCTGGTCTTTCTGGCACCGCTCCTGCAATTCCTGTTTCGGTTTATGAACTGGCCTATGAATACACCTGCCCGTGTGGTATGGTTCAACGGGATTTTCTGGGCCATGAATTTTCTGGTTACCATTCTGGTTTATCACCGCTTTCTCGGACGGTCGCTGGTTCAGATCCGCAAACGCTTTGTGGGATTTGTAGAGGCAGTGGTTCTGGGTCTGGTGATGTACAGAGCCATGGGCTGGTTCATTTCCCTGTGCGTCCGCTTTTTGCAGCCTGTATATCAAAACATCAACGACCGCTCTATTGCGGATATGGCCCGGGTGAATCCCACCGTTATCCTGATTGGCACCGTCTTGCTGGTTCCCATTGCGGAGGAATGTATTTTCCGGGGCCTTATTTTCCGGGGAATCTTCCAGAAAAGCAGACTGGCCGCCTATATAATCTCCACCATTTTATTTGCTTTTCTCCATGTATATGGATATATCGGCACATATCCCGCAACCGATCTTTTCATTCACACTCTGAGCTACCTCCCCGCAGGCATTGCTCTGGGTTGGGCCTATGAAAAGGCTGACACCATCATGGCCCCCGTTTTAATGCATACCATCATCAACGCTGTAGCCTTCAGCGTTCTCGTCTGAAAAGGAGGTATCTTATGGCGAACATCATCCGGCTTTCCCCCCATATTGCAAACATGATCGCCGCCGGTGAGGTGGTAGAGCGGCCTGCCTCCGTGGTGAAGGAGCTGGTAGAAAACGCCGTAGATGCCGGGGCCACCAAGGTGACGGTGGAGCTTCGGGGCGGCGGTATGACCTTCCTGCGTGTCACGGATAATGGCTGCGGCATGAGCCGGGAGGATGCACGAACCGCCTTTTTGCGTCATGCCACCTCCAAGCTCCGCTGTGCGGAGGATTTGGGTGCCATTGACACCATGGGATTTCGTGGGGAAGCTCTGGCCGCCATTTCTTCCGTATCCCGAATCGATCTTCTCACCAAGACCCGGGGCGAAGTGGAGGGCGTAAGCCTCCATCTGGAGGCCGGCACCATTACACAGGAATCGGAAGCCGGCTGCCCGGAGGGCACCACCATCATCATTCGGGATCTGTTTTTCAATACCCCCGCCCGGATGAAGTTTATGAAGCAGGATTCCGTGGAGGCCGGTGCCGCCGCCGGTATCATACAGAGGCAAGCTTTGGCCCATCCGGAAGTTGCCATCCGCTTCCTCAAAGACGGGAAAGAACTTCTAAATACCCCCGGCGACGGACAGCTCCTGTCTGCCATGGCCGGCGTTTACGGACGGGAGGCTGCGGCCATGATTCCCGTAGAAAGCCACTGGGAGAAAAACACCGTCACCGGATTCGTCTCCAAACCCACCCAGTCCCGGCCCAGCCGGACCCATCAGGTCTTTTTTGTCAACGGCCGCCCTGTAAAATCCAAACTGCTCCAGTCCGCTCTGGAGGAGGCCTACCGGAACCAGATCATGGTGGGAAAATTCCCCGCCTGTGTACTCCATCTCAACCTCCCGCCCAACCGAGTGGATGTCAATGTCCATCCGGCCAAAACGGAAGTAAAATTCCTTTCGGAGCGAGAGGCCTTTGACTGCGTCCACTATGGCGTTCTGGCCGCCCTGAACAAGACCCAGGACCGACCCGATCTTCATCTGGGAAAGGCTTCCGGGGCCGTTCCCGTTCAGCCCAAGCCGGAAAGCACCTTCCGCACCATGAATGTGCAGGAATACAAGGAATTTACCAACATTCTGAATCACGCCCCAAAGCCGGAGCCAAAGCAGGCACAGGCGGTGCTGGAGGCCATGCGCCTGTCACAGCCTGTGATGATCCCCACCACGAAACCCGCTCCTGTGGAGCCTTCCTCTTCTTTCGTAACACAGGCGCCTGTCTCACATTCTCCCCTGCCCCGCCAAGAATCACTGGATCTTCCCCGGATTCCTTCTGACGAACCGGCCTCCGGCCCCGTGACAATCCCCTCCAAAGCCCCTGTCCCTGTGGAGGATTTCGCAGAAACAAAGGAGCCTCAGCCCATTGCGGACGCTCTGCCCCATTGTGAAGAGCCGGAACAGGTCATCCTGCCCATGCCGGAGGCGCAATCTTTTACCGTTCTGGGCGAACTATTCAATACCTACATTGTAGTGCAGCAGGGAGACGATGCCTTCCTTATTGACAAGCACGCCGCCCACGAACGGGTGCTGTTTGAAAAGCTCCGGGCGCAAAAGCAGGAAATCGCCTCCCAAAGTCTTTTGGAACCCCAGGTATGCCGTCTGGGTGCCGAAGGCACCGCCGAGATTCTGGCGCAAAAAGCTCTTGTGGCAGAATTGGGATATGAAGTAGAGGTGTTCGGTGAAGAAACCCTGCTGCTTCGTCAGATTCCCATGGATATTACCCCCAGCCAGGCAGCGGAATGTCTTGCCGACCTGGCCCAGGATCTTCTCACCGGACGCCGGGAGGACCGGGACTCCATCCGGGACAACATTCTGCACACCATGGCCTGCAAGGCCGCCATCAAAGCCGGCTGGCACACGGACCCTCTGGAGCGAGAAGCTCTGGTGCGTCAGGTGCTGAGCCGGGAAGATTTAAAATACTGTCCCCACGGCCGCCCCATCTGCGTCCATCTCAGCAGACAGATGCTGGAGCGGCAGTTCGGCCGGGCTTGAGGAGGCACCACATGGATAAAATGATCTGTATTGCCGGCCCCACTGCATCAGGCAAGACAGACCTGGCGGTATGGCTTGCCAAAGAGCTGGACGGCGAGGTGGTTTCCTGCGACTCCATGCAGGTCTACCGCCGCATGAACATCGGCACCGCCAAGCCTACCGAAGAAGAAATGCAGGGAATCCCCCATCACATGCTGGACATTGTGGAGCCGGGAGAACCCATGTCGGTGGGAAAGTTCACAGACTTGGCCGCCCCCATTGTGAACGATATTTTGCATCGGGGAAAGGTTCCCATTTTAGCAGGCGGCACCGGTCTTTATATGGATGCACTGGTGCGGGGCAACGACTTTGCCCCCATTCCCGAAACAGGCTGCCGCCAGCAGCTTCAGGCCAGAGCCAGGGAAGAGGGCATCCAGCCTCTTTTGGAGGAGCTCCGGCAGGTGGACCCTACCTCTGCTCAACGGCTGCATCCTGCGGATGAAAAACGAATCATCCGTGCTTTGGAGGTCTACAGAGAAACAGGCAAGACTCTTACGCAGCACAACTGGGAAACCCAGCAGATCCCTCCCCGCTACCGCCCCTGTTGGCTGGGACTGGATTTTTACCACCGGGCGGATCTCTATCGCCGGATTGACCTAAGGGTGGATCGGATGCTGGAACAGGGCCTGCTGGAGGAGATTCAAAGCCTGTTAGACTCCGGCCTCACCCCCGGCTCTACCGCCTTTCAGGCCATTGGATACAAGGAATTTCTGGATTACCTCAACGGAACATGCACCTGCGCCGAGGCTGCGGACCATCTGAAGCAGTCGTCCCGGCGCTATGCCAAGCGGCAGCTCACCTGGTTTCGGAGAAATCCGGAAATCCGCTGGCTGAAACGGAGCCTGACCACAGAATTTTCTGAACTTTGTTATATGGCACGGCAGAATATTCCCTTTTTCGACTAAGGGGAAATGATAAGATATAAGTATCCTAAAAGAAAGAAGGAACTACTTATGTCCGAATCTGTCAATCTCCAAGATACCATGCTGCGCCAGGTGCTCAGGGAGCATATCCCTGTGACACTGTTCCTCATGAACGGCTTTCAGCTTCGGGGAATCATCACCGGTTTCGATAATTTTGTGGTGGTTCTTACCTCTGACGGCCGTCAGCAAATGATCTATAAGCACGCCATTTCCACCATGGTCCCCATGCGTCCCATCGGAGAAAAGCGCCCTGAGTAAGGGCTTCGTGCATTGCCGGGATGATTTTGCATCATCCCGGCAATGTACCACCCCATAAGTCGTATTTTGTCAAATCTGCCCATTGTCTCTTCACCAGGAAGAAAGGAACTGCCATGAAACAGGGTAACAAATACTTAAAGCTGATTATAACGATTCTCACCATCATGGTTTCCAGCTATATCGTGTATAACATCCTCTCTGCCGCCTCCTCAGGCGTTCGCACCACCCAGGCCGTGGTATATGCCACCTCCGAAGGCGTCAGCACGGAGGGCTTTGTGGTTCGGCAGGAAGCCGTGATTGATGCCCCCTACGCCATGATGATCCCCACCCGGGAAGAAGGGGAAAAGGTGGCCGCAGGCGCTCAGGTAGCCATCAGCACGGCCTCCAATGCCGCCTGGGAGCGGCAGGAGAAGATTCAGCAGCTGCAAGAGAACCTGGCCCAGCTGAAGCTTGCGGTATCCTATCAAGGCAAGCTCACCAGCAGCAGCCAGATCGATGCCCAGATCAGTGAAACGTCTACCGTGTATGCCGCACTTCTGGGGCGGGGACAGTTCACCGCTGCTGCGGAAACAGGCCGTAATCTCAAATCCCTGGTTCTGAATCAGGCAGCAGGCGGCAGCAGCACGGCTGCCCTGCAAAGCGAAATCCAGCGACTGGAAACCGAGCTTGGCACCATGCAGGCCGGAGCCGCCACAGATACCGCCATTGTCACGGTAAAAAAACCGGGCTACTATTCTTCCAAAGCTGACGGCTTTGAAACCCTTCTGACCCCGGATGTTCTGGAAGCTATTGATCCTTCGGCTTTTCAGGCGCTTTGGGAAAAGCGCAATTCCACCTCCGCTCCCGTCAATGCGGCAGGCCGCCTCATTGACTCCAATCAGTGGTATTATGCCACTTTGGTGGAACGCAGGTATCTGGAGGACATCCATACCGGTGACACCCTCACCGTACATCTGGCAGGAGACAGCACCGCACCTTTGAAGATGTCGGTGGTACGGGTAGACCGAAGCGGCGAAGAAACAGGTCTTTTGGTTCTCACTTCTCCCAACCGGCTCTTTGATGTGGCAAATCTGCGGACCATAAAGGCCGATGTGGTCTTCCGCTCCTATGAAGGTCTGCGGATCCCCAAAGAAGCTGTGTGCTATGACGAGGAATCCAACACCGCCGGTGTTTATGTACTGGTCAGCGGCAAAGCCGTATGGAAAGATGTGCAGCTCATCTATGACACCGGAGATAATTATATCGCAGCTCTGGATCAGAGCACCACGCAAAATCTCTGGCCGGAGGATCGCATTCTGCTGGATACCGAAAACTTATTTGATGGAAAGGTTGTGGAAAGCACATGACACACATTGCTCAAAATGTAGCTCACATTCGGGAGCAAATTCGACTGGCTGCCCAGAAAGCGGGACGGAACCCTGCCTGCATCTCTCTGTGCGCCGCCACAAAGATGAATGATGCCGAAGCCGTTCGGGCAGCCATTGCCGCCGGTGTAGACATTTGTGGAGAAAACCGGGTCCAGGAGCTGGTAGAAAAATCCGCTCAGAATGCCTATGAAGGTGCACCGGTGCATTTCATCGGACACTTGCAGACCAATAAAGTCCGCCAGGTAGTGGGCCATGTGGATCTGATCCAAAGTGCGGATCGTCCGGGGCTTTTGGAGGCCCTGGAAAAAGAAGCCGCCAGACAAGGCATCTGTCAAAATATCCTTTTGGAAGTGAATATCGGAAACGAAGACAGCAAATCCGGTTTTACTCCCCAAAGCCTTTTGGAGACTATTGACGAATTTGGCAAATATCGCCACCTGAAAACGCTGGGACTTATGGCAATTCCCCCCATCAGTACCCATCCGGGAGAGAATTTTCAATTTTTTTCAGAAATGTACAACCTTTTTGTTGACATAAGGGGGAAAAAATACGATAATGTCTCTATGGTGCACTTGTCCATGGGAATGTCCAACGATTTCGAGGACGCCATTGCCTGCGGCAGTACCATGGTGCGCGTGGGCACCGCTATATTTGGACCGCGCAACTATCATCCCGTATGATTTGAATAGATATTAGGAGGACAAAACCAACATGGGATTTCTGGATGAACTGAAGAAGCTGACAAAGCCCTACGCCGATGACGAAGATGATTTCGATGAATACGATGACGAGACCTTAGAAGAGGAAGAAGAAGAGCCCGCTCCCCGGGCTGCCCGCCGCACTACTTCCCACGAGCCCGCATTCGCTTCCGCCGCTTCCGTCGACAACCGCCGGGACTCCAATAACCGTGTGGTGAACATGAATAGCAACAGTCAGCTCCAGGTGGTCCTGGTAAAACCTGAGCGTTTTGAGAATGTCTCTGAGATTGCCGACCATCTGCGCAGCAAGCATGCTGTTCTCCTGAACTTGGAGAATACCGACAAGAACATTGCCCGCCGCCTGGTGGATTTTCTCTCCGGCTGTGCCTATGCCCTGGACGGCAAGATCAAAAAGGTTGCCGTTTCTGCCTACATCATCACCCCTTATCATGTTGAGATCGTGGGGGATCTGGTGGAGGAACTGGAAAACAACGGCATGTACTTATAATCGATAAGGAGAAGGACATACTATGTTTACACCGCAGCAATTAGAGCAGATTTCCTTTGACAAAGCCGTCTTCGGTGGCTATGACATGGAGTCCGTGGACGAGTTTCTGGAGCCTCTTTTGGAGGACTACGGAACCCTGTACAAGGAAAATGCAACGCTGAAAAGCAAGATGCGCGTTCTGGTTGAAAAGCTGGAAGAGTATCGTCAGAATGAAAGCAACGCCAAGGAGGCTCTCAGAGCCACCCAGCAGACCTGCGACAACATGATCCGGGAGGCCGAAGCCAAATGCCGTGCCATTGTACACGGTGCCAAGCCCATGGCCCCTGCCGATGATCCCCAGCTCAGTGCCGCCAAGGCCACTGCCCGTCAGGGTATTGAGTCCATGGAGGAGAAGCTCAAGGAGATCCTGAGCAAGCTGGAGGCTCTCAAGGCCGAAACCGCAGATTCCAACGCTCCCGCTGCTCAGTCCGAAAGTGAGGATGAAGTCGCCAAGGAGATCGCTGAAAGTCTGGAAAAATTGGTGGGCACCACTGTGGATTCCGCCCCTGTGTCCCCCCGCCCTTCCGTGTCTGACGCTGTTACCAGCCGTTTCACCAATCTGCAGTTCGGCAAGAACTACGACCCCAATAAGCGGTAATTTTCATATTCCCATGCGCAGATGAGGACAGGCGGCATGCCTTCCCTGCCACCAGAGAGCTGCCGGTCGGTGCAAGGCAGCAGGCAGCGGCAGACCGTATCCCCTCGGAGCAGCCCCCCGAAGGTTTTTTCTGGTAGATGGGGCCGGGTGAGCGCCCGATACAGCGCCCTACGAGTGCCGGAGACGATCCGGAATGAGAGTGGTACCGCAGAGGTTTGTGCGCCTTTGTCTCTTTGGTCAAGAGACAAAGGCGCTTTCCTTTTATAACGAAATACCAATTTACATGAAATTTTATATTTGGAGGTATCCCCTAATGGAGTACAAAAATACCATCATCACCCCTAAGACCTCCTTCCCCATGAAGGCAGGCCTCCCCAATCGGGAGCCCGGTATGCTGGAGAAGTGGAACGAACTGGATCTGTACAAGGCCCTGCTGGAAAAGAATCAGGACTGCCCCCGGTTCATTCTGCATGATGGCCCCCCTTTCTCTAACGGTGATATTCACATGGGCCACGCCCTCAATAAAACCCTGAAGGACTTCATCGTCCGTTCCAAGGCCATGGAGGGCTACTACACCCCCTATACCCCCGGCTGGGACAACCACGGTATGCCCATTGAGTCTGCCATCATCAAGAAAAACAAGCTGAACCATAAGACCATGCCTGTGCCTGAGTTCCGTTCCGCCTGCGAAAAATTTGCGCAGGATTACATTGACCGCCAGATGGCGGGCTTCAAGCGCCTGGGCGTGGTGGCCGACTGGGAGCGTCCTTACAAGACCATGAACAAGGAATTTGAGGCTGAGGAAGTAAAGATCTTCGGCGCAATGTTCCAGAAGGGCTATATCTACAAGGGCCTCAAGCCTGTGTACTGGTGCCCCAAGGACGAAACCGCACTGGCAGAGGCAGAAATCGAATATGCCGACGACAAGTGCACCTCCATTTATGTCAAGTTCGCCGTGAAGGACGATCAGGGCAAGCTGGCGGAGTTTGGCGGCACCGAAAACACCTATGTCATCATCTGGACCACTACCCCCTGGACCCTGCCCGGCAACCTGGCCATCGCCTTCCATCCCACAGAGGAATATGTCCTTCTGGACGCAGGCAAGGAGCGCTATATCGTTGCCAAGGCTCTGGCAGAAAAGACCATGAAGGAAGGCGGCGTGGAGGAGTATCGCGAGATTGCTTCCTTCCCCGGCAAGTTCTTTGAATACATGACCGCACAGCACCCCTTCCTGGAGCGTACCAGTCTGATGGTCACCGCCGACTATGTCACTATGGATTCCGGTACGGGCTGTGTCCATACCGCCCCCGGCTTCGGTGCAGACGACTACCAGACCTGCCGCCGGTATGATGTAGACCTGATTGTTCCTGTGGATGACCGGGGCTATCAGACCAAAGATGCCGGTAAGTATGCCGGTATGTTCTATGCGCAGTCCAACGAGGTCATTCTGGCTGACATGAAGGAATCCGGCGCCCTGTTTGCCGCAGAGGAAATGGTTCACTCCTATCCCCACTGCTGGCGCTGCAAGAACCCCATTATCTTCCGTGCCACGCCCCAGTGGTTCTGCTCCGTAGACTCCTTCAAGGATCAGGCCGTGGCCGCCTGCCAGGAGGTCCGCTGGTTCCCCCAGTGGGGCAAGGATCGCATGGAATCCATGATCCGGGAGCGGAACGACTGGTGCATCTCCCGTCAGCGCCGCTGGGGTCTGCCCATTCCCGTGTTCTACTGCAAGGACTGCGGCAAGCCCATCTGCACCCAGGAGACCATCGAGCATATCTCCAACCTCTTCCGGGAGCATGGCTCCAACATCTGGTTCGAGAAAGAGGCCATGGAGCTGATTCCCCAGGGGCTCACCTGCCAGCACTGCGGCGGCAAGGAATTTGAGAAGGAAACCGATACGCTGGACGGCTGGTTTGACTCCGGTTCTACCCACTATGCTTCTCTGCGTCGAGACGATGCACAGAATTGGCCCGCCGATGTGTATTTGGAAGGCGCAGACCAGTATCGCGGCTGGTTCCAGTCCAGCCTCCTGACCGCCGTTGGCGCTCTGGAAATGGGCGCTCCCTTCCGTCAGATTCTGACCCACGGCTGGACCGTTGACGGCGAGGGCCGTGCCATGCACAAGTCTCTGGGCAACGGCGTTGACCCCCAGCAGATCATCAAGGAATACGGTGCCGACATCATTCGTCTGTGGGCCGGCTCCTCCGACTATCACGCCGATGTGCGCTGCTCCAAGGAAATCTTCAAGCAGCTGAGCCAGAACTATCTGAAGTTCCGTAACACCGCCCGGTACTGCCTGGGCAATCTGGAGGGCTTCGATCCCGACCAGTTGGTGGCTCCTGAAGATATGGAAGAGCTGGACCGCTGGGCACTGACCAAGCTGGAAAAACTCATTAAAGTCTGCCGCAAGGCCTATGACAACTACGAATTCCATGTGGTCTCCCACGCCATTAACGACTTCTGCGTGGTGGAGCTGTCCAGCTTCTATCTGGACATCATCAAGGACCGTCTGTACTGCGAAGATGCCCAAGGCCGGAAGCGCCGTTCCGCTCAGACCGCTCTGTTCCTCATTGTTGACGCCATGGCAAAGCTCTTTGCCCCCATTCTGGCCTTTACCTGCGACGAGATCTGGCAGGCAATGCCCCACCGTCAGTGCGACGATCCCCGGAACATCCTCCTGAACCGGATGCCCCAGGATGTGGACCAGTACGCTCTGGACGTGGATGCCATGGCCAAGTGGGAGGTGGCCATCCGCCTGCGTCAGGATGTCAATGCCGTTCTGGAGTCCGCCCGTGCCGCCAAGCGGATCGGTAAAGCTCTGGAAGCCCATGTCAGTCTGGAAGCCTCTGACGATGCCGCCAAGGCCGCTTTGGATGCAGTGGGTCACCTGAACCTGTCCGAAATCTTCATTGTATCTTCCTGCACTGTGGAGGCTCCTGAGGCCGATGCCACCTGCGGTCAGGGTGTGAACTTCCCCGGGCTCAAGATCGGCGTTGCCGATGCCCGTGGCACCAAGTGCCCCCGCTGCTGGATGCACTCCCAGCAGGCCAACGAAGAGGGTCTGTGTCCCCGGTGTGCTGGTGTCATCTCCCGCATGCCCGCCACCGAGGTCGAGCTGTAAATCACGCAAAAAGAGGCTCTGCTGCTTCAGGCTCATAAAGAATCGGCAGTATCCGAGGGTTCGGATACTGCCGTGTTTTATGTGGTTTTATTTCCATCTTCCAGGTGCGTCCTGTTTGAGGGTTTATCCACAGCCCCTTTTGATTTCTGTTGACGAATTTCAATCCTTTGTGATACAATACCCTTACATTGCCCCCTGGCAGTGCAGCATTCATGGCGCATCAGCTTTTTGCAAAATGCGTATGTGGATGCTTATTTTTTGGGAGGTCAAACTCATGAAGCACTATCAGAATCCCTTTAAGACCCTGACCAGGCTGGAATGGGGCATTTGGCTGTGCTCTTTATGCTGCATTACCATCAGCTTTTTCTGTGTGCCGAAGCAGAATTATATGACCCTTCTGGCCTCTCTCATCGGTGTCACCTCCCTGATATTTCTGTCAAAGGGAGACCCCTTGGGCCAGATGCTTTCCGTGGCCTTTTCCCTGTTATACTCCATCGTTTCTCTGTCCTACCGCTATTATGGCGAGATGATTACCTATCTGTGCATGACTGCTCCCATGGCTGTATTGGCTGCCCTTTCCTGGTTTCGCAATCCCTATGAAGAAGGGAAAAATGAGGTGCAGGTATCTGCTGTTTCTTCCAAACAAGTGGTGTTTCTTATGGCGGGTGCCGCTGCTGCAACCACCTTGTTTTACTTTATATTGAAGTATTTCCACACCGCAAATCTGGGCCTCAGCACCCTTTCCATTGCCACCAGCTTTGTGGCCTCCATGCTGACCTTCTTTCGTTCCCCTTACTATGCCCTGGCCTACGGCCTCAATGATGTGGTGCTGATCCTTCTGTGGTCCCTGGCCACCAAGGAAAACTCCACCTACTTTCCCATGATTGTGTGCTTTGCCATTTTCTTTGGAAATGACTGCTATGGCTTCTATAACTGGCGGAACATACGGAAGCGGCAAGCTGCAAACGCAGAAAAAACACTGTAAGTCCTGTTTCTGGGACTTACAGTGTTTTTTCAGCCTGTAAAGGTATATCGAATCAGATTTCCGTTGCAATCTCCGCAGAGAAACACCAAATCTCCCTCTTGGTTTTTCCGGACATCTATCACGGGCCAGGGGCTCAGCTTTTTGACGCAGGCTTCGGGGCTTTCCCCTGTGACCTCCATCAATTCCCGTTTGGCGTATTTTTCCCCGCCGCAGCTGGTCATGTTTTCCACAAAGATTTCAAACTCTTCCATGTCCGTTCCTCTTTTCAAGGTTTTTCTCTATTATACACCCTTGAAAGAAAGAATTCCAGTGGTCTTTTATCCTTCGTGGATTCCCGTAATGGAAAAGACCACCCATTCTGCAATATTGGTGGCATGGTCCGCAATTCGCTCCAGATACTTGGCAATCATAAGCAGATCCAGATAATAGGCTCCCTGTCCCGGGTTTTTGGCAATGAAGCCGATGAGCTGTTCTTTCACATGGTCGAACAGGCTGTCTACAACATCATCATCTGCAATGACCTTTCTGGCCAGCTCAATGTCACGGCGGACAAAGCTGTCCACCGCCTGTCCCACCATGCTGCTGGCAGCTCCCCCCATGGTGTGCAGGGTTTCGTTGGTGGTTTCGTGACGGTTCTGCAAAAAACGGGCGATTTCGGCAATGTCCGTGGCCTGGTCTCCAATCCGCTCCATATCCGAAATCATTTTCAGCGCCGAGGAAATGGTCCGAAGATCCCGGGCCACAGGCTGCTGCTGCAGCAGCAGATCCAGGCACTGGCGCTCAATGGAGCGCTCCATATCGTCAATTTTTGCGTCGTCTTCTATGGCCTTCCGGGCCATTTCCGTGTCCCCCTGGGTAGCCGCAACCAAGGCTTCCCCAATGGCATTTTTACACAGTCCGCCCATATGGACCAGATCTTCATGGAGATGCTCCAGCTGGCGGTCAAAGCGATTCCTCATCATCCAAACCTCCCCGTAATATAGTCCTCGGTCCGCTTGTCTCCGGGCATGGTGAACAGCTTCTGGGTCTTGTCCATCTCCACCATATCGCCCAAAAGGAAAAATGCGGTGTTATCAGAAATTCTCAAGGCCTGCTGCATATTATGCGTCACCATGACTATGGTATACTGTTTTTTCAGCTCCAGAATCAGGTCTTCAATTCTGCCTGTGGAAATGGGGTCCAGTGCAGAGGTGCTTTCATCCATCAAAAGCACCTCCGGCTCCACTGCCAAAGCCCGGGCAATGCACAGCCGCTGCTGCTGACCACCGGACAGACCCAACGCACTCTTGTGCAGACGGTCTTTCACTTCGTCCCAAATGGCGGCCTGACGCAGTGCTTTTTCCACGATCTCTTCCAGCTTCCGTTTGTTCCGGGTACCATGGGTTCGGGGACCATAGGCCACATTGTCAAATACGCTCATAGGGAAAGGATTGGGTTTCTGAAACACCATTCCAACCCGGCGGCGCAGGTCATTTACATCCAAATCTCCATAAACATTCTGTCCATCCAGCTGAACGGAGCCTGTGATGCGGCATCCTTCCACCAAATCGTTCATTCGGTTGAGGCTCTTGAGCAAGGTGCTCTTTCCGCAGCCGGAAGGGCCAATCAGGGCCGTTACCTCATTGGCGGGGATTTGCATATAAATGCCCTTCAGCGCATGAAAATCCCCGTAATACAGATGCAAATCTTCAATGGTCATCTTAATCATATTTCTTTCCCTTTCGTCAACTTCTTGCCCAGATAACTGGACAGGGCATTGATTCCCAGCACCAAAACCAACAGTACCACCGCCGTGGCCCGTGCCTCATCCATATGCAGGCCCTCATTCATGAGATTGTACATATGAACCGACAAGGTTCTGGTGGACTGGAACAGCGGTGCAAACAGAGAGAACCCATCCTGGGTCATAAAGCTGAGGTTTTCCCGTCCGGAACCGGAGGTGAAAATCAAAGCCGCAGACTCGCCCACAATTCTTCCGATACTCAGAATAATGCCGGACAGGATACCGGGGATGGCAGCCGGCAGCACAATGCGAAATACCGTCCGGAGCTTTCCGGCTCCCAAACCGAAGGATCCCTCCCGGAATGTATCGGAGACGGAATGCAGTGCTTCTTCGGTGGTACGCATCACCAAAGGCAGCACCATAATGGCCAAGGTCACCGCACCGGAAAGCATGGAGTAGCCCCAGCCAAGGGTCACATTAAAGAACATAAATCCAAACAGGCCATAGACAATGGAAGGAATTCCCGCCAGCGTCTCTGCCGTAAGCCGCACCAGTTTTACCAGAACATTTCCCCGCTTGGCGTATTCTGCCAGATAAATGGCCGCTCCCACGCCCACCGGCACCGCCATCAGTAAGGTTAAAATGGTCATGCACAGCGTATTGACAATGGCAGGCATCATGGACTGATTTTCTGTGGTAAATTCCCACGCGAACAGATCCAAAGACAGATGGGGAATGCCCGTAATCAGGATATAGCCCACCAGCACCAGCACCGTGCCACCTGTCAGTATGGCTGCCAGATGAACCAGAAGATATTGGAACAATGCCATGGGATGACCCCGAAACCGCCCCAATCCAGAATACTTTTTCATTCGGTTCCCTCCTTTTTCTTGGCCAGAGAGAACAACAGGTTAATCAGCAGGATAAACACGAACAGCACCACGCCGGTGGCCACCAGGGCCTGACGATGCAGACCGGTGGAATAGCCCATCTCCAGCACAATGTTGGAGGTCATGGTTCTCAGTCCGTCCAGAAGTCCTCCCGGCATTCGGGTCTGGTTGCCTGCAATCATAATGACTGCCATGGTTTCTCCAATGGCCCGCCCGATTCCCAGAATCACACCGGACATAAGGCCTGATCCGGCAGCAGGAACCACCACGGAAAAAACGCTTCTCTCATGGGTTGCCCCCAGGGCCAGGGCGCCATCATAGTAGGGTCTGGGCACCGCTCTCAGCGCAGGCTCCGCAGTGCCGATGATGGTGGGCAGGATCATAATACCCAAAAGCAGAGAAGCGGTCAAAAGGCCTTTACCGGATGTTCCGGTCATAGACTGTATCATGGGAACCAATACCGTCAGGCCAAAGAAGCCGTAGATAATGGATGGAATGCCAGCCATGAGCCGCACCGCAGGGTTCAGAACCTTATACAGTCTTTTAGGACAAAACCAAGCCAGATACACAGCGCACAGCGCTCCAATGGGCACGCCAATGAGGATTGCTCCCGCCGTCACATAGATAGAGCCCACAATAAACGGAAAAATACCATAGTTTCCATTTCCGGGCTGCCAGGTGGTTCCAAAAAAGTTATCCAGTCCAATCTCAAACATGGTGGGAATGCCGCTTCCCAGAAGATACATACAAATAACGGCTACACAGGCGATGCAAAGGACAGCCGACAGCAAAAACACATAGCGCATGGCGGTTTCCCGAAATTTTGCCATAATCTTCCCTCTTTCCTTATGGTATAGAAAATCGGGGTGGCTTCCCACCCCGATTGCAATGGTGCTTAGCCCAGTTCATTCCAGGCGGTGACTTCTCCGGTGTAAATCTTCTGAATCTGTTCCTGCGTCAGGTTATCCACCCCATTGTCCTTATGGACAACCACTGCAATGCCATCCAAGGCAATGGCCGTGTGGGTCAGACCCTTGGCAATCTCTTCGTCCTTCAGATTCCGGGAGCTCATACCGATTTCGCAGGAGCCCTCAATGGCAGCGGTGATACCGGAGCCGGAGCCGGTCTGCTGAATGTCAATGACCACATCGGGGTTGACTTCACGATACTTTTCTGCCAGAACCTCCATCAGGGGGCCCACGGAGGTAGAGCCGTCCAGGCTCAGCTTGCCGGTGAGGCCGGAAGCGGTGTAAGCCTCAGCATTGTCTACGGAAGAGATGTACCCCTTCTCTTCCACAATCTTCTGTCCATCCTGGCTGAGGATGAAGCTTACAAAGTCCTTGCCCAGTTCCGTGAGGTTTTCTTCCTTATAGCAGATCAGGAAGGGACGGGATACTGCATAGGAGCCTTTCTTGATGTTCTCAACGGTGGGGGCTACCCCATCGACTGACACTGCCTTTACCAGCTTGCTGTCATAAGCACCCAAGGACAGGTAGCCGATGGCGTTTTTGTTGCCGGAAACCGTATTCTGCACCAGAGAGGTGGAGTTGGCAATCTCCGCATCCTTGGTGGTCTGGTCTCCCGCATCCGTTTCCACACCCATAAGCTCGATAAACGCGCCTCTGGTGCCGGAACCCTCTTCTCTGGACACTACGGTAATCTTATTGTTTTCTGTCTTTCCACAACCCGCAAACAGGCTCACACTCATGAGACCTGCCATGGCAAACGCCGCCATCTTTTTCCAAACATTCATCGTTTGCATTTCCTTTCTACGTTACATCCATTTTATTTTCGGTTCTTTCAGAACCATCGGACAGGAACTATTATAAAAAGAATCTGTTAAATCTCCAATCTTGATTTTGCAAAGATTTAGTTAAGCTATGTAAACATTGAGCAAAACAAAATGCCGATGATCGGTTTTTCCCCGATCATCGGCATTGGATTGAAAATTGCTGTTTAATTTGCGGTATCTATCTTAACATCTCCGCTTATTGTTTCAATTTGACACATTCCGCCCTGGCCGGATGTGGGAACCTTCACATCGCCGGTGACGGTATCCACGTCAAATACTTTTCCCGACAGCAGCGTGCCCTCCACATCCCCGCTGACGGTCTTAAAAAACAGGGTGTCGGCATCACATTGCTTCAGCTTGATTTCTCCGCTGGTGCTTTCCATCTGCATCTGCTCCTGGGCAATCACCCGGAAACATTCCATATCCCCGCTGACGGTTTGGAGGTCTACATTCTTTGCCGTGATGTTGTGCAGTTCCAAATCTCCGCTCAGGGTTTCAACAGAAAGCGTCCCGGTTACCTCTGCGCCGATCTCCATGTCTCCGCTGGTGTTGGAGAGCGAAACTTCTGTGAAGGTGAAATCCTCCGGAAGTTTCACATCCCCGCTGACGCAATCCATTGTAAATTCTCCGTATTCGGTTTTCGGCAAATAAATCCGCAGCTCCCGTTGACGCCAATGAAACCCGATGTATTTCCACCAATTACGCCGGTCGATCTGCTCAATGACCAAGGTATCGTCTTCTATGGAAATCGAACAACGAAGATTTGTTTCTTCGGTGCTGACCACCTTGCACTGGCCATCCTTCGAAGGCAGCACCTGCACATCATATACATCCGTTGAGATTCGTATATTTTGAAAATCCTCTTTTACCTCATGGGTTTCCGTTGTGATCTTCGTGGTATCAAGCCTTGTTACATCAAAGCTTACAGAAGACATCGCACCGATTGAGAGAATCAATCCCGCCACAATCAGAACCGCCGCCACCAGCAATGCCGTTTTTTTAACCTTGTTCATTCTTCTTTCCCCCTCCTGATAAAGCAGGACTTGACAGCCGTCAAAACTTTTTTACTCCCCACTATAATTCCCTTGGTAATCAGTCCACATCCAAAGAAAAACAGGATTCCGACTCCCGCCATCATGAGGCCCGTCCCCAGACACAACACTGCCTGCGCAAAATGCTGCCGGACAATCAGTGCCACAAATCCGGCCACGCTGCCTACCGCCCCCACTCCCAGGGCCAACACCGAAATATACAGCGACGCAATGACTGCCCAAATGGAGACATATATGGCAAAAACTGTCACCACTCCCGCAAAGAGCAGGCTCAGCCACAAGGGAGCGCCTAAAATCAGCAGCGCAATTTCCCCTGCTTTCGGAGCACGGTTTGTTTTCGCCTTTGCCTTTACCAGTTTGGGCAGAGGCGTATCCATCAGAATTTGATTGGCAATTTTAGCCGCAGATCCCATTGCCTCCACGGCCTGTTCCTCCGAAATGCCGTCTTCCATCCGATCTTCTATGATTTCACTATAATAGTCAACGGATTTCTGGATGTCTTCTTCCGGCAGCCCAGACAAACGCTGGCGCAGTTCCGAAAGAAATTCATGTTTGGTCATTGTTTGCATCCTCCCTCACAACAAATTTATAGATGGACTGGATCTGCTTCCATTCCTCCTTAAATGCCCCGATTCGCTTTCGTCCCAATGGGGTAATGTGATAATATTTCCGAAGTCTTCCATTGTGTTCCACTGCATATACGGTCAAAAACTCCGCGCTTTCCAATCTGCGGAGAATGGGATAAAGGGTCGATTCTGATATTTCCACAAAGGGCTTGATATCCTTCACAATCTGATACCCATAGGAATCCCTGCTTTTGATTGCAGCCAGAACGCATACATCCAGGAGTCCTCGTTTCAGCTGAATATCCATCGTATACCTCCTTCCGCATAATACTATACAACACATAGTATGCAGTGTCAAGAAAATTTTTGCCTGCACAAAAAAAGCTGCCTTACATTTCTGCAAGGCAGCTGCTGCGCTTTATTCTTCCGTCTGAGGCTGTGCTTCCTGCTCCTGTCCCGCCAGCTTCTTGGCTGAGCGACGGCGGCGGCGGCGGGAGGGCCGGGTCGGTTCCGCGCGCTCCGCCCTCTGAGTATAGGCCCGTGCCGCATCGGAGTCCCCTTTGTAGACCAGGCGGCTCACACGCACAGTACCGCCTTCCTCCGGGGACAGGCGCACCCGAATCAGATAATCCCCATGCTCCTGACATTGGGCCATGGTCATATACCGGCGGCCCGGCTGGGAGAACCAGCGGCTGCAGGTCATCTCCTTGCCGCACTGGGGGCAGAGATTCTCACTGCCTGCCATCTGCTTCAGGGCCTCTTCCTTGTTCTCCAGGCCATAATATACATGACGTCCCAGGCAGCCGGGAAGCTCCGCCCCATGGAACCCGTTTTCGTGCTCCTTGAGAGCGGTTTCATACTCCCGAATCCCCTTGTGCAAATCCAATCTGGCACAGATCAGGGCGGTGTGGTAGGCATCTCCCAAGGCGTCATGAGCCGGACGGCTGGGGGTGATTCCGAAAATTTCCATGGCCGTCTTCAGGGCCTTCTGGGCATTGGAGCCGTCTGTCTGGGCATTAAACATCATTTGCGCATTATACCAGCGGTTTGTCCAGTCTGTATTCAGGCCAAAGAGCGCCAGATTTTCTCGCAGAATGGTAATATCGTCGAATCCCCAGGTGAGAAACACCACGTCTTCCCCGCACCAATTCCGAAACCGCTCCATAGCCTCCGGAAAGGGCACCCCTTCCTCACGAAGCCGGACCTCCTTGATCCCCGTCAGCTTAGACACCCGCTTATTCAGCCGGCGGTATACCTTGGGCCGAATCATAATTTGAAATTCATCGGCCACCGTCTGATCGGTCAGCAGGCGCACCGCCCCGATCTGAATGATCTCCCCGCGGATCTGCACCGGCAAAGGCCGTCGTGCAGAAGGAGAGCCGGGCCAGGGCTGGTTCCATTCCATATCCAGTATGATATATTCCATGCCGAAAACGACTCCTGTCTGTCAACATTCATGTCGTTTATCATACCACATATCTATGGGATCTGTAAATAAAAAGTTTTTCCTTTTCCCGCCACCGGCTGTAGGTGTTACAATGATATGTGACACATGAAAAAAAGAATAGCGAATAGGAAT
>JAHHRZ010000025.1 GCA_020025515.1 Oscillospiraceae bacterium | reverse complement strand
CTATGCGGTTGAACCGCCGTGTACCGAACGGTACACACGGTGATGTGAGAGGTCGACTACTCAACTAATGGGTTGCCTCCTACTCGATCTCAAGAGGAAAAATATAGGATGTTGATATGTCAGTGCCTGTGTGCTACAATGAAAAAAGCCGAAAAGCAACGGTATCTCCGTGTGAACGAAATATCGGACACACGGTGTCCCTGAAGAAGGAGGAAATGGACCATGTTAGCACCCAATAGTATGATAAAGACTCTGGAAAAGCTGAACCGTCTGGCGGGGATGCTTCAGGAGCGTTTGTTTGTGCCCATTGGTCAGGCCCAGGGCCTGCGCCTGTATGAGACCACAACGCCCCTGCATGAGATCCCGGTGGAAGGACTTTTTAAGGAAATTCCGGAAAGCAGGACCTGGGGCGGTGACGGCGTATATGGCTGGTTCCGCTGCTCGTATACGGTTCCGCAGGAGTATGACGGAAAGGCGCTGTATCTATATAACCACATCGGAGCCTATGAAGGGACCCTGTGGGTGGATGGCCGCATGCACAGCAACTACGCAGCCAAATATGTGGAGGTGACCCACGGAAACCACTACTGCAACCGGATCACCGGGGCGGCCAAGGCAGGCCAGACCTTTGAATTTGCCCTGGAATGTTATGCATACCATGATATGCCCGGCACCCAGCCCTTTGAAAACGAGGAGCACAATTATATATTCCCCATCGGCTCTCTGGATGTATGCCTGCGTGACGATGAAGTGATGGAATTCCTGTTTGATTTGAAGACCCTCATTTCTCTGCGCAACTCCCTGCCGGACAATTCCTTCCGCAAGGCAGAGGTGGATCAGGCCCTGCTGCAGGTGCACAGAACCCTGTACTACAGCCCCGATGCCTGCACGGACGAGGAATTCCGGGGCAAGCTGCGGGAAGCTTCTCCCTATCTCAAGGAGCAGCTGGCCAAGAAGAACAGTGGTTCCGCTCCCTGGGTGGGCCTCATTGGTCACAGCCACATGGACACCGCATGGCTCTGGCCCATCAGCGAGACCGAAAAGAAGTGCGCCAGAACCTACGCCAATCAGCTGAACCTTATGGAGGAGTATCCCGAATATAAGTTCGTCCAGTCCTCCGCCTACCACAGCGATATTATCCGCCGGAACAATCCCGAGCTCTTTGACCGCATCTGCAAGGCGGTCCGGGAGGGGCGCTATGAGCCCAACGGCGGTGTCTGGGTGGAATGTGACTGCAACCTCACCGGCGGCGAATACCTCATCCGGCAGTTTGTCTGGGGGCAGCGCTTCACCCGGAAGTATTTTAACTACACCGCAGACAGCTTCTGGCTGCCCGACACCTTTGGCTATTCCTTCGCCATTCCCCAGATCATGAAGGGCTGTGAAGTGAAGTATTTCCAGACCACCAAAATGGCATGGGGCGACACCACCAAGTTCCCCTATACCTCCTTCTATTGGCAGGGTCTGGACGGAACCCGGGTCCTCACCCACCTGAACCGCATCCACATGGGCCCCTCTGCGGAGGCCTACCACGAAATGACCGACGGCAGCGACCAGATTCTGGAAAAGGGTTCTTCTTCCATGCGCCTGTTCTCCTTCGGTCGTGGTGACGGCGGCGGTGGCCCCGAGTTTGAAATGCTGGAAATGGCCCGACGTCTGGAGGATCTGGAGGGCGCCCCTCGCAGCGGCTATCAGACCGTGTCTCAATTCATGAAGCAGCTGGAAGATACCATCAAGGAGCCCAGCATCTATGCCGATGAAATGTATCTGGAGCTGCACCGTGGCACCCTCACCAACCAGTCGGAAATCAAGCGCAACAACCGGGACTGTGAAATTGCCCTGCATGATCTGGAATTTGCGCTGGTTCGTGACGCCGTGAAGAAGGGCATCCCAGCAGACGGCACCCCGGTGGAGCCCCTGATGAACACCCTGCTGGTGCGGCAGTTCCACGATATCCTGCCCGGCACCTGCATCCACAGCGTCCATGAGGAGACCCGCCGGGTGGTGCGTGAGACCATCCGGAAGGCCGACCGGATGACCCAGGATCTTCTGGAAACCAAGGACGAAGCCGGCAGCCTCACGCTTCTGAACCCTCTGTCCTTTGAAAGAAGAGATACCCTCCATCTGTCCGGCCAGTTTGCGGGCATTGAGGGCCACGAAACCCAGAGCTATGAGGACCTGTTCGGAAAGAAGATGCTGGCGGTTTCCAATGTGGAAGTTCCGGCCCTGTCTACCTGCGTCCTCCACGGCAGCGAGCAGACCTGCGAGGCACCTACCGCCTTCCGAATGGAGGGCAACCGTCTGACCACCCCCTTCCTGCAGGTGATCTTCGATGACAACGGCACCATCGGCTCCATGATCGACCGGAGAAACGGCCGGGAATTGGTTCACGGTCTGCCCTTCAACACCTTCCTCATGGCAGAGGATGTGCCCGCCGCCTGGGACAACTGGGACTTGGATGCAGATGAGGAAGAGAAGTTTGCCCCCGCCGGAAAGCTTCTGGAACGGAAGATCATTTCCGACGGCGCGGTAGAGCTTCGGATTCGCAGCCGCTACGCCATCAGTGACAAGTCCACCATTGAGCAGGACATGGTCTTTGACGCCAACAGCCCCATGATTACCTTTGAGACCATCATCGACTGGCAGGAGGAGCACCGCTTCCTCAAGACCGCCTTTGACACCTCCCTGCACTGCGACGGTGTGCGCAACGAGATTCAGTTCGGCTATATCCGCCGCTCCAACCATCGCTCCACAGAGACAGAAAAGGCCCGCTTTGAGATCTGCAACCACAAGTACAGCGACCTCAGCGAAAACACCTATGGCATTGCCCTGCTGAACGACAGCAAGTATGGCCTGTCCGTGCAGGAAGGCAGTATGCGTCTGTCCCTCCACAAGGGCGGTGTCCGGCCCGACAAGCTGGGTGACAAGGGCCGCCACTACTGCCGCTACGCCATTTTGGTCCATGATGCGCCCTTCGGAGCGGAAAGTGTCATCCGGCCTGCCTATGCCTTCAACTATCAGCCTGTAGTCCGTGACGGCGCAGAGGAATCCCATTCCCTGGTGAAGGTGGGCGCGCCCAATGTTCTTATTGAGACGGTAAAGCCCTGTGAGGATGCGCAGAATGCTTATATTCTTCGCCTGTATGAAGCCACCGGCGACTATGCCCGGACGGCTCTGACCTTTGACCATCCCGTAAAGGCGGTCTATGACTGCAATATGCTGGAAGAGGAGAAGTCTGCCATTGACCCGGCAGAGCTGACCTTTAAGCCCTTCCAGATTCGTACCATTAAGGTTTGCTACTAATCCAAAAGGGTGTACCGGCGTTTTGCTCCGGTACACCCTTTTTGCAGTTATTTGTTTTGCGTGGCCTTTTCCCATGACTTCGTAAAATATCGTTTCATAAATTCCGCCTGCACAGGCTGGTTGTGAAAGCAGTTGGATTGCAGGATGAAATCGCCCATCATGTCAATCAGCTCCTGCTGCCGTTTTTCTGACTGCTCATTGTATCTTAGAATTTTCAGTTGGCCTAGGGCTTCGTAGTTCAGCAATTCTTCATACACATCCGGGACAAATAGAACATGACCTATTTTGACATTTTTTGTAGTGGAATACATATGCTCCCGTTCTTTTACCATGGAAAAATCAGAGCTTTTTGGGGTATAGTATAAATAGCCCGAAACACCTTTGTAAAAGGTTTTCAGCTGATCCGGGAATTGTTCTTCATAAAAGACAATTCCGTTTTTCACCCAACCCGTTACATGTTTTACCGGTGTGTGATTGTGTGTTTCGTCCCAGATATAAAGAAGCGCATAAGGGATGCATCCGGTTAAGTAAACAATGTTATCTTCGGAATCGTGCGATTTGGAGCGAGCTTCTAATTCCGTGATTCCTTCCGTGATGGACCCGTGATATAGATACTCCATAAAGTCCCCCCTGAAAATTTAGAAGATGCTGTTTTGTATACGTCCATTTCTTACTATAGCACAAAAAATAAATCCGACAATGCACATGGGTCGTAATGAACGGGGGTTGGGCATGGTTTTATGTGAAGTTTACGGAAAAAGGAGCGGGTTTTGCAGAATTGGTTGCATTTTTTCGGTTTGGTATGTATGATAGAAAGGGAAAAATAGGAAGAGAGAAACCTTCCTCTGGAAATCAGTTGCGCCAAATGGAAAAGCGTGGTATCATTTAGTAGAAAGAAAATCTTCTCATAGAGTTTCTATGAAATTGATAAAGGTGTGATAAAGCTATGACAAAAATTGATATTTACTCTGGCTTCCTGGGAGCCGGAAAGACCACCCTCATTCGGAAAATGCTGAAAGAGGGCTATGAGACCAAAAAGCTGGTTCTCATCGAAAATGACTTCGGTCAGATCGGCATTGACGGCGGCTTCTTGCAGGAGACCGGCATTGAGATCCGGGAGATGAACTCCGGCTGTATCTGCTGCTCTCTGGTGGGGGATTTCAGCAAGGCTCTGGAACAGGTCATCGCCGAGTATGCTCCTGACCGGGTCATCATCGAGCCCTCCGGCGTGGGCAAGCTCAGTGATGTGATTGCGGCGGTTCAGAAGGTCACCGGCTCTGATGTGGAGCTGGGTTATACCGTTACCGTAGCCGATGCCAACAAGTGCAAGGTCTACATGCGCAACTTCGGTGAGTTCTATAACAATCAGGTGGAGACCGCTTCCACCATCATTCTCAGCCGCACCGGGGACATTCCCCAGGCAAAGCTGGACGCAGCCGTTGCCCTCCTGAGGGAGCGCAACGACAAGGCTACCATTGTAACCACTCCCTGGGATCAGCTCACCGGCGCACAGCTGGTGGAGGCCATGGAGCAGCAGAACACCCTGGCTCTGGAGCTGGCAGATCTGAAGGCCTATGTCCACGAGCACCATCATGAGGAAGAGTGCGGCTGCGGTCATGAGCACCACCACCATGACGAAGAGTGCGGCTGTGGTCATGAGCACCACCATCACGATGAAAAGTGCGGCTGCGGTCATGAGCACCACCACCATGACGAAGAGTGCGGCTGTGGTCATGAGCACCACCATCACGATGAAAAGTGCGGCTGCGGTCATGAGCACCACCACCATGACGAAGAGTGCGGCTGTGGTCATGAGCACCACCATCACGATGAAAAGTGCGGCTGCGGTCATGAGCACCATCATCACGAGGAAGGATGCACCTGCGGCCATGAGCACCACCACCACGACGAAGAGTGTGGCTGCGGCCATGAGCACCATCATCACGACGAAGGATGCACCTGCGGTCATGACCACCATCATCACCATCACGCCGACGAGGTATTCAGCAGCTGGGGGGTAGAGACGGCCAAGAAGTACACCAAAGACCAGATCACCAACATTCTGGAGGAGCTGGAGGGCGGCGAAATGGGTACCGTCCTGAGAGCAAAGGGCATTGTTCCCGCTGAGGATGGCACCTGGATTCACTTTGACTATGTTCCCGGGGAAATGGACCTGCGCAGCGGAGCCGCTGCCGTCACAGGCCGTCTGTGTGTCATTGGTGCCAAGCTGGACGAAAAGGCCATTGCGGCACTGTTTGGGGTGTAAGAGATGCAGCAAATACCAGTCTATGTATTCACCGGATTTCTGGATTCCGGTAAGACCAAATTCATCCAGCAGACCTTGGAGGATTCCCGGTTCAATGCCGGAGAGCGGACCCTGCTTCTGGTTTTTGAAGAGGGCGAGGAAGAATATGATATGTCCACCTATCCTTCCAAGAATGTCTATTTAGAGGTTCTGGATCAGGACACCGTCACCACCAAGGAGCTGGAGGCCCTGCAAAAGAAGTACAAGGCCCAGCGGGTAGTGGCGGAGCTGAACGGCATGAAGCTGGTGGGCGACCTCTACGCCAGATTCCCCCAGTCCTGGGCCATTGCCCAGGAGGTCATGTTTGCCGACGGCTCCACCATTGAGCAGTATAACGCAAACATGCGGGGTCTGGTGGTGGATAAGCTGTCCGGCTGTGAAATGGTGGTATTCAACCGCCTTCAGCCCGACGAGGACACCATGCCCCTGCATAAGCTGGCCAGAGCCTGCAACCGCCGGGTGGACATCCTCTATGAGAGAGTGGACGGCGCCTCCGCCTTTGACGATGTGGAAGACCCTCTGCCCTTTGATATCAACGCCCCCATCATTGAGGTGCAGGACGAGGACTATGGCCTGTGGTATCGGGATGTGTCTGAGGACCCCGACAAGTATCAGGGCAAGACCGTCCGCTTCAAGGGCCAGGTGGCAAGACTGCGCCGGGACCGCAGTGGCATGTTTGCCCCCGGAAGATTCATTATGACCTGCTGCGTGGAAGACATTCAGTTCTGCGGCATACCCTGCAAGTATGCGGATGCCGCAAAGCTGGCCTCCAAGAGCTGGGTCACGGTGACGGCCACCGTTTCCAGCGAAGCCCACCCCTTGTATCAGGGGGAGGTAGGCCCCATTCTCACAGCAATCAGCGTGGAATCTGCGGCCCCTGCGGTGGAGGAAGTAGTTACCTTCTGATTGCTTGAAAATTTGGATAGAGACTCTAAGGGTCAGGCACCAGCCTGACCCTTTTTGCATGTACAAACAGCATAATTTTCCGCGCTAAATGTTTAGCACAAAGCGCATTGATGAAATAAATAAAATGATTTATAATGAAGTGGCATGGATGCATGTGGGCGATCTATAATGACTGAATCGAATTGAAAGGATGGTATTTATGAAACGCTATAGATGCGCATTAGTACTTTTGACAGCGGTTTTTTCTTTGCTGATTGGCACTGCTCCGGTACAAGCACATAACTTTTCCGATGTATCATCTACCGAATATGATGCGTACAGGGATGCAATAAATTATTGCTATGACAATGATATTGCCCGTGGAGTTACAACGACACGATTTAATCCTGAACAAACTGTAAATAGAGCAATGTTTATCACATTTTTGTATCGCTTGGCTGGAAAACCCCAAAAGTTTGCAAATATTAAGTTTGAAGATGTACCACCAGATAGCTATTATGCGGATGCTGTACGCTGGGGTGTGCACGAGAATATAGTAAAAGGTGTGACAGCCACTCGCTTTGCCCCGGGAAAGACATTAGAAAAGCAAATGGTAGTAACTTTTTTGTATCGTTTTGCTGACTATACAAGGAATTATTCTGTTGCATTAGAGACGAACTGGTCTTGTGCTGATTATAATGATATTTTCGATTATGCTAAGAAACCGATGCAATGGGCAGTTGAAAATGGAATATTAGATGCTAAGGCAAAATTCCAAGAACCCACCAAGAAGGTTCCCAGAAAAGATGCAGTACGATATCTTGCCCGATTTGCTTCTCAGGTAGATGGGATTATAAAAAAAGAGGATGAATTTTGGTTTAGCAGTGAACCTAGCTCTTTTGCGTGCAGAAATAGACATGGAATATCTGCATTACAGTATAGTCGATTAAAAGCTGTTGTAAATACAATATATGAATGGGACGCTATTGAAGCATACCAAAAGAGCGCTCCCCAAGGAATGTGCTATGGCATGGCAGTGTGTACAATTTTGGATAAACTTGGGAAAATTGACCTGAACGGAATGTTTGCGTATAATGCCCCAAAAATATATAATATTCAGCAGCCCGCCAGAATGGCAGGAGCGCCTTTGGTAAAGGAGAAGACTGGCGGTCAAATTACGGCTATAGAAAGTATCATCAATTATTATCATCTCTCACAGCAGGCAGGCCATTCTATAGCTCCTACATGGTTTGGAGATGCCAGCACTACGATTGAAGAAGGTATGGAGCACGAGTCCCTGGCGGAGATGATAGATGGTCAGGAATATGGTGGACTGGGATTGTTTAGTTTTTGTGTGAAAAAAAACAATAGTACTGTTGGGCCTCATACTGTGGTTGTCTACGGAAAGGGTGGAAAATTGACAAGCCTTTCCGGATATAACAAACAGTTTTATAAGTATAAAGTTTGTGACAATTTAAAGACCCAGTATGTGAATTATGTTTATGTGTCCAACGACTACACTACCTGTGTAATTTCACTTACAAATGGGAACTTATTAAAGGCGACAGCAGCTTGCTATTTTAATCAGTTCGATGCGTTTGATATCATTGATATTGACGGTAAAAATAATTCAGATGTAACTGCAAGTACAGTGAGCGACCAGACGATTTTACGAGAAAAGGATCAAGAAAAGGAGCGGGAAGGCTTAGAAAAAGCTGCCACTATTTATGTAAATATGAGTAATGATTTTACCATTACAAATGCGGAGGGAGAAACAATCGTTTATAAAGATGGCCATTTATCGGGAACCATGATTGGAAAATTGGTCCACATGATTAATGGAGGACCTGAAAAATCGGAATTTGTTCTTGCGGTTCGAGATAGTGACAGCTTTACATACGAAAGTCAGCCTAAAGATGTAGGGATTCGTTACATATCCCCCTACGGAGAAATTGCACAAACAATCGAGGCCGCCGGAGCGAACCAGCTTGAATTCGGCAAGGCAGGCATAAAATTGGATGGGCAAGATATGGTCTACAGTGTGCGAGAGCAGCTGACCGGCAGTGCTGGGGAATATATGGTTGTTGAAGGAAGTGGAGAAACACAAGTTACCATTGCTGAGACAACGATAGGACCAAATCACAACGGTGTGGAAATCTGCACCAATAGTGCAGATGCTACGATTCAAGTCTATGATAGTGAGATGGAAGAAGCGGTGCTGAACGAAAGCACAGTACCGGGGCAGACCTTGACACTGGATTTTACTAAATAAATGTGTGGGAATCATTTAATGAAAGAATGAGGTACTGATATGAAACGACGAGTCATTTTATTTGTGTTGCTGGCAGTGCTGCTGGCAGGAAGCGTGTCAGCGGACCGCAAAAAGTTGGGAGAAGGAGATCGGGTGTTTTTCTATTATCTCTATGAGGACTTCACGCTGGAAAATGCAGAAGGCAGGAAGCTGATCTATAAAGACACCGAATTTTCAGGGGATATGGACTACATGGTAAGCGGCAACACAACAGTAGACGGTTCTGTCGTTGTCCCGGACAGCGAATATTATATTTTTAAAACAGAGAGCAGCGAGGCAAAGCTAAATATGGGAGAACCTTTTGGACAACCGGATGAGTGGTATTGTTTTGTGGAAGGTAAAAACATAAAATCCATCTGTATGAGTGGCAGAGGTGTGGAAGTGGTTGGTGATGATATGAGCTATGAGATTACCACTTGGGATGGAACTAGCTTTGTAAGTGTTTGTGGAGAGCAGGAAAGCCGGGTACATTTGGCCGCTGACATGAAAAAGAAAGGGGCAACGGGAATGGGTGTCCATTCAGAAAATGCTCCTGCGCAAATAATACTCAATCCGTGGAGTTCTTTTGATATCGTTACAGCAGAAGGGATCAATGAGCCGGATCATTGGACACATCTGGCCAACAGGGAAGGTAACTACAAACTGAACCAGTACGAGGGAGACGGAAGATTCCCGGATGTGGTCACAGGAAAACGGGAATGGCCTCTGTACGGGAAGATTTTGGTGGTGGCCCTGCCTGTGACAGTGGTTGTGGTGGCTGTGCTTGTGTTTGCAAAAAAGAGGAAAAACAAGTCGGCACAATCGGAATAAAAGAGAGGTGCTGATATGAAACGACGAGTCATTTTATTTGTGCTGATGGCAGTGCTGCTGGCAGGAAGCGTGTCAGCAGACCGTAAAAAGTTGGGAGAAGGAGATCGGTCGTTTTTCTATTATCTCTATGAAGACTTCACGCTGGAAAACGCGGAGGGCAAGAAGCTGATCTATAAAGACACCGAATTTTCGGGGGATATGGATTACATGGTAAGCGGCAACACAACAGCAGATGGTTCTGTTTTTATTCCAGACAGTGAGTATTTCATTTATCATGCAGATAGCGATAAAGCAAAACTACGCATGTATGGAATCTATGCAGAAGAAGAGTCTTGGTGGTGGTTTGTAGAAGGCACCAATATCGAAACCATTTGCATGAGCGCCAGAGGCGTGGAAGTGCTTGGGGATGATATGAGCTATGAGATCACTGCTTGGGATGGAGTCGGCGTTATAGATATTTATGGAGAACGAGAAAATCTGGTGTATCTGACTGCTTCCATGAAAAAGAAAGGGGAAAAGGGAATCGGAATCCACTCAGAAAAAGCTCCTGCACAAATAGTGATTGAGTCGGATACTTTTCCTGAAGAAATTTTAGCGGAGGGGACCAATGAGCCGGGGCATTGGACGCATCTGGCCACCAGGGAAGGTAACTACAAACTGAACCAGTACGAGGGAGATGGAAGATTCCCGGATGTAGTGACAGGAAAACGGGAATGGCCCCTGTACGGGAAGATTTTGGTGGTGGCCCTGCCTGTGACGGCAGTTGTGGTGGCTGTGCTTGTGCTTGCAAAAAAGAGGAAAAACAAGCCGGTACAATCGGAATAAACATCATTCATAGAAAAACAGGTGATTTCCCAATTTCTCGGGAAATCACCTGTTTTGTTTGAAACCACCCGGTCTTACATGGGCATGATGGACGATGCGGTGTTGAACAGCACGACAATGAGAAAAACGATGGTGAGCGGTGCGGTCCAGAAGCCCCATACCGCCTCCCGGCTCATGGGCTGCAAGCTCCGGTGATAAGCCCGAATTTGATTCGCTTTTACGGTTAGGATCACCAGAGCGGCAATGGAACAAACCAAAATGACTATGCTTTGCGCCACAGGGAAGAAGGACAGCACCTGGGACAAGATGCAGTTGTTGATAAAATGAAGCAGGATGCTCCACCACAGAGAGTATTCAACCGCTACATAGGCCAGAATCAGACCCACCAGAAACGCAAAGGGAATCTGGATGATGTTTCCGTGGAACAGTCCGAAGAGCAGGGAGGAAAAGACAATGGCAAAGCGTTTCCCGCAAGGGATCATACGCTGCAAAAGAGCGCCCCGGAACAAAAATTCTTCCACAATGGGAGCGCCGATGGAGGCATAGATGATGACAGAGAAGGGGCTGTTCTGGCCGGAGGCGGCCTCCTGCGCCAGATAGCTGCTGAGTCCCCAATAATTCAGAATTTGCTCAATATATTGGGAAAACAGGGAGGTAAAGACCTGTACAAAGAGAAATACGGATAAAATCTGGAAAAATGCACTGATGTTCATGGAATGGGAAGACCGAACCGCATTTTGAAAGAATCCCCGTCCCATCCAAACCCGGAGGACAATCAGGATCAGCAGGCAGTAAGGCAGATACCCCCAGCCCCCATTGAGCCGAAAAAGGGCTCGGTACAGGGCCTGTTCAAGGGGCTGACCCGAATGGAGGAGGGAAATTCCAATCTCGAGCAATATAGAGACCATGACACAAAGCAGCATCAGCAGGGAAGTAAGCAGCAAAAACCCGGAAATCTTGTTAAATCGTTTCCGCTGGAGAGACAGGGCGATTTTGTTCAAAGGCTTTTTCAAATCAATTCCTCCTTTTGAACCGATATGGATGCAATAATGGATTCCGCGCAGCGGATGCCGTCGGCGGCGGCAGAGAGGATTCCACCGGCATAGCCTGCGCCTTCTCCGCAGGGATAAAGACCCCGAATCCGGGACTCCCGATGTTCGTCCCGCAGGAGCCGAACGGGAGAAGAGCTCCTGGTTTCCGGGCCGGTCAGAACGGCGTCGGGGGATGCAAAGCCGTGGAGCTTTCTGTCCAGTGCCTGCAACCCCTGAGAAAGAGACGCCGTAATGCAGTCGGGAAGGATCTGGTGCAGATCACAGGGTGTGACCCCGGGGGCATAGGTGGGGGTTACGGACCCAAAGGTGGTGGTGGGCACCCCTTTGAGAAAATCCCCCACGGTCTGGGCCGGGGCCTTGTAGGAGCCGGAAAGGGCATAGGCCTTCTGTTCCAGCTCTCTCTGCCACAGCATTCCCCCCAGTGGGCCGGGGTAGGGGAAGTCCTTCGGTTGAAGGGATACCAGCAAAGCGGCGTTGGCATTGGTGCCGCTTCGCCCGGAATAGCTCATGCCGTTGGTGACAATGCCCTGGGTTTCTGAAGCTGCCGCCACCACATAGCCGCCGGGACACATGCAGAAGGTATACACCGTCCGCCCGTCTTGCAGATGAGTAAAGAGCTTATAGTCTGCCGGAGGCAGCCCCGGCGTGCCGCCGTATTGGCTGAGGTTGATCTGGCTTTGCAGATGCTCGATCCGGACGCCCATGGCGAAGGGCTTTGGTTCCATGGGAAGTCCGGCCTCCTGAAGCATGGAAAAGGTGTCACGGGCACTGTGTCCAATGGCCAGAATCAGCCTGTCACAGGGAAGTTCCTCTTCTGTTTGATGGGTACAAACCCTGACGGCGGCCAAGGCTCCATTTTTTTCCACAAGGCCTGTGAGCTGAGCGCCGAAGCGCACCTCGCCTCCCAAGGCAATCACCCGGCGGCGAAGATTTTGAATCACCTTCAACAGGACATCCGTGCCCACATGGGGCTTGGCATCATAGAGGATCTGTTCCTGAGCACCAAAGCGGACCAGCTGCTCCAGGACCCAGCGGTTTCTGGGGTCGTGTGTTCCGGTGTTGAGCTTCCCGTCAGAGAAGGCGCCGGCGCCTCCTTCTCCGAATTGTACATTGCAGCGGGGGTCCAAAATTCCTGATTTCCAAAATTCCTGCACCAGACGGTGCCGGGTCTGGGCATCCTGCCCCCGTTCCAGCACCAGAGGCCGAAGTCCGGCCTCTGCCAGAAGCAAAGCCGCAAACATACCGGCAGGGCCGAAGCCCACCACAATGGGCCGCCGGGCAGGCAGATGGGCAGGGGTGGGGATTTCATAATGATATGTGGGAGCGGGACCGATTTTGCCGCCCCGACGCAGCAGGGCTTCCTCCTTTTGGGGGATGGAAACATCCACGGAATAGACCCATTGAATCCGGTTCTTTTTCCGGGCATCCAGGGAGCGCCGGGCAATGTGCAGGGTTTCGATTTCACCCGGGGCCACATGAAGCATCCGTGCCACGGCAGAGGTGAGCTGCTGGGGCTTGTGGGTTACGGGAAGGGAAATGTCCTGAATACGAATCATACAGACTCCTTTCCGGCGTTGGTTCCGGCACAATAACCGGAGCTCCAGGCCCATTGCAGATTGTAGCCGCCGCAGTCCCCGTCGATGTCCAGTACTTCGCCGCAGGCGTAGAGACCGGGACACAGGCGGCTCTCCATGGTGGCAGGATCAAAGTCAGCGGTGAGGATGCCCCCGGCCGTGACCTGTGCGCTGTCCATGCCCATCAGCTCCGTGAGGGTGAGAGAAAGATCCTTTGTGACGGCTGCCACAGCCTCCAGATCCTGCCGGGTCAGGGAGGCGGTGGGAGTGGTCAAACCGATTCCGGCCTCCTGTACAAGGGTTCTTCCCAGACGGTTGTGGACCGTTCCGGTCAAAAGGTCCCCGGCCTCCACAGTGGGGGCCATGGCCTGCCGCTGCCGCAGATGGGTAAGAAGGGCCGACTGTGTCATCTGGGGCAGAAGATCCAAATGACACACCCAGTCTCCTTTTTCCTGACACAGGAACCGGGAAACCTCAAAAATGGCAGGGCCGCTGAGGCCGTATTGGGTAAACTGGACCTCTCCCTGATTTTCAATGAGGGACTGCTGATCTCTGGTGACCCACAGACGGCAGTTGGCCCGGATGCCCTTGAGAGAGGCGCATCGGGGATAAGAGGATTTTACCTGCACCAAAGCGGGACTGAGCCTGGAGCATTTATGGCCCAGGCTTCTCAGCAGCTGATAGCCGGACATGGAGCCGCCCAGTGCAGTACCCGCCAGGCCGCCGCAGGCAATGATAAGCTTCTGGCAGGTGAGGGCTTCCTCCGCACCCATGACCCGGAACCCATCGGTGCACTGCTGCACCTTTCGCACCTCAAAGGCGGTTCGCAGGGAAATATTTGGTTTCTGAATGGCAAAGCGGAGCACATCCAGCACGCTTCCTGCCTGATCAGACCAGGGATAAATTTTTCCGCTGGCTTCCTGAACCGTCAAAAGCCCCAGACTGTGGAACAGATCCAGGGTGTCTTCCAGGCCGAAGGCCTCCAGACTGGGTTCTACGAACTCCGGCGAGAGGCCGTGGTAATGCAGGGCAGACAGGTTGGCGTTGGAGAGATTGCACCGGCCGTTTCCGGTGGAAAGGAGCTTTCGGCCCACCCGGGCCTGCCGCTCCAGAATGGTAATCCGGTTGTGGGGGGATCTGGCTGCGGCAATGGCCGCCATAAGGCCAGAGGCACCACCGCCGATGATAATAATGTCCATGGGGATTCACCTCATATGAGATTGCTTCCCTCCATTATAGACCACATTCTTTCTTCATACAAGGAAAATTTGCAAAAATCTGTTTTTTTTAACAGAGCCGGGGAAAATCCGACCTGCTTTTGGAAAAAAATCCGGGTAGGTGTGGAAATTTCTGGATGAATATGCTATGATGATTCCATATTGTTAAGAAAGAGGTGCAATCAATGAAACGCATTGGATTGATTCTTATGGCATTGGTTATGGTGCTGAGTCTGTCCGCAATGACTGCCCCGGTAGAGGCCAAAACCGGCGGTAAGCTGATCGCAATGACCTTCGACGACGGCCCCGGCCCCTATACCGACCGGCTCCTAGACGGCCTCAAGGAGCGGGGGGTGCATGCGACATTTTTTATGCTGGGCAACCAGGTGTCGTCTTATCAGGAGGAAATCACACGGATGTATGCGGAGGGCCACCAGCTGGCAAACCATAGCTGGGATCACCCTGATCTGACAGGGCTGTCCAACGGCCAGATCTACAACCAGATCCACGACACCAACGCACGCCTGAACCGGATTGCCGGAGCTGGCAGTACATATCTGGTGCGTGCGCCCTATGGCAGTGTGAACTCCCGGGTTCGGGGAGCCGTGGGCGCGCCTCTGATTTTCTGGTCCATTGACCCTGTGGACTGGAGAGATCGGGACAGCGAGACCGTTAAGAATCGTGTGGTGAACCAGGCATATGACGGTGCCATTGTTCTTCTGCACGACATCCATCCCACCAGCGTGGACGGAGCCCTGAAGGCCATCGATATTTTGCTGGATCAGGGCTATGAATTCGTCACCGTTAATGAGCTGTACCGCCGCCGTGGTGTCAGTCTGGAGAGCGGCTCTTCCTACGATGACTGCGGCCCCAACGGCACGGACCTGGGCCCTGTGCAGAAGCCGACCTTCTCCTATGAAGTGGTAGGAAATCAGCTTCAGGTGACGATTTCCGCCCAGAACGGCGCTCAGATCTACTATTCCACTGAAAACGGCGCACTGAATCAGGAGAGCAAGAAGTATACAGGCCCCATTACCATCTCTCCTCCCACTACCATCTGGGCTGCTGCGGCCTTCAATATGAATGGCAGCCGCAGTGAAGTGGTTTCCCAGCGCTTTGAGCTGATCCCTGCCAAAGCCCCCAGACTGAACATTGACAAAGAGGGCCTTATGACCCTGACCGCCGGAACCCAGGGTACCAACGTATTCTATACCCTGGACGGCTCTGCGCCCAGTCTGTCCTCCACCCTCTATACCGGGCCTGTGACCGTGGAGCCCGGTACCGTGGTGCGGGCCTGCGCAGGTGGAGACGGATACCTGACCAGCGACTATGTAGGGGGCACATACTCCCATCTGGGTAATTTCTTCCGGGATGTATTCCCCACCAACTGGTTCTATGAAGAGGTGGATCAGGCCGCCCAGAAGGGCTATATGGACGGCATGGGCGACGGCATCTTCGCGCCCCGGAAAATGCTCCGGCGCGGTCAGCTGGTGACCCTGTTGTACCGCTATTCCGGCGAGACCGTGACGGAGGAAGAGCTTGCGGCCTGCCCCTTTACGGATCTGAAGGCCGACAGCTACTATATGGAGGCCGTGTGCTGGGCCAATGCCAAGGGCATCATCAATGGCTATGAGGATCAGTCCTTCCGTCCTCAGCGGGATGTGACCCGTCAGGAGATGAGCAAGATTTTCGCCCAGTTCCTTTCCTACCGGGGCAAGATCCTGCCTGAGGGCGAGGGCGCACTGGAAAAGTTTACAGACGGAACTGAAATTTCCCGCTGGGCAGTGTCCTATGTGCAGAGCATGGTGGCCTGCGGCCTACTGGAGGGCAATGAGGACGGAAGCTTCCATCCCAGACACGGTGCCACCCGTGCTCAGGCTGCGGCGGTTTTGATTCGTCTGGCCGATCTGGAGGAGAGTCTTCCCCAGAAGCCCGAGGAGACGGAACCTACAGAGCCCGCAGAACCTACAGAGCCTACAGAGCCTCAGGAACCTACGGAGGATTCTGCGCCTACCCAGCCCCAGGAGCCCACCCAGTCGGCCGGGGTATGAAGCCGGATGTTCAGAAAAGTGTTCCAAAAGGCAAGTAGAATCAGAAAATTATGAAATCATTCCCTCCTCCATGGAGTCACGGAGCCTCTGACCGGGGGCATCCCATGGCGCCCCGGAAGAGATGGAATGCCTTTGCCCGGGCAGACATTGCCACGAAAGAAGTGCAGAGAGAATCAGATACAAAAAGGGAAGGTCCCACAGCATTGGGGGCCTTCCCTTTTTATGGAAAAGGCGTTCCCACTTAGTGGGTGATATTTGAGTGGTTTACCTCCCATCGGCATAAAAAGCTTCTAAAATATTATTAGTCATACAAAGAAGTTTATGAAGAGATTCAACAGAGATAGTCTTCCTATTGCAGCGTAGATATGGTTTTTCCTTGTAAATAATAAGCAGGATCATATTGCTATTATCTACCATATCATCTATACTATTAGTAGAAACAGAAGCAGTCCATGGTATCTCAACATAAAAAACATTGTATCGTACAGATACAGAAGGAGTGATTTCTATGAAAAAGAAAGTAATGCTTGGGTTTGTCTTATTTTCAGCAGCTTTTATTCTTACATATTTTATAACCAGTTTTTGTGTTCCGGGGTGGAGAGTTAAATTGGCAGCAGATGCAGTAACGGTTTTTATCGAAAATCTCAAAACACTAATGCCAATCAAAGCAATCATTTCTCTTGTAGTCGGTGTAATTGCTGGCAGTATTCCGTTTTGGACTTCGTTAAAAGAAACCGTCTGAGACGGATAAGGATTGATTACAATTAGCGGGGATACGTATTTTACTGCGTCTGATATTGGCTGGATTTGGAGCAATATTGATAAGCCGACTAACACGGAAAATAAAACTGAATGAACGAAAAAGCACCCAGGAGAAAATCCAGGGTGCTTTTTCTTGCCATTTTAAAATTGTCCAATATCACCCATAAAGTGGGAAAGCCTATTATGGAAAAAATTGGAGGCAGGTATAAAAAAGAGCTGTTTCGCATTTCTGCGAAACAGCTCAGTGCATATTACCTCGGCTAAGAATTACTCAGCGTGGTCAACCTTGTACATATGCTCGATCAGCTCCAGAACCTTGTTGGAGTAGCCAATCTCGTTGTCGTACCAGGAAACAACCTTCACGAAGGTGTCGGTCAGAGCGATACCAGCCTTAGCGTCGAAGATGGAGGTACGGGTGTCACCCAGGAAGTCAGCGGAAACAACAGCCTCTTCGGTGTAGCCCAGAACGCCCTTCAGCTCGCCCTCGGAAGCGGCCTTCATAGCGGCGCAGATCTCGTCGTAGGTAGCGGGCTTAGCCAGGTTGACAGTCAGGTCCACAACGGAAACGTCCAGGGTGGGAACACGCATGGACATACCGGTGAGCTTGCCGTTCAGCTCGGGGATTACCTTGCCAACAGCCTTTGCAGCGCCGGTGGAGGAGGGGATGATGTTGCCGGCAGCGGCACGGCCACCTCTCCAGTCCTTTACGGAAGGACCGTCAACGGTCTTCTGGGTAGCGGTGGTGGAGTGAACGGTGGTCATCAGGCCATCGGTGATGCCCCAGTTGTCGTTCAGAACCTTAGCGATGGGAGCCAGGCAGTTGGTGGTGCAGGAAGCGTTAGAAACGAACTTCATGTCCTTGGTGTACTTGTCCAGGTTCACGCCGCAGACGAACATGGGAGTAGCGTCCTTGGAGGGAGCAGACATAACAACCTTCTTAGCGCCGGCATCCAGGTGAGCCTGAGCCTTCTCCTGAGTCAGGAACAGACCGGTGGACTCCACAACATACTCAGCACCCAGCTTGCCCCAGGGCAGATCAGCGGGGTTGCGCTCAGCGCAGATGGGGATTTCCTTGCCGTTGATGACGATTGCATTCTCGGTGCTCTCAACGGTGCCGGGGAACTGACCGTGCATGGTGTCGTACTTCAGCATGTAAGCCAGGTAATCAGCGGGGCACAGGTCGTTGATGCCAACGATCTCGATTTCGGGATGGTTCAGGCTGGCACGGAATACCATACGGCCAATGCGGCCAAAACCGTTAATACCAACTTTGATAGACATAGTAGTTACCTCCATTTCAAATGAACGCCCACTTGGGCGATTTCCACAAGGTGAAGGGGAATTTTCCCCGACGCAAACATTATACAATATTCGATTCTCTCTGTAAAGTCACCGAATTGAACAAAAACACAGGTATTTCAAAGGAAATGTTGGACATTTTACCGCACAAATAACAAATCACCATCATAGAATAGACAGGGGTGATGAAAATTGGATGTACTGACTATGCTGGCCCTGCGAAGAAGCGGGGTATCGAGCATTGAACTGTTTCAAAAGCAGCAGGCAATTCCCGTCACCGGTCGTCTGGATGAGGCCACAAAAGAGAGGCTGCTGCCGTATTTGCTGGGCTATGAGACCGTGACCCTGCGGCCGGGGGACAGCTTCTGGACCCTGAGCCGGGAGTATGGCAGTACGCTGGAGGCAATTTCTGCGGCAAATCCCACCCTGGATCCCAGAAATTTGCAGGTGGGCACAAAAGTGACCGTGCCTCTGGGCTTTCCCCTTGTGCCCACGGATGTGCCCATGACTTCCAGACTGTCCCGTTTGATTCTTCGGGGACTGGAGGCCCGATATCCGTTCTTGGAACGAAGGGTACTGACTGTCACAGCCTTTGGGCGGCCCATGGAGATGGTTCAGATTGGCACGGGCCCCAGAAAGGCAATCTATTCAGCCAGCCACCACGCAAATGAGTGGATCACAACCACGGTGCTGCTGGCGTTTCTGGAGGACTATGCCAAGGCGGTGGCCCAGGGCCGGCGCATCGGAGGGTATGACGCCAGAGAGCTGGCAAAGACCACGACCTTATATATGGTTCCCATGGTGGATCCCGATGGGGTGGATCTGGTGACGGGGGCCATCTCTCCTAAAAATCCCCAGTATGAATACGCCAGACGCCTGGGGGCCCGCTATCCGGAAATTCCGTTTCCGTCAGGATGGAAGGCCAATCTGCTGGGAGTGGATCTCAACCTCAATTATCCCGCCCTCTGGGAGGAAGCGAAAAAAATCAAATATGCCCAGGGGTACAACAGGCCCGGCCCCAGAGACTTTGTAGGGGATGCTCCTCTGGATCAGCGGGAATCCAAGGCGCTTTGGGAGCTGACCAGAAAGCTGAATCCGGAATTGGTGCTGGCCTACCACAGTCAGGGACGGGTGATCTATTGGAAGTTTCAGGATCTGTTCGTACCGGGAGCCCGGGAGCTGGGAGAAACCTTTTCTGCCCGAAGCGGCTATGCGCTGGAGGATACCCCATACAGTTCTTCTTTCGCGGGCTATAAGGACTGGTTTATTCAGGACTTCCGCCGTCCGGGCTATACCATTGAGGTGGGGGAGGGAGAAAATCCTCTGCCCCTTTCCCAGTTCCCCAGAATCTACAGCAATAATCTGGGAATCCTTACCACGGGACTGGCACAATAACAAAAAAGGGGTCGATGAGATTCGGCCCCCTAAATTTTGAAATATTTCGATAATAATAATCATTATTGTATTGACAAAAAATAATCTTTCCTGTATAATGAAGCCATTGGATCACTGGAAAAGTTTGAAAGGAGCTTCATGCCATGTACTGCGTAAGAAAAGTAACGGATGACCTGACCTGGGTGGGCGGCAACGACCGTCGGCTGTCCCTGTTTGAGGGCGTCTATGACATTCCCAGAGGGGTTTCCTATAACTCCTACCTGCTGATGGACGATAAGACCGTCCTGTTTGATACCGTTGACCATTCTGTGGACAAGGTGTTTTTCGAGAATATCGAGCATGTTCTGAACGGTCGGGATCTGGATGTCCTCATTGTTCAGCATATGGAGCCTGACCACGCCGCAACCATTCAGGAGGTGGTTCGCCGGTATCCCAATGTCCGGATTCTGTGCAACAAGAAAACTTCCGATATGATGGCGCAGTATTTCACCTTCAATGTCTCCGCAACGGTGCAGACCGTCAAGGAAGGCGATGTGTTTGAGACCGGCCACCACAGCCTGACCTTTGTCATGGCTCCCATGGTGCACTGGCCTGAGGTCATGGTGACCTATGATCTCAAGGAGAAGATTCTCTTCTCTGCCGATGCCTTCGGTACCTTCGGTGCCATTGACGGTGCCATCTATGCCGATGAGGTGGATTTCTTCCGGGACTACATGGATGAGGCCCGCCGCTACTACTGCAACATCGTGGGCAAATACGGCACTCAGGTCACCGCCCTGCTGACCAAGGCTGCCGGTCTGGAAATCAAGATGGTCTGCCCCCTCCACGGCTTCGTGTGGCGCAAAGACATTGGCAAGTTCATTGAAAAGTATCTGGCCTGGGCCACCTATACCCCCGAGGAGACCGGCGTGGTCATTGCCTATGCCTCCGTCTATGGCAACACTGCCAATGCCGCCGAGATTCTGGCCTGCCGTCTGCGGGAAAAGGGTGTCAAGACCGTCATGTTCGATGTGTCCGTGACTCCCGCCTCTTACATCGTGGCTGCCGCATTCCGTTACAGCCACCTGATTTTCGCTGCTACCACATACAATGCGGGCATCTTTGTGAAGATGGAGGACCTGCTCCACGATATCGTGGCCCACAACCTCCAGAACCGCACCATCGCTCTGGTGGAGAATGGCTCCTGGGCGCCCACCAGCGGCAAGCTCATGCGGGATCTGCTGTCTGAGCTGAAGAATACCACCATTTTGGACAAGTGTGTCACCATCCGCTCCTCCCTGAAGGAGACCGAGCAGCTGGGCATTCTGGTGGATGCCGTTGTGGACTCCATGCCCAAGCCCGCCGAGCATGAGGAAGTGACCAAGGCGGTGGACCCCAACGCCATGTTCAAGCTCTCCTACGGTCTGTTTGTTTTGTCTGCCAAGGACGGGGAGAAGGACAATGGCTGCATTGTGAACACCGTGATTCAGCTCACCGATACCCCCAAGCGTGTGGCCTTCGCCGTGAATAAGGCAAACCTCACCCACGACATGATTATGAAGAACGGCCAGTTCAGCATTTCCGTTCTGTCTCAGGACGTGCCCTTCGAGATCTTCCAGCACTTTGGCTTCCAGAGCGGTCGGGACACGGATAAGTTTGCAGGCTGGAGCTCCGCTCAGCGCGGCGGGAACGGCATCCTGCACCTGACCCAGTTCACCAACGCCGTGATTTCCGGCAATGTGGTTTCCACCCAGGATTGGGACACCCACACCCTGTTCATTGCCGATGTCACCGAGGCCAAGATCCTGTCTGAGGTTCCTTCTGTGACCTATGCCTACTACTTCGAGAACGTCAAGCCCAAGCCCGCCCCCCAGCTGGGCCAGCAGAAGGGTTGGATCTGCAAGATCTGCGGCTATGTCTACGAGGGAGACGAGCTCCCCGCAGACTATGTCTGCCCCCTGTGCAAGCACGGT
Organism: Oscillospiraceae bacterium; assembly: GCA_020025515.1. Classification (GTDB taxonomy): domain Bacteria; phylum Bacillota; class Clostridia; order Oscillospirales; family Oscillospiraceae; genus Faecousia. The sequence continues at coordinate 154 of JAHHRZ010000025.1, read as the reverse complement.
CCCGAGGACTTTGAGAAAATCGGTTAAGGGTTGACCCTGCCGACCCTGTAGAATGAAAATAGAAATTCCGAGGCTGTTTGAAACACAGCCCCGGAATTTTTTTGTGTGCGCCCGGCATGGGCAATAACTTGGTGGTGAAAGACCACTACAGACT
>JAHHRZ010000024.1 GCA_020025515.1 Oscillospiraceae bacterium | reverse complement strand
CCAAAGCAGGCGCGCTACCAACTGCGCTACACCCGGTTATTTAGTTTTTGCTGGACTTGTGCCTGAACTCCCAAAGACAACGCTCTATAGTTCTCCGAGAACCTAGATATTATACAGGATTTATTTCAGAATTGCAAGCCCTGTATTTTGTAATAAACAGGCCCGGGAACAAACTTGTTAAGAGCCGCTTCTGTGGTCAGTATACCAAATAAACAAACTCCTTGTCAAGAAAATTCCATGGTATTCTGATAAATCTCCATCTTGTAGCAACTACGCTAATGCATTTCATGCAATATTCCATATTGCAAAAATCCAATCAGTGTATTATAGTATAGTCAGAAAGGGTGATACCGATGAACAGGTAGTGAAGTCCCAATGTGCACAGAACCCCTTCTCATATTTCGCAGATTGCAGTTGTTCTTCCCAATAAGCTCCCGCACCAAGGCGGCTCCCTTAGAGCCATGGCTATGTGCCGACTGATTGTGAGCAAGGGTAGCCTAAGAGATCAAAACCGCTGGATCTGTAATCCGCAGAAAGAGAGGTTAACCACGGATGTTAGATATCAAGAGCGAACAGAAGTAACCCCTGGCTGAGAATCATCGGTGACGGTGGCTCGGTCAGGGGTTATTTCTATATGCCGCACCAATGGGTGCTTTTTTGCTGCCCTCAAATTCGGTTTTTGGTTGACAGTCTCTTTCTCCCCCTGCTATAATAAAGAAAACATACGGGAGGGCTTGTTATGGACAACCGAGTCTGGTTTAAAGAAGCAAAATACGGAATGATGGCCCACTTTGGCCTCTATTCCATGCTGGGTGGTGAATGGAAGGGAAAACGGGGTGCTTCCTATGCGGAGTGGATCCAGTGCACCTGTGCCATTCCCAATCAGGAATATGAACTACTGGCAAAGGCCTTTCATCCCATCTTCTTTGACGCCGAGGAATGGATTACTCTGGCCAAGGAAGCAGGGATGCAGTATTTTGTCATTACCGCAAAGCACCATGATGGTTTTGCCCTGTTCCGCTCCTGCGACCCTTACAATGTGGTGGATGCCACCCCCTTTGGGCGGGATATCATTGAAGAGCTGGCCAATGCCTGTGCGCGGCACGGTCTGAAATTCGGCCTCTATTACTCTCAGGAGCTGGACTGGCACCACCCCCATGGTGGCGGCTACACCAACCTTTCTCCCTGCGCCGGTGTGTCCTGGGATAACAGCTGGGACTATCCCGATCGGAAAAACAAGGATTTTTCCATCTGTTTTGAGGAAAAAATCAAGCCTCAGGTAACTGAGCTGTTGACTCAGTACGGAGATCTGTGCCTCATGTGGTTTGATGTGCCCCACACCATCACGCCGGCCCAAAGCTTGGAATTAAATGAGCTGGTGAAGCACCATCAGCCCAACTGTCTCATTAACTCCCGAATTGGCAACGGAGCGTATGACTATGTTTCTCTGGGCGACAACGAAATTCCCGGACAGCGCCCGGAAAATGCCGCATTGGGTACCGATCTGAACGACATCTGCGGCTATAAGCCGTCTCCCTATAGTCTGTACGAAACCGCCGGGACTATGAATCACTCCTGGGGATTCCGTTATTTTGACCAGGATTGGAAAAGCCCGGAGGAAATCCGCCGGCAGCGGGAGCATTTAAACAGCTTTGGCATCAACTATCTGTTAAATGTGGGACCTGACGGTCTGGGAAGAATCCCTTCCTTTAGTCAAGAAATTTTAAGAAAAGCAAAACCTTAACTTCTTTTGTATACTGTTACTGTAATTCAGGGGGCTGTCTCAACATTCTGGGGCAGCCCCCTGATGATACTCAAGTGGACGCACCGATTTTTCCTGTTGTGTTCTCCTTTACAAGCATCTGCAATTCCGTAATGTGCTCCTGCACATCTGAGGTGGTATGAATGTCAATCCAAAGAAGCTCTAAAATATCCCCAGCTGGAAACAGTTGATGTTCTTCCGCATATTGCATAAGTTTTTTGATCCACTGCGCACTTTGACTGTAGTCCCCCTGATAGCTGACCGTAAGGTATCTGCCGCCGGGCAGGGACTGCCCACCCTGCTCATCGATCATAAACACAGATTTATAGCTCAGTTTCCCCATCTGCTGTGCATCCTCCCGGGAAATGACGGTACCAATCTGGTTATTGCCAATGACATAAAAATGAGCCTGATCGATGTTCAGCAGGCGTTTGATCAACACATCCATTTCATTTTCATTGGAATATCCCTCCGGAATGGAAAAACAGCGGCGGGGAGGATAGGTCTCCAGCCCAATTTGAGACAACGGTCTGTTTTGGGCCGCACAGATGGTTTTCATTCTCTGCGCTACGTTGGCTTTCATCTGCATCAGGGTCTCCATCTTTTTCTCTATGGTATTCTGCTCCGTTTGCAGCAGCTCCAATGTAGATGCCACCGTGTGGCATCGCAGATAGTCTCTGATTTGCTCCATCCCGAAGCCCAGTTCCCGCAGCTCTCGAATCACATTCAGTCTCCAAATATCATCTATGCTGTACAGCCGGTATCCGCTTTCCGAGCGTTTGGGAGAAATCACCCCGATTTCTTCATAATATCGCAGGGAATCCACGCCAATATGATATAATTTTGAAATTTCACCAATTTTGAAATATTTTTCCATAAATCTTCATCTCCCCTATTGACTCTGGTATTATACCAGAGATTATACTGATAGTACAACAACACCTCACAAGAAAGGTGGTTTTTTATGACCAACACCTGCAAGCAGCCGTCAAAGAATGCCATTGCCCGGTGGCTGGGCTCCCTCTTTGACCAAGTCACCCCCGTATCCTGCCTGGTTACGGTTCTATCCAGCGCCCTTCTGGCCTTTGGCCTGTACAATGTACACTCCCCCTCCGGGGTCACAGAGGGAGGCGTTTTGGGCTTGACGCTTTTCTTTGAGCACTGGCTGGGGCTGTCTCCTTCCATCTCCGGCTTTGTTCTCAATGCCCTGTGCTACGCCCTTGGCTGGAAGCTTCTGGGAAAGCGGTTCATGATCTATTCGATCATTGCCACCCTGGGATTTTCAGTTTCTTACGGAATCTTCGAGCAGTTTGACCCACTGTTTCCCGGCATTGCCGAAATGCCCCTGCTGGCCTCCATTGTAGGAGCTCTGTTTGTGGGTGTCAGCGCAGGCATTTGTGTGCGCATTGGCGGTGCCCCTTCCGGGGACGATGCTCTGGCCATGAGTATTTCCAAACTGACCCACATCAATATCGAGTGGGTCTATCTGATCAGTGATTTGGTTGTTTTGGCCCTGTCTCTTACCTACATCCCCCTCCGCCGTATGGGATACTCCCTTCTTACGGTCATCCTCTCCGGACAGATCATCGGCCTGATTCAGAAAATCAAGCTGCCGAAAAAATAAAATCTTAATCCATCAGCCGGAAAAGACAGGGGCCTTTTCCCGGCTGATTTTTCCATGCTTTTCAAGGGAATTGCAGAGGAAATCCCACCGGTTTTAGGAATCATTAGCAAAACCGCCCAAAAACCTTAGAAAATCCTGAAATCCCTTTGACAAAGGGGATAATATAGATTATAATGAACGCTGTAAGAGATTGCATACTCAAATTCCCCCTGTATAAAATTCAGGAACGAAAGGAACAGGATTATGTATAAGATAGTTCGTAAGAAAGAACTCAATTCCGCTGTTACCCTGATGGAAATCGAAGCCCCCTTTGTTGCCAAGAAGGCAAAGGCCGGCCAGTTCATCATCTTCCGTATCGACGAGGAGGGTGAGCGTGTTCCCCTGACCATCGCCGGCTATGACCGGGAAAAGGGTACCGTTTCCATCATTTTCCAGAAGGTTGGCTTTACCACCAACGCCCTGGGCAATCTGAACGAGGGTGACTACATCCGTGACTTTGTCGGCCCTCTGGGCAAGCCCACCGAGACCGAAGGCATTAAGCGTGTCTGCGTCGTCGGCGGCGGTGTTGGCTGTGCCATCGCTCTGCCCTCCGCTCAGGGCTTTAAGGAAGCCGGTGCTCAGGTCGATGTCATTGTCGGTTTCCGTAACAAGGACATTGTCATCCTGGAAGACGAGTTTAAGGCCTGTGCCGACAACCTGTATCTCATGACCGATGACGGCTCCTATGGTGAGCACGGTTTTGTTACCGTTAAGCTCCAGCAGCTGCTGGAATCCGGTGTACATTATGACGAGGTTCTGGCCATCGGACCCATCCCCATGATGAAGTTCGTTGCCAAGACCACTGAGCCCTTCGGCGTTAAGACCATGGTTTCTCTGAACCCCATCATGGTTGACGGCACCGGTATGTGCGGCGGCTGCCGTGTTACCGTTGGCGGCGAAACCAAGTTCGCCTGTGTCGATGGCCCCGAGTTCGACGGCCATAAGGTTGACTATGCAGAGCTCATGAACCGTAACTCTGTGTACCGTGACCGGGAAGCCGAAGTGAAGGAAACCCATACCTGCCGCATGGATGCCATGGGCAAGGCTCTCATTAAATAAGGAGGAAATTGCAATGGCAAACATGACTCTTACCAAAACCCCTATGCCTGAGCAGGATCCCAAGGTTCGTGCTCGCAATTTTAAGGAGGTTACTCTGGGCTACACCGCCGAGATGGCCGTGGAAGAGGCCAAGCGCTGCCTGGGCTGCAAGAAGCCCAAGTGCGTGGAGGGCTGCCCTGTTAACGTTCGCATCCCCGAGTTTATCGGCAAAGTAGCCGAGGGCGACTTCGCCGCTGCTTACGAGATCATCACCTCCACCAACGCTCTGCCCGCTCTGTCCGGCCGTGTCTGCCCCCAGGAGACCCAGTGCGAAGCACAGTGTGTCCGTGGCATTAAGGGTGAGCCCGTTGCCATCGGTCGTCTGGAGCGTTTCGTTGCCGACTGGTATCGTGAGAATGTGAATGCGATGCCTGAGAAGACCGCTTCCAATGGCATGAAGGTGGCTGTGGTTGGTTCCGGCCCTGCCGGCATGACCTGCGCTTCCGACCTGGCCAAGAGAGGCTACGAAGTCACCATGTTCGAGGCTCTGCACACCGCAGGCGGCGTTCTGGTGTACGGCATCCCCGAGTTCCGTCTGCCCAAGGCCATCGTGGCAAACGAGGTCAAGAAGCTGGAGGCTCAGGGTGTCAATGTCATGACCAACATGGTCATTGGCCGTGTTCTGTCCATCGACGAGCTGTTCGAGATGGGCTACAAGGCTGTTTTCGTCGGTTCCGGCGCCGGCCTGCCCATGTTCATGCATATTCCCGGCGAGGCATTCAAGGGCGTTTACTCCGCCAACGAGTACCTGACCCGTACCAACCTCATGAAGGCTTATCTGGAGCAGGACGATACCCCCATCATGAAGTCCAAGGCGGTCGCCGTTGTGGGCGGCGGTAACGTGGCCATGGACGCAGCCCGTTGCGCCATGCGTCTGGGTGCCGACAAGGTTTATATCGTCTACCGTCGTGGCGAGGCTGAAATGCCCGCTCGTCTGGAAGAGCAGCACCACGCCAAGGAAGAGGGCATCGAGTTTAAGACTCTGTGCAACCCCGTTGAGATCCTGGGCAACGAAGATGGCGGCGTTTCCGGCATGAAGTGCATCCGCATGGAGCTGGGTGAGCCCGATGCCTCCGGCCGTCGTCGTCCTGTGGAGATCGAAGGCTCCGAGTTTGTCCTGGATGTGGACACCGTCATCATGGCTCTGGGCACCAGCCCCAACCCCCTGATCCGTTCCACCACTCCCGGTCTGGAGACCAACAAGAAGGGCTGCCTCATCGTCAACGAAGAGGAAATGACCACTCGTGAGGGCGTGTTCGCAGGCGGTGACGCTGTTACCGGTGCTGCAACTGTCATTCTGGCTATGGGCGCCGGTAAGAAGGGCGCTGCTGCCATCGACAAGTTCCTGCAGAACAAGTAATTTTACATCTTGCCGGAAGCGGTTTTCTGCCGCTTCCGGCTTTTTTATGGCGGTGTGACCAAAGTCATACCGCCTTTTTCTACTTCTGAGCAAAAAGCACCTCTTATCAAAGGCGTTTCCCTGCCCTGATAAGAGGTGCTGCCAGAACGCAACATCCGTTTTGACTACAACGGATTGCTTCTGTCCGTTATGATACTTTTAATATCTCCTTAGCCAATTCATCGGTACAAATCAAATTTCCCACCAGGGAATCATAATATTCCTGTCCTTTATCCTGGATAAATGTATAGCGTTCCGTTAGAAATGTGTTGCAATCTGTATCCTGCATGTCGGCTGTGGTATAATAGAAACGATATTGTTCATTTTCTCCCAGAAACGTTTTATGTTCGTTGTTGTCGTACTCCTTTACAATCTCTTTGTCTTCTTTCGGAACAGAGGAAACAAACAGGATAAAATCATGCCAGGCATATGTCTGATTCACCTCTTTGCCTTCATATTCCGCATAGGCTTCCATCAGGTTCGTATTTGTCACATACAGCTCCAAATACCCCGGTGTGGAGCTGTACAGAATTTCAACTCGCCCAGCCCACTCTTCTGGTAAATCCACTGTCAGGCCATAGTCCCCCAGTGTCACCGCCTTGTCTTCCCCGACATATCGGTAAACATGATTCATCTCATTAAAGAGTTCAAACGATTCATTTCCAGATTCTTTCATTACAGTGCTTTCAGTAGTGTCTGTATCTGCTGTATTTGTACAGGCACATAGCCCCATCAGAGCAGCGGCAACTGTAGTGAACAGGACAAGCTTTAAGCATTTCATGACACACGCCTCCCATTGTCAAGATTAATTGTTGAATTGCAGGAATAAGCTGCTATTGTCTCAGCACCATTTAAATACACATAGGCAGCAAAATCACCCCACTTGCCGTTTCTCGTCAATAGCAAAGACTTAGATGCAAAGTACTGAATATCGCCGTTATCTGGTCCACCCACTCAATACACCCTGACTTTATAAGTATGAGAAACCTTCATACTATGGGCTTCGGATGTCGACACATCTCGTGCAGCAAATACAATTGTGTAAAGTCCTCGCTGATTAAAGGTGTAGTCGCGCGATGCCGATGAAGCTTTTGTAAACTCCTTCCAAGTCGTTTTACCACTCGGATCAGTGATGCCAATTGCCAATCTAAAGCAAACCACATTAGCAGAACCCTGCACAGTAGTAGTTATGCCAACACGAATCGGCTTTGAAAGTTTACCCGTAGCTTTTAGTTTGCAGGCACCACAATTCACGCAATAGCAAGATGTTCCTGTAGAAGAATCGGCGTAGCTGTGGCTTGAACGATTACAGATATCATTTTTAGTCATACCCGTTGGAATCATTACACGGATTGGCCCATTCATAAAAGAAGCACAATCCGATAGTTTTACAGCTTTCCGCATTGGAGAATTGCCGCAGAATTTAACATCACAAAATCTAATGCCTGAAGCCTCAGTAACTACAATCGCATGGCCATACCTACTTGCTCCATTTACATGGAGAACAGATCCAAGTAACAAAGTCAATGGATTTGGAATACTAGTGAAGTTTTCTCCAGTAGATAATTCATAAGTAAATCCATTCATATGAATCCCCGTTTTATCTCTTGAAGATGCCTCTAAATACGTATAGAAATAATCTGTTGTTTCCCAGCTTAAAGACTTATTTCCATATTCGTCGCCATACCACTCATTACTTCCAGTTCTATCCATTGGGAACTTATAATTGTTGATGCTAGAAGTCTCATCACTGCCACCCAATCCAGCCCAAACGCACTGAGGAGCAGCACCGTCTTCTGGCAGCCTGACCAGATACCAAAAGCTGGACAGCCTGTCAAGGCACCGGCTCCGTCTTGCCTGCGGCAGTCTGGACAGGCCGTCCACCTTGTGCTGCAAGATAGACAAGGGATGCAAGGCAGCCCCTGCATAACTGCCTGAAGGAATTTACACCACTTTTAGGACTTGACTCATCCAGTGGGACTTTCATTTGAAAACAGTGGATTATGACTGATTATATTCAATCATTCAAGTGTGTTTATTAGAAGATCTAGGGACTGTATTTTGTCAAGAAGATATTACATGTGTTGCAATAAAAACTATCGGGTCTGTTTTTAGCAATGAAACCAACAGAATATAAATCATCTAAAACAATACCACCGATAGAATGAATCTTTTTCTCCTGTAAAATCCAGCCCTTCATTTCAGCAATACTTGTATCATTTGGTAACCAATACACGCCCTTTTCAGCAGCGCTATATAATTTACCACATATCATAGGCTGGTTGCAATAAGGACACTTCATAGTAAAATCCCCTTCTATTAAGAGTATGATTTAACACCAGGTTAATGGTCCCCCGAATTCAGATCTGACCAGAACCAGTATGCCAGAGTGTTATCTTTCCAGTTTCGAGGGGTAAACCAATCATAAAACCATTTATCGTAAGCATTACTGTTTTTTGTTGACTCGTGCAAGAACCATCTCCATTCATGTCATAAATTAACTCGCTTTATCTAATTATTATTTTATTACAATATATTTTGATTGTCAACAACATTTTCATAATCATTCTGTGATATATAATCATCATTGCGTGTTGGTTATGATTCTCTTCGATTTTGCTAAAAAGTTTTTTGTTTTATCCATACAGGGATTGCCATTGGGAACGGCTTGTGGTATCTTTTCCTTAACCAATTCCAACAGGAGGAATCGCCATGCTGAAAATCACATTTTTAGGAGCAGGCAGCACTGTTTTTGCCCGTAATGTTCTGGGCGATGTCATGTCCACCCCGGCTTTGCAGCAGTGTCAAATTGCCTTATACGACATCGATCCCCAGCGTCTGGAGGAAAGTCGTCAGATTTTGGAAACCATCAACCGAAATGTCAACCAGAGCAGAGCCCTCATTCAGTGTTATCTGGGGGTGGAACATCGAAAAGAAGCCCTGCGAGGTGCTCAATTTGTGGTAAACGCCATTCAGGTAGGCGGCTATGAGCCCTGTACCGTCCTGGATTTTGAGATTCCTAAAAAGTACGGTCTGTGTCAGACCATTGGGGACACCCTGGGCATTGGCGGCATTATGCGTGCCCTGCGAACCATCCCCGTGATGGAGGACTTCGCCCGGGATATGGAAGAGGTCTGTCCCGATGCCTGGCTTCTCAACTATACCAATCCTATGGCCATGCTCACCGGTTATATTCTGCAAAACACCGGTATTCACATGGTGGGTCTGTGCCACAGCGTACAGGTTTGCAGCGAGCAGCTTTTGCAGCAGCTGGGTATGGAAGACAAGCTGGAGGGCCGCCGGGAACTGATTGCAGGGATCAACCACATGGCGTGGCTCCTGTCCATTACGGACCGAGAGGGAAATGACCTCTACCCCGAAATCCGCCGCCGGGCCAAGGAGAAAAATGCCACACAGAAGCACGACAATATGGTTCGCTTTGATTACATCGACAAGCTGGGCTATTACTGCACCGAATCCAGCGAGCACAACGCAGAATATAATCCCTTCTATTTGAAGTCCCACTATCCCGAACTGATCGAACGGTTCCAGATCCCCCTGGACGAATACCCCCGCCGCTGCATCAAGCAAATCAAAGGCTGGAAGGATGACAGCGCCAATCTTCTTTCCGATGCCCACCTGACCCACCAGCGCACCTCCGAGTACGCCTCCCACATCATGGAGGCCATGATTACCAACCATCCCATTTCCATCGGCGGAAATGTGCTGAACACCGGGCATCTGATTGAAGATTTCCCTCAGAAAGCCTGTGTGGAAGTTCCCTGTCTGGTGGATGGTTCCGGAATTCACCCCACCTATGTGGGAAGCCTGCCTCCCATTCTGGCGGCCATGAACATGACCAACATCAATGTGCAGCTTCTCACCATGGAGGCCGCCCGAACCAGGAAGCGGGAGGATATCGTACGGGCAGCCATGCTGGACCCTCACACCGCCGCGGAACTGTCCATCGACCACATCGCCGCTATGGTAGACGAGCTGATTGAGGCCCACGGCCCCTATATGGCAATGTATCAATAGTGCCTCTTCCCTGCCTGAATTCCCCAAAAATCAGGCAGGGAATTTCTTCTATTTTGTTTAACTCCTTGATTGTGCAGAAAAAACAGGAGAATCTTCTCTTTTCCTATTGCGTTCTTCCGAAAAAACTGGTACTATACAACTGTCCAGCGTCGCAGGGAGTAGGAGAGTGTGCGTTAAGTACCGTTCGGATGGGAGGTTGCCGACGGGCGAAGGGGCTTTGCCCCGCGGTATGTTCTCCGCAACCGCCTGAGCCGGATGCCTGACCATGATAGGGATTGAGCCGCCCTGTTATCTGGTCCCACTGCGCTGATTTGGTGCAAACGGGGGCATGACAGCTGGAAAGTGCATATTCCCCCTCTAACCTCCTCCATTTTGAAAGGAGGACTTTTTTATGTCCAAAACGCAAGACACTGTGACAACCAGCCACCCCCGTTCCCTTCTGCGAACCAAAACCATCACCATTTGCGCCATGCTTTGCGCTCTGTCCGTGGTGCTGGCCCGGTTTATCATTCCCATGCCTAATGACTTCACCCGATTTTCCATTGAGGCCGTCCCCATCTTTTTGTCAGGTATGTTCTTTGGCCCCATAGCGGGTGCTCTGGTAGGCTTTGCCGCTGACTTTATCGGCTGCCTGTTTACCCCCTTTGGCTATAATCCCCTGTTCTGCCTGCCCCCCATGCTCTACGGTATCTGCGGCGGTCTCTTTGGTCCCTGGCTCAAAAATCGGACCAGCATTCTCCGTCTCGCCGTGGCATTTCTGGCTCCCGTTGCGCTGGGCTCCGTCTTGTGGCAGAGCTTTACCCTGGCCGCTGTCTACGGAAAGGCCGAAACGCTGTTTCTGTCCTGGGTGGGTTTTCTGAGCACCAGAAGCATCCAGTTCGCCGTCACCTATGTTCTGGATGTTGTGATCGTTTATTTTCTGCAAAAGAGCGGCATTTTCCGCGCCGCAAAACTTTAACATAAAGGAAGCATCAACATGACTGTACAAGAGGCACTGTCCTATATCCACTCCGTCTGCTGGAAAGGCACCGTTCCAGGCCTGGGCCGCACGCAGGAACTTTTGGCCCGGATCGGCAACCCGGAAAAGCGGCTGAAATTCATTCACATCGCCGGCACCAACGGCAAAGGCTCTACCGCCTCCATGCTGGCCTCCATCCTGAGAAAAGCCGGTTACTGCACCGGTCTGTATACTTCCCCCTTCCTGTTCCGGTTCAATGAGCGGATGAATGTGAATGGTCTGGATATTTCCGATGAAGAGCTGGCAGAAATCACCGCATATGTAAAGCCCCATGCCGAGGCCATGGCGGAGCATCCCACGGAATTCGAGCTGGTCACCGTCATTGCCATGGAATATTTCTACCGGCATCATTGCGACATTGTCTGTCTGGAAGTAGGAATGGGCGGTTCCTGGGACTCCACCAATGTAATTGAGGCCCCTGAGGTTGCGGTGATCTGCAACATCGGTCTGGATCATGTGGAGGTTTTGGGCGATACGCTGGAAAAAATAGCGCAGACCAAGTCCGGTATTATCAAGCCCGGTTCTATGGTGGCTTTGTATCGCGGCCCTGCCTCTGTGGAGGCCGTTTTTGAAACTGCCTGCAAACAGGCAGGCGCTCCTCTTAAAAAGGCAGATTTTGACGCCATTGTGCCTCTCACCAGAAGCTTTGCCGGGCAGACCTTCCACTATGGTCCCTGGAAGGATCTGGAACTTCCCCTGCTGGGCGCCCACCAGCTCCGCAACGCCGCTGTGGTGCTCACCACCGTGGACTGTCTCCGGGAAAAAGGCTGGAACATTTCCGATGACAATGTGCGGGACGGTCTGCGTGATGTGACCTGGCCCGGCCGGTTTGAGCTTTTGCAGCGCAATCCCGATTTCATCGTGGATGGGGGTCATAATCCCCAGTGTCTGGAGGCTCTGGCCCAGAATGTCCGAGATTATCTGGCCGGTCGTGATATTACCGCCCTCACCGGTGTCATGGCAGACAAGGACTATACTCAGATGTATGCTACCATGGCGCCTTTGGTCAGCCGGTTTATTACCGTCACTCCCGATAATCCACGGGCTATGAAGGCCCAGGAATTAAAGGCCGTTCTCACTCCATTGGGAAAGCCGGTCACCGCTTGCGACAGTGTGGCAGACGGCGTGGCCCTGGCCTTGGAACAGGCAGGCCCTGAAGGACTGGTTCTGGCTTTTGGAAGCCTGTATCTGATAGGTGATGTGAGAAAAATCATTCTAAACGGAAAATAATATAAAAAATGCTGTCCCGCTGAGCAAGCAGGGCAGCATTTTTTTATGTTGATTAGTTACCAAAGGAGGCCGCAGCCTTTTTGAGCATTTCCCGAATGGGGAGCTGATAGGGGCAGCGTGTTTCGCAGGCACCACATTCCACACAGTCGGAGGCCTTCTTTTCCATGGCATCATAGCGGGTTCTGGCCCAGCCCTCCAAACCGTACCGGGTCAGATAGCCCTCCATCAAAAACACATTGGGAATCTGAATTCCCACCGTGCAGGGGGCGCAATAGTTACAGCGGCGGCAGAACTGATGCCCCAGAGTATCCCGGATCTGCTCCATTTTGGCCTCTTCCTCCGGGGTAAGAGGCTCCGCCATTTCCATGGCCTGTACATTCTGCTCGATCTCCTCCAAGGTGGCCATGCCGGGAATCACCACGCTGACAGCAGGATTCTGGTTCACGAACCGCATGGCAAGGGTAGCGTCTTCCAGCGCACCGCCGGCCAGAGGCTTCATGACCACAACACCGATCTGTTTTTCTCTGCATTTTTCCATCAGGGCTTCGCCCTGGGTCTCAACAATGTTATAGGGGAACATAATGGTTTCCACCCAGTCCTGTTCCAAGGCAGCGGCAAACACCTCCAGAGAGTGGGCCGTCACACCAATGTGGCCGATCTTGCCTGCGGCCTTGGCCTCTTTGAGTGCCTCCAGTGCGCCGCCGGGGGCTATGACCTGCTGAAACTGCTGCACATTGGGGTTATGGACCTGATATAAGTCAATATAATCTGTGCGCAGGTTGGAAAGGCTGGTTTCAATGTCCTGTGCCATATGTTCTTTATCCCGGGACATGCTCTTGGTTGCCAGAATAAACTTGTCCCGGATTCCTTCCAGAGCCTGGCCCAGATAGACCTCGCTGACGGTGTAGCCCCGGGCCGTATCGATGTAGTTGACGCCGTGATCCAAAAGCCGCTGCATGAGAGGTCTGACTTCATCGCCTTCGATGCGCTGAATGGGAATGCCGCCAAATCCAAGGCGGGAAATGTTCAGTCCGGTTTTTCCCAGTGCATTGTATTCCATATTGGATTCCTCCTGTATCTGTTTTCTTCCGTTTTCCAAAGCCCAACCTCTTCAGTATACGACATTTACAAGAAATTTTCTACAGTAAAATAGTACAAACATCATTTGTTTTTCCTCACCCAGGCATTGGCGCAGAATGGCACGCAGCACCGATTGTATTGCATTATTCATCAAGTTTATACATCTTAATATTATGTCAGATTATGCATTTATATGTCTATTCTTTTCGTTTACTGTCGATGATTAAACATTGTGCATAAAAAACAGCATCTCGTTTCTATGTGCTCTTCTGCTTTTTTATCATTGCTCACCAATGCATAAATAACACTTTATCTAGTATTGACAAAGTTTGACTCGCAATTTACAATGTTTATGTGCAATATCCCATGTGCACAACAAAAACGAGGAGGAAAAGAAAAAATGCAACACAAATGGAAGCGCATACTATCCCTGCTCTTGGTGCTGGCTATGGTCATTCCCATGGTTCCGGTACTGGGACAAACTGTTCTCGCAAAGGAAGAACCCGATTACGAGACCATTCAGCAGCTGTTAGACCGCAGCACTTTCCAACAGGAAACACACGGCAGCGACGATGAAGTCGTATTTCTTGTAGAGTTGGATCAGGAACCCCTTCTGGATACTGTGCCCCAGGGTCAAACCCTGATGCAGTATATGGAAAGCCGGAAGGGCACCCTTCGACTCAACGCCATGCAGGAAAATCAGTCTGTTATGGCAGCCAAAATCGAAAATGAAAATTTGGAAATTACCAATACATATACCTATGCCTTCAACGGCTTTGCAGTAGAAGGCACCTATAAAGACCGGGAAGCTCTGGAATCCATGGATGGTGTCAAACAGGTTGTGGTGGCAGGCCGTTATGAGCTGCCCCAGCCTCAGGCCGCACAGGAGCCTGTGATCACCTCCGGTTCCATGATTAACAGTGACTCTGCCAATGAGGAAGGTTACACCGGTAAGGGAACCGTGGTAGCCATTCTGGATACCGGTCTGGATATTCAGCATCCTGCTTTTGCCGGTTCCGTGGAATCCGCCGCCTTCACCAAGGAATTTGTGGCCCAGAAGGTTGCAGAAGGCTCCCTCCCCTCCGGAGCAACCGCTGAGAACCTGTATAAATCCAACAAAATCCCCTTTGCCTATGACTACGCCGACAAGGACACCGATGTATCCGATGCCAACAGTCACGGCACCCATGTGGCCGGTACCGTAGGCGCCAACAGTGACAAGCTCCGGGGCGTTGCGCCCGATGCACAGCTGGTCATTATGAAGGTATTCTCCGACAAGAATGCAGGCGCAGGGGACCAGGACATTCTGGCCGCTCTGGAAGACTGCGTGGTTCTGGGTGTAGATGCCGCCAACATGAGTCTGGGCACTCCCTGCGGCTTCACCAATGACGGAGCACTCATCAACTCCGTTTATGATCGTGTAAAAAAGGCCGGTGTCAACCTGATGGTTGCAGCGGGCAACGACCAGAGTGCCGCATACCGCAACCTGATGGGCACGGATTTGGCCCTGGCAGGCAACCCCGACTACGGCATTGTGGGTGCCCCTTCTACCTATGACGCTGCTCTCAGTGTGGCCAGCGTAAATGAATTGATGGCCTCCATGACCAGCTTCCTGCTGGGAGATCAAAAAATTCTTTACGCAGACAGTGCGGAAGACACCTCCAAAATGTTCTATTCTCTGGAAGGAACCTATGAATATGTCTGCGTATCCGGCGTGGGCAACGTCAACGATTTTGCCAAGTTTGACGTAAAGGGCAAAATTGCCGTGGTGGAGCGCGGTGAAATTGCATTTACCGAAAAAGAACAAAACGCAAAAAATGCCGGTGCAGTGGGCCTTGTGGTCTATGACAATGTAGACGGCCCCCTGTTCAGAATGCAGCTGGGCGGCCTTCTGCCCGCCGCTTCTGTCACCAAGGCAAGCGGCAAGCTTCTGAGAGATGCCGCTGCCAAATCCATTGATATCTCCCAAAAGCATTGCGGCCCTGTGGAAAATCCTGAAGGCGGCCTTATGAGCGACTTCAGTTCCATTGGTGTGGCACCTGACCTGACCTTGAAGCCCGAAATTACTGCCCCCGGCGGCAATGTCTATTCCACGCTTCCCGGCGGCCAGTACGGGGAAATGAGCGGCACTTCCATGGCCTGCCCCCATATGGCCGGTGCTGCCGCTGTGATGCAGCAGTATGCCGATCAGGCTTTCGCAGGTAAAACCGAAGTTGAAAAGCGTGCCATTATCAACAATTTGCTGATGAGCACCGCCGTTCCCGTGAAGGATCGGGACGGTGTGGCTTACACTCCCAGAAAGCAGGGCGCAGGCCTTACTAATGTGTATAACGCCATTCACTCCGGTGCATATCTGACCGTGAACGGGCAGGAGCGCCCCAAGGCCGAGCTGAAGGACAATGCAGAAGGCTCCTTCTCCTTCACCTTCACCGTTGAAAATTTCTCTGATACCGAAAAGACCTACACCCTTGGCGCTATGCCCCTGGTGGCGAAGGTGGAAACCGTGAATGGCCACGACTGCATTTCCGACTACAGCCGTCTGCTGTCCAAGGATGAGTTCACCGTTACCTTCTCCAAAGACACCGTAACCGTTCCCGCCCACAGCAATGCCAGCGTAGAGGTGACCATGGCGCTGACCCAAGCCGGCAAGGATGCGCTGAAGGTGTTCCCCAACGGCATCTATCTGGACGGCTTCATCACCCTGACCGCTCCCGAGGGCGGCGTGGATCTGGGCCTTCCCTATCTGGGCTACTATGGCGACTGGGGCAAAGCGCCCATCTTTGACGCCAGCAGCTATGACAACAACGGAAAGGATGCATTCCTGTCTCCTTCCTTCCTCGCCATGATGGACTACAATGGCTCCGGGCGGCCTCTGGGCTTCAATATCGTGACTGAAAAATATCATGCGGATAAAATTGCCTACGGCAGCCACAGTGCAAACTATTACTTGATCACCCCCATGCTGGGTCTGCTCCGTGCCCCCAAGGAGCTGACCTACAGCGCATACGCCAACAACGACCCTGAGACATCTGTCTATTCCTACACCAAAAACAACGCCATGAAGTCCTTCTTCTACGCACAGGGCAACTTCATTGTTTCCGACTTTGTTTCTTGGGAGAACGCTTGGCAGCCCATAACCGGCAACGAGCAGGATGGGTATGATTACCTGCCCGACGGCAGCTATACTTATACCGTAACAGGCAGGATAGACGGTACGGACGCAACACAATCTACCTCCTTCCAGGTAGAAATCGACAACGAGGCTCCTCATGTGGTGAAGACCACCTATACCGTCGAAGACGGAACTCCCTATGTAACCATCGACGTACAGGACAATCACTATGTTATGGCCGCCCAGTTGGTGGACGAAGAATCCCAAAAACCGCTGTCCGAAATCATCCCCGTTGAAGAGGAGGAACGAGGCGCTGTCACTTCACTGAAGTTTGACATGACCCAAATTCAAGAGCAGGGCATCAAGATCTGCCGGGTCATGGTGTATGATTACGCCATGAACAGCTTCACCTCCGACATGATCTCCACTGACAGTCAGGACATTGAGGCACAGAAGGTGCAGATCAACAATTACTCCATCACCGCTCGCACCGACTCTGCCGACCTGGAGGTACAGGCATTTGTATACCCCGAAAATGCCGTAGATACCTCTCTCACCTGGCATTCCACCAATGAAGAGGTGGTAAAAATCGTCTCCGTGTCTGAGGACACCCACACGGCCACCATCTCCTTTGAAGGTGTCGGTCGTTGCGATGTGGTGGCCACTGCCAAAAACGGCGTATCCGGCACCGCAGACGTGACTGTTACTGCACTGATGATGGATTGGCCTGAGGATAACGTGATCCGTAAGAATGGCACCTACCAGATTCCTGCCAATCTGAACAAGACCGTTACCATCACCGATGAAGCCCACGATGTGTGGCTTGTGGGCGATGCCGCCAACTCCAGCTCCGCCCCCTATTCCAATCTGACCATTGACAGCAAGAATGACAACCTGCATCTTGCCATTCAGGATCTGCATACTACCAATAATAGCGGCTCCGCTATTGTCTTTACCGGCACCGGAAACACCTTGAAGCTTGTGGGTGACAACACCATGACCGCCCACGAATATCTCAGCAAGGCCATGATTTCCGTCGCCCCCGGCGTGGAGCTGTCCATTGAAGGCTCCGGCACCCTGCATCTCAACAGTGAAGCATACTGCGACGGCGCCGGCATCGGCGGCAACGCAGGAAAGGGTTCCGGCAAAATCACTGTGAATGGCGGTAATTTTGACATCAATAGCACCGGCGGTGGTGCCGCCATCGGTGCCGGCGCCAACAACGCAGATACCGAAATCGTCATCAATAACGGTACCTTTGACATGGACATGCCTCTGCGCGGTGAGGTCATAAGCAATTTGTCCAACAGCGGCGCTGCCATTGGCTCCGGCTACTACGCAAATAACGGCACCACAAAAATCACCATCAATAACGGCAGCTTTACAGGCTTTACCCAGGTAAACTCCGCTATCATCGGTACCGGTCATAATTCCCACAAGCCCGCCAGCTTGGTGCTGGAAATCAATGACGGCACCTTCGATCTCACCACCGGGAAGAAAGACGAAAACATGCTCACCGGCGGTGCTTGTATCGGTGCAGGCACTCCTCAGGGAAGTGAATACCTCAGTGCCGATATCACCATCAACGGCGGCAAGATTCTGGCCACCTCTAAGTCCGATGCGGCCGCTATTGGCGGCGGTGCCGGCAGCCCCGCCGGAAACATCTATCTCAACGGCGGCACCATCACTGCCATTTCCCAATCCAAGGGAGATGCCATTGGCAAGGGTGCCTTTGGTCAGGACGGCAATATCCGCATCAATGGCGGTTCCGTAAAAGCAGTTTCCAACGGCACCGGTGCCGCTTTCGGCGATGCTACCTTGGTCAATGTAGACAGTGACCCCGTTTATCTGGTGAATATCCCCTGCGCCAACGCAAAGCGGGTGACTGTAAACGGTCAGGACTGGAAGGTCCCTGCAAACCATCCTGACGATGACCAGCTGTATCTGTGGCTTCCCGCCGCCGAACATGCATACGAAGTGACCGTGGAAGGCGACAAACCCGTCACCTATGAGGTCATGGTAAATGCAGACGGAACGCCCGAGATTTCCACATTTTACAGCGTCACCTGCACACTGGAACACATGACTTCCGATGCTCCCGCAACCGTCAAGGGCGGCACAACCCTCACCATCAAGCTGACCCCTGATGAAGGCTATTCCCTGCCCGAGTCCATGGAGGTCACCATGGGCGGTGAAGCCGTGGATGCGTACGCCGACGGCGTTGTAACGATCGAGTCCGTTTCCGGCGATGTGATGATTCACGGCAGCGCAATCCAGCAAAGCGACAAAACCAAGCTCAATGAGCTGCTGGCAAAGGAACTGAAGGAAGAAGACTACACTGCTGATTCCTGGGCACAGTACCAGGCAGCACGCAAAGAAGCGCAAGCAGTGGCCGACAACCCCGCCGCAGCACAGGCCGATGTAGATGCAGCCGTAAAGGCTCTGGAGGAAGCGGAAGCCAAGCTGGTACTTCGCGGCAACAAAGCCGAACTGAAAAAGGCCATTGCCAAGGCAGAAGCCCTGAAGCAGGACCAGTACACCGCCGATTCCTGGGCCAAGGTTGCTGAGGCTCTGGAAAAGGCCAAAGCTGTGGACGCAAACGAAAACGCCGTCCAGTCTCAAGTAGATGAAGCCACCGCCGCTCTGGAAGAGGCCATCAAGGGCCTGCTGCCCAATACCGACAAGACTCAGCTGAAAAAGGATATTGCCTCTGTGGAGCTTACCATGAGCCGCCTGTGCGAGGATGTTCTGGATGCAGCTCTGTGGGCCAAGGCAGAAAAGGCACTGGCAGAAGCCAAGGCTGTGGATGCTGATGTAACCGCAGGTCAGGACGCTGTGGATGCGGCAGACCGTGCGCTCATGGACGCCTTCCAGCTTCTCATGAAAGACCCCGTCTGCGACATGTATCAGGATGTACCTGAAACCTCCTGGTTCTATGACAGCGTGGACTTTGTCACCCGATATGGTATGATGGATGGCATTGCAGAGCACCGCTTCGGCCCTGCAAGCAATCTGACCCGTGGTCAGTTGGTTACCATCTTGTATCGTCTGGAAGGTTCTCCTGCCGTATCCGGTGACATGCCTTTCACCGATGTAGCCTCCGACCGCTTCTACAGCGATGCTGTTTTGTGGGCCTACGAAACCAAGCTGACCGACGGCATCGGCAACGGTCTCTTTGCTCCTGCATCCAAGCTGACCCGTCAGCAGCTGGTCACCTTCATGATGCGTTACGCTGAGATGCACAATGTGGACACCAGCAAGCGTGCAGATCTGTCCGGCTACGCCGATCATGACAAGGTAATGGATTTTGCCAACGAAGCCATGCAGTGGGCAGTGGCAGAAAAACTGGTGGAAGGTGTTTCCGACAGTCGTCTGGCTCCCGCCTCCACCGCCACACGTTCACAGGGCGCAGCCATCCTGGCCCGTCTGTGTGTACAGATTCTCTGGAAGTAACCCCCTGAAAACCAGTTGACACATCATCGCGGGTGTCAACCAAAACACACCTTTTCCGGGACTCCATATTTGGGGTCCCGGTTTTTTATGGTCCGGGCATATGCCAGGATCGGGCCTGCATCCTCTGCCCGGTATTTTATTGCGCAACTATTTTGTTTTGATACTGAGATCGCTGCCTTCTGTTCAGGAAACAGGGGATTACAAGTCAGAACAACATTCCCACAAAAAAACCGGTGCGTACAAACATTTTGCACGCACCAGTCACTTGATTTTTCATTTTTCTCTCAACGCTTGCCGTGAGACAGCGAAGCTGTAAGAAGATACAAAAAGCTGGTGACTTTCAAAGAAAATCACCAGCTTTGGTGGGGGAGGACGGATTCGAACCATCGAAGGCATAGCCAGCAGATTTACAGTCTGTCCCCTTTGGCCACTCGGGAACTCCCCCATATGCAGTTTTGCTGAGATTCGTGTTGGAGCCGGTAGACGGATTCGAACCCCCGACCTACTGATTACAAATCAGTTGCTCTACCGGCTGAGCTATACCGGCGTCTCAAACAGAACACGCTTATTATATCCACCACGCCTTGTTTTGTCAAGCACTATTTTCAAAAAAGTCAAATTTTTTTATTTTCTCTGGCATTGGTCCTCTTTCGCATAGTATCAGTCGCCGTCTGTGCATAAATTGCTATTTTCTAAAACTTTACATAGATTTGATGAAAATTGACATTTTATGCTGTATAGTTAAGATATTTGATTGCGGATGTAAAATCCGTGTAAAAGAAGGAGGAGACTATCTTGGAAACTTTCGGCCTGACTAACATCCTGGCCCTGCTGGGCGGCCTGGCTATGTTCCTGTTCGGCATGGATGTTATGAGCAGTTCCTTGCAAAAGCAAGCAGGCGGTAAGCTACAGAAAATTCTTGGCACTTTTGCGGGGAATCCCGTGAAAGGCTTTTTCCTGGGTTTGGCTGTTACAGCTGTCATCCAAAGTTCCGGTGCCACCACCGTCATGGTGGTTGGCTTTGTCAATAGCGGCGTAATGACCTTGCGGCAGGCCATCAGCGTCATCATGGGCTCCAATGTGGGTACCACCGTCACCGCCTGGGTCTTGAGTCTGGCGGGTCTGGAGGGCGACGCCTGGTATATCGCCATGCTGAAGCCCGCCAACTTCAGTCCTGTTCTGACCTTTGTCGGCATGGTGCTGTTTATGTTCTTCAAATCCGAAAAGAAGCGTGGACTGGGTTCCATTCTGCTGGGTTTCGGCCTTCTTATGATGGGCATGAGCCATATGACAGACGCCATGGCCCCTCTGGAGCACGAGCAGTGGTTTGTGGAGCTGTTTGCTGCCTTGCAGAATCCCATTCTGGGTCTTTTGGCCGGTGCCCTTCTGACCACCATCATGCAGAGCTCCAGCGCCAGCGTTGGTGTCATGCAGTCCCTCAGTGCCACAGGCGCCATTACATTCGGCAGTGCCATTCCCATGATTATGGGTCAGAACATCGGTTCTTGTACCACTGCCCTGATCTCCTCCGTAGGTGCCAATAAAAGCGCACGGCGAGCGGCTATGGTTCACCTCTATTTCAATATCATCGGTTCTACCGTATTTTTGATTCTGTTTACCTTGGTGGATTCCATTTTTCATCTTCCCATGATGGATGAAGCCGTCACCGGAGTCAGCATCGCCGTGGTCCACACCAGCTTCAACATCCTGGCTACCGCCATGATGCTGCCCATGTCCAGGATTCTGGAGAAGCTTGCCCTTCTCACCATTCCCGACGAAAAATATGCCGACCCCGAAGAAACCCAGATTCTGGATCCCCGCCTGCTGGACACCCCTGCCGTGGCCGTGGAGCGCACGTTCGCCGCTACCTCTGACATGGCCGACGCCAGCCGAAAGGCCGTTGAGACCGCCATTTCCCTGATCCACAACTGGGAAGACGGCGGCGTGGAGGTAGTCTCCGAGCTGGAAAGCCGTACCGACAGCTATGAGGATATCATCGGCAGCTATCTGGTGCAGCTCTCCGCCCGCAGCATGAGCTCCAATGACAGCCATACCGTCAACACCCTTCTGCACACTCTCCGGGATTTTGAGCGTATTGGCGACCACGCTCGGGATCTGGTAGAGGCTGCCCAGGAAATCCACGACAAGTCCATTGTATTCTCCTCCTCTGCGCAGCAAGAGCTTCTGGTTCTGGAAAGGGCCCTTACCGATCTTTTGAATATGACGGTCAAATCCTTCCGGGAGCGTGACCTGAGCACGGCTCACAAGGTGGAACCTCTGGAGCAGGTCATTGACGAGCTGGTGAGAAAGATCAAGGCCCAGCATGTGGCCCGTCTGAAGGACGGCATCTGTTCCATTGAGTACGGCTTCGTTCTGGACGATCTGCTCACCGCCTATGAGCGTGTGGCAGACCACTGCAGCAATGTAGCCGTTGCCATGCTGGAAGTTGCTGACGGCAGCTTCGGCCCTCACCAGTATCTCACCGATGTAAAAAGCGGTGACCCTGCGTTTGACCGGGAATTCCACGACTTCTATCAGAAATACCCTCTGAAAAGCAACCACAAATAATCCTCCGCCACATGGCTGCCACAGATCTGGCAGCCATGTTTTTTATGCCATTCTAAGGATTTTCTCCACGGGTCTTGCAAAAATGGGGGAAGAATGATAAAATATTGTATTCAGAAAAGACTATTTTCAGGAGGAACCGGCATTGAACGAGAATCGTAAGACCCCAGTAATTTCCCAGGAGCAGCTGGATCAGCAATATGCCCTGTGTGCCCGTGTGGCGGAATATTGGCGCAGCCGTGGGCAGAGCCCTGTGGCCTATGTAGAAACTTATGGCTGCCAGCAGAATGAGGCCGATTCTGAGCGAATCCGGGGCCTGCTGTCCCAGTGCGGCTATGGCTTCGCTCAGGAGGCTGAGGGCGCCGACGTGGTGATTATGAACACCTGCGCCATTCGGGAGCATGCAGAACAGCGTGTGTTTGGCAATCTGGGGGCCCTTACCCATACCAAGCGCCGCCACCCCGGTCAGAAAATTTTCCTGTGCGGCTGCATGGCCGGTCAAACCGTTGTCACAGACCGAATCAAAAAGAGCTATCCCCATGTAGACGGTGTCTTTTCCACCCACCATCTGTGGCAGCTGCCTGAACTTTTATACCGGGTCCTCACCACAGGAAAACGAACCTTCTTCATTGAGGATGAACCCGGTTCCGTAGCAGAAGGACTCCCCGTCCGCCGGGACAACAATCTGAAGGCCTGGGTCTCCATCATGTACGGCTGCAACAACTTCTGCACCTACTGCATTGTGCCCTATGTCCGGGGCCGGGAACGGAGCCGGGAGCCTGAAGAAATTCTGGCGGAGTGCCGGGATTTGGTGGCGCAGGGATATAAAGATATCACCCTTCTGGGCCAGAATGTGAACTCTTACGGCAAGGATCTGGGAAAAGGGATGGATTTTGCCGATCTTCTGGAGCAAATCGCTCAGATTCCCGGTGATTTTCTGATCCGCTTCATGACCAGTCACCCCAGAGATGCCGGCCCCAAGCTGTTTGATGTGATGGCCAAGTACCCCAGAATTGCCAAGCAGCTGCACCTGCCTGTGCAGTGCGGCAACGACCGGGTCCTCAAGGCCATGAACCGTCACTATGACCGGGCCAAATATCTGGAGCTGGTGCGCTACGCCAAGGAGAAAATGCCCGACCTGGTTCTGACCTCTGACATCATTGTAGGATTCCCCGGCGAAACAGAGCAAGAATTTGAAGATACGCTGTCCCTCATTGAGGAAGTGGGCTATGATGCCCTGTTTACCTTCATCTACTCCCCCCGCCCCGGCACCCCTGCTGCCGAGCT
>JAHHRZ010000023.1 GCA_020025515.1 Oscillospiraceae bacterium | reverse complement strand
CATTCCTATTCGCTATTCTTTTTTTCATGTGTCACATATCATTGTAACACCTACACCTCCTCCGCCAATTTCACCGGTATCCGTATTGAAAAACGGTACGTTTTACGCTATAATAGGAAATTGCATTAGACTTGGCTTTCTATGCGGAAGAAAAGCCGTCCTGGGTTGGGTGGTTTCTTTAGGGAACCCCATACCCTCTCGTAATCATCATGTAAAAACCTTACCAGAATAAAGGAGCAAAATAGATATGAAATTAGGCATCGTGGGACTGCCCAATGTAGGCAAGTCCACCCTCTTTAATGCGATCACCAACGCCGGCGTTCCTGCCGACAACTATGCCTTCTGCACCATCGACCCCAATGTGGGCGTGGTTCCCGTTCCCGACGAGCGTCTGGAATGGCTCCGGGAGCAGCACAATCCCAAGAAGTTCACCCCTGCCGTCATTGAGTTCGTGGACATTGCCGGTCTCGTGAAGGGTGCCTCCAGAGGCGAAGGACTGGGCAACAAGTTCCTGTCCAATATCCGCACCACCGATGCCATTGTCCATGTGGTGCGCTGCTTTGAAGATTCCAATGTGACCCATGTGGAAGGCTCTACAGACCCTCTGCGTGATATTGACATCATCAATCTGGAGCTGATTATGGCCGACACCGAAATGGTGGAGCGCCGTCTGGACAAGGCGCAGAAGTCCGCAAAAAGTGGTGACAAGCGCTTTGTCCATGAGATCGAAGTATTTCAGGGCCTTCTCAATCACCTGAATGAGGGCAATCTGGCCCGCACCTTTGAGTGCTCCGAGGATGACATGGCCCTCATTGCCACCTCTGACCTTCTGACCCTCAAAAAGACCATCTATGCCGCCAACCTCTCCGAAGCGGAGGTCAACGACCCGGAAGGCAGTGTGCACTATTGCAAGGTCAAGGAGCTGGCCGACCGGGAGGGCAGCCAGTGTCTGCCCATCTGCGCCAAGCTGGAGGCCGACATTGCCGAGCTGGAGGACCCGGAGGAAAAGGCCATGTTCATGGAAGAGCTGGGTCTCAAGGAATCCGGACTGGACCGGCTGATCCGCAGCAGCTATGCATTGCTGGGCCTTATTTCCTTCCTCACTGCCGGCCCCGATGAATGCCGTGCCTGGACCATTAAGAAGGGTACCAAGGCACCTCAGGCCGCCGGAAAGATCCACACCGACTTCGAGCGGGGCTTCATCCGTGCCGAAGTGATCGCCTTCGAGGATATGAAGACCTGCCTCACCATGGCCAACGCCAAATCCAAGGGCCTGGTCAGAAGTGAAGGCAAGGAATATGTGATGCAGGACGGCGATATCGTCAATTTCCTGTTCAATGTCTGATTTTTTCCACAGGGGCTGTCTCCTTTTGTTGAGACAGCCCCCGTTTTTCCGCAAATCCCTGTTATAATTTGTTTTTCAAATTTTTACGAAATTGTAACATTTTTGTGGCGCCGGTTGTTTTTTCTGCTCTTTTTTGGTATGATGTACCGTAAGGACATTATCTGTTCATAAAAAACTGAAAGGAGTGAATGCCTTGCGGCTAATTTCCTGGAATGTCAATGGTCTGCGGGCCTGTATGCAGAAGGGATTTATGGATTCCTTTTCTGCTCTGGATGCCGACTTTTTCTGCCTGCAAGAGACCAAGCTTCAGCCGGAGCAAATTCAGCTGGAATTGCCGGGGTACACCCAGTTCTGGTGCTCTGCTCAGAAAAAAGGATATTCCGGCACTGCTATTTTTGCGAAAAAGTCCCCCATCAGCGTCACCTACGGCGTGGGTGTGGAGGAGCTGGACACCGAAGGCCGCCTGATTATTTTGGAGTATGACTCCTGTTATATTGCTACCTGTTACACCCCCAACGCCCAGGACGGGCTCAAACGCATTGACCACCGTCTGGCCTGGGACAAGGCCTTTCGAGAGAAGCTCTCTTCTCTGGCAGAACGCAAGCCCGTCATTGTCTGCGGGGATCTCAATGTGGCCCATCAGGAGATCGACCTGAAAAATCCCGGCCCCAATCGAGGCAGCGCAGGCTTTTCCGATGAGGAGCGTGAAAGCTTTACCACCCTTCTGGAGGCCGGCTTCACAGATACCTTCCGCTATCTTCATCCCGATGCGGTGGGAGCCTACAGCTGGTGGAGCTACCGCTTCAACGCCAGAAAGAATAATGCCGGATGGCGCATTGACTATTTCCTTGTTTCCAAGGAACTGAATGGAGCCATCAAAAAGGCGGAAATCCACCCGGAGATCTTTGGATCTGACCACTGTCCCGTGGAATTGGAACTGAATATGGAGGTATGAACTGTACATGTTGAAGGTAAGAAATCCAAGAACCATTCGTATTGTCTCCCTGCTGCTGGCACTCACGGTCGTGTTCTCCCTGATCCCTCAGGTCAGCGCCTATGGCGAAAGCAGCAACTGGGCGAAAGATGAGTTGGACGAAATGATGAGCCAGAATCTTCTGCCTCCCTACTTTCAGGAGCTGGACAGTCTGAAAGACGATGTCACCCGTCTTGAAATGTGTATCATCGCCGTGCATGTCTTTGAAACGTACATAGGAGACGAGATTTCCGTCGAAAATCCCACCCCATTTACCGATTCGGATGATATCATCCTGGCAAAGGCTTACGCCATGGGTCTGGTGAACGGCTATGAAGACGGCACCTTCCGTCCCGACCGGCTTCTGTCCCGTCAGGAGTTCTTCGTATTTGTGGAGCAGTTCCTCTATGCGGCGGGCTGGACCCCCTCAGAGGAGCACTTCGCAGACCTGTCTCGCTTTGCCGACGCAGACCAGCTTTCCTCCTGGGCCAGAGATGCCGCCAGCCTTGTGGTTGGCATCCAGGTGGTGGAAGGAAACGAGGTCGGCCTTTCCCCCGCCCGCCTCACCACCGGTGAGCAGGCTCTGGTCATGTTCTACCGTGCCTATCAATTTCTGTGTGGGCAGGACGGCTTCGCCCCTCCAACTTCCGGCGAACCCCACCCTCCCGTAGAACCGGGAGTTCCCTTTGAGCAAAAATATCCCAACATGAGTAATTGGGCCAAAGAAGAACTGGTTGCCATGGACAAGCAGGGTCTCATTCCTCAGCTCCTTACGGGTCGGGATATGAAAAGCTCCATTACCCGCCGGGAGATGTGCTATGTCGCCGTCAATGCGTACCTTGCCATCAGACCCGACACCGACCTGCAGGCCAGCCCCTCTCCCTTCTCGGATGTGAAGGACAACACCGTGACCCTGGCCCACAAGCTGGGCATTGTGGACGGCTTCCCCGATGGGACCTTCCTGCCGGATAACCCCATTACCAAGGAGCAGTTCTTTAAGATCTCTTCCAACTTCCTGGAGGTTCTGGGCTATCCCGAGACCGACGATGTGACGGTAGATCTCAGTCGGTTCCAGGATGCAGAGAAGCTGCACAACTACGCCCTGTCCAGCACCAGACTGCTGGTGGGCCTGGGCATTGTCAAGGGCGATGGCGACCGGCTGCATCCCCAGAAAGAAACCAGCTGTCAGGAAGCCCTTGCCCTGTTCTTCCGGTCTTACAACTTCTTTGTGAACTGGCAGCCGGAGGAAGGGCTCCCCGGTTCCCGCCCCATGGCAGAGGAACTGGTGGCCTATGCCCTGCAATTTGAAGGCTGGGACTATGTATGGGGCGGCAGCGACCCGGACATCGGCTTTGACTGCTCCGGTCTTGTGTACCATGTCTTCGGGAAGTTCGGATTCGATTTGGGCCGTACCGCTACAGACCAGTGGGAAAGCAAGGTCGGCACAGAGGTCAGCCTTCTGGAGCTTCTGCCGGGTGACCTTCTGTTCTTCTCCCCTACCCAGAGTGTGGACGATATTACCCACATCGGTATTTATGTAGGTGATAACCAGTTCATCCACGCAGCCAACAGCAGGCGTGGTGTTGTGGTAGATTCTACCGAGACAAGCTATTTTGAAACCGAATGCTTCAAAGCAAAGCGTATCATTCCCCAGTAACCAAGAGGGCCGTTTCACGAAACCGTGAGACGGCCCCATTTGTTTCCCTCCCACATTCGCAAGAAGGCTTCCCCGCTTTTTGTCTTTTTGTTTCATCCATACATTATTCACATTTTTTGTATAAGATCTTCAATATTTTTGTGGAGTATTTCTCACAAATAATACCAAAACTATACAAAACTACCATTGAAATAGTGGCATATATTTGATAAAATGGAAACGAAAGCCATATCCCGGCTTTCATGAAAGTTTATTCGATCATTTTAAGGAGGATGTAACATGAGAAGTAAGATTTCCAATCGTGTTTTGTCTGTGCTGCTGGCACTGGTGATGGTTCTTACCGTGCTTCCGACCATGGCTTTCGCTGCCGAAACCAAGTCGGATGACATTGTAATCCTGTACACCAATGATGTGCACTGCGGCGTAGACGCGGATAAGCCCAAGGGCTCCATGGGCTATGCCAATCTGGCAGCCTATAAGAAGGCAATGGAGGCCACCCACAACAATGTGGTCCTGGTAGACGCCGGTGACGCCATCCAGGGCGAAGCCATTGGCACCCTGTCGAATGGTGACTATCTGGTGGATATCATGAACTATGTGGGCTATGATTTCGCCACCTATGGCAACCATGAATTCGACTATGGCATGGACAAGGCCCTGTCTCTTCTGACTGCGTCCAAGGCCAAATACCTCTCCTGCAACTTCATGGATCTGCGCACCAATAAGACCGTAGCCGATGCCTATGCCATTGAGACCTACGGCGATGTGAAGGTTGCCTATGTGGGCATCGCCACCCCTGAGACCATTACCAAGTCCACTCCCACCTACTTCCAGGATGAGAACGGCAATTATATCTATGGTTTCTGCCAGGGCGGCGACGGTCAGGAGCTGTATGACGCAGTGCAGAAGTCCGTGGATGCCGCAAAGAAAGAGGGCGCTGACTACATCATTGGTCTGGGCCACCTGGGCGTTGATGAGCAGTCCGCTCCCTGGCGCTCCACCGATGTGATCGCAAACACCACCGGCTTCGACGCAATGATCGACGGCCACTCCCACAGCACCATTGAGGGCCAGATCGTGAAGGATAAGGAAGGCAACGACGTCCTTCTCTCCTCCACCGGCACCAAGCTCATGAACATCGGCAAGATGACCATTTCTGCCGATGGCAAAATCACCTCCGAGCTGGTAAGCAACTACACCGAGGTGGATGCCGCAACCGATGCGCACATCAAAAATATCCAGTCTCAGTTTGAAGACAAGCTCAACGAGGTCGTTGCAAAGACAGAGGTCGCTCTGGCTGTAAACAATCCCACCTCCGGCAACCGTCTCATCCGCAGCCAGGAAACCAATCTGGGTGACCTCTGCGCCGATGCCTACCGCGCCATTATGAAAACAGATATCGCCTTCGTCAACGGCGGCGGTATCCGTGCCGATATCCCCGAAGGCGATATCACCTACGGCGATGTGATTGCAGTCCATCCCTTCGGTAACACCGCCTGCTCCGTTGAGGCCACTGGTCAGGAGATCGTGGACGCGCTGGAAATGGCTTCCCGTTCCGCCCCTGACGCAAACGGCGGCTTCCTTCAGGTCTCCGGCCTCAAGTACACCATCGACACCAATGTGGATTCCACCGTTGTGCTGGACGACGACAAGATGTTTGTGGAAGTTGCAGGCGCGCGCCGTGTGAAGAATGTGCAGGTCCTCAACAAGGACAATACATACGAGCCCATCGACCTCGATGCCACCTACAGCCTGGCTTCCCACAACTATATGCTGCTCAGCGGCGGCGACGGCATCAACATGTTCATGGACAACAAGGTCATTGAAAAGGATGTCATGGCGGACAATCTGGTTCTGATTACCTACATCCGTGACCATCTGAACGGCGTGGTAGGCGAAGCCTATTCCGACATCAACGGCAGCGGCCGTATCACCTATGAGGGACTCCCCTTTGTAGATGTGCCCCAGGACCGCTACTACAGCGAGCCCGCAGCCTTCGCCTTTGAACAGGGCTTCATCAAGGGCATTGACACCACCCATTTCGCCCCCTACAACACCCTGAATCGTGCCATGGTGGCCACTGTCCTGTACCGTATGGAGGGTGAGCCCGCCGTGGAGAAAACCGCTTCCTTCCCCGACCTTACAGAAGGCTCCTACTATGAGACCGCTGTGAACTGGGCCGCCGCCAACGATATCGTCACCGGCTATGAGGATGGCAAGTTCCGTCCCACCCAGGCTGTTTCCCGTCAGGAAATGGTCACCATGTTCTACCGCTATGCCAAGCACTGCGGATATGATGTTTCCGCTTCCGCTGAGCTGAACTTCCAGGACGCCAAGCAGGTCATGCCCTATGCACAGGATGCAATGAAGTGGGCTGTCTCCGTGGAGCTGGTCAACGGCGTAACTCCTGAGCTGCTGAAGCCCAGAGGCCTGTCCAACCGTGCTCAGTTCGTCACCGTTCTGTATCGTTTTTACAACAACGGCACCGAGGTGTTCCTCATGAGCACCTCCGATATCCACGGTCAGCTCTATGCAACCGACTACACCGCCGACGCTTCCGCCTCCGGCACCTATCACCAGTCCCTGACCCGGGTTGCTACCTATGTCAAGTCCATGCGGGAACAGTTTGAAAACACCCTGCTGATGGACTGCGGCGACCTGCTCCAGGGCACCCCCATGACCTATTACTACTGCTTCAACAAGCCCGAAGAGCAGGACCCTGCCATGAAGGCCCTGCGTATGATGGACTATGACATGTTTGTCCCCGGCAATCACGAATTCAACTATGGTCTCAAAATCCTGAACTCCCGTCTGGATTATCTGACCAGCGAATCCACCGAGACCGAGTCTCAGGTTGCCGTTTCCTGTGCCAACTATCTGGCCGCAGAGACCAACTCTGACGAGCAGAAGGACTGGGCCACCTGGAAGGGCTATGCTCCTTATGAACTGTACGACTTTGACGGCATCACCGTTGCGGTCCTGGGCATTGGCAACCCCAATGTCCCCAAGTGGGATAGCCCCGAAAACTGGAAGGGCATCTACTTCGCCAACCCCATCGAAACCTACAAGCACTATGAGGCCGAGCTCACCGAAAAGGCTGATGTCATTGTCGTTGCCAGCCACTCCGGTATTGACAGCGATCCCGAGTCCGACTACATGGCCCGTCTCATTGCCGAGACCAATACCATTGATCTGATCATCTCCGGCCACGAGCACCGCTATGGCATTACCGAGGTTCAGAACAAGGACGGCAAGGAAATCCCCATCGTTTCCCCCTCCACCAAGTGTGCCGCTGTCGGCACTGCCCGTATCACGGTCAGCAGCATCTCCGGCCAGTGCAGCGTAAAGCCCGAGATGGTTGATATCGCCACCAAGGGTGCGGATTACAAGTGGGCTCCCAACTACGAGGTAGACACCGAACTCGAAGCCGCTCTGAAGCCCTACGAAGAAGCTACCTGGAAGGATTACATGCTCAAGCCCATCGGCAACGCTTCCGGTGACTTCACCTCCGCCAATCTGGGCGGCGGCCCCTCCGCTTTTGTCGAGCTGGTCAACAAGGTTCAGCTCTGGGGCGCTTATGACCGCACCGGCGAGAATACCCCCGAGGACAACACCGATGATGTTCCCGCAATGCTGTCCATTACCGCTCCTCTGACCTCCGGCAATGCCGAAAACCTCATCGCCAAGGGTCAGGTCATGCTGGGCGACATGTACCGCCTGTACCGCTATGAGAACTGGTTCTACCAGATCACCATGACCGGCAAGGAAGTTGACACCTGGCTGGAGTACTCCGCTTCCAAGGTACAGCTGGCCGAAGACGGTACCGTTACTATCAAGGGCGGCCTCACCTACTATGATGTCATCAATGGCGAAGGCTTCTACTACGAGATCGATCCTTCCAAGCCCGAGGGCGACCGTGTTACCATGACCTACAAGGGCGAACCCGTTGCAGACGACTTTGCGTTCACCGTGGTTCTGAACAACTACCGCTACAACGGCGGCGGCGACTACATCGCCTACCTGAACGCACACGGCTGTGACTTCACCCCCAACGACCCCGACCGTGTCATCTACTCCACGCAGTATGACATGAAGCAGGGCGAAGACAAGGGTCAGGCCCGCAACCTGCTGGCTGACTACATCACCGAGCAGGGCACCATTGATCCCACCACCACATTCCAGTGGAAGATCCTGGGCGCTGCTGAGTAAGCAACTTTAGACTTGTCCCGTTTGGGCCGTCCCACCAACAGGTGAGGCGGCCCAATTTTTTTGACAAAGGCCCTACAGTTCTTCCGGGACAGCGTACAGGCGGATCACTCCATTTTCATCGGCGGCGGCACGCAGCTTCTCTAAATTCTCCAAACCGGGAATGGGCCTGTTGGGAGAATAGGGAATCACCGGCTGCGGTTTGGGGTTCCAATCCGGTTCTGGCTCCGGCTGCGGTTCTGGCTCTGGCTCTGGTTCCGGTTCCGGTTCCGGCTGCGGCTCTGGTTCCGGTTCAGGCTCCGGCAACGGCTGCGGTTGCGGTTCCGGTTGCGGTTGCGGCTGAGACTGCGGTTCCGGCTCTGGCTGCGGTTTTTGGGTGTTCTCCGGCAGGGGTGCTGCCTCTTCATAGGCAGACACCAGCTCTACCTGGTAGGTCTGTCCATCGGGAAGCCGCTTTGCCGGAATCTTCTTGGTAAGTACCAGCTCCCCATCCTGAGGCAGCGGAATCCCCAGGGGCATGGTCCCTTCCTCACTTCTCAGGATCAAGCGCAAAACGAGACCTCGTTCCGGCCCGGCCTGACAATAAAAATGGGCGTACAGGCCCCGCTTTTCCACCGTGCAGCGCCCAACCGTCCGGCCCTGGTAAATCACGGGCCATGTTCCTTCCAATACCATAAAAAGCACCTCCTACGCATGAATATGCGCAAGAGGTGCTTTTTATTCCCTTAGTAACCGTGCAGACCAAAACTCACTGCGATTGCATTGTCTACCTGGTTCATCTGGGTCTCATCCAAACGGCCCATATGTTCCCGCAGGCGGCGCTTGTCAATGGTTCTGATCTGTTCCAGGAGAATCACCGAGTCCTTGGTCAGTCCTACGGTGCTGCCGATGATGTTGATGTGGGTGGGCAGGCGGGCCTTTCCGGTCTGACTGGTAATGGCGGCAGCAATGACCGTGGGAGAGTGCCGGTTTCCTACATCGTTCTGCACGATGAGGACCGGTCTGGTGCCCCCCTGCTCACTGCCCACCACCGGGCTCAGGTCCGCATAATAAATATCGCCCCGTTTAACATTGGAATCCATAGGCTTCACGCTCCGTGAGAAATCATTCCCGCGTCACTTTTTTCTATGTAACGCGGCTCTGATTCTATTGTCCCACGCAGACGCCGGATTTATACCGGTTCCCGCTCCCAATCTATCTTATGCCAGCCTAAACAATATATTGCAGAATTTCCGTCCTCTTTTTCCCGTCCAGATAGATCCGGGGAATTCTTTTGCTGATGCCGCACAGAAGCTCATAGGGGATGGTGTCCATCTCCCGGGCCATCTGGCACACCCCAATGGCGGGGTCCTGGCCTGCTCCCAGAACGGTCATCTTGTCCCCTACCTTTGCCTCCGGCACATCGGTCACGTCCACCATGCACATATCCATGCAGATGCGGCCCACCACGGGAACGGACACGCCCCGCAGCAGGAACCGGACCTTCCCGGAGAGTTTCCGGGGCAGACCGTCGGCATAGCCAATGGAGACCACCGCAATGGTTCTGGGTTCTTTGGTCTCATAGGTTCTGCCATAGCTCACAAAGACCCCGGCAGGATACTGCCGGATCTGGGAAATGCTGGTATGTAAGGTGAGCAGAGGCCGCAGGTCCAGCCGCCCTTCCAGCTCCATGGCCGGGGCAATGCCATAGGTGGCAACCCCGGGACGGATCATATCCATGGCATACTCCGGGTATAAGATGGTAGCGCCGCTGTTGCAGCAGTGACAGATCTCCGGGCGGAGATGTTTGGCCTGCATTCCATCGATAAACCTGTGAAACTCCCGGTACTGATTGGCGGTATATTCCCGATCCATAGGGTCCAGAGAATCTGCCACAGCGAAGTGGGTAAACATTCCCTCCACCTGCAAATGGGGAAGCGTGCACACCGTCAGGAGCTCATCCATGGTCTTTTCTCCCTCCTGACAGAAAAAGCCAAGTCTGGCCATGCCCGTATCCAGCTTCAAATGCACTTTCAGTCTGAAGTCGGTACCCACCAGCCGGGCCTCCAGCTCTCTGGCATAGGCCAGACTGTGGACCTCCTGCCGGACATTCATTTCCGCCATATCTCTGGCGTAGAGCGCCGGGGTATAGCCCAGAATCAGAATGGGCAGGCGGACCCCTCCACGCCGGAGCTGAATGGCCTCTTCCAAATTGGACACAGCCAGAAATTCCGCTCCCAGCTCCTCCAGATGGTGGCTCACCGGCACTGCACCGTGGCCGTACGCATCCGCCTTTACAACCCCCAGAAACCGGCAGCTTCCGGGAACCTGCCGGCGCAGGACCGTATAATTATGGGTCAGATTGTCCAGAGACACATCTGCCCAGGTTCTCTTCAGTAACTTCATTGCGTTCTCCGTTATGTATCGAATTCAAATTCAGAAATAGACATCCAAAGGATTCGTTCTCTATTATAGCACACTTCGGAAAAAATCGGTACCCCTTTTTCCCGATCCAGCCAGGTGTCCACCGTCAGGGGACGCTCATCAAAGGTGGTCTCCACCGTCATGCGAAGGCCGCTGTCATCATAGCCGGCAGAGGAAATAAACCCGGTGCACCAGCTCCTTGCCACCATATAGGGGCAGGAGGCAGGGCTGATCCGATTCTCTGCCAGCAGGCCAAAGCCCAGAGCCTTGCCGTCAAAGGTGAGCGTTCCTCCCTGGGCCTCCACCGTCCCCGTGATTCCGGCTATGGCCTCCGGTTCCACCACCTCAAAAGCCAGGTTCCCTTCCCCGTCCGCGTCGCAGTCCACCGTAAATTCCCACACATGATCTCCATAGTCTGCGGTAATTTTCCCGGTAAAGCTGCACCCGTTTGCCCCCAGCAGTGTACTGCGGAAGTCCATGGCCGCCTCCACCTGTCCCGATGCCTTTTCCCCGCATCCGGTCAGGAGCACAAGCATCGGCAGCAGCAGCCAGATTTTGATTTTTCCCATGTGGCAACCACCTTTATTTCAGCAGTCGCGGCAAAACCTGCACCATATCCGTAGGGGTCATTCCATACTGCCCCAGCTCCTGAGCACATCGGTCTCCGGCAGCTCCATGGAGCCATGCGGCACAGGCCGCCGCCTCCAAAGGTGCCATGCCCTGCCCCACCAGAGCCGTCAGAAGTCCCGCCAGCACATCCCCGGAGCCGCCGGTTGCCATGCCGGGATTTCCCGTGGTGTTTTCATAGACCCGGGTTCCGTCAGTGATGAGGGTTCGGTGTCCTTTTCTCAACACAATGGCTCCCAATTCCCGGGCCAGAGCCATGGTGTCCTCCAGCCGGTTCTGTCCGGGCATTTTCAGCCGGGCAAATTCTCCATCATGGGGGGTCAGAATGGTAGTGCCTGTCCGCTCGCGCAATAAATCCTTATGCGCCGCCATGACATTTATACCATCGGCGTCCAAAATAATGGGACAAGTCCCTTCCCGCAGAACCGTGGACACCACCTGAAACACGCCCTCAGACTGTCCCAGCCCCGGGCCAATGAGGCAGGCATCCACAGTTTTCAGCCGGGGCAGAATCTCTTCCAGCGCCTTCCGGGACAGCTTGCCGTTTTCATCCGGCAGCGGAAACACAATGGGCTCGTCCAGCTTCACCGCCTCAATGGCATAGATTTTCTCCGGCACCCCCAGAAAGACCAGACCGGCTCCTGCCCGCACCGCCGCCCGGGCTGCCAGTGCCGCCGCTCCCGTATAGCCCACACTGCCGCACAGCAGAAGGATCTTTCCAAAGTTCCCCTTATGGGCCCAAGGGTCCCGGTCCGGAAGCAGCTTGTGCACCCATTGGGCATCCGGAACTACTTTTTCCATGATGTTTCCCTCCCCTGTAAATTTTCTTTATCATACCCCTTTTGCTTCCTCCTTGCAAGGGAAAAAAAGCCCTTTTCTGTGCAAATGGTGCACAGATGGAGTGCCTCATGTCAGGCGAAGAATCCGCCATTGCCGGTGCCAACCGCAGATCTGCGGAATCTCTCGGCTTTGATTCCAAGCGTCCCTGAAAAGCTTCAGACCTGGTCCATGAAATTTATATCACTGCCGTGCAAAAAAAAGATGTTGACTTTTGTGCACAAATGATATATTATCACCCCATCAATACCGCAATATTGGAGAAGGCGCATTACCGCACGGCAAACTTGCGCTTTGGCCCATGGCAATGGTATGTAAAATCACTTCATCCTGCGCAAAGAGGTATTGATCTATTTACGCGCCAATCCTTCACAAATGGAATCAGAAAGGAGGGTATTATTTAAGACAGCGAAACTGTTCTAAATAATACATAGAAACATGAAAAAACTTGTTAGCTTTATGTTGGTATTGATTCTGGTGCTGTCCTTTGCGGGATGCGGAAAGAAGCCAAGTTCCGACAGCACCACAGGAGATGGCACTACCCCCATTTCCGACTCCGGCGACAAAACCACCGATGCCCCGGACAACGGAACTTCCAGCGATGTTTCCGCGGAGGATCTGTCTGTTGATCCCCTGAGCTTCTACATGGACGGCAAAAAGATGAGCTTTCCTTTTGATTGGACGGACATAGAAGACATGGTGACCTATAACGAAACTGTGAACCTGGACGAAGATCTTCTGCAGCGCCACCTGCGGTCCGTTGGTTTAACGTGGGAAAGCCAGAACGGGCAGAAACTATACATGGTCGTTGGATTTTATAATCCCGAAAAGATAGAAACTCCTTGCAGTATCCGGAACGCCAAGGCGATGTCCATTGTGCTCAATCCCGGAACGGACAAGTTCAATGCCGAGACGAATTCTGTGGACTTGGTGATTCCTCATGGAATCTACTTTGGGGATTCTGTAGACAAAGTCTTGGAAGCCTATGGCGAGCCTTCCTATCAACGAGAAAACGACGATGGCAGCATCGGATATGTGAGCTATTCCTTTGACTCCAGAAGATATACTGTGGGTTTTGAGTTTGATTCCGAAGGAAAAGTCCTTCGAATTGATTTGGAATTTGATCCCTCAGCGCCGTAGAAATCACCTGTTTTATTGCTGTTACAATTATAAATTTTCTGGATTGCAAGTGAAACGGCCCCCTATTGTGCTATGATTGTGAAAATCCAGAAAATCGAAAGAAGCGACCCCATCGGCACAGTCGGTGGGGTCCTTTGCATAAAAGCGCCGCCCCACCGTTGGTGAGGCGGCCGCCTGAATCGGTTATTTCTTCGCAGCATCCACAAAGGCCTTGAAAATGGCCCCCTGTTCCTTTTTCCAGAAGTATTCGGGGTGCCACTGAATTCCCCATACAAAGTCCTTTTCCGGGGCGTACACCGCCTCGATCACACCGTCCGGGGCCACAGCCATGACTTCCAGCTCTGAGGCCAGCCATGCAATGGACTGATGGTGATAGCTGTTGACGCCCAGCTCCTCCACTCCCATTTGCTCACGCAATGGGGTCCCCTCCCGCAGGGTCACGGTGTGAAACACCCGGTCATAGGGGGCCGTCATGTCGTGCTCCATGGCCTCGGGCCGCTCGGCGTGGTGGTCTTGATACAAAGTGCCTCCCAAAACCGTATTCATGAGCTGCAGGCCGCGGCAGATACCCAATATGGGCTTATTGCGCTCAAAGGCCGCACGAAACAAGGGAAACTCCAGCTCGTCTCGCCGAACGGCCGGGTCACCGCAGTGAACAGAACGCTCCACACCGTATAAAGCGGGGTCCACATCCTGACCGCCGGGGAACAAAAACCCGTCGTACAGGTCCAGCACCTGCTCCATATCGGCCTCGGACATACTGGGGGGGAGAATTGTTGCCAGAGCACCAGCCCAGGACAACGCCTCAAAATATTTGGGCAGCATCCAGTAGCTGTCCTTACTGGGGTCATACAGGGGCATAATGCCGATCAGTGGCTTCTTTTCCATCCTAAACGCGCCTCTCAATTTATAATATTTATAAAATCCAAAGGGGAAAACACAGCCCCACCCACTGCCTTGGAAGAAGCAGAAGCCGGGACTGTTTTTAGGTATCTTCAACAATAATTTACCATATTCAGATCAGAAAATCAACCACAATATCTAAACATTCCAGATTTTTTTCAATCCTCTTCTGGTCCTTGCGGGGAAAACAGGTGTATTTTACTGCTTTCTGCCAAGCTTGCGCTTGTTGCCCTGCTCATCCACAAGATAGGTATTTTCCAGCTGGCCCACCAGACTGGCCTTCACCGCGTCAATATAGATCCTGCGCAGGCCATCCCGCTCCTTGGTTTCCTCCTCGGTAAGGCCCTGGGTCTTTGCCTTTTTTGCCAGCTCGTTGATCCGGGCAATCACTTCATTCATTTCCATCTGCTATGCTCCTTAACTATCAGTATTTTTCAATTTCAACGCTGATCCGTCCCTTTTTGGTCTGTCCCTTCACCATGGCAAGGCAGATCTTTCCCTTGCCCCGGACGGAAATCACACAGCCCTCTTCCACCTGCTTGTCCGGTTTGGTGCAGGGCAGGCCGTCAATGGCGGCGGCACCTGCCAGAATATACTGGGCCGCCTGACTTCTTCCCACCCGAAACCCGGCACTCACCACGCTGTCCAGACGAAGGGAGGCCAGCGTATCCCGCAGGGTGACGGTTTCCGGGGTGGTCACCTGAAGGGTCTCCAGAGGCACCTGCTCCACATGGATCTTAGTCCGTCCCGCACTGACCAGATTTTGCAGCACATAGGGGGTGATCTCCTCCAGGAGGAAAAAGTCGCAGGTGCCTGTTCCCACTAAAATATCCCCCACTGTCTCCCGTTTGATTCCCGCTCCCATGAGACTTCCCAAAAAGTCCCGGTGGGTGAGGGAATCCTTTTCATAATAGGTGGCCCGAAGCAGAGTAATGGGCCCGTCTTCCAGATGGTCCCGGTCCAAATAGTCCGGCAGATAACAGGCCACCGCCCGTTCCGCTCCGGCATAGCCCCCATAGAAGAAAAATTCCTTTTCCCCTACCAGTCTTTTCACCAGCTCCTGTTCCCGCAGGGAGAGGAAACAGGTATAGGCCGGAATATTCCGCCTCTGGCCTGCCGACAATTTATCCCACACCTTTGCCAGCAGCACCCGGTCTTCTCCGGACTGGGCCAGCTTTTCCAGTTTTTCCTTAGGGTTCACAGCAATCCTCCTTCTCTTTTTCCCTCCCATTATAGCTTACTCCGCCCAAAATTCCTAGACCTAAAATCCACACGCTGCCGGAGCCTTTCTCTGTTTTTCAATCTTTGCCCGAAGCATTTGACTTTTCTTTCCCAAGGATGCATAATGGAATTATCACGATTCTATGGAGGTCTCCCCATGGACAATTTAACCATATTTACTACGCTGCTTGACAGCATTGCCGGAAATTTCTGTCACCATCTTCAACTTTCCAGGGAAGCGTTTTCCCAGCTTCTTCAGGAAAATGCCTGGAGCGCACGCCTTGCAGACTTTCTGGGCCGGCGCACCGACTGCGCAGCGCTCATGGACCTGTGCCGCCCCCTCATGAACCGGTTCTGTCAGGAGCCGGAGGAGGGCTGGCTCCGGTTTATCTATGAGGCCCTGGCCGCTGAAATTTTCCCCGATGCGGACCGGGTTCCCTCCACCCCTGCCCAGGAAAATGCCACCCGGTTTTTCCTTCAGGTGCTGGAATGGCTCCTTAGAAAGGAGGGGGAGCTGTGCCCCTTTGACCCTCTTCTGGACCCCCACTTTGCCACGGATCAGGAGCTGGAAGACAGCGCCACCAGGCAGGAATACAAGTCCTTTTACAAGCAAATTCAGCGGGATCATTTGATTGCCCTTCTGCGCATTGGCCGGGACTGTATGCCCTTCGACCCCGCCAGCCATACCATTGGGGTGAACAATGTCGCCGTGCACGGGGCGAAGCTTGCCAAGCTGGCAGGGCTTCAGGTGGATATTCCCCTGGTCAGCGCCGCCTCTTTGAGCCACGACATTGGAAAATTCGGCTGCCGCGGGCAATGCGCCCCCAGAACCCCCTACCTGCACTACTATTTTACCTCCCAGTATCTGGAAGAACGGGAGCTGCCTCACATCGCCCATGTGGCGGCCAATCACTCCACCTGGGATCTGGAATTTGAGAATCTACCCATAGAATCTCTGCTCCTCATCTACGCAGACTTCCGGGTTCGGGGCACCCGAATCAACGGCAGGGAGCACACCAGGATCTACACCCTGGCAGAGGCCTATTCCATGATTTTGTCCAAGCTGGCAGATATGACCCCGGAAAAGCACCGCAGATATGCCACCGTATATGCCAAGCTGCGGGACTTTGAATCCTTCCTGGCCTCCCGGGGCATCAGTTCTGACCTGAATATGAAAACCCTCTGCCCCGTGTGTCCCATAGCCCCTGCACTGGGAGACGGCGAGGCCACCATCGCCGCCCTGCGGAATCTGGCCTTTGACAACAGTCTGCGGCTGATGAACACCTTCAGCACGGACGCTTCCTTTGAGCAGCTTCTGGAGCAGGCCCGAAGTGAGAAGGATGTGCAGCAGATCCGCACCTATCTCTTCCTCTTTGAGGAATATCACAGCTATATGCCCCGCAGCAGCAAGACCATGACCATGAGCTTTCTGTATGAGCTGCTCATGCACCCGGAGGGGGATATCCGCCGCAGAGCCGCCAAAATCATGGGACGGATTCTGGCCAACAGCGGCCCCACCTATCGCAAGGAGCTTCCTTTGGACGCCCCTGCCCACGCCTACGCCCCCACCCTCATGGGATATTTTGCAGAGGCGGAACGGCTGTGGGAGGAAGAAATTCAGCTCTGTCTGCATCCCGACCGGAAGATTTCCTTCAAGCACGGCCAGCGAATTTCCGACAGCCTGAAGGTCATTGCCCAGAGCCTCTTTGCAGTCTGCTCCAGCTATGACGCCCAGGTGATGGCACGGCCCCTGATCCGCAGGCTCATGACCGCCGCCGGGACCGACCGGGAGGCTTTGGTCAGTGCCCTGATTTTTGTCCCGGTCAAGGCCATTGCCCCGGATGCCCTTACCAAGGTAGTGGCGCTGCTTTTGGAGTATGTGCAGGAGGACAACACCCCACTGCGGCTCATTGTCTTTCGGTGCCTGCAAGCCTTCTTGCAGCAAATGCCGGAGCTGGCCCGTGAGGTTCAGATGCCCCTTGCAGCCCTTGACTGCGGGGACTCCTTTGCCGTTGACTATGCCCGAACCCTGCTTCTAAATGGGTTCTGCGGCGAAGCCCTTCCCCTTCCCTCCGCGGACTCCGGAGAGCTGTTCCTCAACAACCTGAAAACCGCCGTTCACTGGACGGTGAAGCTGGTGCACATCGACTATCTGCGAAATCAGGCCATGGAAAACCATGCCGCCGCTTTTCACACCGCCATGCATTTAACCAACCTTCTATCCGTCAGTGAGCATCTGACCGTCCGGGAATACGCCGGAAATACCCTGTTGCAGCTGTCCGATTTTCTCACCGTGGATCAGAAAAATGAAATCCTTGTGGACCTGACCCGGGAACTGGAAACCGCACAGGAACAGATTTCCTATTACATCCCCCCCTTTGTGGGTCGGCTCATCTGTCAGATGCCGGACAAGGAGCTTTATGAAGGAGTGGACTATCTGGCCGACCTGATCCACTCCGGGCATACCGGCTCCCTTCGGGCCGCCAGTGCCGCCCTGCACACCCTGGGTGTCATGATGAGCCAGCCCCACTGCCGGGAGCGCAGCGCAGTTTTTGACCGGGTACTGGGTCTACTTTTGACCGGAATTGCCCATTATAATCAGGAGCTCCATCAGATTGCCCTGCTGGTCCTATGCCGAAGCATTTTCGGAAACCCCGGAATTCCTCTGGAAATCCGAAGAGACTGCCTGGTTCGCACCGGAAAGAAGCTTCTGTGTCTGCTGAGCGAACCCACCGCAGACTCCATGACCTTCTACAATCACGCCGCCATGCTGAACCACATGTACCGGCTGATTGTGGCCTGCGAAGTGGAGGGCATTGCCCTGACCTTCCCCCAGCCCAAGCCCGTGGCGTTCTTTCCCGGCACCTTCGACCCCTTCTCTGCCGGACATAAACAGATCGTGCGGCAGATCCACGAAATGGGCTTTGAGGTCTATTTGGCCATTGATGAATTCTCCTGGAGCAAACGGACCGTACCCAAGCTTTTGCGGCGAAAAATTGCCGCCATGTCTGTGGCGGATCAGTGGGATGTGTACCTGTTCCCGGACAATCACCCGGTAAATATCGCCATTGCGGAGGATCTGGCGGCACTGGCCTCCCTGTTTCCCGGTCGGGAGCTGTATCTCACCACCGGCAGCGATGTGATCACCGGAGCCTCTGCCTATCGCTCCCAGACACCGGGCTGTGCCAGATACTACAATCATTTGATTTTTCAGCGGGCAGACCGTGCCATTTCCACCGAGACCCTTTCCGAAATCCTCAAGGCCAAGTGGCATCTGGTGTCTCTGCCTGCCTGGTGCGAGGGCGTCAGCTCCACCCAGATCCGGGCCTATGTGGACAAGGATATGGATATCTCCATGCTGGTGGACCCCATTGTGCAGTCCTTTATTTATGAACGGGGTCTGTATCTCCGGTCTCCCCAGTTCAAAAATCTGCTGACCGCCGGGGATGTGTACTATGAAAATGCCTCTGTGTCCTGTCTGAATATTCCCCCGCTCATGCAGACCTGTCTGCAAAAGCACCCCTCCGCCTCCGGCATCTTCCTCCGGGCCAACGGCTCTTCGGAGCCTCTGGGCTGGGTCTGCGGCCACACCGTCACCGTCACCAGCCTCTTGGAGACCCTTGGCTCTCTGGATGCGGCGGCCTATGTGCGGCAGCACACCTCCGGCCGGATTATGATGGTGGACCATGTTTCCTGCATCAGCGAAGAGACCCCGGAAGTACGGCGGCAGCTGGTGAATGAACTGCTGGCCCGAAGTCTGGAAACAGATCACACCTACGCTTTGTGCCGATGCAAGTGTACCAGCTCTCTGTATGAATCCCTGTTGCAGCTGGGCTTTCTGCCCATCCCCAGGCAGCCCGATATTCTGTGTGTGGACATGCGGGCCCCCATGGCTCTGGTGCAGGATGTATTTTTGTGGATCAAGGAGCCTCTGCGCAGCGATCCTCAGGTGGTTCGGACCGTGGAACAGAGCAGACTGAAGCTCCGCAAGACCCTGTCTTCCCTCTTCCCCGGCAGCCTGATGCTGACCTTCGATGCCGAAACCCTCAATCAGAGCCTGTCCAAAAAGGTGCAGCAGCACAACGGTGTCACCCAGGTACCCCCGGGGGTGCGGCAGCTTGGGCCCAACATGTGTGTTCCCTATGGCAAGATTCTGGCCGACGAAGTGGTTCCCAACACCGTCACCAAGACCCTCCACTCCGACAAGGTCTATGACGAGAACATGGAAAGCTTCCGGATTCTGGAGGCTCCCGGCTATTCCTCCCTGTCCGGCCAGATCCGCACCATCAAATCCTTCCGCCGCACCGTGATTCTGGTGGATGACCTGCTCCATCGGGGCCACCGAATCCGGGCCTTGGACCACCTGTTCAAGGAGGAGCATGTGGAAATCAGCTCTCTGGTGGTGGGTCTGATGTCCGGCCACGGACGGGATTTGATGCAGACCCAGGGGCGGAATGTGGATTGTGAATACTACATTCCCAACCTGAATCACTGGCTCACGGAAAGCAGCCTATATCCCTTCCTGGGTGGTGACAGCATCGACCGTCCCAACCAGTCCACCTGGTCTCGTCCCTCCATCAATCTGGTGCTCCCCTATGTGAATCCTACCTTCATCCCTGAGGGAAACTCCGACGATCGGCTGAAGCTGTCCCTTACGGCTTTGGAAAATGCCCGTGACATTCTCCTGACATTGGAGCGGCAGCACCTGACCCTATTTTCCACCGCCATGACCCTGGAGCGGCTGGCAGAGGCCCTCTTCCGCCCCAGACTTCCGGACCGTGGCGACCACTTGCAATACGATATGACCGTACCCGCCTCCAGCTATGTGACTCACGATCTCATGCAGCTGCGGCGCATTTCTAAAACGGAGGTTATCCATGGATTATAGAAAATTTGGTAAGTACTGTCTGGCCGGAACCGGGGACTTTCCCCGTTCCGCCACGGAGGTGGACAAGCCCTTCTCCCCTCTGGTGATTTTGACCCGCCAGGACCCTCTTTGGAGCCGCTCCTTATACCCCATCCGGCATCTTGGGGAATTGGGACAGGAGTCCGTAGAAGCCCTGCTCCCGGCCCCTCAGGAGCAGGGACTCCTGGCGGACTTTGTGGAACAACACGGGGCAGCGGTTCTCAATACCGCCTTTCCCAAGTGCTTTGAGACATTGGAGCTGTTCCAAAACGGAAAAAAACAGGGCTTTGTGCTGACCCTGGTGGGTCTGGGCGATGTAGGCGGCACTGTGCTGCAGGGACTGAAGCTTCTGGGCACGGAAATTTCCAGAATCCAGATTTTCGACCCCAACGAAAGCGCCTGCCGCCGCTATGAAATCGAGCTGAATCAGGTGCTTTCCCCCAACGGGGAGCCTCTGCCGGAGGTAACCATCTGCAAGGAAGCGGAGCTGTTTCAGTGTGACCTTTTCCTCTTCACCGCCTCCCGTGGGGTTCCCCCTCTGGGGACCGGGGGCGATGTGCGGATGCTTCAATTTGAGGCCAACCGGGCCATGCTGGCCCACTATGCAAAGCTGGCCCGAAACGCCCATTTTCAGGGGCTGTTCTGTCAGATTTCCGACCCGGTGGACCATCTGAGCCGGGTGGTCTTTCTGGAAAGCAACCGCAGCGAATCCGGCGAGCCGGACTTTCTCGGTCTGGCCCCGGAGCAGATTCAGGGGTTCGGCCTGGGGGTCATGGCCGCAAGAGC
The DNA here is from genome assembly GCA_020025515.1 of Oscillospiraceae bacterium. Classification (GTDB taxonomy): domain Bacteria; phylum Bacillota; class Clostridia; order Oscillospirales; family Oscillospiraceae; genus Faecousia. Next base: position 7,274 of record JAHHRZ010000023.1, on the reverse strand, counting down.
CAGATATGCCGCCAAGGAACTGGGACTTTCTCCGGAATCCGTCCGGGTCTATGGCCCCCACGGTGCAGGTCTGGTGGCGGCGAACGCCCCGGAGGCCTATGACGAGGCCGCGTCTCAGGCCATTACCAAGGCCACACGGGAAATGAATCTGAGGGTCCGGGAACTGGGCTTCAAGCCCTACATTGCGCCGGGTCTGTCCTCTGCCGCCATTTCTATCCTGCGGCTGATCCGTGGCCAGTCCCATTTTGGAGCCGTGCCTTTGGGCGGTGTATACTTCGGCTGTGAAACGACCATGACGGCATCCGGCCCCCTGATTCATCGGGAATCCATGGATTCCAAGCTCTTTGACCGGGTGGATGAGGCCTATCAAGACCTGAAAGGGTTCTCCTATGACAGATGAATTGATTCTTTTACAGGTTGAGTCCAGCCCACGGTTGGAGCAGCTTTTGGAGTTTTCTTTGGAGGGGCTTTCCTATCGGACTACCACTGCTCAGGAATTATCCACAGGGGCTTTTCAAAACTGTCGAATTCTCTTTGCCCTCTATGTGGATGAACTGGGCATGGGGCCGGAATGTTTCGGCCTTCTTCGGCTCCTGCGGGCCAACCCCGGCGTTCTGAACGGCTGTGTGGGCAGCATGATCGTGGACGGTGCCGGGGAGCTGTACACCAAACAGGCCGCCCAGGCTCTTGCCCTGGGGGCCAATATGGCCGGCTGTATGTTCCCCGGAAAGCCCCTGGTGGAGGGCACCGGCTCTCTATACAATCAGCGTGTTTCTGCCAAGCGCATGGAGTGTTCTCTGGAGGAAGCTTATTTTCTCCGCTGCCGGGAGCTGGTCCAGCGGCTCATTTCTTTCCACAGACCCCATTTTTCCCGACCCAAAATCCTTATGCTTCACGCCTCTGACAATCGGAAATCCAACACCGTGGCCATGGGGCGGGAGGTATTGGAGCATCTGGCCCCCTACTGCGACATCCGAACCATCAGCCTGCAAAACGGGGCGATTTACGACTGCCGGGGCTGTTCCTACACGGCCTGTCTCCACTACTCCAAAAGCGGCACCTGCTACTATGGCGGCGCTCTGCCCACGGAGGTCTTTCCCGCCATTTTGGAATCCGACGCCATATTGCTGCTGTGTCCCAACTTCAATGACTCCGCCAGCGCCAACATTATGGCCCTCATCAACCGCATGACCAATCTGCTGCTGCAATCTCCCCTCTTTGACAAGTATCTGTTTTCCATTGTGGTCTCCGGCTACTCCGGAAGCGATCTGGTGGCCCGGCAGATTTTGGGGGCTCTTTGCCTCAACAAGACCATGATGCTGCCCCCCAGCTTCTGCATGCTCCAAACCGCCAACGACCCCGGCTCTGCCATGCACAGTCCCGGCATCCACCACCGTCTGGAGCGTTGGTCCCACGAAATTCTCCACACCTTACTCCCGGAAACGCCCTCCGAAACCAAATCTTTATAAACAGGGTCTGTTGCAACATCGGCCTACAATCACAACCACCGGCACGGCCGGTGGTTTTCTTTATACAAAAAAGGCCCGCCGCAGAATTTGTATTCTGCGACAGACCTTTGAAGTTTTATATGTTAATTGCCCTTGGCATCCCGATAGAGGAAGGTCACAATTTGAGCACGGGTGCAGCCGTGTTTAGGACTGAACAGCCCATCGCCGGTTCCATCTGTGATGCCTTGTTTTACTGCCCAGCAAACGGGAGCTTCATACCAGCTTCCGACAGGGATATCCGGGAAGCTTTTACTGGTGTCAACGTCAGGACAGCCATGTGCACGATACAGGAACGTCACAATCTGGCTGCGAGTGCAGACTTTTGAAGGTCTGAACGTGGTGGGAGAAGTACCATCCGTGATTCCGTTTTCTACTGCCCAAAGCACAGCCGTACCATACCAGGAATCCAGCTCAATATCGGTGAAGGGGTTGTTTGTACTGGTAGGTTCGGGTTCTCCCGCAGCACGCCACAAGAAGGTGACAGCCTGAGCACGGGTGCAGTGTCGATTGGGGCTGAAGGTAGTGTCGGAGGTTCCCAGAGTGATTCCGTTTTCTACTGCCCAGTAGACGGAGTCCGTGTACCAACGGTCATCGGGAACATCGACGAATTTGATTGCAGGCTTGTCCGGCTCGGTGGGAGTGGGCTCGGTAGGAGTCGGTTCGGTGGGGGCCGGTTCGGTGGGTGTCGGCTCAGTAGGAGTCGGTTCGGTGGGGGCCGGTTCGGTGGGAGTCGGCTCGGTGGGAGTCGGATCGGTAGGCTCCGGTTCGGTGGGTGTCGGTTCGGTAGGATCCGGTTCAGTGGGAGTCGGTTCGGTGGGGGCCGGTTCGGTGGGTGTCGGTTCGGTAGGCTCCGGTTCGGTGGGAGTCGGATCAACAGGCTTCAAAATTTCTCCATCGGGATCGTATTTTAAATTGACTCTTATTGTATGGTTATTGCCACAGTCATAGGTATAATAGATACTTTGGCTATTTCCGAAAGACAACAGATTCCCGTCAGGTTCTCCGTTCGTCCACTCCGAGGCTTTGCTCATATCGAATCCGGGAAGCAGAGTCAAATCCAGAGGATTATTGCCTACAGTGCGTGCATTGCTTTCACAAGAGAATTCGGTTAAATTGGGATTATTGCTCAGATCGAGACTGGTCAGAGCGCAGTTCCAGCCTTTCAGTGTTTGCAGTCCAGGAAGACGGGAAAGATCCAGCTCGGTCAGAGGATTTGAAAAACATTCCAGAATCGTTAGCTTTGTATTGTGGCTCAAATCCAAACTGGTAAGGGAATTTTGGTAGCAGCCCAGCTTGTACAGCTTCGGATTTTTGCTCACATCCAAAGTCTTCAGCGGATTTGCACCGCAGATCAATCTTATCAAATTGGGGAACGACCGTACATCAAGTTCAGTCAACAAATTTCTGGAACAGTCGATATCTGTCATAGGGGAATCCGGATGAATGAGCATGGCTCTCAGCTGATTATCGCTGCAAAACAGCTGACTCAAATTTCTATTTTCCCGTACATCCAGACTGGTCAGCTGGTTGCCGAAGCAACTTAAAGTTTCCAGTTCGGTGTTGTTCTTCAGATCCAGACTGGTCAGCTGATTTCTTGAACAGGACAGCGTTTTCAAAGCGGGGTTTTTACTCACATCCAGGCTGGTCAGCTGGTTGTTGTCACAGTTTAGTGATTCAAGTCTGGCATTCTGGGTTATATCGAGACTGGTCAGAGCGCATTGCCTGACTTTCAGTGTTTTGAGGTCAGGAAGGTGAGAAAGATCCAGCTCGGTCAGAGGATTTGAAACACATTCCAGAATCGTCAGCTTTGTATTGTGACTCAAATCCAAACTGGTAAGGGAATTTTGGTAGCAGTTCAGCCTGTTCAGCTCCGGATTTTTGCTCACATCCAAAGTGTTCAGCGGATTTCCACCGCAGATCAATCTTGTCAAACTGGGGAATGACCGCACATCAAGTTCAGTCAACAAATTCCTGGAACAGTCGATATCTGTCATGGGGGAATCCGGATGAATGAGCATGGTTGTCAGCTGATTATCATTGCAGAACAGCTGACTCAAATTTGTATTTTCCCGTACATCCAGACTGGTCAGTTGGTTACCGAAGCAACTTAATGTTTTCAGTTCGGTGTTGCTCTTCAGATCCAGAGTGGTCAGCTGATTTCTTGCGCAGACCAGCGTTTTCAGATCGAGGTTTTTACTCACATCCAGGCTGGTCAGCTGGTTATTGCCGCAGATCAGTGATTCAAGTCTGGCATTCTGGCTTACATCCAGGTCTGTCAGTTGATTCTTCTCACAAATCAAAATTTTAAGGGCTTTCAGATGCTCAACGCCCTCTAAGCTGGCAATCCCTTTATCGGCACAATTCAGGATATAGATCCAAGAAATCTCTGCGGGTGAAAGAATTCCATCGCCGTCCTTATCACAAGGTTTTAAGCACTCCAGAAAATTGGGATCGGGGAAATGCGCCGCATCCAGCGGGACGGATTCTTCTGAGGCAAAGGTGGTGGCGGGGATAATGCTCAGCACCATACACAGTATCACCAACAGCCCAAGACATTTTTTTAACTGTTTCATGCTTTTCTCTCCTTTATAGATTTGTGTTTCAATATACACTAACTATTATAATATCAACCTCATTACGGAAAAGCAAGTCTCTGCCCCTAAAATTGGTGAATTTTGTCAGCTTCTCTGCTCCTATCTATAAAAATGTGCGTTTGCATCAATGATGACAAAACAGGCTTGCCCATGCAATTTCACTTATGGATTCATCGGAAAGGAGCAAGCAACGGTAGTTTGCCGGCACACGACTGTTAGTAGAGAAAACACCATCGCAACTATACTGATAGTCGGTTCAAATCTGTGTTTTTGCGTGCTACAATGGGGGTACAACAACGGAGGTGGTTCAATATGAAATCAAACTTTTCAGAACAGATCCGGGCGCTGCGCAAGGAACGGCACCTCACCCAGGAGCAGCTGGCAGAGGCCATGGGGGTCTCACCGGGGGCCGTCTATAAATGGGAGCAGGCAATTTCCACACCGGATATTGAAGTCATCATGGAGCTTGCCAGCTTCTTTGGGATCTCCCTGGATGCCATGGTAGGGTATCGGGTGTGTTCCAGCGACCGGGAACGGATTTTGCAGGAGCTGAAACGCATTAAGCTGGAAAAGGCCTACGCAGGTTGCTGGGACGAAGTGGAAAAATGGATTCATCGTTACCCAAATGATTTTGAGATTGTCTATCACAGCGGTGTTCTGTATCATCTGGCGAGCATTGAAACGGGTAATCAGGTGCACATCATTCGTTCGATTGAACTTCTAAGTCATGCCTGCATACTGATCGATCAAAATCACGACCCAAAGCTTAGCGAAACAGAGATTCATCGAGACATCGCCATTGCTTATCTTACTTTAGGCGAATGGGATAAAGGCATGGAGCAACTCAAGAAGTATAATCCCTGTGGTATCAATGATGACCTTATAGGCCATGAGCTGGCCACCAATCCTCACAGGCGTCAGGAGTCCCTTCCTTATCTGACCAACACCTTGATTCACTGTACAGCTAGTTTGTATCGTGTGGTAATTGGGTTTATCAACTTGTTCTTCGAGGAAAAAGACTACCATTCTGCTATTGAGATACTTACATGGATGACCGGGTACCTGGATGGTCTTAGGACAGCAGATGGGGTAAGCTACCTGTACAAGGATCAGGCATTGCTGCTTGTGTTATGCGGGGCAAGCTATGAAAGAGTTGGTGAAGTGGAACATGCAAAAGAGTGTCTGAGGAAGGCTCGAAGGATTGCAACAGAATTTGACCGATCCCCCAATTACAGCAGCCAAAATATTAGATATTGTGGCAATGTGGAACCCAAAGTGGCCTATGATAATATCGGCAGCACCGCCATGGAGACCGTCTTGAGTACCTTGCAACAAGGAGCGGATGGAGCAGAGGAACCGGTTCTGAAGATTTGGGAGGAAATTTGTAATGAAAAATAAATTACATAGAGCTTACACGGCGCAATTCTATAAAGGGAATCACATCCTTTACTGGATTGCCATGGGCATAGCTGTTTGCACCATTGGCCTGAATTTTGGCATTACCTGGCTGATGCAGCAGATGCTGGATGCCGTCTCCCAAGTGCCGGATTCTTTGTCTCTCACAAAACTGGGAATGCTGACAGTTGGAATCATTCTGCTGATTATTTTCTTTAAGCAGGCCAACTACTGGACAAAGCCGAAGTTTTTACAGCGGGCTATGGTGCAATATAAGGATTATGCCTTTGGAATGCTTACAAAGAAAAATCTAGCTGCCTTCCGTCGGGAGAGCGTTTCCGATTACCTTTCCGGTTTTTCCAATGATCTCAATACCATTGAGACCGATTATCTGAAAGCGCAGTTTGAAATTGTGGTAAATATCATGGCTCTCCTGGGGGCAACACTGATGATGCTCTGGTATAGCCCTGTCATGACGGCGATTGCCTTGGGATTTTGTGTGCTGCCCATGTTAGTTGCGATTTTTACCGGGAATAAGCTGGAAAAATCGCAAAAACAGGTTTCCGTGAAAAATGCAAACTTTCTTGCAGCACTCAAGGATGCACTGGACGGGTTTCCTATAATGAAGAGTTTTGGGGCAGAAAAAGAAATTGCGGAAGTGGTAGGGCAAAGCAGTCGTCATGCCGAAAAAGCCAAATGCAACACAGAGAAACTGGACACTCTCCTTGATATGTTCAGTGCCGTTGCCGGTGTAACAGCGCAACTTGGTACTCTCCTTGTTGGCTGTGCCTTGACTATTTCGGGCTATGTAATTACACCCGGTAAGCTGATTGCCTACATGGATTTAACCGGTCTTTTTATTATGGGTATCCGTGCACTGCCGGTTCTTCTTGCAAAGCGCAAAGCCGCATTGGCCCTTGTGGACAAACTGGCAACGGCCATTGATAAACATGCTGAGGATCACGGTGCCGAGCTTATGGAGCCTCTGGATCAGGAAATCCGTCTTTCTCATCTGACCTTTGCCTACGAGCCGGAAAAGCCGGTGCTGAAAGACATCAGCTGCACCTTTGAACGGGGAAAAAGCTATGCCATTGTGGGAGCCTCCGGCAGCGGCAAGTCCACTCTTTTGAATCTTCTTATGGGAAGCGACGGCTATGAAGGCGATATTTTCTTTGATACCCAGGAGCTGCGGCAGATCCGCAGTAAATCCCTGTGTGACGCAATCTCCATGATCCAGCAAAATGTCTTTGTGTTCAACGCCTCCATCCGGGACAATATCACCATGTTCAAGGAATTTCCCAAGGCGCAGGTGGATCAGGCCATTGAGCTCTCCGGGCTGTCCCCTCTGATTTCCGAAAGAGGGGAACACGCCCTCTGCGGCGAAAACGGCTGTCACCTCTCCGGCGGCGAAAAACAGAGAATCTCCATTGCCCGGAGCCTGCTGAAAAACGCTCAGATTCTTCTGGCCGATGAGGCCACCGCCTCCCTGGATGCACAGACCGCCTATCAGGTCTGCGATGCCATTTTAAATCTGGATGGGATTACAAGAGTCGTTGTGACCCATACTCTGGATGCGTCTCTGCTCCGGCGGTACAACCAAATTCTGGCCATAAAGGCCGGAACCATCATTGAATCCGGCACCTTTGACGACCTTATCAATCGGAAGGGATACTTCTATTCCCTCTATACCCTGTCTCAATAACCCTTATGCCATGAAATCGGAATCGAGTAGGAGGCTACCCATTAGTTGAGTAGTCGACCTCTCACATCACCGTGC
>JAHHRZ010000022.1 GCA_020025515.1 Oscillospiraceae bacterium | reverse complement strand
CCACCTCCATTCAGCTGAAAATCAGTTCATCCATTAGAATTTCCTCCACTTGTGCTTTTAATGCGTTCATCAATCCCACCAACTGCATGGGGTCACGAGCGTTCAATTGCAAGTCAGCGATTTCGGCAATCAAGGTATCTTGCTCCTTGGCGTATTGTGCGTCCAGAGCCATATATCGGGCATCAGGCAGCTTGCCAAGGGCATTGTCCTCGTATATTTTACATACCAGTTTTTCCAGTTCCTCGACTCGTTTTTCTGCCGCTGCAAGGCGTTTGCGCTTCTTCGTGATGTCTGTGATTTGCTGTTCTGCCTGTGTTTCCTGTACTGTGCGGATAAATTCAGCACGGTCATGCTTGGAATACTCTGAAATGGCTCGGAGCGTATCAGAAACCAGTGTCAGGAGAACATCTTCATTGATACGATGCTGCGTGGGGCAGAGTGTCCCACATGGGATTTTGCCATATTGCGAACAGGTATATTGAGAAATTCTCTTGCCATTGTTTACACGGTGAACATACATTTTACCACCGCAGTCCGCACAGTAGAGCAAGCCCGTCAGAGGTGCAGCTTCGCCCCAGCCGTTGGGATAGCGTCTGACATTGCTTCGGATCTTCTGAACAAGGTCAAAGGTCTGCTGGTCAATGATGGCTTCATGCGTATGTTCAAAAATTGTCCATTCGTCCTCCGACACATAATGACTCTTTTTATCTTATCCTTGAAGTGCTTGCGGGTCTTAAAATTGATGGTATGTCCTAAATACTCTCGCTTTTTCAGAATGGTTACGATCATTGACTGCAATCAGGCGTACACCTTTCTGCCTGAGAATTTCCATGACCTGTCCAACCTTGAGATAGTCACGCCCCAAACGGCTCATGTCCTTTACCACAATGGCTTCCACTCGTCCTGTGTTGACCTCCTCCATCATTGCCAGAAAGCCGGGACGGTCAAAACGGATTCCTGAAACGCCGTCATCTGTGAAGTGTTTAGGATTTGGCAGCCCATTCCGAAGGGCGAATTCCTCCGACATCTGTTTTTGATGGCTGATGGAACAGCTTTCACCTTGCAGCTCATGGTCACGGCTGAGCCGCTCATACAACAGTATTATTTTTTCGTTTCTCATGCTGTTTACCTCCTACATGAAAAACTGCTCTAACTGCCTTCACGAACCACGACAAAAATTCGTGATTTAAGAAGTCATTTAGAACATATAACACCTGATGCGGCTTCGCGATTCTGCATCAGGGGGTATTCTTATTGGGAGAGGACAGGATAGGACGTGTCGCGGGCTTGGGGAAACAGGCGGGTCTATGGACGAACTTTTAGGGAATAAACTGGGCTTTGGAGGTGTTTCTATGCTGTCACCAGTGATCTACTTTATGATGAACGGCCTCTTTTTCACCCTCCGGCTCAGTGGGGGAGGCGGGTCTTTCCCACAGCCATTGAAGCCGGAGGAGGAGAAAAAATATCTGGAGCGCTGTGTAAACGGAGACCTGGAGGCCCGCAATATCCTGGTGGAACACAATTTACGACTGGTGGCCCACATCGTAAAAAAATACTACAACCAGTCCGGCGAGCAGGATGACCTAATCTCCATCGGCACCATAGGTCTGATTAAGGGAATCTCTACATTCAAGCCGGACAAGAACGTAAAACTAGCTACATATGCGTCGCGGTGTATTGAAAATGAAATTTTGATGTATTTCCGGGCACAGCGCAAGATCCAGGGTGAGGTATCATTGGACGATACATTGGAGGCGGCAGGGGAGGGGGGATCACTTTCTTTGATGGATGTACTGGCCTCCGAGGAGGATATGACAGAAGATTTGGATACCAGAGATGCCTGCTGTGCGGTTAGAAAGTGTGTCGATGAATGTCTGACGCCCCGCGAAAAGAAGATCATCACAATGCGATACGGTCTGGACAATCGATCGCCGCGTACACAAAGAGAAATTGCATCCAGCTGCGGTATAAGCCGTTCCTACGTATCGCGCCGCCGCTAATGTAAACGAAGCCCGGAAAGCCTTGATTCACAAGACTTTCCGGGCTTCAGTCATAAGTAGAGTGGCACCGTGGTTAATGTAAGCGGCGAGAACAAATTAAGATAAGCGGTCTTTCATCACTTCAAAATGAATAGCCTGTAATCTTGAAACACCCTTTATTTCTGATTAGGAATTGTATCAAAGTACAGTTAAAAATTGTATACATATTCAAACCAGACTTCCCATATAAAATGTGGCTTTATTCCCGGCGAAAGTTAGGCGGAGTGCCTTTAATATCGCTTCGTTTATGATGACTGCACTTTTCGCATGGATTATGTGAAGTGCGACGCAGCCTTTTTTTGCAGTTCAAACATTCCTGGATATCACTCAAAACTTCTTTTTCATAATCTTCTTGACGAGCTCTTAGGCGATAAATATTAATTTCTCCAAGAATAACCACATCATTAGTTCCACCTTTGATCTGCAAAATATTTTTTAGTTCTGTCTTAAATGGCCCTGTAATTCTTGAGTCTCCATAAATAGATGTATTTGTCTGAATAATAAAACAGTGTAAGTCTCTCGATGTTGCTGAAACTATGCTTGAAAAATAGTTAGTATCTCTATTTAGTTGTGGCACAAACAAAGCATCTATCTTTCCTTTAAGCGTTGCCCTTGAACAAATATCGGTAAATTCAAAACACAGAATAGTAGAGAAACTGAAAGATGGTTCTGAAAAAATATAGTAGAATGGATTTTTGCAGTCGCTACTTCTATAACCTAACCTTGCTAGTAATTTTCGTTCTTCTGGTGCATAGTAGAGCTTTTCTCTGAAACAGAGTATTGCACTTCGATAGGTCCTGGAACTTATCGTTGGTTCAATAACGCAAGTGAAATTATACGCTTGAGAGCCCCTGACAATATATTGAAGTCCAGTAATAATCGTCACATTGTTTGCCCTAGAAAAGTTCCACACTTCTGGTAGCCAAGCTATAGGCAAATAAAATTCCGGAAATGATAAATACTGTGCATGTTCTCTCTTTGCGGTATTGAGAATTCTAAATAGTTTTTCCTTTTTTTCGAAAGTAAGACATTTATAGGGATCCTTTACTGCCATTAATGCATCGTTCTCGGAAATTGGTGTACTAACTACTCCTACATGCGCTTTAGGGGTATTTTTCCTATTTATTCTCAACTTAAAAAGGCTTGGAAATTGAGGATCGTTAGATATGCACTTTTGAAAATTCACTGGTACATTCGCCCACTGCCCGAGATTATTTATTACACAAAATTTTTTCCATAGTGAATAATGATAATTGATATAACGTTTCTCCTCAGAGCTAAAATCAAAAATGAATAGTGCAAAATATAGTTCTTCGATATGCACAAAACGTGGACTCCATTCTAATTTCGATTGCTCCAATTTAAAATTGTGATTCCACTCCTGATTCCCAATATCTTTTACTATCTTATCAATATCAATTAATGACTGACTGTTTTCTGAAAGTGCAGATACGTAATTAATCAAGGGGATCGATATTAATTGATGATTTAGCAAATTACTGTTTCTAAATTTTTCTGCATCTTTCTTTAGTTTGCTTTTCCTGCTCATATTGTAATCTAAAGCTATCGCTAAAGACATCGCAGTATCCAAGGCGCTTTGCAAATTCTGTTTTGTTTGACGCAGCAATCTTTTATAGGATCGAGCATAGATCTCATCATCTTCTAATAATTCAAAATTTAGATGATCAATATAATCTTTTATGTTGCAGTAAAACTCATTTGCTCGTTTTCTATCATGACACAGTGTAAACAACTCGAATACCGATCTCCAATTGTTTGCAAATTCGATTCCCTGACTACCATAATAGAATTGCTGTATTTCATCTAAAAAAGTACTGATAACAGATGGTGCTATAATTGTATTTTTCAAAATACGTTTCAATCTATTTACAAAGCGAGTCGCACTATAGTTGTCACTTTGTAGAAATCTAAGGTCTCTTATTTTGTTGCTACCTGAATCGCTTAGCAAATTATATGCGTTCTCGTTAAATGAAGTGTTTAAAACATCAATGTCTGGAAGCAAATTAGCTTCGCTAGAATTTGATTGAATTTGTTCCTTATATATATTCAGCAGTATATTAGGTGTTCCTTTTTTAAAAAAGAAACAGTCTATTTTTTTGGATTGTAATTTAATTGTAGGATGCAAGGTTAATTTATACCCATTCTTTCCAGAGGGGGTAACGATATTCTTAGCAACCAAAAAGTACTCTACAAAATCTGTTTGAGAAAAATCATCCAAACCTGATGCAGGTAATACTAACAATATATCATCTACATATCGAGCATAGTAATTAGGTTTCAACGAAGACGCCATCATATCGTCAAAAGATTTCATATAGGCTTCTCGCAAAACCATTGGACTTAATAAGCCAATAGGAAATACACACGTTTCGTTATCTGGGATTCCCTTTTTAGATTTTTTTATTAGAGACGTGTATTGATGATATACTCCTTTAATAATATTAGTTAACAATCGGATCTGCTGTATGCGTGGATCATCACAAAAAATAGAAGAAAGGACTTCAAAATCAAAATTCACGGAGTAATAGAAGCTTTGCAAATCCAGTGTTATCAATACAAGATCAGACTTATTCTGATCTTTTTCAATGATAGAAAAAGCATTGTCACGCCAAGCAACGTAATTTTCAAAATAGGGTTCAAAACAACGGTTAGACTTAAAATCGACGCCTGTGAAGAAATCATAGTTACTGTTGAATACTGACTTCTTAAATTGGCTTGCATAAGAATTGGAACTTCTGCACTTATTATCCGTCTGCATTTTTCCAATAAGCAACATCCACAAAGTATCCAAAATAAGAAGTTCAATGGGAGCATCAATATAAAAATTGATTTTAGATATATTTTTGGCATGATCAACGTTGCTTCTAACAACGTCGCTACCGTTTGGATGGCTAATCAATTTTTTAGGTAAAACGACAAAGTCAATTAATTGAATCAGCGAATTAAAATACTCATCATTTTTGCATTTTAAGCTATTTGCAAGAATCGAAAACGTGTTATTGAACACCTCTTCTGAGTCCTCAAAGATTGCTATCTTTTTCTTTATAAATAAGAGAGACTTGTCATAATAGTAATATGACTTGAGCTTTTTGTAGGCACCCTTGAGCATGATTAGATTTTTATTATAATCATCAAACATTTTCTTCGGCTCCATATTAAGAATTACGTTGTAGTTCTGTCATCTGTACGAAAAAATTAATTCAAATGAATTGCATTATTCAAACAAAACCCACATTTTGGTTCTTGTAATTGCTGGCAGCCTTTTGTTCTGTTTGCGGGTACCCCCAATTGGCCCTCGTCGTGTGTTTTTCTCTGTCCACTCTTAACTCAGTCCATTCCGCTGCGGTTTGAAGACTGCCCTTTTATAAACTCGCTTTGTAAAATTTTGTTATATTCAGTCTACCACATATTGCTCCTTTCATCAATCGGCGGAGTGATGCATTGACCGCTATGTTCCGGGAATGCTATTTTACTGGCAAAAGGAGATATGAACATGGCGTCAATCGTAAAGCGCAGCAAGAGCTTCTGCGTGGTCTACAACACCTATGAAAGCGGCCGCAAACGGCAGGTATGGGAAACCTACCACTCGGAAGAAATGGCCCTACGGCGCAAGGCTCAAATTGAGATGATTCAAGCGATCCAAAAGGAGTCTGCAGAGCGAAAAAATTTGCGTGGGAAAGAAACGCTCGAAGACTTCATGGTTGAATATGTAGAGGTGTATGGCCGCATCCACTGGAGCTGCAGCACATATACCAGTAACTGTGCCTTAATCAAGAACTATATCATCCCCCGTTTTGGCAGCATGAGGTTCAGCGAATTTACCCCCAGAACTGTGGCAGCATTATATTCTGACCTACTCACCCGGCAGCAGTTTGCAAAACCGGCATACTCCGGGCGAATCATCACCCCGCAGCTGCTCGCCAGTATTCACAAGCTCATGCACAGCGCTTTTGAACAAGCTGTTTTATGGGACTATATAGACAAAAATCCGTTTCATAAGATCCATTTCCCGGAAGCGTTCCCCAAGACTCCCGCCATGCTGTCACCGGAAGAGATTGGTCAACTGATGCGAGAATGCAATAATCCGATGCTATTGATGGCGCTGCATCTGGCCTTTGCCGGATCGCTGCGCAAGGGTGAGATCCTGGCTTTGACCTGGGACAATGTAGACTTCAAAAACAATAGTATTACCGTCACCAAAACGCTGAAACGGGTCACCCGTGAATCCTTAGCTGTTTTGGATGGCAAAGAGATTTTGTATGAGTTTCCCGGGATGTTTCCGGACAGCCGCACGGTGATGGTATTGAAGCAGCCTAAAACCCGCAGCAGCATCCGCACAGTCTATTTACCGGAATATGTGATGAACCTGCTCCGCGATTGGAAAGCACAACAGCCGCCCTGCAAACACGCCCAACCGGACCTGCTGTTTCGTCGCTCCAACGGTTGGCCCTTCCAAGAAGAAACACTGCCGGACTTGTTAGAAAAAGAACTACTGGCCCAAGCCTTGCCCAAAGTGACTTTTCACAGCTTGCGTCACAGCAGCATTACCTACAAGTTAATGCTTACTGGAGGCAATATCAAAGCCGTGCAAGGAGACTCTGGACACGCTCAAGCCGAAATGATCACAGAGCGATACGGCCATGTCATCGACTCCAGCCGCAAAGACAGCGCACAAAAATTTCAAGATAAATTTTATAAGAAACTATAAAAAGTGCCGTCTGATGAAAATCAGGCGGTACTTTTTAAAGATGGATAGACCATCCGCCTCCTAAGCGGATGGTTCACCGTTCGAATACAATCAAATTAGCAAAAAACTTCGTAACTTTAAGAGGTGAGTAAATGAAACAATATTCTGAATATCTGCATCAAGTAGCAAACATATTCACGCAACGTGACTACCTCCAGCTGCATAAAGAACTACAAGCTCGCTATGACCAACAGCGGATGGATGCTCTGCTTTCTGGGCATCCCGGCTGGAGCGTTGTGCAGGGTGAGACAGCCTGCGCTATGATGCTGTATCGGAACTGGTGCTTTTCAAAATCTGCGGCTGAGAACGCACGGCAGTTCAAGACACTCGCCACAGAAATAGAAGTCAATTATATCGAATCAGATGAATGCTTTTGGACGCAAGAGAATGTAACCAGAACGATGGAGATTGCAACTCAGGTATATGATTTATCCCATAGTATTTTTCAAAATCAGCACTGCTTCATCTTTCTCATGCCAGCCAGTCATCAAACAGAGGACTCCTTCTGCCGTTACTTCAAGACTACCCAAGGCCATGCTTGTGTTGATATCTATCTAACAGTTCCCCATACCGATCAAACAGCGACACCGCAAAGTATCCTGCTGCATGAATTAGGCCACTGCGTCAATCTTGCACTGACCGGCGATCTGGAAAAGTTGCCAGAGGACTTCCAACTGCTTACTTCTCTGATTGGAATGAAACAGCCAGACTGTGATTTAAAAGAATTCTTTGCACACTGTTTTGCAATGAGTTTGCTCATCGAACCGGAGCTGCAAAAGGATGATCCGTTCTGCAATGTACTACAAAAAGATAAACAGTTATTTCGAATCTATTTCCAATTTAAGATTGACCGCCTCAAATGGCCTGCACCGATGTGCGGGTCATTTTCTTTTACAGTGGGACAGGCAAAAAGCAGTTCTCCCGTACATACAATTCACAAAGGAGGATGAGCTTATGAAAAAGAATACGCCTGTTGTACACTGTGTTTTTACCGAAGCCGATAAGAATCTCCCAGAGCTGCTGGAAGAATCTTTTCGACTTTATCTTCGCCGCATCCTTGCCAATGGGATGGACAGCACAGTACAATGTTCATGATGAACGACCGCTTATCTCAGGAGGTCAACTATGTATTTAGAGATAAGCAACCCCATGGACTACCATGTGGCATTATATATCAGATTATCAAAGGAGGATGAAAGCGAAGGGCCCTCTCAGAGTGTTCAAAACCAGGAATCCCTTTTACGCGAATTTGTTCAGCAGCACCGCTTGCAGGTGGTTGACACCTATGTGGATGACGGATGGAGCGGGACGAATTTCGACCGTCCCAGCTTCCAGCGCATGATTGGTGACATCGAGGCCAAAAAGGTCAACATGGTTGTTACCAAAGACCTTTCCCGTCTGGGTCGTGACTATATCATGACCGGACATTATATGGAACGGTACTTCCCAGAGCATCGGGTGCGGTATATCTCCTTACTGGACGGCATCGATACCGGTGTGGACTCCACCGCCAACGACATCACACCCTTCCGTGCCATCATGAACGACATGTACGCCAAGGACATCTCCAAGAAGATCAAGAGCGTCAAGCGTGACAAGCAGCGCAAGGGGCAGTTCATCGGTGGCAAGCCGGTCTACGGCTATAAGATGCACCCCACTGAGAAAAACAAAATCGTCATCGATGAGGAAGTGGCTCCCGTTGTGCGCCGGATCTTCTCCATGGCCCTCAGCGGCATGAGCTGCCGAAAGATCGCCCAGGATTTGAACGAGTCCAAGGTACCCACCCCAGCCACCTACGCCAACCTGCCTGTAGCAAATCCCGGCCCCTACACAGGGCTGTGGAGCAGTGAGCGCATCTCCGATATGCTGCAAAACGAAACCTATATTGGCAATATGGTGCAGGGACGCAGTGTGAAGATCAGCTACAAGTCCCAAAAGTGCTTAAAGCAGGACCGGGAAAACTGGGTGGTCGTAGAAGGGACCCACGAGCCGCTGGTGGATGTGGAAACCTTTCGCAAGGTACGAATGCTGGTGCAGAGCCGCAAGCACACCAGAAGCCGCACCTACGACTTTCTGCTGAAAGGACTGATCTTCTGTCACGAGTGCGGGTATCCCATGGCAGTCATCAACCGTAAGAATGCCGCCGGAGAAGACGTGCTGTACTTCGTCTGCCGTACTTATCAGCGCTTCACCAAAGCAGGGGTCTGTACCTGCCATTCCATCAAAGAAAAGACGGTCACCGATGCCGTGATTGCCAAGGTACAGGAAGTCTGTGAACGCTATCTGAAGCCCCAGGAGCTGCTTCCCATCGCCGAGGAAGCGGTAGAGAAAGCCGACAAGCAGAATGCAGTAGAAAACGAATTACAAGCCATCCAGAGCAGGATCGACAGCCTGACCGCCAATCTTGATAAGATGTATCTGGACCGGCTCAGCGGCTTACTTCTCGATGCGGACTTCCAACGCATCTATGATCGGGTGAAGCTGGAGCGGGCACAGCTGGAGGGAAATCGGCAGGAGCTGGAGCTGCGCAAAAAAAGCCCCGTCCGCAATGAGGACAGGGCGAAAGAACTGGTACAGCGGTTCCTGGATTCTGCGGAGACCAACCGGGAGCTGCTGGTCAGCCTTGTGGAGCGGGTGGAGCTGACGGAGAAGAAAGAGATCATCATCAAGTTCCGCTTCCCGGAGCTTTCAAAAGTAAGTTGAAGCGTTTTGTATCAAGGGGCAGCACCGCACGAAGCGGTGCTTTTACCAGGGGCAAATCGCTTACATTAGTTCGGTCGGAATGTGTCCCGCATCGAGAAACGAGCGCTGAAAAAATTGCAGGAATCCATGCAGGATTGGGCGCCTTAGATACGAAACAGGAGATTTTGTGCAAGAACAGCTCGCTTTAACGACAAGAATCTGAATCAACAATTAAAGTAAAAAAGCAGTATAACTTTTGCCACAGATG
Organism: Oscillospiraceae bacterium; assembly: GCA_020025515.1. Taxonomy (GTDB): domain Bacteria; phylum Bacillota; class Clostridia; order Oscillospirales; family Oscillospiraceae; genus Faecousia. The sequence continues at coordinate 19,139 of JAHHRZ010000022.1, read as the reverse complement.
GTAGAAACAAAAAATTATATTGATTTTTAAAGTTTGATGTATTATAATGCAATTATGAAAGTTGCAATGCAGCAAGCGTTGCACAAATAAAAATGCTTCCCTAAATGAAGGGAAACAATCAAATTGGAGGACGAGAATATGAAAAAGAAACTTGCTCTTGCTTTGGCATTCGCTCTGACTCTTAGTTTGGCTCTCACCGGATGCGGCAAAAAGGACACGTCTGACCTGATGGGCAAAGAGGGAGGTACCAGCCTGACCTTTACCACCGGCGGTGAGCAGGGTACTTATTTCGGCTTCGGCGGTGTGCTGGCTGGTAAGATCAGCGAAAAGACCAGCACCTCCGTGACCCACATCGCCTCTGGTGGCTCCAAAGCCAACATCGAGAACCTGCAGAAGGGTGACGCTCAGCTGGCCTTTGTGCAGACCGACGTGGGCGCCTATGGCTTCAATGGTGAGCGCCTCTTTACGGAGGAGACCAAGTATGATGGCTTCTCTACTGTTGCAAACCTGTACATGGAGCAGGTCCAGATCGTTACGCTGGACCCTGAGATCAAGACCGTTGCCGACCTGAAGGGTAAGACCGTTTCTGTCGGTGACGCCGGCTCCGGTGTTTACTTCAACGCACAGGATGTCTTGGCCGCCTATGACCTGGATATTGAGAAAGATATCAACGCTACTTATCAGAGCTTCGGTAATTCCACTGAGGCACTGCAGGATGGCAGGATCGATGCCTGCTTCCTGACTGCCGGCGCCCCCACGACCGCTGTTACTTCTCTGGCTACCACCAAGGATGTTTACCTGGTCGCGCTGGACGATGAGCACATTGAAAAGCTGCTGGCCGATTCCCCCTACTACAGCAAGGCCGTTATTCCTGCCGGCGGCGAGTATAAGCTGAAGGAAGACGTGACCACCGTGGCCGTTGGTGCCGTTGTTGTGGCTCGCGACGATGTCTCCGATGTGGACGTGTACAACTTCCTGACCGGCGTGTTTGGCAACCTCGAGGATATCAAGGCTGCTCACGGTAAGGGTGCCGAGTTGTCTCTGGAGTTTGCTGCCAGCTATGGTGCAGTTCCTTATCACCCCGGTGCGGTTGAGTTCTTCAAGGAGAACAACCTTGAGGTCAAGGGTAAGTAATTTCACTTGATGGAGATGACTATTCCGTGAGTATGGCGGCTGCGGTGGGCCACACCTGCCGCAGCCGCTGTTTATGTCTATGAGAATAGGCATTTGGCCCTGTCTGGGAAACAGGGACTAATGTGCAAGCCCGATCGACTGAGTGGGGGAGCACAGGAGAAAAGGAGAAAGCTTTATGGACCAGAAGGATAAAGAGACGGTCATTGAGCCGGAAGTTGCTGCGCAGAGCCAAGAGGACATCGAAGCCGCAGTAGACGAGGTCATGAAAAAATATGACCGTGAGTCCAATGTCCGCATTTGGGAAGGAACTCCGCAGAAGATCATCAGCATTCTGTGTGGTTTGTTCTCCCTGTATAGTATTTACGTCACGCTGTTCAGCAACAAGATGCCGGAGTATCGCCTCAATATGTTTGTTGGAATGATCCTGCTTCTTGGTTACCTGACTTATCCGATCAAGAAGGGCATTACCCGGGTGAACTACCTGCCCTGGTACGACATCCTCCTGATGGTCGTGGGTGCAGTTCCCTTCTTCTACTTTGCCTTCAATGCAAAGAGCATCATTGAGATGGCCACCAACGTTACCGAAAATCAGGTGATGGTCATCCTGGCTATCCTGGGCATCTTGGCCATGACGGAGCTTTGCCGCCGCTGCGTGGGTATCCCGATCCTATGCGTTGTGGGCGTGCTGATGGTTTACACCTTTGCTAACGTCCGTTTCGGAAAGGTCATTTATGATCTGTTCTACTCCGCTACCGGGTTGAGAGGTACTCCCATTGATGTGTGCGCCAAGTACATTGTGGTGTTTATCATCTTCGGTGCCTTCCTGGAGCGCACTGGTATTTCCGATTTCTTTATTAACCTTGCAAACTCACTGGCCGGTGCCTCGGCCGGTGGTCCCGCTAAGGTGGCCGTTATCTCCTCCGCTCTGTGCGGTATGGTGTCCGGCTCCTCCGTGGGCAACACCGTTACCACCGGCTCCATCACGATCCCCATGATGAAGCGGACCGGCTATAAGCCTGAATTTGCTGGAGCTGTCGAGGCCGCTGCTTCCACCGGCGGTCAGATCATGCCCCCCATCATGGGCGCTGCAGCGTTCCTGATGGCTGAGTACATGAAAATTCCCTATTCTCAGGTGGCTCTAAAGGCTATCCTGCCCGCTGTGCTGTACTTCACCGGCATTTATATCGCCGTCCACCTGGAGGCCAAGAAGCTGGGCCTGAAGGGTATCCCCAAGGAGGAGCTGCCTAAAATGCGTCAGCTGCTGCCAAAGGTCTACCTGCTGCTGCCCCTGATTATTCTGGTTATCCTGGTGTCCACCAACAAGTACACCATGCAGAAGTCTGCTACCATCGCAATCGGCGCCACCATCGTGGTCGGCCTAGTCAACAAAGATAGTCGCCTCACACCCAAGAAGTTCTGGGAAGCTCTGGAAGCCGGCGGTAAGGGCACCATCACCGTAGCGGTTGCCTGCGCAATGGCAGGCCTGGTCGCTGGCTGCATCACCACTACCGGTCTTGCCTCCAAGCTGATCACCATTATTGTCAACGTGTCCGGCGGTTACGCCATCATCGCCCTGCTGCTGACCATGCTGTGCTGCATCGTTCTGGGCATGGGCGTGCCTACCACTGCCAACTACTGCATCATGGCATCTACCTGTGCTCCTATCCTGACAAACCCCAAGATCGGCATTCCTGTGGTGTGCGCCCACTTCTTCGTGTTCTACTTCGGCATCGTGGCCGACATCACGCCTCCTGTCGCTCTGGCCGCTTATGCTGGTTCCGCCATTGCAAAGGCTCCTCCCATGAAGACCGCCTTCAATGCCACTCGTCTGGCAATCGCCGCTTTCGTGGTACCGTACGTCTTTGCATTTGCGCCTCAGATGCTGTTCGAGTTTAAGGCCGGGCTGGGCACGGGCATGATCGTGTACCAGGTCATCAGCATCGTTATCACCTCTCTGATTGGTATTTTTGGTATCGCTGCGGGCCTGAACGGGTTCCTGTTCAAGAAGATGAACCCTCTGTTCCGCATTGCCCTAATTGTTGGTGGTTTAACGCTGCTGATCCCCGGTCCTGTCACCGATATCATTGGTATCGTTCTGGTCGGCGGTTCCTACATTGCACTGAAGAACAGCGCTAAAAAAGAAGCTGCTATCGCCCAGTAAGGAAAATAGGACGCAATAAGTAATTGTATCGGCTCGGAGGGGGACGCAACTGCGTCCCCCTCCGCCTTATTGTATGAGAAAAGCGGTGCACGACAGAAATTCAGTCTGGCGGGGACTTTTCTTGTGACAACCGCGTATTTTATCTCCGGGATTGTATTTTTGGGTTATACCGTGTATAATGTGAAAAACTAAACCACACTACTTTAGCTTGCTTAGGAGGCGTGTATTTATGGAAGAACTGTTGGAACTGCTGGAACAGGACTGTACGCTGAGCACGGAGCAGCTGGCTTCCGCGGTGGGTATGTCTGCGGAGAAAGCGGAAGAAACAATCAAAGAACTGGAGGACCAGCGGGTCATTCTGGGATACCAGGCAGTAATCGACTGGTCCCAGATCCGTAAGGACAGCGTGACCGCCCTAATCGAGGTAAAGGTGACACCCCAGTCCATCAGCGGGTTTGACCGGATTGCTGAGCGCATCTACCAGTATGACGAAGTGGAAAGTATGTACCTGATGAGCGGCGCATTCGATTTGGCGGTTATCGTCACGGGTGATAATCTGCGAGCTGTGGCACAGTTTGTGGGTGAACGCCTGTCCACCATTGAAGGAGTCACGTCTGTGGCCACCCATTTTATTTTGAGGAAGTATAAAGAAAAGCACCTGGTGCTTCGTCCTCAGGAACCCGAGGAAAGGGAGTATATTTTTACATGAACTATGACCAGATCCTGAATCAGAGGATACAAGACATCAAGCCCTCTGGAATTCGTAAATTCTTTGACATTTTAGAGGAGATGACAGACGCCATTTCCCTCGGCATCGGCGAGCCGGATTTCGTTACCCCTTGGCACATCCGGGATGCTGGTATTCTGTCGCTGGAGCGCGGCCACACCAAGTATACCTCGAACGCTGGTATGCTGCAGCTGCGCCGTGAAATCGCCAATTATATGAACCGTCGCTTTGACCTACAGTACGATTATACCAGCCAGATTCTGGTGACGGTGGGCGGCAGCGAGGCAATCGACCTTTCGCTGCGGGTCCTGCTGGAGCCCGGTGATGAGGTCATTGTGCCTGTACCCTCCTTTGTGTGCTATGGCCCTCTGACCACTATGGCCGGCGGCGTGCCTGTCTATGTAGAGCTGAAGGCGGAAAATGAGTTTCGCCTTACGCCTGAGGAGCTGCGGGCAGCCATTACCCCCAAAACTAAGGCCCTGGTGCTGCCGTTCCCCTGCAACCCCACCGGCGGAGTCATGGAACGCCGTGACCTTGAGGGGATCGCAGAGGTGCTGCGCGACACCGACATTATGATCCTCTCCGATGAGATCTATGCCGAGCTGACCTACGGCCAGCGCCATGTATCGCCCGCCAACCTGACAGAGCTTTACGACCGGACCGTTGTGGTCAATGGCTTCTCCAAGAGCCACGCCATGACCGGCTGGCGTATGGGTTATGTGTGCGCCCCCAAGCCGATCATCGGCGCTATGGTTAAGCTGCACCAGTTCGGTATTATGTCCGCACCGACTACCAGCCAGTACGCAGCTGTGGAGGCCGTGCGGAATGGCGATCGGGACATTCAGCATATGCGGGAGGAATACGACCGCCGCCGGCGTTACCTGGTGGATAATCTGAATCGGATTGGACTGAGCTGCTTTGAGCCAAAGGGAGCGTTCTATGTGTTCCCCTCGATCCAGTCCACCGGTCTGACCAGCGAGGTGTTCTGCGAGCGTTTCCTTCGAGAGGAGCGGGTGGCCGTCATTCCCGGCAGCGCATTTGGCCCCGGCGGTGAGGGTTATGTCCGTATCTGTTATGCCTCGTCTATGAAGGATATTGCAGAGGCCATTCGCCGCATGGACAACTTCCTGGTCAAGCTCCGTGAGGAGCAGGGCAGGGGCTGAAGAGGCGTTGCGCCCAACAATTCCGATACCACATTATAATAAAAGGAGCGGTGACCAATGTATATCACTTGTTTGGATATGGAGGGAGTTCTGGTCCCTGAAATCTGGATTGCCTTTGCAGAGGCCAGCGGTATTCCCGAACTGAAGCGGACCACGCGTGACGAGCCAGACTATGATAAGCTGATGCGCTGGCGGCTCCAGGTGCTGAAGGAGCACGGTCTTGGACTGAAGGAGATTCAGGAGACCATTGCCACCATCGATCCTTTGCCCGGTGCCAAGGAGTTCTTGGATCGGCTGCGTGAGACCACTCAGGTCATCATCCTCAGCGATACCTTTGAGGAGTTCGCCAAGCCTCTGATGAAAAAGCTGGGCTGGCCCACCATTTTTTGCAACAGTCTGGAGGTTGCTCCTGACGGTGCGATCACTGGCTTTAAAATGCGCTGCCCACAGTCAAAGCTGACCACGGTGAAGAGCCTTCAGTCCATCGGCTATGAGACGATCGCCTCCGGTGACAGCTTCAACGATCTGGGTATGATTCAGGCCAGCAAGGCCGGCTTCCTGTTCCGCAGCACGGAGCAGATTAAGAAGGATTACCCTCAGATCCCTGCCTACGAGGAGTTTGACGACCTGCTGGCAGCCATTCAGGATGCAATGACCTGATTTTAGATGTGGGTATTTCATAAGAAAGCGGTGTGATTTTCTGTGTACGACTACTTTGCAGATATTCCCTTCAAACCAGCCGATATTCTGCTGCCACAGAACTGTGATCTGGGGCTGTGGTCAGTGGTGGCCTGCGACCAATACACCTCTCAGCCGGAGTACTGGAGCCGGGTCGAGAACCGGGTTGGAGCAAATCCATCCAGTCTGCGTCTGATTCTGCCGGAGAGTCGGCTGGAAGGGGCGAATGTGGAACAGGAAATTGCCGCGATCAACGATGCGATGGGTGCCTACCTGGAAGAAAACAGATTTCGCACCTTGGAGCGGGCCCTCATCTATGTGGAGCGCACGCTGCACAGCGGTTTGGTCCGACGGGGGCTCATCGGCAGGATAGACCTGGAGGCCTATGACTATCGACCCGGCTCCACTTCCCAAATCCGATGCACAGAGGGCACGGTTTTGTCCAGAGTCCCGCCCCGGATGGAAGTCCGGAAGCGTGCACCAATCGAGCTGCCCCATGTGCTGCTGCTGGCAGATGATCCGCAACGCGCCGTAATCGAGCCGCTGTCCCAGGAGACCGACCGGATGGAGCGCCTGTATGACTTTGAGCTCATGGAAGAAGGAGGACACCTGCGGGGATGGCTGCTGAATCAGGAGCAGCAGTGCCGGGTCGCCCAGGCCATCGGCGCATTGGCGAAATCCCCCTTGTTCGCGGTGGGAGACGGAAACCACTCCCTGGCTGCTGCAAAGGCGTGCTGGGAGCAATGCCGGGCAGAGGCGGGGGACTGCGATCCAAGACGATATGCGCTTGTGGAGCTGGAAAATATTTATGACCCGGCTCTGGTTTTTGAGCCGATCCACCGGGTGGTGTTTGGTGTAGAGCCAGAGGCGTTGCTGGAGGATGTTCTGCGCTTTTATCCGGAGGCGTATCGAGGCAGGGGAGAGGGCCATGTGCTCTCCTTTGCCCACGGAGCGGTACAGGCGTGCATCACAGTGCCAAATCCAACGGAGCCATTGGAAATCGGTACCTTGCAGAATTTCCTGGACCATTATATGGAACAACATAACCAGGTCGGGGTGGACTATGTACATGGTGACGATGTGGCGCTCCATTTGGCGGAGAGCCCGGACTGCGTGGCCTTCCTGCTGCCAGCCATGGAAAAACAGGATCTGTTCCCGGCTGTCGTTCAGAGGGGAGCGCTGCCTCGCAAGACTTTTTCCATGGGTGAGGCCTGTGACAAACGGTTTTATCTGGAGGCTAGAAAACTCCGGGACTGAGAGAAAAAGGGGAGAGTACCATGGAGGTCAAAGCCAATGCAAAGCTGAATTTGACACTGGATGTGCTGGGAAAACGGCCGGATGGTTACCATGATCTGAGTATGATCATGCAGTCCATAGACCTGTGTGATACGCTGAATCTGGAAGAAAACGACAGCGGAACGTTGAGCCTGTCCACGAACTTGAGTTTCCTGCCCAACGGGGAGAAAAACCTGGGCGCCATGGCAGCCAGAACGTTTTGGGCTGCGCTGGGGCAGGGAGACCGCGGCCTGGAAATCAACATATCCAAGTGCATCCCTGTGTGTGCCGGTATGGCAGGCGGCAGCAGCGATGCTGCTGCTGTGCTCCGTGCCCTGAACCAGATGGAGGGGGAACCGTTCACGCTGCGAGAATTAGCTGAAATCGGGGAACAGGTTGGCTCCGATGTGCCCTACTGTGTGCTTGGCGGTACCGCTCTGGCGGAGGGCAGAGGCGAAATCCTCACCGAACTGCCTGCGCTGCCCCCATGCTGGGTGGTGGTGAGCAAGCCCGATTTTCCCATTTCCACGCCGGAACTTTTTGGCCGCATTGACCACGTGAAGCTCCGCTGCCACCCTGATACCAAAGGAGCCATTGAAGCATTGAAGGCTGGGGATCTGGCTGGGGTAGCCCGCCGGATGTATAATGTCTTTGAGGACGCCCTGCCTGAGCGGCAGCATATTCGGGTGGCCGACATCAAAAACGTGCTCATTCAGTGCGGGGCACTGGGGGCTAATATGAGTGGCAGCGGCCCCACTGCATTTGGACTTTTTGATGCGAAGTGGAGAGCGGAGGAGGCCTATGCCCGGCTAAGGGAAACCGTAAAAGATACTTTTTTGGCCCATACGGTTTAAAAGTGAAACGCGTCGTCTATACTGAGAGGCACAGATGTAACGTCTGAATGCGGAACAGGTAGACGGCGTTTTTTTGCCGTGAGGAGGAAGTATGGATCGGAAGTTCAAGCGCTGGGAGTTGGTATTGATGTTTGGAGTGGTGTTTACCCTGGTGTTTGGGGGATGGCTTGGCCGGGAGCAGGAGGCGCTTGCCGACCGGGTGATTCGGTTCCATGTCATTGCGAATTCGGACAGCACCGCAGATCAGCAGCTGAAGCTGGCGGTGCGGGATAGCGTACTGAAAGAGGCGGAGCGGTTGTATCCGGAGGGGGCCACCCTGGAGGAGGCCCGCGCTGTGCTGACAGAACATCTGCCCTTGCTGGCCGACACCGGACGGAAGGTGGTGGAGGACTGGGGGAGAGATTACCCAGTCACGGCCAGTCTAGAGGAGTGTTGGTTTCCGACCAAGGAGTACGAGAACTTTAGTTTGCCGGCCGGGAACTACGAGGCCCTGCGGGTGGTGATTGGGGAAGGAGAGGGGCAGAACTGGTGGTGTGTGGCATTTCCACCCCTGTGTTTGGGCGCTGCCAGCCAGCCAATTGAAAGCGCTGTTCAGGTAGGACGCTTTACAGACGATCAAGCTGCCCTTATCGTGCAGGAGAACCAGGGGTATGTGCTTAAATTCAAAGGCATGGAGCTGCTGGGAAAAATTCGGGGCTATCTGGAGCGGCGGAGCTGAATGTATCCCCCGGAATACGCATATAGTTTCCGAAAGGGGGCGGTCGGATGCTTGGGCAGTTGAAACTGGAAGCGGGCGGCTGGGGGAGCGCCAGAACCGAGGAACTGTACGGACTGCCCGTACTGCGGACCTGGGCTGACCCCAACGGGTATTTTGGGGAATTTCGACTGGCTCGGGCGGGAAGAAAACTTCGCTCCGGGGGTGTGCGGCGTGTGTTGCTGCCGCCCTGGTTCGAGGGCTTGGAACTGCTGGGGCGGTTCGGGCTGCGGCCGCTTGACCCGGGGCCGTTGGTGCGAAGCCAGTCGGCAGAGCTTGCGGTCAAAGCACTGGAACAGCAGGGAAAAGATCCGGGGCGGGCCACGGTAGCATTGCGGGGGAGCCGAGCGGATCGGGACATGGCCCGGACCGCCCGGCTTCTGTGCCCCACGGTCAGACGCATCATCATTGCCGCGCCAAGCGGGGGGGAGAAGCTGGCCAGAGACCTTAGGTGGGAATTTGGCATTCCCGTCCTGCCGCCGGAGGAGACGGGAGCGGTGGCGCTGTGCTTCGATGGCGGGGCTGATGTGCGGGAACCGGCGCTGGAGTTGTATGGCCTTCGACCGAATCTGGGCGGCTTGCGGATCTGTGGGCAGGATATGGAGGAGGAGGACCGCTGCGATTTACAGCTGCTGGCTGCGCTGTGGGAACGGGGGAAAATGCCGCCGGGGCGGTTAAATATTACATCTGATACTTGACATAGGCAGGGGCGGAACCTATAATTACATAGATATATAAAATGTGTCAGTATGACCATTTCTTTATCTGATTTTATGTATAATGATAGCCGACAGGCCGTATTTTGAAAGGTGTGCATTGACTATGGCGAAAGAATATAAGCTGAGCCCTGAGCGACTCAAGGCCCTGCAGGACGAGATGACTTATCTAAAGACCACCCGTGAAAAAGAGGTGGCCGAGCTGATCAAGGAAGCCCGCTCTTTCGGTGACCTGTCTGAGAACAGCGAGTACGATGAGGCAAAGAACGAGCAGGGGAAGCTCTACTCCCGCATGGCTGAGCTGGAGGAAATTCTTTCCAACTGTGTAGTCATTGAGGAGCAGGAGGTCACCGGCGACTTTATCCGGCTGGGCAGCACGGTTACCGTGCTGGATAAAGAGTTCAACGAGGAGGAGACCTACAAGATCGTGGGTTCTCAAGAGGCCGACCCCATGAAGGGTGCCATCTCCGAGGAATCCCCGTTCGGCAAGGCTCTGCTGGGCAAGAATGCCGGCGATGAGGTAATGGTGGAAGCTCCCGCAGGCCGGATTGCTTACAAGATCCTGAAAGTGGAGCGCTAAGGTTAAAAATAGACGGCCCTACGGTCGAAAAGATAGGAGAATCCAGTACATGGCTGACAACAAGAATCAGCAGGCTGCGCCTGAGCAGCAGAATCTGTCCCAGCTGCTGCAGATCCGCCGGAATAAGCTGAAGGAGCTGCAGGAGAGCGGTAACGACCCCTTCCAGATCACCAAGTACGTGGTGGACAATGACTCTGCCAATATCAAGGAGAATTTTGACGCCTTGGAGGGCCAGGAGGTCTCTGTGGCCGGCCGTCTTATGTCCAAGCGCGGTATGGGCAAGGTTTCGTTCTGTGATATGCAGGATAAGTCTGGACGCATCCAGCTTTATGCCCGCAAGGACGAGATGGACGAGGCGGAGTACAACCGCTTTAAGAAGTATGATATCGGTGATATCGTCGGCGTCAAGGGCGTGGTGTTCCGCACCCAGCGCGGCGAGATGTCCGTCCGTGTGGTGACGGCCACGCTGCTGTCCAAGTCCCTGCTGCCCCTGCCCGAGAAGTTCCATGGCCTGACCAATCAGGAGCTGCGCTACCGCCAGCGTTATGTGGATCTGATCGTCAACCCCGAGGTGAAGCGCAACTTCGTGATCCGTTCCCAGTTTATCAAGCATGTGCGAGATTTTCTGGATAACCGCGGCTACATGGAGGTGGAGACCCCTGTCCTGAACAGCATCTCCGGCGGCGCGACTGCCCGTCCCTTCATTACGCACCACAACACGCTGGATATCGATATGTATATGCGTATCGCTACCGAACTGCCCCTGAAGCGCCTGATCGTAGGCGGCATGGACCGTGTGTACGAGGTGGGCCGTATCTTCCGTAATGAGGGAATGGACCCGAAGCACAATCCCGAGTTTACCAGCGTGGAGCTGTACGAGGCCTACGCTGACTTTAACGATATGATGGATCTGTTCGAGGATCTGCTGACTTCTGCTGCGCAAAAGCTGCTTGGCACGTATCAGATCGAGTGGCAGGGTGAGCAGATCGATCTGACCCCCGGCTGGACTCGTATGCCCATGCACGAGGCCGTGAAGAAGTATGTCGGCATTGATTTTATGGCCATCGACAGCGACGAGGAGGCTGTGGCTGCTGCCAAGTCCGTTGGCGTCGAGCTGCCTGAGACGGCTCCTAAGACCTGGGGCAATGCGCTCTACGAGTGTTTCGACCAGAAGGTCGAGGAGAAGCTGATCCAGCCTACCTTTATTACCATGCACCCCGTGGATGTGTCCCCCCTGGCCAAGCGCTCTCCCAGCGATCCCCGCCTGACCGAGCGCTTTGAGCTGTTCATCTGCCACAGTGAGATGGGCAACGCTTTTTCCGAGCTGAACGATCCCATCGATCAGCGCCAGCGCTTCCAGAAGCAGGTCGAGCTGCGTGAGAACGGCGATGACGAGGCCGGTATGATGGACGAGGACTTCCTTACTGCTTTGGAATACGGTCTGCCCCCCACGGGTGGCCTGGGCATCGGCATTGACCGCTGTGTCATGATGCTGACCAATTCCGACTCCATCCGTGAGGTCATTCTGTTCCCCACAATGAAACCCATGGGTGATGGTAAGAAGGAAAATGATGTACAGAATGCAGCTCCTGAAGCTGTTGCAGAAGTCGCAAGTGATGTATGCAATGCAAATGCAGTACCTCTGATTTCTGACAAGCCTCTTGATTTCTCCAAAGTGGAAATCGAGCCTCTGTTTGCTGATTTCGTTGATTTTGATACTTTCGCAAAGTCCGACTTCCGTGCCGTTAAGGTGAAGGAGTGCGAGGCAGTGAAGAAGTCCAAGAAGCTCTTAAAGTTCACTCTGGACGATGGTACAGGCGTTGATCGAGTCATTTTGAGCGGCATTCACGACACTTATGAGCCGGAAGAACTGGTCGGCAAGACTCTGGTTGCTATCACCAACCTGCCTCCTCGTAAGATGATGGGTATTGATTCCTGCGGTATGATTATTTCCGCTGTCCATCATGAGGAAGGCGTTGAAAAGCTCCATTGCCTGATGGTTGATCCTCATATTCCGGCAGGTGCTAAGCTGTACTGAGATGCCCCGCTTTGCTATTCAAAACGGGATGTTCGGTAATTCACGGAAACCATAAAAAGCGAAAACTAACAAGTGGGCAATCTCTTGATGGGATTGCCCATTTTTTGTTAAAATGTATTCAGAGAGTAGAAGTGTTGGACATATCCGAATAAATCGAACAGCTGATAATGGCTGATTATGAATATTTAAGTCCCAATAGAACCAGACAGTTTATGTCCAGTTGGGAATTTTGTGCATTTTCTCACTTTATGTCGTGGAAATACAGGTGTGACAGCGGTATTGTAGCAAGGGAAGGAGGTGCTCATATGAATATGGAGCGCATAGCTAAATTTCTCAGAGAGCGCAGGAAAGAAAAAGAAATGACACAGGAACAATTAGCCGAAAAACTGGGTGTCAGCAGCCGTACAGTTTCCAGATGGGAAACAGGCAGTAACCTTCCGGACCTGAGTGTATTGATTGAATTGGCAGATTTATACAATGTAGACATTCGGGAACTCATCGATGGTGAAAGGAAAAGTGAGAATATGGACCAGGAAACAAAGGACACTCTGTTGAAAGCTGCTGATTACGCAGATCAAGAAAAGAAACGACTTAAGAAAAAAATGCTAGATATGATGGCAGGTGTATTGCTTTTACTGTGTTTTGTGTCACTGCTGCGCTATTTGGGTTATCATGAAAGACCCTATCAAAATCTGACGGAGTTTACCTTGGGAGCGACTATGGCAGTACTTGTACTCAATATGCTGTATCTCTCCGGTGTACTGGACAAAATCCGAAAAGTAAAGCTGCGTTTTTTGGGAAAAGAAAAAAGCAAGTGATTATTGCTGTAGTCTGCAGAAGGGCATTTGTTAAATATAGTCTACTTTTCATATCAGGTAAAGATTATAAGACCTTGAAAGAGACCTTGAGAGGCAAATGCCTTTCAAGGTCTTTTTTGTTTTGCGGCAAATAGCACCAGAATCACAAACTTCAAAGCGAGCCACTTCTTTCCTATACTAAAGGCAAAGGAATGCGAAGCTGTGAAGAAGTCCAAGAAGCTCTTAAAGTTCACTCTGGACGATGGTACAGGCGTTGATCGAGTCATTTTGAGCGGTATTCACGACACTTATGAGCCGGAAGAACTGGTCGGCAAGACTCTGATCGCCATTACCAACCTGCCTCCTCGCAAGATGATGGGTATTGATTCCTGCGGTATGATTATTTCCGCTGTCCATCATGAGGAAGGCGTTGAAAAGCTCCATTGCCTGATGGTTGATCCTCATATTCCGGCAGGTGCTAAGCTGTACTGAGATGCCCCGCTTTGCTATTCAAAACGGGATGTTCGGTAATTCACGGAAACCATAAAAAGCGAAAACTAACAAGTGGGCAATCTCTTGATGGGATTGCCCATTTTTGCTAAAATAAATTCGGAGTGTTGGACTTATCCGAATTTATTTAACCCTCAGCTGAAAAATAGGCCGTTTCTGCGGATGTTAAGCTGCATTGCTTGTGGCAACGGGATATCTCACCATATAATATAGGCACTCAAGAAAGGAGTGTACGCTATGTTAAATGAAAATATTAAGGCAATCCGAAAATCGAAAGGCCTTTCGCAAGAAGAACTGGCTGTCAAGTTGAATGTAGTCCGTCAGACAATTTCAAAATGGGAAACGGGATTATCGGTTCCGGATTCGGATATGCTGATCTCCATATCCGAGGTACTGGAGATCCCCGTCAGCACGTTGTTGGGAGAAACGATTGCAGAGGCAAAACCGGATGACTTGAAAGCAATTTCTGAAAAACTCGAAGTGATTAACTTACAGCTGGCACAGAAGAAAGTAACAAGGCAAAGAGTGCTTCATTGGGGCTTTATCTCACTGTGTGCGGTTGTGGTGATCGGTTTCGCACTCTTAGCTGCATTAAACAGTTCTTATCTGGGGTGGGATTACACCAGTCCTGAAACTGCAGTAATCGGCGTTGGCCTTCATTCGTTTGAATGGCTGTTTGTGAGGATTGCCCCGTTTGCGTTCATCGGAGGTGTTGTCGGAGCTGTTATGACAAGGCAAAGAGGGTAATCAAGCAAAAGCCGGGTGTTAACCCGGTGCGGATTTAAAGTAGATCAAGATCAAGAATGGAATAAATTGTACCCCATTTGTTCGACGGTATGACATACTATCTGACAAATGGGGTGATTTTATGCCAAACGAGATACCAGATAAACGGGACACACCAGAATTTAAATGCCCAGTTGGAGCTTGTGCCTGAGCGGTCCGATAAGATCCCCTTTGTTCAAATAAAATACATGCGAATAGGCGGGGAGTTTCTATGCCAAAAGGAGGCGGCAACCGATATCGCACAATTATCTTTTTAAGCCATACGACGTTGTGCTACACAAGGATGAACTTCTACGAAGAATTGACAAATATTATATAGAAGTTTGGTATCGGATTTTACATAAATGAGGTAACATAGAGCGTATTGGGCTAACAATTGAGTTGAAAATAGAGAACGGAATGTAGTTAGAGGTAAAAATGTTGCATTATTTTTTGTTGGGATTTGCCATTGTGTGTGAAATTGTGGCCACAATATTGCTGAAATATTCAGAAGGGTTAACGAAACTCTGGCCTTCGATTGGATGCGTTGGAGCATACATACTTTGTTATTTCTTTTTTGGGAAGGCTGTAACTAAAATTTACTTAGGAATCGCGTATGCAACATGGTGTGGAGTTGGAATTGTTGCCACGACGATGCTTTCCTACTTTGTGTTTGAGGAAAAACTAAGTGCTCAAAGCGTGGTTGGAGTATTGTGTATTGCAGCAGGGTGCGTGATTTTGAACCTAAAGCACTGAACGGTAAAGGAGAGCCGATTATGCCATCAACATACGCCCACTATCGAATGGGAAAGGACGTCATCAGGCATTTAAATCCAAAAGAGCGAGATATGATTGAAAACGATCTGGATCTTTATATGATTGGGCTTCATGGACCAGATATTTTGTTTTATTATGGTGCGCTTCGGAGTAATTCCGTCAATGCAGTTGGATTTGGACTTCACGACCAATCGGGTCGCAGCTTCTTTGAAACAGCCTGTAAAGCAATTGAGAAGAGTAATAACAAGCAAGCAGCTTTGGCATATACGTACGGGGTGTTAACTCATTTCGCGTTGGATACTACGTGCCATAAATATGTGGATGAACAGGCTGAGCGCAGTGGCGTTACGCATGCAGAAATTGAGGTTGAGTTTGACCGAAGCTTGATGATTTTAGATGGCTATGATCCAGTGCGCCATGTCCTGACGGACCATATTCATCCAACAACAAGGAATGCAGAAATCATTTCAGAATTTTATAGTGGAGTCACAGCGAAGCAAGTAAAAAAATCGCTTCGTGCTATGATTACTTATAATAAATTGCTGCTTGCCAATACAGATTTTAAAAGAGAGGTAATTTACGCATTCTTAAAAGCCACGGGCAATTATCACGAGATGCATGGACTGATCGTGAACCCGCTGGGCAATCCCACATGTGAGGACAGCAATCGAGAATTGATGGAATTATATGAACAAGCCAAAGTGAGAGCGGTGGCATTTATACATGATTTCAATGAAAATCTGAGCGGAATTAAACCGTTTGATCCGATCTTTGATTATGATTTTGAGGGGCGAATGAAAAACGGAGCGTGTGTGTAATGAGGTCTGTTTATAAGTTTTTACATAATAGGAGCGTATTCAGGAGTCTTACAGAACAGGAATTTGCGTGGGTGCTATACGATGTGGGGAATTCCGCATTTACTATGCTTGCATGTTCTCTTCTTCCTATTTGGTTTAAGAAATTGGCGGTGGGCACCGCACCAGGACAAATATCAGGAAGTCAAGCAACCGCCTTTTACTCTGCATCGATTTCAATCGTTACCTTGATCATTGCATTGATCGGACCTATTTTTGGGTCATTGGCCGATCGTAAAAATACGAAAAAATTCATATTTACCACAGCAACCGCTCTCGGCGTGATGGTCTGCCTGGCAAATGGATTTAGCATTAGTTGGGTGTCGTTTTTGGTACTCACAGTGGTTACGCGTATCTGTTACAGTGTATCAATCACCATATATGATTCCATGTTAAATGATGTGACCACAGAAGACAGAATGGACAAAGTGTCATCTTACGGTTATGCATGGGGATATTTAGGCTCCTGCGTACCATTTCTGTTTGCATTGTTAGCATATCTTATGGGACCGGATATGTTAGGAATTATCTCCGATCCACTAAGCAGAGTGTTAGGGTTTGGAATAACAGCGGTATGGTGGTTTATGGTGACGGTGCCGTTGCTTCGAACTTATAAGCAAAATAATTGGACGGAGAATACAGCGCATACAGTTAAGAATACATTTTTAAAAATCTTTAGGACCTTGAAAACGATTGCGCTGAAAGATAAAAAGGTACTCTTCTTCTTAATCAGTTATTTCTTATACATTGATGGCGTAGGCACCATTATTGATAACTGCGTTAATATTGGAACGGATTTAAATCTGGACACGGTAGGGCAGGTGATTTTCCTGCTGCTGACTCAGGTGGTGGCCTTTGGTGGTTCACTTGTGTTTGCAAGATTGTCTGAGAAGTATAAAACAACTACGTTGATTGGTGTGTGTATTATCGGGTATTTTTTCCTCTGCTTGTATGCACTGGTGCTAAATTCACTCTTAGAGTTTGCTGTACTGGCCTTTGGAGTCGGGTGCTTTCAGGGTTCGATACAGTCCTTGTCCCGTTCTTATTATTGCAAAATCATTCCTTCCGAGCATTCCGGAGAGTATTTTGGCATATACGATGTGTTTTCAAAAGGTGCATCGTTTTTGGGTTCTGCGGTAATTGCAGTTGTTAAGTTAAATAACGGCACCATCAATACAGCGGTTGCGTGCCTTGCCGTGTTTTTCGGGTTGGGTTATGTATTCTTGAAAATCACCGAAAAACAGGAAGCGCTGTGCTGAGTGATCGCAGGAAGTGGCTGTGGATCTTTGCCCAGAAAGCGGTGGAGGCCGGCTAGATGGTTTACTACAACACATTCTCCTGCAAGTGGTAGACTGATCAAAAAAAGTGGAACACCCCCGGACTCTGCGGCGGGAGAATGTCCCATTTTCCTGTGTAAAAGATGTTTGACAGCCTTACAATGACGATGGAAAGCAGATTTGATTGTAAAATAGCCGTGTCTCCGTTAGATTCAGTTCGACGAAAGGAGATACAGAATATGAATCTCAGTGCACAGATTAAGAAGCATCGCAATGCCCTTGCACTCTCCCAGGAGCAGTTGGCAGAGAAAATTTTTGTTACGCACCAATCGGTCTCTAATTGGGAAAATAATAAGACCTATCCGGATATCAAGAGCTTACTGATGCTGAGTGAATTGTTTGGGATCTCCATTGACGAACTGATCAAAGGAGATGTGAACATGATGAAACGAGAAATCAGTGAGCAGGAGAAAACGGACTTTCAGAAAGGCAAACTCTCATAGGGACACGAAATGAACCGAGGGTAAGCCGAATACGGAAAAGGAGCCCGACCACCCCAATGCGGTTGGCCGGGCTCCTTTTTATGGTGAGGATGTTATAGATGGCTTTCACAGGAACGACCTATGCTGAAAAATAATGTGTTTAACCATCCTTTTCATCTATTCTCCTGTAGAACTACCGATCAAACCGTCAACTCTCTTAACAGGCGGTTGCCAAAGTAATGCCTAAAAACTATAATGTGGGCAGGAGGCGAAAAAATGTACGAACTTGATAAAGCAAAATTCGGAGTATTTGTGGCCCGACTCCGCAAGGAAATGGGATATACACAGAAGGAACTGGCAGAACAACTCCTGATTTCAGATAAAGCAGTCAGCAAATGGGAAACAGGAACAACCATTCCCGATACAGCTCTGCTGATTCCACTTGCGGATATTCTTGGAGTTACAGTAACGGAGCTGCTCACCGGGGAACGCATGGAAAAGCAGCCCATGCCGCCTGAAAAGGTTGAGAATATCGTAAAAACAGTCATCACCTACACCGAAGCTGCTCCCGCGCGAGCATGGCAGGAAAAAAGCTTTTGGGGCGCTGCGTTTGTATTTGCCTGTTTGGCAGAGGCGGTATTTCTGTTTCTTCTCTGGCAGAGAGGCCATCTGACGGAAGCTGTTGTGACCAACGCAGTACTTACTACACTGTTTGGTGCCTATTTCTGTTTTTTCGTACAGCTGAAGCTGCCCGCCTATTATGACCAAAACAAAATTTCAGGTGTCCATGATGGAGTCGTCCGAATGAATATTCCCGGTCTGCATTTCAATAACAGCAACTGGCTGCATATCGTCAAAACCGGTCGATTGGCTATGATTGCAAATATGGTAGCGTTTCCGCTTTTGTCTATCATTTTTGGGCAGCTCGTCCCGGAACTGTGGTTTGCTTCCGAGAATATAGTCATACTGGCTATGATGCTGGCTGGACTATTCATTCCTATGTACATTGTCGGAAAAAAATATGAATAAAAAAGAAGCTGCCCATCGAACTTTTTGATTCGCTGGGCAGCTTCACTTTGCGGTGTTTTCCCTTGCTTTTGGAGGATCAAGCAGAGCGTCTGTCCGACTTTGTCAGACTTGGCACCGTCGGAAATCCGGCAAAATCAGAAGGAAGAAGCCTCACTCACTTTGAGAGTTCTCAAAAAGGAGGATTCATCTTCCATGAAATAGGGGTTCAGAAGATGTGCCTATGGAACACAACAGAAGGATAGCCCCCTTTTTACGGTGCTGTTTGGCATGATGCTTGTTCTTCCAATTCCATTAAGCAAGCTGCTTGGATGGATTGGCTGGGGAATTTGGACCGTGACGGTTGCGGCAACGTTCTATTATGGATTCCGTGTGGAGAGGCATAAGAAAAAACACAACATCCAGACCTATAAAGAAATCCTCGCCTTCACCGAAGGAACGTCTTTGTCAGAAATTGAACGGGCCAGAGAGGAAGGAAAGCGGCCGTATCAGAAATTTCTGCAGGTGACCGGTTTTGCATTGCTTGCTACAATATGCTTGACCCCCTAAACAGCGTACTGATCGAACGTTG
>JAHHRZ010000021.1 GCA_020025515.1 Oscillospiraceae bacterium | reverse complement strand
GTATTATACTCCGATTTTCACTATTTTCAATCGAAAAAGTGAAAATTCACTTGCATAAGTGAAAATTGTTAAAACAGTAGAATTTATATGGCAGTAAACAAAGAAAAATTAACTCAGAACTCTTTATCGGCAAGAAACAAAAGGAAATGCGTTTTCAAAAAACAATGTTTTTGCCGATAACGGCAAACTTAGTGGTGGTTGCATTTCATGCAACTACCACCGTTAACCAAGCAAAGGGTTCCTTTTTGAAAAGTTTATTTTTCCATTTTGGTGTAGCTTTTCATACAGCTCTGTGGTATATGTTTGTGTTGCCAAAGGAGGGACAACGCATGAATATTACCGCTATGTGTTGGAAAATCATATCTTACCCAGACTTGGCAAATGGGAGTTGGCTGAATTGACCTATGAAAAAGCCCTCTCTCACCGTCCACGCAGGGCGTGTGGTGAAAGAGGGCAAGCTGAGATGTACGGGTGGTTTCTGCCACCGAAATACATAACGGCTGTCGGCTCATTTGTGGTGAATGTGTGCAGCCGAAAGGCGGTGGTCAATCAATAGAATCCAATAACTTCTTGATAGGCTCACAGTACAGAGCATGAAAAAGCTGCTGAAACTCTCCTTTTCTGGAGTGTTCAGCAGCTTTTTATGTAAAACTCTTTGCAAATATATCTACCCCACGCAGGGTTCCTTATGCTGAGCAAATCTGTTAGAATAACCCGAATAATGCGATCAAAGCACTTAATAGGAAAATACTGCTGAAAAATCTAAAATAGTATGAAGCAGAATGGGAATCCAAAGGGTACCCGTATAATCTTTAAGCAGTTGAAACGCTATTCCACTCACAATCAGTCCCAGCATCTGAGAGCTGATAAATTGCATAACATATTCCATATTTAGCATTTGGAATCCGTTATACGCAAAGATATGTAGCCCAGCAAACATAACACTCGGCAGAAGATAAATCACGAATTTTGGGAAATTCCTCAGCAAAAACGGGCACACACCACGAAGGACAAATTCTTCTGCAAATGCCACTACGGCCAGATAAAACAGAAGATTCAGAACAATAAGCAGAACATCTCCTGTTTTTACAGTCGCAGCAATAGACATGACCAGTAAGATGGCACTCATGGTAATTACTAATATTTTCTGCTTTTTCCCCGGAATGCCCAAACTCATATCCTTCAAAAATTCTTGTTTTCTTCTAAGCCATACCACCAAAACCAGAATTGCGGGATATATGCTTAAAACTCCCCATTGCAACAGAATATTTCCGGGGTATTGAGATGCCTGTGACGCTGAATATATTTCGATACCTTTAGATTTCAGCAAATACAGAAATCCCGGCCCGAATAAAAGTTCCAATCCGATAACCACAATTACCACACTGACGGCTTTCCATTTTTTGATTTTCTCGCTCATATTGGTAGCCTCCATTCAAGATGTAGCAAGTGTAGCATACTTTTTCTCAGATAAATATTAAGTTTTTTTGAAACCTGAGTGTTCGGATCGTTTTGAGATAGTTAACACTCACGCTATATCAATTTCCAGAAGATGCCGCCTTGCTGGGACAGGAGCACTCCAAGCGTCCCAGCAGTGAGGTACTGTTCATCCACCCCGGAACGCTAACACCTTACACGCCCAATATGGCGCGGCTGCGGCATAAATGGATCTTGGAAAAAGCAGAGATTCCCCACATCCGCTTTGAAGACCTGTGCCATACCTGTGCAGTCCTTGCCCTGCAAAACGGTATGACTGCTGCCGTAGAACTAACACACTTGCAAGGCCGCTCCACACAGACCCAGCAGAGCTATGCGGTATGGAGCAGACAAAAAAGAATCAGGTGCTAAACACGGTAAGCGAACAACAATCTCTTCAAAAAGAACAACAGCAAGTGGCACAGGTGTTGGATGACCTTCTGGGGTTTTGAACTGCTCATAAATTGCAATGCTGTAAATAAAAGAAAGCCTTCAAAGTCTTATTTGATAAAGTTTCTTCTGTTTTATAGTTTTATCAAATTTCATTCATCCGGTCATTTCTATGCTTAACTGAATTCTCATTGATATACGCCTATTTTTTATACCACTGCTGGAATTGTTTTCGCTCATTTGATGAAGAAAATTTTAATGTGTGTTTTTTGCCACAGATATCTTCAAAGCTTAGACAATAGACATCTTGATGGCCCAAATCCGTAGATTCCCTGATGACCTTCGCACCAAGGATGTGTTGAATATACGCCCGGTGGCACAGGAGAAAGCCGCCACGATTATAGGCTAAATACCAATCTCTTTCCTGCGCCGGTCGGTCCTGGTCGGTTCGATCCTTCCAGTATACTCCTAGGATGCGTTCTTGCCGCCATACTTTGAGCAGGCTCATCATTGGTAGCGCATAGGAAACTGATACCACCATCAAGAAACACCACGGCATTAGTTTGATTCCATCTACATCCAAACGATTGCAAAAGAAAGCAATCAGTCCCAAACCAACACATATAATCAGCAGACTAACGAACACATCGAATCCTGACCAGATAAAGATTCTAGGCAGAGACTCGTCATAGGCAGTTTTTCCTTTCTTTTTACGTTTTCCCATAAGCATGTACCCCTTTTACTTGTTATTGATCCAATGCCTTTTTGTCAGGTGTGTATTGTCAAGGAATCCATCACGTCTTTTTCTATAATCTAAAACAGCTTTTGTCTGAAATCCAAACGTTGTCGATTCCGTGCAGGATTTGCTGAAGCTCAACCCAGAATGTTCGCTCAATATATTACTCATACTAGTAGTCTACAGCTGCATTAGAACCCTACACCAGTCCTCTCTCAGATAACCTATCCGCTATTTGCTTGTACTCTGTTATAGCTGGATCTATATATATCTTGTTCTTTTCACTGGAAATGGAAATCGCTTTAGAACGCTTAATTTTGACATTTTTGATTTCTGCAACCTTTATCTGCTTTTTTCTGCCAATGATAGGTACCTCACAGAGTTCTTCATCGTTTAGGGTTATTTCATATCTTTTCAATCCAAAGGTCAATATGGTTAAAATTGTCGTAATTCCCAAAAACAATGCAGTGATTTTTGCTTTTTCATCCGGCGGCGCAAAACACGGAGCAACAAGAAGTCCAACCATGCCTGTAACGGTAAATGTCACCATTGCCAAAGTGTATTCCAATGGGTAACGTGCGATAACCGAACGCTTCGTTTTCGGTGCTTTCTCTATTTCTTCCATTATGGATTCCCTTTCTAATTTGGGTTTATTTTGCCTATACACACTTTTGCATTCGGGTTAAAAATGCTTTCAGATTTTCTTGCTGTGTATCGAAGCCATATACTTTTTTAGCTGCGCGGATTTTAATGGTTACCCCATCTGTGAGCTCTATGCGAATTACATACATAAACGGGACCCAGTGCTTTCTGACTTTTACCCTTTGCATCCTACTCCAAGGAATCCGGCTGTTCTCATACAAATTTTTAGAATCCCCCTGCAGCAGTGCAATCAACAAGGCCGTATCGGTCAGAGCAAAATATCCAAAGTCACGATTCCGGTTCCGAAACAGTACTCCATAAATTGGCGCTTGTAAGGTTTCGCCTTTTTCCAATAGATTATTTAAAGATTGAAACATAAGCTCATAAAATGTCATGGCTCACGCCCCCTACACTTTATAAGAACAAACAGCTTATAAATCAAAATCGGCAAGGCGCAAATCACACCAAACATCATATAAATTGGAAATATAATAATCGCTATTATCACCTTAGGCGCTGAAGAGTTGAGCCATTTATCTGCAAAGTGACAATAAATTATGACCCCAGTGGGAATGCCGGCAAAAAGGAAAATGAAACCAAGAATCGCATGTAAATATGTAATCGGTTCGGGAACCTGAAGATTATGCTCTGCCAATGAGCGAAGGAATTCCGGATCGGCCAGAAGTGCGTACTGTTCGGATGCGACAACATATCCCAGTAATGCACCTATCAGCATAAATCCCATAATGCATAAAATTTGTTTGCACTCTTTTTTCATGGCTTGCTCCTTTTTTACAGTGTGGTATCATCCGTTTCTGGCAGAGTAGACGTATCCGTCCCTGCGGGCAGATGCAGCCGTGCCGTGCGGATACCGAGGAAATTCTCTTTTTGGCAAACGACAAATTCAACGCCCGCTTCTTCCAGATCATACAATCGCTTGCTGACATTTATCTCTGTAGTGGTTCCATCATCCAGCAGAACGGTCAGCGTATGGTCTGCATCCTCATTCTCATCCGTAGGCGCCTGTCGATCTACGACCACAGCTGGATAGTGCTCTACGGGTCTGGAAATTGCCAAATTTACGCCGTATGTCAGTGCAAAGCCCATCACCACAAGGCTCAGGATTATCATGACAAAACCATCTTGTGCGCGCATCCGTTTCGGGGTGCGTACCCAAAATAATCCAATCAACAGCGCTGTAATACCGACCCACAAAAGGAAAAACGGACCGAAATCCACGATTTTCAGAATCCTTTCCTCCCAGAAATAATAAACCTGAGCCAACATCAACAACGCGAGCAGCACAACAATCATCACCGGGAACTTGATGTGCATGGATTTCCATTCATCGGTTGCGCCAGCGGGACGGTCCCCTACCAGAAATACCGGTGCAAAAGCGGTATAATACAAAATCATCGGAACAGGAGAAAATGCCGTCAGGTAGATCGCATGGGATATTTTTAGATCTGTGAACAGATACAAAAGGTACGGAACCATATTTCCTGCAGCAAGCAGGAGGATCACCAGCACAAGACCAACACGGATTGCGCCCAAATGATCGTGCAGTGGTGTGCGGTATTCCTCACGCCACTGAACGATGCTCTCTTTTTCTGTCTCACGCACCGCCTGCTGCTCCATGGCAGGGGTCAGCGTTGCAGTGAGATCGATACTTTCGATCCACTCTGCGAATCGGTATGCGCCCTGCATGTTGGTTTCTACTGAGGCCAGCTTTTTGCCGTTTTGGTCGAGCAGATGCATGGATTGGTTGACTGCCATACGCACCGAAGCCACCTGTCCCGGCTGAAAATTCCGCACCCGTCCCCAGCTGCTGATATACATAATGGAGTTGTCCCGGAATACAAACAGCGCGCGGTTGCGTTGAGCCAACAGCATCCAAACACCCAGCAGCGTCAGGGGCACACCAGCCAGTGCAAGAAATAAGGTAAACCCCGCTTCGAGGGGAGGAGTTCCCGCAACACAGATGGCAGCAAGCATCACAACAAAGCCGAGCACCCATACGACCCCACCACAGACCGCAACTATTTTCCGCTCCCGCAGCACAACCACTGGCTGTCGCAATTCCTCCGGCTCGGTGTGGCGGCACAGCAGTAGTACCAGACCAAAGCCCAGCAGTACTAACAACAGCACGACAGCCACCGCCACGCCCGCCGGGTCCAGTGGTTCATCGGCAACGAACAGCATCGGGAATAGAAGCAGCGCCATCACCGTTGTAATACCGCCGGTCAAAAAACAGGGCCACTTCTTACCAGGAGCGGGCAGATCATCGGCTGGTCCCAACTGCTTTTGGGGCGTATCGCTGTCCAGCTGGAGCGGCTCCATTTCCGGGGCTTTTTCCAGCACATAGCCGCAGTGCGGGCACTGGGACACATATTCCATTCTGGGAAAACGTTCTTTTTTGTTTAGCGGCAGGGACTTGCCGCACTCTGGGCAGACCCAGTATTTGCGGAATGTCTGTTTATGTATCATCCCCATCGGTATAAAAGCTGCAACCGGACACACAAAAACCGCCAGCATCCACCACAAGCTATGGGTCAAATACACAGCGAAGATGCAGGCAGTGACGATCAAGCTCATAAGAAGCATAAATCGTGTGCTCAGCCGTGCAGCCTTTGTCTTGGCAGCAATGTAGGTTTCATTTCCGCATTCCACGCCAAGCTGCTGAAACTGTATGAAAAACGCTTCAAACAACTCATAGAGGTCGTCCGGATTGTCCACCTCATCACTGGTAAATTGATCGTACAGCTTTCCGTTTGCATACAGCTTCGCCCCTTCGCAGTTTACCTCTGCCTTGCCGTAGAGCAGAGTTATGGTCAGGGCATCACCCGAAAAGGTCATCTCGTACCGGGGATACTGCGCTTTTAGCCGATCATAAAGTTCTTTTATTTCATTTACAGCATACATAAGCAATGTCCTCTTTAAAATGAAAAGCAGACTGTCTATTGACAGCCTTTTATCGTCTTTTCCTATTTGTCGGAGCCATAGATTTTTTTAGATATTCCAATTTTACTTTTTTGACCTTGCAGCATACTTCTGTAAATACCACTAGCACTTTAAATATAGGCGATATCACGAAGCAGCCATGCAAAGAAGTCCCCAAATACACATATCTGTATGTATTTATCTTTTTTGCTCTTTATTTTTCGATCTTATTTCGATTGCTTCTTTTATTTTTACGATACCGTTAATACCTATTCCTATTGCCGTTACCTCAAAAACCAAAAAAATGAATACTTCTATCGGTGCCGGCTCTACGGCAAAAGCTTCTTTGCGACAGAAAGGGAAAACCGCAAGAACCACAGCCGCGATCAAAAGATGAGGAGCCCAAATCAATTTCTTTTTCCACAGTCCTTCATCGCTCAGTTCTTCATCGAAGTTGTGGTGGTGCCCACCAACCCCGTGGTTCAGCCAAAATTCCTTTAGAAACGACACCGCGGCAGCTCCCAATGAGGACTTCAATGGACGCTCTGGAACTGTTTTTTGAGGTTTCGATCTTCTTTTAGATTTATGTTTTGTTTTTCGGCTCATATAGATCTCCCATCTTTTCTTTGTTTTCCTTTTAATAAAACGCCGGATAAGAGAATGCTAATCCACACATGATCTGTCAAACTTCAGCTTTATTATACTGCACCTGTACCGAGAAGTATAGCGCTGGTTCCTATACATAATGATTAAAATACCTGCGTTAGAAATCGATAAGACACCAGCTGCCCTGCGCGTAATATGTTAATATCTATTTAATCAAGAGTCTTACGTATCTATTTCGTGCTATATTCTTCGATCTTTATTTTTAAATCTTATTTTGATTGCATTTTTGATCATTACAATACTGCCAATACCCATTCCAATTGCACCCGCCTCCAATAGTAAGACAAAGAAGATCCGTATAGGTATCGGCTCTTCAACTAAGAACTCCCAACGATAGAATGGAAGAAGTGCTGTCAACACGGCGCTTATCAAAATGATAGCCCCCCAAATTAAGTCTTTTTTTCTTTTTCCTTCAACGCTCAAATCTTCCTCGTAGCTAAGACTGTACCAGCTATCCCAGGCGTGCAGCCAAAATTCCTTTAGAAACGACACCACGGCGGCCCCCCATGAGGACTTCAATGGGCGCTGTGGAGCCATTTTTAAAGGCTTTGCTTTCCTTTTGGATTTATGTTTTGATTTTTTACTCATATAGTTTTCCCATCATTTCTTTGTTTTTCTTTTAATAAAACGCCGGATAAGAGAATGCTAAACCACGTATGATCTGTCAAACTTCAGCTTTATTATACTGCACCTGTATCGACAAGTATAGAGATATTTTCCCTACTTCTCATATACGTAATGATTGGAATACCCATGTGAGAAATCACTAAAACACAAGCTGCTCTAAGCATAATGCCTGTGTACATATTCCATCCAGAGTCTTAAACGAGTGATAGCCCCCTTTGACCTCCATTTCCGGCAATGCAAGTAATTTCCTATCCAACGGGGACAAAATGGACAATTAGCTGTTAAGGAGGCATCTTCCCACAATCCGGACGTTGTCCTGCTGGATTTGGAGCTTCCTGATATGGATGGCACGGAAGTGATCCGAACCATTCGCAGCCGGTCCAATATGCCGATCATTGTCGTCAGCGCACGCATTGGAAATATGGATAAGATCGATGCACTGGATGCGGGAGACCTCATAAAGCCATTTTCGGGGGAAGAACTGCTGACGCGTCTGCGGGTCACCCAGCGGCGGCTCAATAGGATGCCTGGTGAATTTGAGTCTTCGTCTTTATTCAAAAATGGTCAGCTGAAAATCGACTATTCTGCCGGCTGTGCCTGGTTTGCAGGCGAAGAATTGCATCTGACACCTATAAAATATAAGCTGCTTTGCCTGCTTTCTAAAATGTAGGCCGTGTGCTGCCCCACATCTATATCACACAGCACGTCTGGGGCCGAAACCGGGAAAACGATCCTCTGGGGCAAATCGAAACGAGGTATATAGGTGTGGTATTTTACAGAGAAACGGTTTAGTTGTGGTTCCGAATAAAATTTGATATAATGGGTCGAATGAAAGGGAAGGGGAAACAAAGCGTCTGGAAGAGGGGAAAGAGCCTTTCCAGATCCATGAACACGATCGGGTGCCCCTTGAATCGGAGGTGTGAAGATGAATAAAGTTGCACTGGTGACCACAAGACAGTCCATCGGTGAGCAATATCAGAAGGAATTGCAGGAGTTTTTCCGCGGCAGTATTCAGGTGGATCTGCTGGTACAAAACAGGGACGACTTTTCTACCCTGGATGAGTACGCCCTTGTTCTGATTTCGCACTACGGGCTGGTCAGTGATGTGAAAAGCCATCTCCGGACGGATGCCAAGATCATATGCATCAAGAAGAATATTTCCCCCGCCGGAATTGTGAGGCTGGAGGAGATTCCCTACGGAACCACCGCCTATGTATATAATGTGGGTCCCAAGACGGCGATGGACAGCATTAACCTCATTTATTCCCACGGCCGAACCGACCTTATTTTATACCCCAGCTATCCCCAAAGAGCTATGGACCAGAAGGTGGATATGGTCATTACGCAGGGAGAGGGGGCGGGCCCCGGCGGAGAGGGGCTGCCGCTGATCGACATTTATGATACAGTGGTGGACACCCAGATTTATTGGGAGATCATTTTATTTTTCCGCCTGCCTCAGGATACCTACTTCCGCAAGCTGGCGGAGATGAACTCCGTCAAGACCAGCATCAGCGAAGGCTTCTCCTATATCGTCAGCGAGAAGATGCTGCAGGACAATGTCATCAATACCCTCTTTGAAAACATGAAGGAGGGTGTTTTGATTTATGACTCCAAGCTGGCCGTTATCAACAGCTCCGCCAGTGTGCGGAACTTTATTGGAAGTCCAGAGGAGGACATTCTGGGCAAAAGCGTTTTAGAAGTGCTGCCCATCACCCAAAAGCAGATCGAGGAAGGAACGGAGCTGCTGCTGGGTGTGCGGGGGACGCCCCTCATTTGTGAATTTGTGCAGTGCATCAGTCTGGGCAGTCAGGAAGTGGGGCTCATCATCCTCAAGCGCTATGACGAGATGCAAAGCAAAATGCACCGGCACGCCAAGGAACTGATTGAAAAGGGACATCTGGCCAAGTATAGCCTCAATGATATGGGCGGACGGTCTGAAAAAATGGAGACAGTCAAAGCCAAGTGCCTCAAAATGGCCTCCACCGAGGCCAGCGTGCTGATCCTGGGAGAGAGCGGTACCGGCAAGGAAATCTTTGCCCACATCATCCACGAAAACTCCCTGCGCAGTGAGGAGCAATTTGTGGCCATCAACTGTGCATCCTTTTCCGAAAGTCTGCTGGAAAGCGAGCTGTTCGGCTATGCCGAGGGCGCGTTTACTGGCGCCAAGCGGGGCGGCAAACAGGGTATTTTCGAGCAGGCCAATGGCGGAACTCTGTTTCTGGACGAAATTGGTGAGCTGCCCCTCCACCTGCAAAACCGACTTTTACGGGTGCTGCAGGAGAAGGAAGTGGTGAGAGTGGGTGGTGACCGGGTGATTCCTGTGGATGTGCGGGTAATTGCGGCCACCAACGCTGACCTTTTGGAGATGGTGGATCAGAAGAAATTCCGAAAGGATCTGTACTACCGGCTATGTGTGCTGCCGCTGAAGCTGCCGCCTTTGCGGGAGCGGGGCAGAGATTGTCTGGATATTTTCGAAATGTATTGTAGAAATGACGGCTGCGACATAACCCTGACTCCGGAGGCGGAGAAGTTCTTTCTCAATTACAGATGGGACGGCAATGTGCGGGAGCTGAAAAATTGTTTTGAGTATCTGAAGTATTTGGGCAAGACGCGGGTGGGGGTGGACGACCTGCCGGAAACCATGTTGTCCAGAGAACAAGAGTATATGAAATCTCCGCAGACACTAACGCCAGATTGGGAGATACAGCTGTTAAAAGCCCTGCGGGCCCAGAAGCAGACCGGTCATGGGACCGGACGAAAACAGCTGACAGGAATCCTTCGGGAAGAGGGATGCTCGGAGGGCGAGCAGGCCATTCGTAATATGCTGCTCCGACTTCAGGAACGTGGGCTGGTTCTGATCGGTAAGGGACGGGCGGGCACCATAATCACACCGGAGGGGGAGCAGTACCTCATGCGGCGCAGCGAAAGCTGATTGGAGCAAGGAGAGGCTATCTCAATTCAAATAAACTGTACTATTTGTATCAATAACCGTTTGTGGATACAGATAGTACAGTTTATTTTTGCTTTAGTGAAGAAATAATACAAAATGTTTGGGAAAACGCGGAGGAACAGGCAGGCTGCTTTGCAGGAGAGATGAAAAAATGCGGAGCAAAGCTGACGAAAATTTGAAGTTGAAAAAAACTACTTCAAAATAAAATTTTAAAGTTTGTCCATCGCTTTCTAAAATATTTTAAAAAATAATGATAAAATTGTGTCGATAGGAAAACAAATAAAAAGAAACTCGGCTTTTTAAAGCGGGAATTTCGGAAGTTGGCACGCACTATGCTATGTATTAAATAGAGAAAATTCCTTCGGGTTTTGTTAAGGAGTTGGTGAATTTTGAGACAGCTGAAGAAATGCAGTGGAGCTCATGCAGTGGTATCGACCGCCCGTATCGAGGCGTCTAAGATCGGACTGGAGATTTTGAAAAAGGGCGGCAACGCAGTGGATGCCGCAGTGGCTGTGGGCTTTGCGCTGGGGGTTTGTGAGCCCAGCACCTCTGGACTTGGCGGCGGCGGCTTCATGATGATTAAGGAGAGCGGCAAAGAGGAGCCGCTGCTGCTGGACTTTCGTGAGTACGCCCCCCGCAAGGCGACCCGGGATATGTGGCAGCTGGACGAGAATGGTAAGCCCAGGGACAGGCAGCACGCCATAGGCGGCAAGTCCGTGGCTGTTCCCGGTGAAGTGGCCGGACTTCTGACCGCTCTGCGCAATTATGGCACCATGAGCAAGGAGGATGTGATCCTTCCTGCCGCAGAGCTGGCTGAACGGGGCATTGTAGTCACAGAGATGATGGAGGAGCACTTTAAAAAAAATGCCCCCAGCCTCATGAAGTATCCGGGCAGCAGACAGCTCTATTTTGAGCAGAACACGGTGGCTGAGGGTAAAATATTTAAAAATCCCGCACTGGCCGCCACCCTGCGGCAGATCGCCCGTGAACCGGATGACTGGTTCTATAAGGGCGAGATGGCCCGGCGCATTGTGGACGCCATGAAAGAGAGCGGCGGCATTATGGACGAGGAGGACATGGCTGATTATAAGCCAGTGATCCGCCCCACGGTGTCCGGTACATATAGGGGCTACAAGATCTATTCCTCCGGCCTGCCCTCCTCCGGCGGTACCCACATTATCCAGACCTTGAATATGCTGGAGAATTTCGATGTGGGGGCCATGAAGGTCAACAGCCCGGAATATCTGCACCTGCTCAGCGAGGTCTTTAAGAAGGTCTATGCCGACCGTGCCAAGTATATGGCGGACAGCGATTTCTATCCGGTGCCGGTGAAGGGCCTGACGGATAAGAGGTACGCAAAGCTCCTATCCGATGACATCAGCCTTGACGGCTGCGGAGTAAGCACAGCGGGTGACCCGTGGGTCTACGAGCATGACGATACCACCCACTATTCCATCGGAGATGGAGATGGCAACATGGTGGCCGTCACCAAGACCATCAACCACTTCTGCGGCTCCTGCGTGGTTCCGGAGGGAACCGGCTTTCTGCTCAACGACACCATGGCGGACTTCTCCGTTATGCCGGACAACATAAATTCGGTGGAGGCCCACAAAAAGCCTCTGAGCACCATGAGCCCCACAGTCATCCTCAAGGATGACAAGCCCTTCGCCATTGTGGGCTCTCCCGGCGGCGAGCGCATCATCTGCAATGTGGCGCAGGTTATTACCAAGCTCATTGACCACCACATGGGCATTGACGAGGCCATTGACTCAGCCCGTATGACGGAGAACACCAAATGCAAGGTGGTTGTGGAAGGTCGTATTGGTTCTGATGTGGTGGCAGAGCTGGAGAAGCTGGGCCACCTCACCGAGACGGTTCTTGACTATGACGTGAAAATGGGCGGTGTACAGGGCGTTTTGTATATGCCTGATGGCACCATTGAGGGCTCTGCCGATCCCCGTCGGGACGGCGAAGCATTGGGTTACTGAGAAAGGAAGTAATTTGGACCATGCTGAGAGATACTTATATTGAAATAGACCTTGACCGCCTGGGCGACAATGTGGCGCAGATCCGCAAGCGAATCGGCCCCGATGTGGCCATTGCCGCGGTGATCAAGGCGGATGCATACGGACACGGCAGCGTGACCTGCGCACAGACGATCATGGAGCATGGCGGCGACTACCTTGCAGTAGCCACGCTGACTGAGGCACTGGAGCTGAGAAACGCTTATCCTCAGTACCCCATTTTGATTATGGGATATACCTCCAATGAAAATCTTCCCCATGTGGTGAAAAACCACATTACTCAGTGCATCTTCACCGAGGAACAGGCCGTGGAGCTTGACTGGTTGGGCAGAGAACTGGGAATGAAGCCCAAGGTACATATTAAGTACGATACTGGCTTCCATCGGCTGGGCTTCCCGGATGGACATGAGAGTATTGAGGCTATCAAGCGCATCTGCAAATTGGAGCATCTGGAGTGCGAGGGTATTTTCTCCCATTTCTCTCTGGCCAGCGATGAGGAAAACCACCGCCAGTATAACGCCCTGAAAGCGGCCGCCGAGCGGTTGGAGGCGGCGGGCTGCCGGTTTAAGTACAGACATATCTGCGACAGCATTGCGGCCATCGACTACCCCGAATTCCGGCTGGATATGATCCGCCCCGGTGCCATTCTCTACGGTATGAAGTCCTTTCGAAAGAACGATCTGGACATCCACCAGGTCATCCGGTTTGTGACCAAGGTGGCCTACATCCAGAACATTAAGAAGGGCGAGGGCGTCAGCTATAACTATAAGTACAAGGCTGACCGTGATATGCGTCTTGCTACCATCACTGTGGGCTACGCTGACGGCTACCCCAGAAATATGTATGAGGTGGGCGAGGTTACTATCCACGGCAAGCGAGCCAAGGTGGTGGGCGTTTTGTGCATGGATCAGTGCATGGTAGATGTTACCGACATCCCCGAGGTCCGTGTAGGCGACGAGGTTATCCTCTATGGTGACGAATCGGAAAACGCCGTGACCTTCGCTGAGGCCGCCGTGAAGTGCGCCACCAATAAAAATGAACTGCTGTGCCGGTTTACCCGCAGAACGCCCAAGGTCTATATGAAGGGCGGCAAGCCCGTCAAGGTGCTCAATGCCCTGCTTCCAGATGTGGATGAACTGGAGGGAATTTGACAATGGAGGTAAAGAAATCGACTACCAGCCGCTTTGGCATGGTGGCGGCGGCTCACCCCGATGCGGCACGTATCGGTGCGGAGATCCTCGACAAGGGCGGCAATGCCTTTGACGCCGCAGTGGCTGTGGGCTTTGCGCTGGGTGTATGCGAGCCTAACGCCTCCGGTTTGGGCGGCGGCGGTTATATGACTGCCTACAGTGCCCGGGACCAAAAGGCTGTCTTTGTGGATTTCCGGGAAGTGGCTCCCGCTTCTGCCAATCCAGATATGTGGAAGCTGGATGAAAACGGCACCGTGATTGGTGAGGAGAAGGGGGAAGGGGGTAAGTCCATCTGTGTCCCCGGCGAGGCGGCAGGACTCTGCTATATCCAGGAAAAATTCGGGCGGCTGTCCCGGGAAGAAGTGATGGAGCCGGCAATCGAGCTTGCCAGACGGGGCGAGGTCATTTCCGAGGCCCTTCACCACGATCTGCTGGATAACCGCAATAAGCTAAAACGCTTTGAAGAACCCGGAAACCCCTATCTGAAGGATTACCAGCCGGGAGACAGACTTCAAAATCCAGACTTGGTCCACACCATGGAGATGATCTCCAAGGAGGGCCCCGATGCCTTCTACCACGGAGAGATTGCCCAGGCGGTGGTCAACAGCATCAACGCCCACGGCGGAGATTTCACGCTGGACGACATGGCCGGTTTTCAGGTGCGGGAGAGCGTCCCCCTGCGGGGGAATTACCGTGGGTACGAGATATTGTCCTCGCCTCCTCCCAGCTCCGGCGGCACCCACATTCTGGAGTGCCTGAATATTATGGAGCAGTTTCCGGTCGGGGAGATGGAGTACCACTCTGCCCGCCATCTGCACCTGATGTCCGAGGTATTTAAAATGTCCTTTGCGGACCGAGCCAAATATATGGGTGACCCCCGCTTTGTGGAGATTCCTCTGAAGGGTCTGCTCTCCCGGGAATATGCACAGAAGCGGGCGGCGGCATATGAGCCCTTCCATGTGACTCCGGCCGAACCGGACGACCCCTTCCGATTTGAACCCAGCGACACCACCCATTTCTCCGTGGCGGATCGAGAGGGAAATGTGGTGTCCATTACTCAGACCATCAGTTCCTTCTTCGGCTCTGGCGTGGTGCCTGAGGGAACGGGTGTGGTACTCAACTGCCAGATGCGGGGCTTTACACTGGGGAAGGGGAAGAAAAACTCGGTGCAGGGCGGAAAGAAGCCGCTCAGTTCCATGAGTCCCACCATCATCCTCAAGGACGGCCGCCCCTTTGCCGCCATTGGCACACCGGGCGGAAACCGTATTATCTCCACCATGGTTCAGATCATATCCAACCTGATTGATTTCAAAATGGATCTGGTGGATGCCATTGATGCCCCCAGATGTTACAACGATGTCCCCAATCTCTTCCAGTACGAGGAACGCATCCAAGATGAGGTGGTCCAGACACTGGTGGAAAACGGCCAGCCGGTGAAGAAGCTGAAAGCCTATGACCGGTATGTGGGCGGCGTTCAGGGCATCCGGTTCTCACAACAGGAAGAAAGCATGACCGGTGCGGCCGACCCCAGACGGGACGGCATGGCAGCTGGCAGCAGCGTTTTATCCCATTAAAGAGATGACTAAGGAGGATTTATTATGACAAAGAAAATGATTTCCCTGCTGCTGGCAGCGGCCATGTGTCTTTCTCTGTCTGCCTGCGGTAAGAAGGGAACGCCCGGAGGTCCTGGAGACAACGGTGAGAGGGTAAAGAAGGAAACCATGAGTGTGGTTTTGTCCAGCGAGCCTGTTAACCTGAACCCCCAGACCTGCAATATGCTGAATGGTTACATTGTGGAAGCGCTGGTCTATGACACATTGCTGCAAGTGGGACCAAACGGTGAGATCCAGCCCAATTTGGCGACCGAGTGGGAAATGATCGACGATACCCATATCCGTTTTAAGCTGCGTGAGGACGCCTACTTCTCCAACGGTGAGCAGATGACCTCTGAAGATGTGGTGTTTACTCTGAAGCGCTGCACAGAGATGTCCACTACCAAGTCCACCTTCAAGTTCTTTGATGGAGAGAATACCAAGGCCGACGGTGACTTTGCTGTGATCGTAGCCCTGAAACAGCCCTTCGCTCCCGTATACAGCTTTCTGACCCACGCTTACAGCAGCATTGTCTGCAAGTCTTATGTGGAAGAGGTAGGCGACGAGGTGGCCGGTCTGGAGCCTGTCGGGACCGGAGCCTATGTGGTGGATTCCTGGGTGGCCGGTTCCTCCATCTTACTGAAACGCAATGATAAGTTCTGGGGCGAGCCCGGTGCTTCCGACAAGATTGAGATGAAGGTCATCAACGAGGTTGCCAACCGCGCCATCGAACTGGAGACCGGCTCCTCTGATATTGCGCTGGACATCTCGGCCAACGATGGTGCCCGCATTGCGGAAAACTACGACCTGAAGCTAATGAACGATATCAGCTACCGCACTACCTTCCTTGGTCTGAATCTGAGCAAGGACGAGACGGCCAACGCCAAGATCCGTGAGGCCCTCTCCTGCGCGTTGGATATCGAGCTTCTGACCGATGTGGTCTATGAGCAGTACGGGATCCCCGCTGACAGCATTATGTCGTCCAGCATCATCGGTCACAGCCCAGTTAGTGAGCATGTCTATGATGTGGAACGGGCCAAAAAACTGCTGGCAGAGGCCGGCTATCCCAACGGCATCAATTTGACTGGACGCTGCCAGACCAACGTGGACTTCAAGACCATTGCTGAGATCATCCAGAATATGTGGAAGGAAGCCGGCATCAACTGTGAAATTCAGGTGCTGGACAAGGCTACCTACAATGAGCTGGGCAAGGCCAACAACGGGACCAATATCACCATTACGTCCCAGACCGCTACCACTGGAAACGCCTATCAGGCCATCGGTACCGTGTTCTCCACCGCCTCCCGCAACGGCATTATCAATTCCTCCGATACCAAACTGGATGAGATGATCGCCGTTGCTGCCGCTGAGTATGACGATGCCGCCCGTGCCAAGAAGTACGAGGAGATTCAAGACTACATTGTCAATAACTACTACGCCATCCCCATCGCCTTCACCGATGTGCTCACCGGTATGAGAAACACAGTGGAGGGCTATGTCCACAGCCCTGCAAATACCCCCGATCTGACCTATGTGTGCGCTTATGAATAATAATTGATCGCTGGGCTGCACCCGGCTGTGGGCGAAAGCCCACAGTCGGACAGAACAGAGGATCGGAGAGGAAATCAATATGCTAAAATATGCTGTAAAACGACTGTTGATGTTGATTCCCGTTCTGCTCGGAGTGACGCTGATTATCTTTACCCTGCTGCACTTTACTCCGGGCAATCCGGCAGAAATGCTCCTGCCTGATGATGCGACAGAAGAGCAGATCATTCAGAAGGAACATGAGCTGGGGCTGGATCAACCCTTCTTTGTTCAGTATTTCAACTATCTGAAAAAGATTGTCACCGAGGGTGACTTTGGCACCTCCTATACCACCGGACGCTCTGTTTCCGAGGAAATTTTCGTCCGCTTCCCCCGCACCATCATACTGGCCAGCGCCAGTATTCTTGTGGCCGTTGCAATGGGTGTCATATGCGGCATTATATCAGCGACGAAACAGTATTCAACCTTTGATCACATCGCTGTGGCTGTGTCTATGGTGGGTGTATCCATGCCTAACTTCTGGCAGGGACTTGTGAACATCCTTATTTTCTCCGTCTGGTTAGGCTGGCTGCCGCCCTCCGGATTTAGCCACTGGACGTGTTGGATTTTGCCCGCACTGACCATCGGTACGGCGTCCGCAGCCAACATTATGCGTATGACCCGATCCACTATGCTGGAGGTAATCCGTCAGGACTATATCCGTACTGCCCGAGCCAAGGGCCAGACCGAGAATGTGATTCGGTTTCAGCACGCACTGAGAAATGCCATGATCCCCATTGTCACCGTCATCGGAAACTCCTTTGGCAGTATGCTGTGCGGCGCTGTGGTCACCGAGTCCATCTTCTCCATTGCCGGCCTTGGAAAGCTGCTGGTCGACAGCATCAATGTTCGTAACTATCCCATGGTTCAGGGCTGCGTACTGT
Organism: Oscillospiraceae bacterium; assembly: GCA_020025515.1. Taxonomy (GTDB): domain Bacteria; phylum Bacillota; class Clostridia; order Oscillospirales; family Oscillospiraceae; genus Faecousia. The sequence goes on along the minus strand of JAHHRZ010000021.1, from coordinate 15,228 downwards.
TTCTTGCTCTGATTCACGCTGTTGTAAATCTGGGTGTTGACCTGCTGTATGCCTTCATTGACCCCAGAATCAAATCCCAGTACGGTGGAAGCAAGAAGAAAAAGGCCCTGTCCAAAGCGGCCGTAAAGGAGGCTGCGTAATATGCAAAAGACGAAAAAAGTGGAAAGCAACAGCATGTGGCGCGATGTTTGGAAGCGGCTGCGCCGCAATAAGGCGGCCATGTTTGGACTGGCACTGCTGTGTATCATTTTTGCGGGTGCTCTGCTGGCCGGTGTGATTGGCCCGGAGGGCTATGACTATCAGGTCCTGCGGGACAGAAATATGCCCCCTTGCTGGGCACACCCCTTCGGCACCGACCATGCCGGACGGGATATTCTGGTGCGCATCCTATATGGAGCCAGAATCTCCCTGCTCATTGGTTTCTCTGCCGTTATCGTGTCCGTTTCCGTAGGTACCGTGATTGGCGCCTCTGCCGCCTACTACGGTGAAAAGGTGGACAACCTCCTGATGCGTTTTATTGATGTGTGGATGGCCATTCCCAGCATCCTGCTGTCCATCGCTATCATGGCCGCTTTTGGCTCCAGTATTCAAAATCTGGTGCTGGCCATTGCCATAGGCTCCATACCGGGCCATGCGCGTGTGGTGCGTTCCGCCGTGTTGTCCGTCAAAAATCAGGAATATATCGAGGCTGCCATCTCCAATGGCGCCAGCGATTTCCGTATCATTACCCGCTACATCCTGCCCAACTGCATGGCTCCCATCATTGTGCAGGCTACCATGAGTGTTGCGAAAGCCATCCTGTCCGCTTCCAGCCTGAGCTTCATTGGTCTGGGCGTCACCCAGCCGATCCCTGAGTGGGGTGCCATGCTGAGCGTGGGCCGCAACGCTATCCGCGACTATCCCTGGATCATTACCTTCCCCGGCCTTGCCATTATGACTGCCATTTATGGCATTAACCTCTTTGGCGATGGTCTGCGGGATGCCCTTGATCCTCGTCTGAAGCATTGAGGTGGAGAGTATGGATAACGAAAAACTGCTTGAAATCAACAACCTGACAGTTCACTACACGGTGGAACATACGGTAACCCGGGCCGTGAACAATGTCACACTGTCGCTTAACAAGGGCGAGACGCTGGGACTTGTGGGGGAGACTGGCGCAGGCAAGACCACCTTGGCGCTGAGTCTGCTGCGGCTGGTCCCCAATCCCCCCGGAAAGATCGTGTCTGGAGAGATCTATTTTGAGGGCCGGGACATTCTTGCCTTCGATGAGAAGGAACTGCGCCATCTGCGTGGTGAGAAGATCAGTATGATCTTTCAGGACCCTATGACCAGTCTAAACCCCGTTATGACGGTAGGGGAACAAATTGCCGAGGTTGTCCGGCTGCACAACAAGATCAGCCGTGTGGATGCCAACTGCAGAGCGGTAGATGCGCTGGAAGCTGTTGGTATCCCCGGTGAGCGCTTCAGCGAGTATCCTCACCAGTTCTCCGGCGGCATGAAACAGCGTGTGATGATCGCCATGGCACTGGCCTGCAAGCCTGAACTGCTCATTGCCGATGAGCCCACCACCGCACTGGATGTGACCATTCAGGCTCAGGTACTGAGCTTGATGATGGGCCTCAAGGAGCGTGACGGTACCTCCATGATCCTCATTACTCATGATCTGGGCGTAGTGGCCGAAACCTGCGACAAGGTGGCTATCATGTATGCTGGTGAGATCGTAGAGTACGGTACGCTGGAGGACATCTTTGAGCATCCTTGCCACCCTTATACCAAGGGCCTGTTTGAGTCCCTGCCCAGCCTGGACAAGGATGTGGACAGACTGACCCCCATCCCTGGCATGATGCCCAATCCTGCCGCCCTGCCTGAGGGCTGCTACTTCGCTGAGCGGTGCGGCTGCTGTAAGGAGAACTGCACCGCTTGCCACCCCGAGATCCACGAGATTACTCCAGGACATTTTGTACGTTGCTTTTTATTTGACCAAAAGGAGGAAGAGGCATGAGTGATGTGCTATTGGAGGTTCAGCACCTTAAAAAGTACTTTAATACGCCCAAAGGCACCCTCCATGCGGTTGACGATGTCAGCTTTAAACTGGAACGGGGCAAGACGCTGGGCGTTGTGGGTGAGTCTGGCTGTGGCAAGTCCACTCTGGGCCGTACGGTGATCCACCTGCTGGAAAGCACGGAAGGTAAGATTCTCTTTGAGGGTGAGGACATTACCAATGTATCCAAGAAGGAGCTGAAGATGCTGCGCCGCCAGATGCAGATGGTGTTTCAGGATCCGTTCTCCTCGTTGAACCCCAGAATGACCGTGGAGCAGATCATCGCAGAGCCCCTGCTCATCTATAAGGTTTATCCCAACAAAGCTGAGACCATGGCTCAGGTCCGAAAGCTGATGGATACCGTGGGAATTGCCCAGCGGCTGGCCAACAGCTATCCCCATGAGCTGGACGGGGGCCGCCGCCAGCGTGTGGGAGTGGCCAGAGCGTTGGCCCTGGAGCCCAAGCTGCTGGTCTGTGATGAGCCCGTCTCCGCACTGGATGTGTCCATTCAGGCTCAGATCCTGAATCTGATGCAGGATCTGCAGGAGGAGTTCAATCTGACATACATCTTCATTACCCATGATATGTCTGTGGTCAAACATATCTCCAACGATATTCTGGTCATGTATATGGGCAATGTGGTAGAGTATGCCGAAGGGAAGGAACTGTTTCGTGAGCAGTATCACCCCTATTCCAAAGCGCTGCTGTCTGCCGTCCCTGTCCCCACCATCCGCAGGAATGTGGAACGGCATCTCATTACTGGAGAGATCTCTTCTCCCATCAATCCCCCCGCCGGCTGCCGGTTTGCCTCCCGCTGCCCCTATGCGTCTGAGAAGTGCACCAGCGGCATGATTGCCACCACCGAGGACTCGCGGGGCCATTTTGTGGCCTGCCATAAGTCCAAGCTGCTGCGTGAGTCCCAGTGGGCCACGGCAGCTAAGTAACTGTCCAATTGGAAAGAATATTTGCAGGTGATATAATTATGAAACCAGTTATCGCAGTCATGGGTCCCCACGGCCAGAATCTTCTTTATAACAGCGTGTCCATCTCCACAGTGTCCCTCAACGAGGTCTATGCCAACAGCGTCATCCGTGCTGGCGGCATCCCCTTTGTGATTCCCCCTCTCACTGAAAAAGAGGACCTGTTTCGCCTTATTGATCAGTGCGACGGTATCTTGCTCCCCGGCGGTGAGGATGTGGACCCCATGTTCTACCATCAGTCCCCCTCTGCCAAGCTGGGGCGGATCAACCGTACCTTTGACGAGGCGTGGATCGCTGTGGGCCGCTATGCTGTGGAAAAGGGTATCCCTATTATGGGTATCTGCCGTGGTATGCAGATTATGAATGTGGCGCTGGGCGGCAGTCTCTATCAGGACCTGTCCGAGGTCAATCCCAGCCATCTGCTCCATGGCCAGCATCAGGACCGTTCTTACCCCATTCACTCGGTCGATGTGGATAAGGACAGCAATCTGGCCCGAATTTTGGGGCAGGAGCAGGTTTATACCAATACTATGCACCACCAGAGTGTGCATGAAGTGGGCAAAGGCCTGAAGGTGGTTGCCCACACCGAGGACGGTATTGTGGAAGCCCTTGAGGATGAGAGGGGAACCGGTATGATTCAGCTGGTCCAGTGGCATCCCGAGGAATTGCAGGACAGTGTGCCCTGCATGAGGAATCTTTTCAAGAATCTTATTGATATGGCAGTAAAACACGCCAATCAATAATTCTCCTCCCTTTGCTCCTGTAAGTGCAGGAGTATTCCCGATTATAGCCCCCGCACCCGATACGCAGGGTGCGGGGGCGTTTTTGTAAAACTCCCGGCTGCGCCAGTGGTTTTTTCTTTTGCGAAAACAGGAGTAATATAGTACCAACTCATTCATTATATGGGCAAAGAGAGAAGGGAGGTGCGGAGCGTGGAAGCGAATGTGCTGAAGGAGTGCTATGGACGGTATCAGCGGGAAAGAACCGGAAATCTTGAAGATTTCTTCGGTTATCGGGCGAATACTGGACAGCTATAGATACAGATGCCGGACAGATTTCTCTGTCCGGCATCTGTGTGAAAAGAAAAGAGATAGAAAAAGGTTAACAGGTACGGGTTATTTCGTTTTTGTCTGCGGCGATGGGGAGATAGCGGACCTTGGTGCCGTTGACCAGGGGACCATAAAAAGCCACGTAATAGGGGCGGTACAGGGAGCGCATCTCCAAAACCTCGAAGGAGGCCACTTTGCCAATCTGGCGGCGGACCATGCGGCGAGCCAGATATTTGGCATCCTGAATCAGTTTTTCGTCGGGAAATTCGGTTTTTTGGATCTGCTCCGGGTCGTCGATTTCGATTTCCTCCACATGGGGCTCCTCACCCATATAGGCGGGCATACTGCGGGTGCCTTCCACCAGGATACGGATTTTTTGGCCCTTTTCCTGGGGCGGCTTTTTCCCAAGCAGCCGGGGCAGAGGGGCGTTTATATAGGACATCTGAAAGATGATCTCACGGCTCTCCAGGTACATGAGCTTGAGATTGATCTCATCCTTCTTGACCATCATACGGCCCAGAAAATTGCCCCGCTTTTCAGCGATCTTGCGGGCCTCTGCTTCGCTCATCTGAATGGGGAAAGCTGAAATTTTCATACGATAACCTCCGGAATGTAACGGTATGCTGCGCAGAAACGGTGGCTTATTTCTTCTTGTTGGATTTCTTCATGAAGGAGCCGACCTCGAAGCAGTAGCGCAGGAACACGGACACAGTGATGATAATAGCGGTGACAGGGGCCATGATACCGACTACGAAATCCACACGGTTGATGATGCCCCAGGAATAGATGATACCCAGAACGGCATACAGCAGACACAGCAGGCCGTCCATACCGAGCCACTGGACCTTTTCCACCTCAGGCTCTTCAGTTTTGTTCTGATTGATGATTTTCTTCTCGTCCATAACAGAATACTCCTTTCCGGTCAGGGGCTTAAGCCCGAATAGCGTTAGGGGTCTTATCGTCATGCAGCACATGGCCGAAGCGGTTTCCGATCACAAAGGCCGCAAAGGACAGCGGCAGAGCGATGAGCAGAGCGTCAATCGGACCGCCCAGCACGTCCCAGCTTACGGGGAAGTAGGTGAAGTAGATCCAGGAGACAGTCCCCACCATCATACTGGCCAGACCAGCCGCATTGGTCTTGCGGCCATTGTACATAATAGCGGCCAGCACGGGGACAAAGAGGCCGCACATACTCAGACTGTTGATGAACAGGAAGGCGTCGTAGACCAGGGGGAACTTGAAGGCGGTGAACAGGCCGATGGTGCCGAAGGCGATGCAGCAGATGCGGGTGATATTGATGCTCTGGCGGTCGGTGAGGGGCTTCTTGCGGAGCACACCGATGATGTCACGGGACATGATCTCGCCGCCGATCAGGAAGTAGGAGTCGATGGTGGAGATGATGGCGCCCATCAGACCAAAGACGAACAGGCCGCGGATCACCACGGGCAGGTGGGACAGGATGAGCTGGACGTAAGCGACCTCAGGCTGAACAGCCAGAGTGGGGTCCAGAGCACGGAGGATGATGCCGGTGAAGATGAGGACTGTGTCAAAGGACAGCCAGATGGAGAAGCACATCAGCATGGCGCGCTTGCCGGTGCGGGCGGAATTGGAAGCGGTAAAACGCTGATAGAAAGAGGGGTCCTTGTACACATTGATACAGAGGATGACCAGACACAGAGCACGGCCAATGGGAGTGCCGCCCAGGGGAGTCAGCATCTCGGGAGCGGGACCGGACAGGGCGGACTCAATGCCGGCAAAGCCGCCCACTTCAAAGAAGATGGAGGGGAACACGGAAGCCACGCAGGTGATCATCAGCAGGAAGAAGATCATGTCGGTGACAGCCACGCCCATCAGACCGCCCAGGCAGGTAATGGCGGTGGCAATGATGACGACCACGGCAGCTACCACAAACTTGTTGGCATTCCAGGCAGCCACGCCCACATAGCCGGTAGCGGCGATCTCCGCAATGGAGAGGCAGGAGACCACCAGCACGATGGCACCCAGGAAGGAGGCCAGACGGCCATAGTAGCGGTTCAGCAGTTCGGTCATGGTGGTGTTCACCTTGACGGAGATGCGGGGTGCTACCCATAGGGCCAGAGGGAAGCGAACCAGGTGGGCGCAGATGGACCAGATAAAGAAAGCGGAAATGCCCATAGCGGTGGAATAGCCAATGGTACCGATAACGCCGGCACCGCCGTACCAGGAGGCGGCCAAAGTACCTACTGCCAGGGACCAGGGCAGGGACTTGTTAGCCTGATAGAAGCTGTCCATGTCCTGAGAGGTCTTGGAAAAGAACTTACCAACCATAAAAATACCGACGACGCACAGAAGCACCGTGATATTGTCAAGTAAAGTCAACATATTTGTTACTCCTTTGTGTTGTGATAAACGGGTTCTTTCTCTTTAAAAATGCAGGGGACCTGTGACCTTTTCTACTGCCTTGATGTACTGGCGGTTCATGATCTGGTCAGCCACCACTTCCATATAGGGGGCCAGGGGGGCATCATGTTCCATCTCAGGGACCACGGTCCGCAGCAGAGCGTAGACGGCACCGGTGGCGCTGGCACAGCTGCGGTCTTCATAGCAATCCAGAGCCTGACCGTCACAGATCAGCTCGGAGGCCAGGATATACTTGGCCAGCTGCATGGCGTCATAGGCCTTCTTTGAGGCGTTGTAGCCCATATTGATGTAGTCCTCCTGGTTGGCGCAGGTGGTGAAGTTGTCCACGGAGGCGGGGTGGGACAGGACACGCAGCTCCCCCTGAAGTCCAGAGGTGGAGTAATGAATCATCATCAGGCCGTTATTATAGGCGGCGTTTTTATTTAGGAAGGCGGGCAGTTCGCTGACCAGACGGTTGAGCATTCGGTCGATGCGGCTGTTGCTCATCTTGCACAGGTCCGTGATGGCGATGGTCAGGGCATCGGCCGCCAGACCAACATAGCTGCCATCGGCGTTGCAGCCCATCAAGGCCTGCGCATTTCCTTCCTCATCCTCGAAGATCAGGGGATTGTCCACGGAGGAATTCAGTTCGATGTCCATAGTCTCCAGACCGTCACGGACGATCTTTTTGGCGGCGCCATGGAGCTGTGGCATGCAGCGCAGGGACAGGGCGTCTTGGACGCGGTAACCGCGGTAACGCTCAATGATGGGGCTGTCTGCCAGAATCGCCCGGATATTGGCGGCGGTGTTGCACTGGTCGGGATGGGGACGGACGTTCATGAGCCGCTCGTCCATAGCCATCAGGGTGCCCTTCAGTACCTCAAGAGAGAAGGCGCCGGCGATGTCAGCGGTCAGGGAAAGCGTGACGGCGTCATACATGGCCAGAGCGGCCAGAGCGGTAACGGAGGTAGTGCCGGACAGGAGGGTCAGACCTTCCTTGGAGGTGAGTACCACGGGCTCCAGACCGGCGCGCCTCAGGGCCTCGCCGCCGGGGAGCAGCTCCCCCTTGTGCCAGGCTTTGCCTTCCCCGATCATGACCATGCCGATGTGGGCCTCCAGGGTCAGATAGCCCACGGAGCCGTGTCCGGGGACACGGGGGGTCACGCCGGCGTTCAGCATATCCCGCAGGATAGTCAGGGTGTTCAGGCTGATGCCGGTGTAGCCGGTACCAAAGTGGACCAGCATGACGAACATGATAGCACGGGCACACTCCTCGGGAATCGGTTCGCCCACGGCACAGGTGTGGGCATAGATGTTGTTGCGCTGAATGATGATGCGGTCCTCCTCCGGGATAAACTTTCTCCAGTTGTCACCCAGACCGGTGGTCAGACCGTAAATTGCCTGTCCCTCATGGCTGAAGCGGTCCACATGGGCCCGACAGCGTTGGACACGCTGTTCATAATCATCGGAAAACTGAACCTCTGCATGATAGCGAGAAACAGCCACCAGATCTTCAACAGTCGTTCTGCCACCCAGAATAACTTGCTCCATAAACATTTCTCCTCTCTGCTGATATAGTGAAGCAGTCTGCTTTATAACAAAGCAAATTGCATGCCAACTTCAAAAAATGGATGAAAAAATATTTTGTATTTTTGAATTTCAGCATGGTTTTGTTTTGTTTAGCTGCTTATAGACAGAAAAATATTAAAGAATAGACAGAATAAAAGTTTTTGACCTCGGTACGAATTGCAAAGGCCGCAGTCGAAAAACTGCTTGTGAACAGAAAAAAGATGGTAAACTATTTTGCGCATGGTTAAAATATTTTGCACTCTTGTGGAAAGACAGAGAAAAATGAGTCGATTTTCAGTAAATACTGGTTACAATAGAAGAAGAACCGGGATATAGAGGGGGGATCACCTTGACGGCAGCGGGATGGATATGCTAATCTGAGGAAAGATGTTAAAATATTTTGCATAGCGGGGTGTTGAAATGGAATTGTGCGGAGCTGTTTTTGTCATGGATAAGAACCAATCTATCACACAGGTCCTGTGGGGCAGTCAAATGCTGCAAAATAAATACGGAAGTATCTGGAACCGATTTGTTGGTCGGCATCTGGATGATGTCTTTTCTCTTCACGGGAGAAACAGCGGCCAGTTTGTCTTTCAAATGGAGGCCTTTTCGTTTCAGCGCCTAGCCGTAGATCAAACTTTTTTGTGCCTGGTCTGTGTGGGACGGAACATCCAGGAGCTCTATGAGCAGGCCTTTGAGCATCTGTCTCAGGGGATACAGATCTATGACCAGGATGGTCATATCCTTTACATCAATGAGAACAGCCGCCGCATTTCAGCCCTGCCTCCGAAGTCGGAGCTGCTGGGCAGGCACCTGCTGGATGTTTGGGATCTGAAAACAGATGTGAGTACCACGCTGTCCTGTCTGCGGGAACAGACCCCGATCCGCGACCGCATCGACACCTTCCTGGATGCCAACAAGGGCAATATCACCACCATCAACACCGCCTACCCCATCGTGAAGGATGACGAGCTGCTGGGTGCGGCGCTGTTCGAGATGGACCTGAGTATCAACCAGAAACAGCAGGAATATTTCCGATTTGTGGAGGAAAACCTGAAGAATTACGCCAAGCGGGTGCCGGAAGAGCAGATGTCGGGCTATAACTTCGATTGTATCGTGGGAGGCAGTGAGCGGATGACAGAGGCCAAGGAACTGGCCAAACGATTTGCAAAGCAGGACTGCAACATTCTGCTGGTGGGGGAGACGGGAACCGGCAAGGAGATGTTTGCCCAGAGCATCCATCGAGCCAGCCCCAGACGGGACAAACCGTTTGTGGCCATCAACTGCGCTGCTGTTCCGGAACCACTCATCGAAAGTATGCTGTTTGGTACCAAAAAGGGCGCCTTCACCGGCAGTGAGGACAAGGAGGGTATTTTTGAGGAGGCCAACGGCGGCACCCTGTTTTTGGATGAGGTAAACTCCATGAGCCTGGCGATGCAGTCCAAGCTGCTGCGTGTGGTTCAGGAGGGAATTTTCCGCCGCATCGGCAGCAACAAGGACTTCCACACAGATGTGCGGATCATCTCATCCTGCAATGAGGACCCATTCGAAATGCTGGAAAACTATACCATGCGTCGGGACTTTTTCTACCGACTGTCCACAGTCCAGGTCCAAATCCCGCCTCTGCGGGAACGACCGGAGGACATACGGCAGCTGGTGGACTTCTATCTGGAACGGAAACGAGCCAAATACGCCAAACGGATCGACTATATCGCACCTGGGGTGATGGATATTTTTCGGTCATACCGCTGGCCGGGTAATGTCCGAGAACTGTTCCACGTGCTGGAATACATTCTCAACGTGACAGACGGAGGCGTAATCACGGAGAAGTCTCTGCCCACCTACCTGCTATCCAGTGCGCCGGTCGAGAAAAAGGAGAAGCAGGAGGCTGCGTTTGGGACTATGCCAAGTGAAAAGGACTTGTCCAGCACGACGCTGGAAGAGCTTATGGGGGAATATGAGAGCCAGATTTTAGAGCGAGTGCTGGATCACTATGGGGGCAATATTTCACGGTCCGCCCAGTCCCTGGGCATCAGTCGCCAGAGCCTGAGCTACCGAATCAAAAAATACGGCATCATCGTTTAAGCAATATGAAAAAATGGCCTTGACGCTTCAAAATTGACGTCAGGGCCATTTTACTTACAGATTTCGGATACGCCTGCTGGACGTGTTTGGGATGTGCAGCTCTTCACGGTATTTGGCTACGGTGCGGCGGGAGATGGGACAGCCCATCTGTGCCATCCGCTCCGCCAGCTGCTGGTCAGACAGGGGGTGTGCTTTGTCCTCTGCTGCAATCAGTTCCTGAACCACAGCACGGGCGGCTGCGCCGCTGCTTTCTGTCCCGCCCGCAGAGCTGGCGGCCACAGAGGAGAAGAAGTATCGGAGAGGAAATACGCCCTGTTTGCATTGCAGGAATTTTTCACGGACCGTGCGGCTGATGGTGGACTCGTGGACTTCCAGCTGGGCAGCAATGCTCCGCATAGTCATGGGCCGCAGAGCGGCTGCGCCCAGACGGAAAAAGTCCTGCTGCTGCTCCACAAGGGCCTGGGCGCAGCGCTGCAGGGTGCTTTCACGCTGCGCAATAGCGGAACGCAGCTCTTTGACCTGACGGAATTTTTCGGCGAGATACGTGTGTACCTCGCTGTCGTCAGAGTGCTCCAGCAGATTCAGATAGTAGGGATTGACCCGAAACCCTGCCCGCTCATGGCTGCGGACCTGGGCGAGGAAGCGGCCGTTCTCCTCCACCACCAGCACATCCGGCTGGATGTAGCGGATGGGGGAAGGGGAGTCAAAAACTGCGCCGGGTCTGGGTTCCAGCTCCCGAATCAGAGCCGCAGCCTGGCGGACTGCCTCCTGGGATATGGACAGCGCTTTTGCGATGGCATGGAATTGTCCCCTGGACAGGGACTCAAGATGTGCCTGCACGATGGCGAGGGCGGGACCATCGCAGCCAATGCGCTTCAGCTGGAGCTCCAGACACTGGCTCAGAGAGACAGCACCGATTCCGGCGGGCTCCAGCCCACGCAGCACCGTCAAGGCCTCCTGCATCAGCGGAACGGGGGCACCGTAAGCTGCGGCCAGGTCTTCGATGGGGCAGGAGAGATAGCCGCTCTGGTCAAGACAGGCCGCCAAATAGCAGACACAGTCTGTGAGTTCCTGGCTGGTGTCCCGGCGGAACAGCTGCCGGGATACGAAACGAACCAGGGTCTCCTCAAGCCCGCCTGATGTCCCGACCTGGGTCAGCGGATCCAACTCGTCCTGGTCTATCCGCTGGTAAAAGCGATTCTGCCAGTCGTTGTCTTCCAGCCATTTGAGCCGGTCCAGCATGGAGTTGCTGCAATCTTCATTACACTCCTTTTGAGAGGCAGTATCGTCTAGGTCGATCATAGGATTTTCCTGTGCCAGACCTCGGATATATTCGTCCAACTCCTGGGTGCTCATCTGTAGGAGTTCGAGGCCCTGAAGCTGCTGATGGGTGAGCTGCTGGGCTTGCTGCTGCAATAATTCCACCATATTACGTCTACCCTCTTATCGTTCGAATTGGGGATATATGCTGGGTCAATGCACCTATTTTAACATATAACATACAATATGGTAAAGAGATAAAGAAAAGGATTGATAGAGCCTGCAAAGCAGAACCCCCTGTCCGCATGGACAGGGGGGGTTCTTATGCCTCAGTTTCAGCCTCAGCCAGCTGTTGAGGAGCGTGTTTTTCTGACCAGGGGCTGGTGCGGTAGGAGCCGATGGGCCATGCCATCCAGATACCAATGTAGCCCAGAGAGGGCTTGGCCAGAGTAACAGCTAGCACCATGCGGAGGATCAGGCCGCCGAAGGTGGCTGCCGTTGATGACACTCTGAATGATGATGTTGCCCGCCGGGATGGGGCGCTGCTGCAGGGGGCTGGGCACCGCAATGAACACCCGGATCTTACGCAGGGGCCTCATCACCACGGACAACCTGGAGCACAAGCTGTACTCACCTACAAAGTTCCCATATTCCGGCGGCAGGCTCCTGCGTGCGGTAAGAAATCTCAGCCTGAACTGCCTTCAGGGAAAAGCCTTCCGATAGGTTTAATCAGCCGATATGCAGGAACTTCACATACTCGTTTTCAAACGCATTGATCCGTTCATGGATATATTTCGGATAGATGAAATGGTACTTCTCGCATGCGGCATGGTTATAGACAGCATACTGACTTTCCGGCGATGCTACCTCATCCATTAAGGCCGTTCCCATGAGTAAAGGCGCATGGAGCCGCTGATATGCTCCCCGTAGAGTAGACACAAGCAGGAACATTTTCTGCAAAACTACACTATGGGGAGTATTTGTATATGGCAGTATCAAATCAAGTGGAGCCAGAGTGGAAGCTGTGTGCGGTAAAGGAATATCTTGAAGGAAGGACAAGCCTCAACAAAGTCGCAGAGAAATATGGCATTTCCCGATGTATTATCCAAATCACTTTGATGAGTACGATCAGCTTTGTCATGCCATTGAAAAATATATCTATTTTTATAATTACGAGAGATACCAGAAAAAACTGGGCTGTATGACACCTGCGGAATTTCTGGCAACTAACAGAAAGTACATGAACATGAAGCACTTGGAGTCGGACTACGAGGACGTCTCTGTTGCTGGTTGACCTCATTCATACAGAGGTCTGCAATCCAATTTGCGCATATCTCTTGACAGTGCCTTACGGATGCCCAGAGTTGATATCTCCAACATGACTGAGATAGAAAAATGAGGCCCCCTCCGAGCCACGATAGCTGCTCGGAGGGGGCTTTTTTGATATGCGTTGGGGATGGGAAGTGAACGAATAGTATTACCCTAGGACTTTATACATTATCAGTCTGCTCATACCGAAAAATTCTTGCAGTATAGATGATGATATCAATGAGAATATTATTATAGAAGGGGAAGATAATAATGTCATTAGGTAAATCAACATTGTAAGCAATAACGAAAGAGAGAATAAGAGTAAGGACAACAACAATGCGATACCACTTGGATGTCATGAAATCGTGTCCCTTTTTCCCATCGATGTCTCCAATATATTTTGCTGCCAATAGGACAACAAGCATAATGAGAATCCAAATCCAGATAGTATGTGGAATGGTCAAATAGGCTACATACACCGAAATAAAGGCAAGCAAAAGTAATATGATGCTCACTTTCCTGGCCTTGATAGTCATAAAGTATCACCTCAATATATTACACTTCACTTTATCTACGAAGATTAAAGGTGAAATATTGGAAGTTCCCTTTCTTACCACCAATGGTAACATCAACCCGCACAAGAAGCTCCTCTCGATCAACATACGTTTGTTTGGTCTCCATATGTTCTTTGTATGTAATTTTCTTCATTTGATAAAAATCGTATGTTCCTGCTGCGGCTCGGTCTAAATTGTTTTCTGTAATTATGCCTTTAGCAGCAGAGACCAATACCTGTGCAACGTTACTCTTGTTAAAGCCAAATAGCATAGGGATGTATGGAATCGAATCAAAGAGGATAGATTCAATAAACCGCATATCTTGAGACTGCTCAGCGGTTACATTTACCGTTCTGTAGTGCTGATACTCAGGAGGATCATAAACCGTGTAGTACCTGAATCGGCTCCTCTGTGGCTCTACATCCACGGCACTGGCAGAAAATGAGATTCCAAGGATTACACAGATAACAAGAGTGAGGGACAATAATCTTTTTTCATAAAAAAACCTCCTTCGTGTTATACACGCAGATAGACTACATATTTTGCTTCAAGATTTGATCTATCAAAAGTAGTGTCATTACTGTGAGATGAACGAAATAGGTACAGAAATATGCTGCATTGGAATCACTCCTCACAAATAGACAAAAACAGGAATCGTCTTTGAGCAGTAAAGGCCAACTCGGTGGATTGACTACTACTATAATAATATTACTGCATTAACAATATAGCAATAATAGAAGTAATCGTCAATATTTTTGTTCATAATACACAGACAAATGCATTTGTGAAAGAAACACTCCTGCGTTCCACATACAGCAGCCTGCATCACCACAGATAGGTAGGTAGTCGCATCCTTAACCACAACCCCTGCGATAGTGTACGCATCCCACCCAAGGAGAAAAAGGAAATGAACATCATCCCGCCGGAGCAGATCGGGGCCTATCTGGAACAGGCGAAAAACGAAGGTGTCCTGCCCATCTTCTATCTGGAGCTGACCACCGGACTTCGCCGTGGAGAGCTGCTGGCTCTACTGTGGGAGGATGTGGATGTAGAAGCGAAAACCATCTCGGTGAGCAAGTCGGTCTGCCGACTGAAAGGCGAGCTGCTCGTGACACCGCCGAAAACCCAGAATTCCATCCGCACCGTGGCGATCTCCCAGAAAGCACTGGAGCTGCTCCTTGAGGAACACGACCGACACCCGGATAACCCCATCCTGTTCCCATCCCCAAGGACAGGGACATACTGGAGTCCGGAATGTATCGGACGGGTACATAAGAAGCTGCTGAAGAACGCCGGGATTGACGAGAATGTCAGGCTTCACACTGGACACCTACACCTATGTGACCGACCAGATGCAGAAAGCCGCCGCACAGCGGATGCAGGGCGTAATGGATGCAGCCTTGCCGAGCGAACAGCCAGATCCGACACAGGACAATACCTGTAAGGTCATTGAATTCAAGAGAGCCGTGAACGCCTAAGCCGAGGACAGGAGCCGGAACACTCCGGCTCCTGCTTGTTTGCTGAAAATTCAAGAATATGAAATTTGCGGCGCTGAACTGGCTCATCAGCAAGATTTTGGTGGGTGAAGTCAAGAAAATTGACGGACAGAAAGTACATGAAGTCAAAATCTTTTATAACTTTGTCAGAGAAATCCCGGAGATTATAGAATAATCACTTTGCCTCATCTCTCCATCAGCGTGGATTGAGACTTTTCTTGTAAAATTGCGATGGATATTTTCACAATTTATTTGCCATTAAATTTCCCGTCGGATAGTAGAAAATGATGACGAAAGGCCCTACAAATGCTATAATGTTCGCATATAGATATGACAATTTTCCTATTTTCTTACGAGACCATGTGGATTGCTGTTGTGGCGATCCTTGCGCTGCTGGCGCTAGGCTTTTCGCATATTGCAAATATGAACGCTGGCTGGCAAAGAAACTTAACCCTTACGTAGTGGCCTATCAAAGTGACCACGACCTTAAAAAATTGAAACAAG